>NZ_JAZRKF010000016.1:0-34965 GCF_045646205.1 Methanobrevibacter sp. | reverse complement strand
TATTTGGTTTATTCATATAATTGCTTGCATTATTTCCAAACCAGCTATCTTTTACCACGACACCTGATGAGCAGGCATAAATTTCATATTCACATTTGTTATTTAAAAAAATTGCATTTGTAATCTCAGCATCCAAACCCTCATCGTACTGGAAGTAGATTATTGCATTTGATGCAGTGTTGTTAATATATGTTCCGTTAATATTTGAATCTGAAACACTCTCCCAGAAGCAGTTTGCTCCACCATTACCATTGTTTGCGGTGTTGTTAATATATGTTCCGTTAATATTTGAATCTGAAACATCTCTGTTGAAGTTGTTTGCTCCACCAAAATCTTCTCCGGTGTTGTGGCTGTATGTTCCGTTAATATTTGAATCTGAAACACTCTCCCAGAAGCAGTTTGCTCCACCATTACCATTGTTTGCGGTGTTGTTGGTGTATGTTCCGGTAATGTTTGAATTTAAAACACTCCAGTAGAAGTTTGCTCCACCCTTACCATTGTTTGCGGTGTTGTTAATATATGTTCCGTTAATATTTGAATCTGAAACATCTCTGTTGAAGTTGTTTGCTCCACCATTACCATTGTTTGCGGTGTTGTGGCTGTATGTTCCGGTAATGTTTGAATTTGAAACACTCCAGTAGAAGTAGTTTGCCCCACCAGAATCTTCTGCGGTGTTGTTGGTATAGGTAGCATTTATATTGGAATTGGAAATGGCATTACTAAAGTAAAGGGCACCACCATTGTCTGCATTTCCGTTTATAAATGTCAATCCGGTTATGTTAATGCATGATGCATAAACTGTAAAAATTCTGGAATTGTGCTCTGCATCAAATACTGCTTCACCTGAACCATATTTTAAAAGATTCAATTGTTTATTAATATCTAAATTCACATTTATTCCATTGCCTTTGTAGTTTTCTTTGCCGGCGAAATATACATTGTCTCCATCTTGAAGATTGGTATTATCCAAAACACTTTTAAAATTATTATATGGAGAGATATTAGAACCGTCACCTCCATCTGCTGCGCTGGCGTTTACATACCAGTCACGGTTATTGCTTGATATTATATTCTCATCACTTGATATGCCAATTGCATCATCAGATGCGCTGGCAGTTAATATTTCTGGGCTTTCGCTAATGCTGATTTCATTATTTTCTCTAATATTGTCTGTCTGACTTTCCAAGGCGCTTACAGAGCCTATACAGACAAATAACATTAGAAACAACGATAAAATTATTAAAGTATGTTCTTTCAGTTTCATATATATTATTCTCCCATTTGAATAGTATTCTAATAAAAATGTTTTATACTATACAAATAATCTTGAAAGGTTGTGCTTTGTGAATAAAACGTTTATATGGTTAAGAATTTGTCAACAAATATATTTATATATTATCATGAAATTATTTCTGCATTTATATTGGTGATTGCTTTTTGAAAAGTAGTTTGATATGCTCATGTATGCAGTTAAATAATTTTTGATTTATTTTTTTGGCCTATTTAATTTTTAATAATAATTCATTATCAAAGATTTTATTTTATCTTATTATGTTTATATGAATTTAATTGGGCTAATGTGGTATTTAATAGTATTATTTTATAATTTTCATTTGATTTGATTGTTTTATCAGGGCATTGTATTGGTTTTATAAGAAATATTTTTTCTGATATGGTGTCTGACCATAGTATCATTTTACGATGAAATGCGTAGGACGATTTTGGAAATTCGGATGGGAAGAAACTTTGATGAGGCATGGGTTGTGATGAGTAAGAGGTTGAAGTCAAGGGAGCTTGAGCGTATTTTTATCATTATTCTTGATGGTCGTAAGAGTGGTTCCAGTATGGCTGATGTGATAATGAACATTTCGGATGACTTGAGGGATTTGCTTGCAATCAAGCAGGAGAGAAAATCTTCGGTTATGATGGCGGTAATGTTTTTGATAATTTCTGCGGTTATTGCAACTCCATTTGCGTTAGGTATGGTAAGTGTTTATGCTGGATTTATGGAAAGTTTTGGTCAGGTAACTGATTTGGTGGCTACGGCACCTATTGCAGGTCAATTTTACCTTATAATTCATTCTTTGTTGGTTGGATTGATTATAAGTGTTATTATGTATGGTAATTTTAAGAAGGGCATTAAATTTTCCGTTCCAATTGTTGTGGTGTCATATGGGATTTTCTATTTGATATCGAACTTTGGTGGGTCAATAATTGCCGGTGGTTTTTGAAATATTTTTTCTGGCAAGACGATATTATTTATTAAAAAAAGAAGTATTGGGGTTTTATTTTAACCCCTTATTGTAATTTTGTTTGCAATGTTGAAGTCGTTGTAGCTGGATGTTATGATGTATTGGCCGGCCATTAGGTTTATGTTTAATTTGGCTACACCATCATTATCTGTTTTTTCGTTATATATTACGCCGTTGATGTTGAATTTTACGGTTTGTTTTGGATAAGGATTGCCTTGTCCATCGACCAGTTTGGCTTTGAATTGTGATCCGTCCATGTATTTCATCACTAAATCTTCGGCGGTTAATATAGGCAGGACTTCAATGTTGTTTCCTTTACTGCAATTCTTGTAGTATGTTGTTATTATGTAGTTGCCTTGGCCTAGGTTGATGTTTAGCTTTGCATGGCCTGTTGCGTTGGTGGTTCTTGTATAGAATACTCCATTGATGTTGAATGTTATTTCTTCGCCTGCACCGACGTAGCTGCCGTCAGCAGAGTGTATGCGGACAATGAACTGTGAATTGTTCCTGTAATACTTGGTTAAATCGTCGGATTCGATTAGGGAGATTACTTTGATGTTATTGGATTTCATCTCACCAGTAACAGGATTGGTTGCAGTTATGATGTAGGTGCCTGCATCCAAGTTGATGTTTAGTTTTGCAGTTCCGTTTCCGTCTGTTGTGCGGTTGTATATAATACCATTGATGTTAAAGGAAACTTGGGTGTTTGTTAGTATGTTGCCGTTTGAATCAATGAATCTTGCATAATATTGTGTGTCATTTCTGAATACTTTAACAACATCGGCTGCATCTATAGTGGATTTGACTGTTACTGTGGAGTTGACAATTATGTCTTCAACAGCAACAGTGACTGGATATTCACCGCTTTCCAGATTAATGTTCAGTTTTGCAGTACCGTTTTCATTAGTGGTTCTGTTGTATGTAATATCATTAATGCGGATAGCAACAGATTTGTTTGCTAAAGGAGTGCCTTTATAATCTGTTATGTTTACAACAAATTTTTCAGAACCGTGATAGTATTTAGTTACGTCAGGAGCTGATATAATGTCTGGTCCATTAGATGCGGTTATAGTGAAATTAGTTTCAATCGGGTTATACTTGTCATCACCGGAGTAGGTTACGGGAATAGTATTGTTTCCAAGAGGCAAGTTAGTTAAAACAGCACTGGCAGTACCATATTTAACAGGAACGGCCTCATTACTAATAGTCACATTACCGGTAGCATCTTCAGCTAAGATTACAGTTACAGTAACATTATCGCCTTCAAACACTTCTGAAGGAGCATCAATGATGATTGTAGCGTTTTCCTTAGGATAAACAGTAATATTTACACTAATGTATGCCATACTGTAGTTGTCATCACCTAAGTATATGACATAAGCTGCAGTTGTGTTGTTTAATCTGGAAATGCTGACTGTAACAGTACTATCAATGATAGCGACATTATAGAATCCTCTGCCTGCAATCACCATTACATTACCTGTAGCATTTTCAAAACCAGTAACAATAAGGGTAGCGTTTTGACCGACATATATTGGATCAGCACTAGCAGTTAGATTTAAATTCTTTTTAGCAATTATATCAACAGTTGTTGAAGCGTTGTTGTAGTTATCATCACCAGGATAATAAATGTATGCTGTAACGGTTTCATTTAATTTAGGAATAGACATTAATGCCATGCCCATCATAATAGAAGTGGTGTTAATATATTCACCAATAGTTACAGTTACATTACCTGTAGCATTTTCAAAACCAGTTACAATAAGAGTAACATTTCCCATAATCTCAAATGCAGTTGCATTAAGAGTTAAATCTTTTTTAGGTACTGGAGAATTAACGGTAATGTTGACTGTAGTTGAATTTTTAACATATACTTTCTCATTAATGGTAACTGTAATGGTTGCATTGCCTTCGCCGACAGCAACCACTTTTCCAACACGGTTTTTGTTTTGGACGGTTACGACAGACTCATTACTGGAAGTGAAAATGTAATCTAAATCTTCAGGATTGGTAGTAACATAAATGCTGCTGTTTTCACCAATGATTAACTTTAAAGAGTCAGGTTCGACACTAATGCTGGCATCTTTTAATTTAACGTTAACGCCAATGGTTTTATTTTCTGCGGCAGCATACTTATTGTCCCCTGCAAATGAAACAGTAATCGTTGCAGTACCTTCAGTTAGGGCAATGATTTTACCGTCTTCAACTTTAGCAACAGAAGAATTGCTTGATGTGTAGGTTAGATTGCCTGCATCGCCAGGAGTTAATGTGGCGCCGGTAGCAACTTCATCATTAACCTCTAAAATAATAGTGTTGTTTAAAACACTGATTTCAGTAGGAACTTTACTTACAGTAACAGTAACCTTTGTTGAATTTTTAGCATAGATTTCATCATCACCAACACTTACAGTAATGATTGCGCTACCTTCACCAACAGCAGTAACAATACCCTTTTCATCTACAACAGCAACAGACTCATCACTGGATGAATAAGCAATATCAAGCAATATTGTATCAGGATTTTTGGTTGCATTAATTTTATATGTTTCATCAACTTTTAAATCCAAAGTATCGTTATCAACAGTGACACTGGCGTCATTCAAGCTAACATTTACTGTAATTGTTTTACTTTCAGAAGCAGAATACTTATTGTTTCCTGCAAAGGAAACAGTAATAATTGCAGTACCTTTACCTTGAGCAATAACATTGCCTTCTGCATCAACATCAACAATAGAATCATCACTGGATGTGAAAGTAACATTGCCGGCATCAGCAGGAGTTAAATTAGCAACAATAACAGTTTCATCACCAACAAACAAGTCCAATGAATCAGGATCAACAGTGATTGCAGTAGCTATTTTGCTTACAGTAACAGTAACATTTGTAGAATTTACAGCGTAGGTTTCGCCGTTACCTACAGTCAATGTAATGGCGGCCGTACCTTCACCTACAGCTTTTACATTACCATACTCAGTAACAGTAACAACAGACTCATTGCTTGAGGTATAGTAAACAGTCAGGAATCTTGGATCTGCTGTAGCGTTAATTATGCAGTTATCATCAACATTTAAATCTATCGTGTCATTTTCAACGCTGACGCTCGCATCATTCAAGGTTACTGTAACTGTTATGTTTTTACTTTCAGCTGCTTTGTAATTATTGTCTCCTGCAAAGGACACAGTAACTGTGGCAGTACCTTTTACGCGTGCATAGATAATGCCGTCATCTGATACAAGTACAATGTCTTCATTGCTTGATTTGTATGTTAGATTTCCTGCATCTGCAGGGGATAATGTTGCTAAATCACCAATATTTTTATATGCTTTCAATTCAACAGTTTCATTAGTTAGAGTAATTTCGGTAGCTGCTTTGCTTACTGTTACAGTTGCGTTTGTACTTGATGCAGTATAGTTTTCGCTTTCTTGTGTTGTTATTGTTATACTGTATGTACCTGCTGATAGGTTTTCTAAAATGATGTTGTCTGATGAAGTGGTGTCATTGTAGATTACATTTCCATTTTCGTCTGTAACTTCAATTAAGACGCTTGTGGAGTTTTCAAATTCAAATCCGATGTTTAATTTTTCACCATAAGTAATATTGTTCAATTGAGTTATTTCTACACTGGATTTGTATTTTGCTATAATTAATCCATAATCTACAGTATATTCATTTAAATTTGAATCAACAAAAGCACTGACAATATGGCTGCCTATTTTTGGAGTGTAATCAGATTTATATGTGGTATTTTCCAGTATTGAATCAATTGTTTCATTTTCAATAATGAAATTTAAATCATCTACAATGATAATGTTTCCATTATCATCATAAATTGTCGCATTTAAGGTTATTTTGTCACCGACAGTACAGTTTAAAGTCAAATTATTTAAAACAATGATTTTAGTTTCAGATAATATGATTCCCTTATCTAAAATATATTCTTCTGGAGATAATTCATTTTTGGATAGGTATAATACTGAATCATCCAATACCCTTATGCTGGCACCTGCATCATTATTAAATATTGTGTTTTCAATTAATGCTTCACTGTTGTTTAAATCAATGCTATATCCTGTATTATTGATGAATTCTGAATTCAATATGCGTAAATCGGAAACTTGTGTAACTATTACATTTACACTATTATTAATAAATTTGGAATCGGTTATATTGATATCATTTCCTTTCATGTTTAATGCACTGCCATTAATGCCCGCAAAGTTATCTGCAAATGTTGAATTGGTTATTTTTTCATTTTGCATTTGAATATTGATATTTATGGCTCCACCAGTATTATTTGCCTTATTTCCAATAAACTGGGTATTGTTCCATGTGTCGTTGTTTGTATTATCTGCACAGAATGCACCGCCATTGGATTTAGCAGTATTTTCTATAAATTTGGTGTTAATGAAAAGATTGTTTTTTGCATTACTGTCCACATTTATTGCTCCACCATTTTTCCCAGAATTATTTATGAATGTGGAATTATCAAATATATTATTCACGAGGTTACCATAACTGTTTATTGCTCCTCCATCAACGTTAATTGCAGAATTATTGTTAAATATGGTGTTTTTATAGGTATTTGATGTTGAATGGTAACGGGTATATATTGCTCCACCATTTCTTGTTGCAACATTGTTGATAAATGATGTATTATTGAAGAGATTATCTTTTGAACCATGATCTATGTTTATTGCACCACCATTAAAACCTGCAGTATTGTTGATGAATTCTACATTAGTGAATATTGTTTCTAATAAATCCGTATGGAAATTAATGGCTCCGCCGTCAACTTCACTTGCTTTATTGTTTTCAAAAATACTGTTTTCAAATGTATTTACTAGTGAACTAGGAACTGTATAAATTGCTCCACCATTTCTTAAAGCCTTGTTGTTTATAAAATTGGTATTATTGAACTTGTCGTGTTTGAATGTCTTTTTAATATATATTGCTCCTCCATTAAAACCTGCGGTATTATTTATGAATTCCATGTCAACTAAGGTATTTCTCAATAATTGGCCTATGTAAAGTGCACCTCCACATATAGCACTGTTGTTGGTGAATATCACTGAATCAAATTTATCATATATTGCACTGTCATTAACGTAAATGGCTCCTCCTCCATATGAATTATCTGTTGTATTTGCTTTGTTGTTTGTAAAGTTTACATTGAAAAATGTGTCATTTGAAGAGTAAATGTAATATATTGCTCCACCAATGCTTGCAGTATTGTTGATAAATGAAGAATCAGCTATATTTGAATGTGTGCTGTTATATGGTATATTTATGGCTCCTCCATTTGTTTTTGCATTGTTGGCAATGAATGAAGAATTAATTATGTTATAATTTTCCATTTTCTTGAATGCGTGAATAGCTCCTCCGCTGATATTTGCATTGTTCTGGCTGAAAATCGTATTGTCCCATATATTATCTGTTGCATCAACAAGAGAAATTGCTCCACCGTTTTTGGAAGCAGTATTATTTATGAACTTTGTATTGATGAAATTATTAGTTCTTGCAGCATTATCCACATTTATTGCTCCGCCATTTCCTTTGGCCTTATTGTTTATGAATGTGGAGTTATCGAAAGTAATGTTTACCAAATTTGAATAGACACTTATGCATCCTCCGTCTACGGAAAGTGCAGTATTGTTAATGAATTCTGTGTTGTTATATATGTCTGAACTTGAAGAAGCGCGATAATAAATTACACCCCCATTATTGGTAGCTTTATTGTTAATGAATGAAATTTCATTGAATTTATTGAAATTTGAAGCTCTATAATGATATATTACACCACCATTATTTTTGGCAGTGTTGTTAATAAATGAACAATATTCAAAGGAGTTGTAGTTAAAAGTTCCTTTATAATATATTGCTCCACCCTGAGAAGTAGCCGTGTTATTGGCAAATACACATCCCTCAAATGAGTTGTTGTTAGAAGCGCCATATCCGTTTATTGCTCCACCATTGGAAGCGGTGTTGTTAATAAATTTAACATTAATATATGAATTATTGTCGTTTACATTTTGATCAGTATTTATTGCTCCGCCGCTGTTTCCAGCATGGTTTTTAAAAAATGTAATGTTTTTAAATGTTGTTTCGGATAATGGATTATGGAAATTAATGGCTCCACCATCAGCATTTTTTCCTTGGTTATAGGAAAAAGTTAAATTTTCAAATGTATTTTCACTAGCATTTTCGTTAATGTATACCGCACCACCATTTTTAGTAGCAGTATTGCTTATAAACTCTGTGTTTTTAATGGTGCTATTAATGAATGTGCTTTTAGCATATATGGCACCACCATTTGTTGTTGCACTGTTATTTATAAATTTACAATTGTCAATAACGCTGTCTGAAATGGCATTATTGAATAGGATAGCTCCACCTAAATCGGATTTTCCATTTATAAATGTAATGTTGTTTAAAATAACATTGTCCGAAGCAGTTATATTAAATATTCTGGCTTTATTTAAACCATTGATTGTAAAACCATTACCGTTAATAGTTATGGCCTTTGTAATGGTTATTCCATCGCTCGAAAAACTGTCATCATAAGTATAATTGTTTGTTAGATTGACTGTACCTCCTTCATCAGCAGCATTAATTTTAATCTGCAAATCATTAAAATTACTTTCATCAGGACTGCCTATTACTGCATTTTCTCCAAAGTCATCTGTCTGATTTTCTAAGGCACTGACAGAGCCTATGCAGACAAATAACATTAAAAGTACTAATAAAATTATTAAAATATGTTCTTTCAATTTCATGTATTATGGCTCCTTTTGAAAAATATTCTAATAAATGTTTCATGTTTTACAATATAATCATAAAAGACAATTATTTTGAATAAAACATTCACATGATTAAAAATTTTATCAACAAATCTATTTATAGATATTGATTTGTTTTTTCTAAAATTTTTTAAATATAAAATGTTTCGCCATTTCCATTGGAAAAATGATTTTGAAATCTGCTATGTTTTGCTTTCATGCAACAATCGTTATTTCCCATCAAAATTTTCCAAGCCAATCCTTGCCGGTGGATTTGAAATTCCCTCATCAAAGCAATATTTACTTTAAACAGTTATATTGTACGTAAAATAACAAAAGACTTATATTAAAGTGGGTATATAACTAATAATGGTGATTTAAATGGATAATAATGCCCAGGCATCTGCAGAATTTATTTTGTTATTTGGTGGTATAATGGTTGTCGTACTTCTTGCAGTTTATATGTATAAAAGATACATCAGTGATTTAAGCGGTGAAATCCAATCAAGGGAAGTGGCTGAATTCAAAAATAAATTAGGTGAAATATCAGAGTTATTTACCTGACCTGATATTTTGAAACAATCCACAAAACAGGTATTGAAACGAGACAGCATATAGTAATTGCTGGAGGATATACAAAATAACCTATTATATAACCTATTACCATTAATGTTATAGTTGAATAGATTGGTTTATGGCTTTGCAGTGCAACTTGAAGTGCAATGTTTCCTTTATCTGATTTTTTAAGATGTTCTGCAATAAACACGGATATTAATGCAGTTGCTAAAAAGTCAAGGCCGTAAAAGGCATGGGGAATGAATGAATTAAAGTTTTCCGCTACAAATATTGTCAAATAAGGCAAAAAGGATAGTATGAATAGGGCAATTCCCATAAGCCAAATAATGCTTGAATTAACTTTATTAACTATGTGGAAGAGGTTATTGTTATAGTTCCAAAAATTAAAGACAACTAAAAAGCTCAAAGCATAGATTATAAAGTCCAATTTCAATTCAAATAATGCTTCCCAGCTTCCGTTTGATGCCATAGGAATTTCCAAAACAATTATTGTCACTATGATTGCAAGAATAGCATCAATTAATGCTTCAAATCTTTCAGTCTCCATTTCCAGCCCTCCATCCTACACATATCCATATGAGTACTGCAATCAGACAGGATATGTAAATACCTGGTCTATAGACTGTGTAGGTTAAAATGAACCCGATAATGATTATTAGTAATGGACTTAATTGATAAAATGTTTTTTTGTCAGTTTCCTGTAAGAATTTATTATAAGGATTGCTTCTGTAAATTGCTTTAATCGATATGATATAAAGGATATTGGTACATACAAACAGTAATCCGAACATTGTCTCTGCAGGAAGGGAGTCCACATTTCTGGCAACCCACATCGTGAAATAGGGAACTAATGAAATTATAAAAGTCATAATTCCATAAATCCACACAACTGAATTGTCGATATTGTCAATTTTCTGGAATAGATTGTGGTTGTTATACCATATATTAAACAACGTTAAAAAACTAATTAGATAAGCCAGATAGGACACTCTCAAATCCCAAATTGCAGATAATGTAGGTTCTGCTGGTTGCTGTATTTTTAGAATCAGTACCGTTATTATAATCGCAATAATCGCATCGATAAATGTTTCAAATCGGGTTGTTTCCATAATATAATATTTTTACTTTAAGATATAAATAATTAAACAGGGTGATAAAATGGACATGCTAATCAATGGTGAACATGTAAGTGATATGGATAGTGAAGATGTTATAAATCCATATAACGGCGAAGTAATTGATACAGTACCAATAGCACATTTGAATAATGTTGATAAAGCTATCGAAGCAGCTAATAATGCTAAAGAATTCTTACAGGAAATGTCTGCTTTTAAAATATCCAATAAATTATATGATGTTTGTGAAAAACTTAAAGAAAATAAAGAGGAATTCGCTGAATTATTAACAAAAGAGGTTGGAAAACCAATTAATGAAGCTCTTGTGGAAATGGACAGGTCAATTGAAACATTAAAACTTGCAGCAGAAGAAGCCAAAAGAATCTATGGTGAATCTGTTCCATTGGATGCTGGATTGAACGGGAAAGGATTTTTCGCATTCACACAAAGATTGCCTTTAGGTGTGGTGGCCGCAATAACGCCATTTAATTATCCTTTGAATTTAACAATCCATAAAATTGCACCAGCAATAGCTGCTAAAAATACTGTTATTATCAAGCCACCTACTGATGCGCCATTAACGGTCATGAAATTTGCTGAACTTGTAAATGAAGAGTTTCCTGCAGGTGTCATTAATGTAATAACGGGATACGGTTCAGAAGTAGGTGATGCATTGGTTGCTTCTGATAAGATTGATAAGATTTCATTTACTGGAAGCGTACCGACAGGATTGATGATATCTCAAAGGGCAGGAATGAAAAAGGTAACCCTTGAACTTGGCGGAAATGATCCGTTGATTGTTCTTGACGATGCAAAGGTTGATGCCGCAGTAAAAGGTGTCATCAATGGAGCATATTTAAATGCTGGTCAGGTATGTATGGGAGTTAAAAGAATAATCGTTCAGGAAGGAATTTACGAAGAGTTTAAATCCATACTGGTTGAAGAAACTTCAAAAATTAAAATGGGAAATCCTATGGATAAAACAACACAGCTTGGAACATTAATAAGTGAAAAAGCAGCTCTTCAAGTAGAAGAAAGTGTAAACAATGCCGTTAAAGCAGGTGCTGAGATATTAATAGGCGGAAAGCGTGACGGTGCATTTTATGAGGCAACGGTCATTGATAAAGTAACTCCAGATATGGATTTGGTAGTCAATGAAACATTTGGTCCTGTAGCACCGTTAATTAAAGTTAAAACAGTTGATGAAGCAATACAGATTGCAAATGCAACAGAATACGGCCTTCAGGCAGGGGTATTTACAGAAAACTACAGAAATGCTTTAGGGTGTGCTAATGAAATTGAAGCAGGAACAGTTTTTGTAAATAAACAGTCCACGTTCAGAACCGATAACATGCCGTTCGGAGGTTTTAAAAGTAGTGGGTGTGGAAAAGAAGGTATTAAATATGCTGTTGAGGAAATGACTAAAACAAAACTGATTGGTTTAAATTTAAGATAAAAACAGTTTGGAAGCTTATTCGAGATAAGCTTCTACTAAATTTCTTGTTTCGTTTAAGGATTCCATTGGAATTCCTTTTGGCATCTGTCCTAGTTCTCCGTCAACTTCTTTTAGGATGCTTCCTCCCATTCCTAAAAACATTCCTTCACTGACAGTGTCCATGAATGTCTGTGGAGGAAGTAGTGAAACGCCAACCTTGTTTCCTTCTTTAACATTTAAATCATTTGTAACAACGGTTATTGCACGTTTTCCCAAGTTAACATTACATATCATTAATGAATCGGCCTTAGGGTGTTTTGTAACGCTCATTACTTCACCAACTCTAATGTCAATTCCAATAATCGGATTGTTAATCGGACCTAGTGCCAAACGGTCCTTAAGGCCTAATAATGTATCAATAAAGAATCTCACTTTTGCAATGTTTTCTGCGGTTTTTTCACGGTCTTCTTTTGGTGCTGCATTTAAGAATGCCTTATTCCAGCCTTCCCCGCCTAAACATTCTACAATGGTTTCTGTTTTTTCTGTTAGGCTTGCAACATCAGGTGAGTTAACAAGGTCATCTCCTTCAAGATATGAGTAAATTAATGATTGAAAATCACTGTTCATTTGTTTTCCTGTTTCAACAGCAAGTTTTTTATTCCAATTACCTCTAAATGATGCTGTCGGAATTAAATTTAAGTAATTTTCTCTTGCTTTGTTTGCCACTAAAATTCTATAATCTTTACTTGTGTCCCACAATGTTTAGTCTCCTTTCAAATAATAATTAATATAATATTAAACTCGATGTTTAATAAGACTTTTGTTATTATTTTTTTAATTTAACTAATTTTATTAGTGAAATTTTGTTTTTGAACAAAAACTATTTATATAAACAAATAATATAAACTTATACATATTTATTTAGTTAATTATTATAAACTAATCTGTGGTGTTATAATGGTAGAAGTTTCAAATTTACGTAATTTAAGTATATATACAAACACTGGTCATTATGTTGGACAAGTAGAAGACATTGTTTTAAATATTAGATTAGGAACCATCTCAAAATTACAAGTAAGAGCAGTTGAACCTGAAAGAAAACAAATAGGTTTACTTGATAATATTAAAGGTGCTTTTCAAGGAATTCCTGAGGAAAATGTTGGTGCAAGATCATTCCAACATGACTTATTAACTGTTGATTTCGATAAAGTACAGGCTATTGGGGACATTATGTTAATTAACCCAAGAGATATTAAAAAAGTTAATCCAGAACCACCAGTGCCTGAGTCTGTTGCTCCACAGCAAGTTCCAAAACCTGAAACTGAACCACAATTTGAAAATAAACCTAATTTTGAATCTGAAAGATTATAATTTCAATCTTTCAACTATTTTTTTATTTATTAATTCTTTTTAAGTGATTTTAATGAAAGTAGGTATTATCGGATGCGGAGCTATTGCCAACATTATTGCAAGCAGGATAGTTCCTGAAGACAATGATATTGAGATTAAATATTTTTTCGATAAGGATATTGAAAGGGCAGAAAATTTGGCATCATTTGCCGGTGGTGTAGCAGTAATCAACTTGGAAGACATGCTTGATGATGTTGATTTGGTCTTGGAATGTGCTTCACCGGAGTCCGTTAAATTACTGGCACCAATGATTTTGGAAAAGGGAATTGACATGATTATAATGAGTATTGGTGCTTTTATGGATAAGGACTTTTATACTAAAACATATAATTTGGCTAAAAAGAATAATGCTCATATTCACTTGCCTTCAGGGGCAATTGTCGGTTTGGATGGTATTAAGGCAGTTGCGGATTTCGGTTTAAAGGAAATCACATTGGTTACCCGCAAATCCCCTAAATCATTAGGTAAGGATATTGATGCTGAAGAGGTATTGTTTGAAGGAAAAGCATCTGAAGCCGTAAAGGAATTCCCGTTAAACATTAACGTGGCTGCAACAATTAGTATGGCATGTAACAGGGACATTGACGTTAAAATCATTGTTGATCCTAACGTTGACCGTAATGTTCATGAAATTACTGCAAAAGGTGACTTCGGTGAGTTTAAAACAACAACAATGAATCATCCTTGTGCTGCGAATCCAAAAACAAGTATGCTTGCAGCTATTTCTGCAATTAAATTGCTTAAAAGTTTCAATGAAACAATTTCTGTTGGTTTATAAATGAAGGAATATGAAATTTATTCTGATTTGAGAGTTCCTGTTAATTCTAAAATCATTGTTCGGTTAGATGGCAGAAGTTTCCATTCATTTGCCCAAAATATGAAACTTACAAAGCCATATGATGACAATTTCTATAAAGTGGTAGTGGAAGTGTCAAAGGAGTTATTTGAAGAGTTTTCTCCTCTTTTTATCTACACTTTTTCAGATGAAATCAGTATTCTTTTGGATAAAATTCCCTTCAACGGCCGCATTGAAAAGATAAACTCAGTAATGGCCAGTTTCACATCATCCTCTTTTACTTTAAATTACGGTGTGAAATTTCCAAAGGCTGTTGCTTTTGATTCAAGGGTCATTCCAATAACTGATGATAAGATTTATGATTATTTTAAATGGAGGCAGGATGAGGCCTGGAGAAACTGCGTAAACGGATATGGAATCCATTTTTTAAAATCCAAATACTCTTCTAGCCAAGCCAATGAAAAAATAAACGGACTTGGTTTGTCTGACATTCATGAAATGTTGTTTCAAAACGGCATTAATTTGAATGATGTTGAAACCTGGAAAAAAAGAGGTATCGGTGTTTATAGAAAAAATAAAGAAGTTACAGGTTTTAATAAAAAGGAATGTAAAGAGCAGACTTCCTATCGAAGATTCATTCATGTTGACTGTAATTTGCCTATTTTTACAAAAGAATTTTTTAATGAGTTATTCTAAAAGGTTAAACTATGAGTTTTTTATCAAAAATATTTAATAGTGATGATGTGGAAGAATTTGATGAAATTTGTGTGGATAGGGAAGTCCTGGATGCTGTAATCTATTATGCTAAACAGTCTTATCCTAATGAATTTTTAGCGTTCTTTGATGGTGAAATTAAGGATAGAAAACTTTATATTTTGGCTCTTATTTTTATCCCTGGTGAAACCGGCTCTACGGGTGCTGTTGTTCACACTGAAATGCTGCCTCCAACCATGAAATATTGGGGATCTGTCCACTCACATCCTGGGCCAAGTGCCAGTCCTTCAGGTGCGGACTTAAAGACATTTTCAAAACATGGTATTTTTCACATGATTGTGTGTCTGCCATATAGCTATGCTACCTTCAAAGCATATGACAAATATGGAAGTCCTTGCAAATACGTTGTAGGTGATTACAGTGATATGTTTGATGAAGACATTGATGATTTCTTTGATGAAAGTGATGTTTTAAAAGAAGGTGAAGTCATCAAGCCGGGATTTTTTGATGAGGATGCAAACTTTGATGATGAACCCAACACTGCATATGAAGAATATGAAAAGCGTAGCATGCCAAAAAACAATATAAAAATAATTTCAAACAATTCTCTAGAACCGATTATTATTCCAAATGACGGTTCATTAAAAATAGAATTTGATGAAAACGGCAATATCAAAAGGATTTCTAAAAAATAACTTTTTTTTGATGGTTAAAAAGAAAAAAATAAAAAACAATATGGTGAAATTGTTTTTTATAATTCTAATCCAATAGCTTCGTAAACGTTATCTAACTCTTGGATTTCTTTAATTACTTCTGTTGGAATTTCTTTATCAAGTGTTAAGACCATGATTGCTCTTCCACCAGCTTCATCTCTTCCAACTTGCATAATTCCGATATTAACGCCATATTCGCCTAGTTTAGTGCCGATTGAACCGATACTTCCAGGTATATCTTCGTATTTTGCAATGAACATGTGTCCTTTAGGAATTACGTCAACCCAATAATCGTTTACTTTTAAAATTCTTGCTTCGTGTAAGGTTGTTCCTTCAGCGGAGAATTCATCACTATTTGTTTTAGCTTTTACTCTGATTAATGATTCATAACCTTTAGCGTTGGTTTTTCTGCCTTCGGTAATGTTGATTCCACGTTCTTTAGCCACAAGTGCTGCGTTAACTGCATTTACAGGTGAGCTTAAGAACGGATTGACTGCTCCTTGAATAACAGTTCTTGTTAACATTTCCAAATTGTCTATTTTTGCGAGTTCTCCACTGTAAACAATTTCTAAATCTTTGATTTTACCGTTAACAGCCTGTGAAATGAAACTACCTAATTTTTCACAGATTTCAAAGTACGGTGATAATTCCTGATAAGTTCTATTATCAATTCTTGGCATGTTTAAAACATTGCGAGGGGTTCCGTCTTTGAATAAATTAATAATTTCATCAGCCACAATAATAGCTGCATCTCTTTGTGCTTCTTTAGTTGAAGCAGCAATATGTGGAGTTAATACTATATTGTCTAATTCAAATAATTTGGAATCTTCTGCAGGTGGCTCTTCTTCATATACATCAAGTGCTGCTCCTGCAATCTTATCATTTTTAAGTGCATCATATAATGCTTCTTCATCAATGATTCCACCACGTGCACAGTTTGTAATGAATGCGGTGTCTTTCATCATTTCAAATTCGTTATGTGAAATTAAATGTTTGGTTTCAGGGGTTAACGGTACGTGAATTGTAATGAAATCAGCTTTTTTAAGTACAGTTTCCAAATCGGTTAATTCCACGCCCATTTGGGTAGCAACTTCTTCAGGTAAGTATGGATCGTATGCAACTGCATCCATTTCAAATGCTTTACATCTGTTAACTACCTGTGAACCGATTCTTCCCATTCCGATTACACCGAGAGTTTTGTTTCTGAGTTCAACACCCATGAATCTTTTCTTTTCCCATTTTCCTTCTTTTACAGATTTGTCTGCAATGGATAATTTACGTGCTAGGGAAAGTAATAATCCCATTGTGTGTTCAGCTACAGTAATGGAAGTTGATTCCGGTGAGTTAACTACCATAATACCTTTTTCGGTAGCTGCATCCAAATCAATGTTGTCTACTCCAACACCGGCTCTTGCAATTATTTTTAAATTGTCAGCTTTTTCTATAACTTCTTTTGTAACTTTTGTCCTACTTCTTACAATAATTCCATGATATTCATGGATTGTATTAACTAATTCTTCAGGAGTAATGCTGGTATCGACTGTAACTTCAGCTACTTCCTTTAAATTTTCTATTCCTTTCTCATTAATTGCGTCAGCAACGAGTACTTTCATTATTTCACCATATTAAATATGTTTTGTAATATTATCATAAATATTAATTAAATATATATATTTCTTTGTATTTAAAATTTAATTGTAAAACTTAAAAAAGGTGAAAATTATGGTATCTGTTGAAGAATTTGCAATATCAACTGCTAATGATATTCCGGGATTTAAGGTTGTTGAAACTAAAGGATTTATATATGGGTTAACCGTTAGAAGCAGAGGTGCCGGTGGACAAATCGGTGCGGGAATTAAATCCCTCTTCGGTGGTGAAATTACTCAATATGTAAAAATGATGGAAGAATCAAGAGATGAAGCATTATCAAGAGCTATTGATCATGCAAAAGAATTGGGTGCAAATGGAATTGTAGCTATTCGTTTTGACTCAAATGAAATTTCCGATGTAATGCAGGAAATTTTGGTCTACGGTACTGCTGTTGTAGTTGAAAAAGAATAATCAAAGGCGATTTTTATTTTTGAAAAAAATTTGGATTTTAAAGAGAAATCTATTCCTGAGACTATATTAGGTTATGGCCCATTCATGGCCGAACCATATTACGGTCACAGATCAAGATTATACTACGAAGATTTATACACACAGCCTGAAAGCATGGCAGAGGTTATTTTAAATGCCTATGACTGTGGCGTAAGGGCAATTAATTTAATCAATGATGAAAATATCCTTAAGGCATTTGATCTGGCATGTGAAAACGGCTGTGACATGAAGGTTATCGCAACTGTCGGAAAGTCCGAAATAGATTATTTGAATCCTAACTATGAGGTTGCCTGCGAAGCCGACTGGGAAGGAGACATTGAACTTTTTTCAGCTTATGATGCTCCAGTCATGCTTGTAGATGAGTTTATAACTGACGCATACAAATGGAATTTGACCTCTAAAATTTTAACTCAAATCAATGATTCCGGTTCACTGTCCGGTTTAATCACCGCTTATCCATATAGAACAACAGATTTACTTAAAGATAATATTGATATGGATTTGTTTGATTTTTATATGCTTCCTATAAACAGTTTTGCCTATATGATGGACACCCCTTCATTTTTAAAGGCGCAAAGGGCTGAATTTAGGGAAAAAATTCTTGATTTGAATAAAAAAATAATTGCATGCCGTGTATTGAGCGTCGGCATTCAAACGCCTGATGAGGCATTTACTTTTCTAAATTCTTTGGATTTCATTAATCTGGTAACATTTGGTGTGGCAAGCGTTGATGAAATAAAAAAAGATATGGAAGTTTTAAAAAGTTTCTAGTCATTAAAATGAATTACATCATATTCCTCAAAAGGAACAATATTCATTATTTTAAATTCTTCATTTAAGCTTTTTAATCCTTCATGTAAATCTTTAACATTTTTATTTGATGGTTTTTTTCCTGTAATCTGCAGGTATTGTCTTGGTGTAATTTCACAGTATTTGCAGTCAAAATTGCAGCATCTGTCCTTTTCTTCACATCCGTAGCCTTCAAGGTCTTCGTGAGTTCCTATCACAATGTCTTCTAAAATCCTTGAAACCCTTTCGTCTGCTGCAAACATAGCTATTTTTTGAGAATATCCGCATATTCCAATTGCTTTTTGACCTCTAAAATTACAAACCCATTTGATAGGGTAATTTTCCATGTCAGGAATTCTTAAATCTTCCATATTATCACTGATTTTCTTTTCTTTCTCTAATTAGTTTCAATAATTCTTGTGAACGTTCAAACTCTTTCAGTTCCCAGGATTTGATGACAGGTATCGTTCCAAGGGATTCCTTAATCTTATCGTTATTGATGATAAAGACAGGCTCTGATGAAGTAATCATAGATAAATCCTTTAGGGGAACAGCCATTCTCTTTAAAGTTTTCTGGCTTCTGTTTTTTTCAACATTAGCTATTAATGATGAGTTTTTATCTTTTGCAACAGCGTCAAACGGACTTTTATTTGTGGAAACCACTCCATAACCGAGTTTTGACAGATCTTCTGCTCCTTCACCTGTTGCATGATACTGAATTTGGTCTTCCTGGCTGTATTTCAATATGTCAATGTCTAATGTAACCTTTGTGTTCAATATCTCTTCCAGTATCATTGCCGTTTCGGCATTGGCCCGGACGATTTCATTTTCATATTTATACATCGTAGCTCTTGAAACGTGGGCAAGATCGGCCAAGTCTTTCAATGACATTGAATATTCTTCACGGTACTGCTTTATGACATTACCGTCAATTTTAACGAAATATCCTCCCCTGTCAGCCAATATTTCAGGATATTCCTTGTATATTATCATATTTTTCAATGTTTCAAAGGAAATGGTTGGAATATCATACCTTTCATAGATTACTCCCTCTTCCAGAAGGCCGTTTCTGGATTTTGCCCCAACTATTATCGGGGAAGCTAAAAAGATATTGGCCAGCTGCTTCATTTCGTGAGTATTTTTTTCATTAACGCTGTCAATATTGACAAAGGTTTTTAAAAGTAAAATTAATAGGTTTTTACGAGCAACAATATCAAAAGAACCTTGATCATAAATATCTGAGGTTTTATAGCCCTCTGAAATTAATAATCTTTCAATTTCTTGCAGCATTCTACTTCGTGTCAACATATTATACAACCATTTAATTTTGCTTAAAAAATTATATATTACTTTTAGGTATAATAATTTAATGTAAAAAGGTGGTTATAATTAATTATTTATATATTGGAATTGACGATACTGATTCTCCCGACGGCATGTGCACGACTTATCTGGCATGCCACATTATCCGGAAACTCAAAGAGAATGACATTGATATTGTAGGCTATCCTCGCCTTATAAGATTGAATCCTTTTGCCCGCTTTAAAACAAGAGGAAATGGTGGGGTTTCATTTAAAATCATCAATGATGAAAAAGCGGATTTGGCTAAAAAAATTGTTTTGGATGAAGTTTCAGCTCTTTCCATGTTTGATTGTGATAATACAAATCCTGGCGTTATCTTTTATGACGGGGAAATCACCTCTGAAATGGGGGATTATGCCTTCAGGGCAATCTATGAATTCATTACAATTGATGAAGCAGAAGAGTTTGGAAAATCTGTAGGCTGTGAAATCCATAAATTCAAAAAGGGAAGAGGAATTATCGGATCTATTGCAGCAATCAGTCTGCCTTTAAGTGATTATACCTATGAACTCCTTGCTTATAGGGCTCCTGAAAATTACGGCACCAAACGCCAGATTGATTATGGCTCCGTAATCAAAATGGATAAGGAGACTTTCCCGGACACCTTTGAAAACGTGGATTACGCTGAAAACTACATTGCAATTGAGCCTAAAACCCCATGTCCTGTTTTATATGGGATTCGTGCAAATGATGATTCGATTTTAAATAATGCTTTGGATATTGTTAAAGTGAATGAACCGATTGAAGATTACTGTATCTTTTTAACCAACCAGCACACTGACATGCATATTCAAAAGGCGGACAATATCTCTCAAATGAAGCAATACGGATGTTATGAAATTACCTCTACCGTAAAGGACAGGCCTCATGTAATTGATGGCGGACATATGTTTTTTACAGTATTTGATGAGACCGGCGAAATTGAATGCGGAGCCTATGAACCGACAAAGGATTTTAGGGCAATTGTTTCTCATTTACGTCCTGGTGATATCATAAAGCTTTATGGTGGAATCGGTGAGCAGAATACATTCAACATTGAAAAGTTTCAGGTTCTTGAGTTGAATGATGTTGAATATAAAAACCCTGTCTGCGAGTGCGGAAAAAGAATGACATCTGCCGGAAAGGGTAAAGGTTTCAAATGTAAAAAATGCGGAAAAAGAATAAAATCTTCACAAAAAGTGTCTATAAAAATAGATAGATTTTTAAATAATGGTCAGTTTTATGAAACTCCAGTCAGTGCACGCAGACACTTATCAAAACCACTTTGCAGAATGTAATTTATTTAAATAACTCTTTTTTATTTTTATTTTAAAATTTAATTAATTTTAAATCGAATTTTATTGTTCACTTTTTAGGAACTTTAAATCACTTTTTTCCTATTTTTTCTTCCTAATTTTGGAAAAAATGGGAATAAAATCATAGGGGTTTATATACATCTTTTTTTATAGTTTACTAATATAATTGGAAACTATTGCATCCGATATACATATTTGTTGGAGGGGATTTTATCACTAATCAGACACATCCATATAGAGAAAAAACAGATAGGGCTGTTAAAAAGAGACCCCCGTGGGTTGAATATAATTTGCATTTCATTGTTTTTGTTTTAGTCATAATTTCAATGCTTATTGGTGTCATTGAGATTCAGATAACTGATACTATTCAAATAGTTTTATTACCGTTATTATATGCTTTGGTTATGAGTTTAGCTCTTTTTTTACTAAAACCTTTTAAATTCATTGGCAGTAAACAATCTAAAGTGGCTGAAGGAGTAATGGTTATATTTATTGGAGTTTTGATTGCTAAATTAGCAATTTCAAGCGGTCAATCTATAGATGATATTTTTAATGTGGGTCCTGCATTGATTTTACAGCAATTCGGAGATTTGGGGACTCTCATAGCATTGCCTGTTGCTTTACTCTTGGGTTTTAGAAGAGAAGTTATCGGTATGACAAGTTCCATCTGTCGTGAACCCAATTTGGGAGTTATCATTGATAAATTTGGTTTCAAGTCTCCTGAGGCACGTGGAGTTTTAGCGATTTTTGTAATAGGATCGATTATCGGTACTGCATTTATCAGTCTTTTGTCAAGTATCTGTGTTTCCGTTTTACCTATTCATCCGTATGCTTTTGCAATGGCCTCAGGTATTGGTAGTGCGAGTATGAACGCCGCATCTCTGGCTTCAATATCCCATGTTTTTCCGTCAATGGCTACTGAATTTGAAGCTTTTGCCGGCTGCAGTAATCTTCTTTCATTCTGTTTCGGTATTTATATGTGTATTTTTGTTTCCATACCTCTTGCAGAAAAATTATATGCATGGCTATCTCCCCATATATTGAAGGGTGATGAAGAATCTATTGATGATGAATATGACATTCAGGGAGTAAAGCAGGATGAGTACATTTCCAAAGAGGAATTGACTTTCGGCAAACTCAAAAGATGGGGCTCATTGCTTTTAGTCTTTTCAATTATTGTAACTGTTGGAAATGTTATAGGTTATAATTCTCCAATAATAGATTCTTTTATTGGAATGATGATAGTTTCCCTTATCACTATTGTCGGAATGTCTCTTGAAAGGCTTATTCCCTTTGAAATTCAGTCAATTATCTACATTAGTTTGATCGGTATAATTATAGCTATTCCTGGTGTTCCGACATCCAATTTTGTTATCCATTATGTTTCACAAATCAATTTGGCCACCATATGTACTGCATTTTTAGCTTATGTTGGTATTGCTATAGGTAATGACTGGGGTGAATTTAAGAAAATCGGTTGGAAAGGAATTATTATTGCCATGATTGTAATTTCTGGAACTTATTTGGGTTCTGCAACTATTGCACATCTGACATTGTTTGCTACAGGAATGATTTAATCTTTTTTAAAAAAATAATTAATTCTCATTTTGAGAATTTTTTCTATACATTTATTTCACTAATAGTGAATTTTGGGATTTAAATCTTATCAATTTAAATATTAGATTTAAAGAAAAATATAAACTGTATTAATAATGTTCATTATAATATTACAGTAATTACTAGAGTTGATTTTTATTCCAGATAAGGGCAATGATGGTCAGGTTGAACACATTTATCGTGAAAAAACCGATAAAAGGATTTTAAGGAAAAATCCATGGAGAGATATCCGATTACATGGTACTGTATTAGTTTTAGTAATAATTGCTGAATTAATTGGAACAATAACAATTCCTATTACAAAGGATGTTGCCATAACTATCATGCCTTTAATTTACACAATTATTCTGGGACTTGCTTTTTATTTAATAAAACCTATCAAATGGATTCATAGAAGACAGGCACGTATTGCTGAAGGGGCCATGATGCTTTTTATAGGTGTTTTGATTGCAAAATTAGCTATTTCAAGTGGTCAGTCAATAAGTCTGATTTTTGATATGGGTCCGGCATTAATATTGCAGGAAATAGGGCATCTGGCAACTATTTTAGTGCTACCTATTGCTCTTCTTTTAGGATTTAAAAAGGAAGCCATTGGAATGACAAATTCCATTGGTCGTGAGCCGAATGTTGCGGTAGTCGTAGATAAATATGGATTCAACTCTCCAGAATCAAGAGGGGTATTTGCGATATTCATTATCGGTACTGTTATCGGTACTATATTCATCAGCTTTTTGGTTACTTTTTCATTATCCTTCCTGCCTCTGCATCCATATGCATATGCTATGGCCAGTGGTGTGGGAAGTGCCAGTATGAATGCAGCAGCTATTGGACCGACTTTGGCGGCGTTTCCTGGTTTGGAAACTCAAATTGAAGCCTTTGCAGGATTCAGTAATTTGCTTTCATTCTGTGTAGGTATTTATATTGTAATATTTATTGCTCTTCCGTTAACTGAAAAAATCTATAATTGGTTGGAGCCAAAAATCGGAAAGAAATCCCTTGTAAAAGTTCCGGAGGAGGAAGACTAATATGCCTGATTTGATTGACGGAAGTGAAGCTGTTTCTGTTCACGGTATTTTAAATTGGATTTTGCTGTTAGCCATATTTTCAATGATAACTGTTATAGGTAATTATTTGGGTTATAAGCATCCAATGACTGATTCCTTAATTGGAATGGGGATATTGTCCCTCATTACTCTTGCGGGCGTATGGATGGAAAGAGAACTGCCGTTCAATGTGTCCTCTATTCTTTATATAAGTGTCATCGGTATAATTTTAGCATTTCCTGGCATGCCTACCTCTGAATTTGTGCTTAAGTATGTTTCTCAGGTTGAACTGTTATCCATCGTTACAGTATTTTTGGCTTATGTAGGTATTGGAATGGGTAAAAGCTGGGATGAATTCAAGGCTCTTGGATGGAGAGCAATTGTTATAACTGTTTTAGTCATTGCAGCTACATATTATGGAGCAGCTATTGTAGCACATATCGTTCTTGTGTTAACCGGTGTTCCAGCGGCTTAAATCCATTTTTCATTTTTTTAAGATAACTATTTAAGATTATTCATACAAAAATAATGTTTGAGATTATTATGTTTTTACAAGATATTTCTAAATTCATTTCAAATTATCGTTATGAACAAGCTACTGTTGAGTCAATCAATACTATAAAAGCAGCTTTTCTTGATTTTATCGGTGTAACATATAGGGGAGCTAATGAAAACTCTCCAGCAATAGCCTTTAACACTATTAATGAAATATTTCAGAAAAATGATGCTTTTGGTTTGGAGGCATCAATCATCGGAAAGCCTGGCGTAAAAACCAATGTGCTGAATGCGGCTTTTATTAATGGTATTTCAGCTCACGTATTGGAATTGGATGACGGTCACAGACAGGCACAGGCACATTTGGGCTGCGTTATTTTCCCAACAGCTTTGGCTTTATCTGAAGCTTATGGTTTAGGTGGAAAGGAGTTTTTTGAAGCAGTTAATGTAGGTTATGAAGTTGGAATTTTACTTGGAAAACTCGTTAATCCTCGCCATAGAGATAATGGTTTTCACACCACAGGTACAATAGGAACATTCGTTTCGGGAGCTGTGGCATCCAAACTGCTTAAACTTGATGAATCCCAGACATTGAATGCTTTGGGATTATGTGGTACTCAGGCTGCAGGCCTTTTGGAATCAGATCATGCTGGAAGCATGGGCAAGGTTCTCCATATTGGAAAGGCAAATTATAATGGAATTTTATCTGCTTTTCTTGCAAGAAATGGTTTTACTGGTGCTGAAACTATAATTGAAGGATCTGAAGGATTTCTAAAAACAATGGTTTATCATGAAGATTTTAACAGTGAGGATTATTCATTCGATTCAATTTTAGAAGATGTGGGTACGGTTAAGGTAAGGGACATCTATTTCAAAAAATATCCCTTCTGCAGACATCTGCACTCTTCCATAGACACTGCGCTGAAATTAAGGACAAGTCTGGGTGAAGAGTATGTCCATATTGAAAATGTTGCCGTTAAAACATATGACGTTGCAGCAGACCACAACAATTTTAATCCGAAGAATTTGGAAGAGTTAAAGCAAAGCCTTCCTTATGCAGTGGCCATTACATTGGTCATGGGGGAAGTTGACATTGACATGCTTGACAGGCTGGTCGAATATGGATTATTTGAAAATTATTCCACTGTCGATAAAGTAAATAACATTAAGAATCTTGTCGATAAAATGATTATTCTAAAGGATGAAAAATTAAACGATTTATATCCTAATAAAAGACCTTCCAATGTCATCATTAAATTGGATGAGGAATTTAGAAACGGAGTATTTCAAAACATCACATTTATTCCGAAAGGAGATTTTGAAAATCCATATGACTTAAGCGAACTGATTGATAAATTCAAAAGCTTAAATCCTAATTACAATATAAATAATCTTGTCATTATTGATGAGCTGGATAATTATTCAATGACTGATGTTGTTGGGGTTTTAAATGAATAATACTAAAGATTTTTTAAGACAGATTGGCATTGATGAAGTTGATTCGGGATTTGTATCAGATAAAAGATTTGAAGATGGAGGCCAATTCAGATTTGAAGTTCCTGGAATCCAATCACCAAAAACAATGAAAGCACTTTTGGATGAAGCTGGAAGGCAGGACCTGGTAATCCATAGGGTAACTCAAACCAAGGGAATAATGCTCCTTACAGATGAGGAAATTGCTGAAATGGTTGGATTGGCAAAAGAATATGGTTGTGAATTATTTTTGTCCGTTGGACCGAGAGCAACTTATGACACCTCCGCTACAGTCCATACAAAAGAAGGCAGTAGAATCGGTTATCGTTTAAGAGGTTATGACAACCTGGTTTATGCGATAGAGGATGTTAAAAGAGCAGTTAGCCTTGGTGTTCGTGGAATATTGTTGTATGATGAGGGTCTGTTGTATGTCCTGAACCAGATGAGGGAAACGGGTGAACTTCCAGAAAATCTTCACTTTAAGATGTCTGCCCATACAGGACACGGAAATCCCGCATCCGCTAAAGTTCTTGAATCCATGGGTCTTAATTCAATCAATCCTGTTCGGGATTTACAAATTCCAATGCTTGCATCAATTAGAAATGCAATTGACATTCCAATTGATTTACATACTGAAAATCCAAAATCAACCGGCGGTTTTATAAGGCATTATGAAGTCCCTAAATTCATTGAAGTTGCCTCTCCAGTCTATTTAAAAACTGGAGGTTCTGTTGCAGCCAACCATAACTGGGACACTACCGAAAAAGAAGCCATCGCAAGAATAAAACAGGTCAAACTGGTTGAAAGAATGATTAAGCAATATTTGCCTGAAGCGGTAATGTCTCCTAAAAGGTCTGATGATTTGGCTATTCCTGAGTGATAACGATGGATATTGTTGATAAAGTATCTGATTCTATAATTAAAGCAAGCACTAACCTGTCCGAGGATAAAAGGAATGCTTTAAAATCAGCTATTGAAAATGAAAGTAATGAAAATGCTTCCTGGGCATTAACTCAAATTTTAGAAAACTATGAAGTCGCTCAAAAAACAAAGTTTCCATTGTGTGACGATACAGGCATTCCACATGTAATAATTGAAATGGGCTCAGATAGACAAATTACTCCTGATTTAATTTCACAGATTAATGAAGGGATTTATCAGGGATTAAATAAACTTCCGGCAAGACCAATGGCCGTTAAAGGCAATTCTATCGAGAAAATTGAACAGTCACAGGGATTATATGAAGATCCAGGATTAATGAAACCCTCCTCTTTTTTGATTGACAATGCCGAAAACCCTGATACATTGAACATTCATTTTTTATTGCAGGGCGGAGGGCCTGAAATAAGGGCAAAAACTTACAGAGTCTATCATAAACGTTCTTTCGAGATAGTTATTAATGAAGCTATAGATTGGCTTAAAGATTCCTTAAAACTTCTGGGATGCACTCCTTCAATTCCCGCCATAGGTATAGGCCGAAGTCATTATGAAGCATCATCATTAATGTTAAAATCAATGGTATATGGAAATCTGGATGATTTAAGTGATGAGGAAAAGTATGTTACTCAAAAACTGAATCAAACAAATATAGGTCCTTTAGGTTTTGGGGGCAATACCACAGTTTTAGGTACTTTCATTAAAATTGGAAATCAAAGGGCAAGCGGAGTTCGCATAGTTTCTGTTAGACCATCCTGTTTTGTTGAACCTAGAAAAGCAACCTTGAGATTGTAATATTTCCCTGAAAAAATACTATAACATTTATAAACATATTAAATTATATTTTAATCATGCAAGAAAATAATTTCCATGTAAATGAACACTCTTTAAAAACTACCATTTCTAAGGTAGAACCCAATAAATTAACCACAAGAGGATATAATCAGCAGGATTTAATTGAAAAAATCCGATATGCTGACATGATTTATTTGATTTTAAAAGGAAGATTGCCCTCAGTTAAAGAAAGTAAAATGTTTAATCATGTGCTGGTGTCCTTTTGTGATCATGGCGTAACCCCGCCAAGCACTCAAACCGCAAGAATCATAGCTTCATCAGGCTCTCCTTTAAACTCAGCAGTTGCAGGAGCGCTCCTTTCATTTGGACATAAGCATGCTGGAGCTATAGAAAAGACTATGGAATTATATCAGTCCCGTATCAATTCATTAATTCTAACTGAAGACAGTGATTTGGACAATAAACAGATTGCAGGGCTGGCCATTGACATATATAATGATTATGCCTCAAAAAAGGAAAAGGTTCCAGGTTTCGGCCACAGGTACCATACATCAGATCCGAGAGCTGAAAAGTTAATTCAAATAGCAATTAAAGAGGGATTCGTAGGTCCTCATATAAAATTGGCAATAGCTCTTGAAGATTTGCTATATCATAACAAGGGAGTTAAACTCAATGTCGATGGTATTAATGCAGCTATTTTATCAGATTTGGACTTCACACCGGATTTGGGATTGGGAATTTTTATAATAGGTCGTGTTCCGGGAATTATTGCTCATATTCATGAAGAAAAAATGGATGAAGATGAATTCAGACGTTTTTGTGATTTGGATGATATAGTCTATGGAGGTCATTAAAAATGGAATTTGATGATGTTATCAATAAAAGATATAGTGTGAGAGGATATTTGGATAAGGAAGTTGAAAAGGAAAAACTTGATTATGTTTTAAAAGCAGCAACCATTGCTCCTACAGGAGTCAATTATCAGCCTTTTAAGGTTTATGTCATTGATACCAGGAAAAACAAGGAGGCATTATCTGAAATCTATTCTGCTCCTTGGTTTACAGAAGCACCTTATGTATTGTGTGTTGTTGCAAAAACCGATGAAGCATGGGTTAGAAAATGGGACAATAAAAACATTTCAGACATTGATGCTACTATTGTAATGGATCATATCATTTTGGCTGCAACAAGCGTTGGGCTTGGAACATGTTATATTGCAGCATTTAAGCCGGATAAGGCAAGAGAATTCTTACAATTAAAGAATACTGAAGAGCCGGTACTTTTCACACCTTTAGGTTACGGCAATGCTGAACCAAGAGAAACCCCAAGAAAAGAAATTGATGAATTTACCGTTTATTTATAGATTAATATGGATTTGTTTATTCTAAAGGCGGACAGTTCAAAGGAAATGAATGAAATCACCGATGAATTGTCCCAGCAAAAATTTAAGAAAATACAGGAAGAAAGCCATTTCATTTTAATGAAAAAGAACAGGTATGGAAACTACTATGTCCATATCCTCTTTTTGATGATTGGTCTCTTTTTCGTTTATTTGGCCTTGCTTGTAAATGTTGTATACTTTACATATAGCTATTTATGGGCTTCACCACATGTATTGGTCACTACAGATACAAAATCTGAATCCGGTGAAGATTTAGAATTTAATACAATGGAAGAAGTTCTTGAAAAGGCAAATAAACTGTTTTAGGATATGATTTCTTCAACATCATATTCCTCTATTTTTCTTATTATCAGTGGTGTTGAAATGCTTGGATTATCGTATTCTGATTCTTCACCTATTTTTGCATTGACAAAGACTTCATTGACCTGTGGCTCTAAAAACAGTGTTAAAATATCATTTCTGAACTCATCATATTCCTTTTGAACCTGTTCATCAGCTATTTTTAACACAGGAAGCTCTTCTGTCCATATGTCTCCTCCGGGAGAGAATTTTTTGTCTTTTAATTGATTTTCGTCAATCTCGCCATCAAGCATCATTTCAAAATTTCTGTTAAGTATTATCCAGACACATCTGTTCATGATTAATAGTTATATATTAAGTTAGTTAAATATTGATGTATGTCTCGTATTAAAACTTTTAAAATGCTTGGGATGCTATTGGCTGTTGTGTTAATAATTGTTGGAATCCTTCCGCTTATTCGAGGGGAAGTTTTAACCAATGATAGTATCGCTACATCAATTATCCTTATTCTTTTGGGTATTGCATACATTATCATTACTTTTAAGCCTGAATGGACAAAGGCAGTATTTTTCTTTGAAGGTATTGTTATTGGTGTTGTAGGTTATACGATACTTGCATTTCCATACAATATTGGCTTTGCTATAATCGGTATTATTATCATTGCAATCGCTGTTTTAGCTTATTTAATGAAATTACCTAAAGGAATCCTTAAATTCTTCTATAGGTAATATTTTTTTCCTTTATTTTTTTTAATTCTTTTTTTTAACATATTTATTTATAAAAATATTATTTTTTTGTTATCATTTTTTAGTTTAAGTCATGATTTGTTTTATTTTTTAGAAAAATATAGTAAAAGATATATATTAAGCATAATAAAAATTAAATATACCATGGTGATTTATTATGGCAGAGATATCAGACCCAATCGCAATGATAAAAAAAGCTGAATCTGATGCTGAACAACTCATAATTGATTCAGAATCACAATCAAAAGATTTAATTAATGAATCAAGAGTGAAAGCTGAAGAAATTATTTCAGAAGCTAAAAAATCAGCAGAAGAGGAAGCTAAAAATACTGTTTTTGATGCAGAAGATAAAGCTAAAGAAGAAGCTAAATCTATTGCTGCTAGCTCTGAAAATGATGTAAAATCATTAAAAGATGCTGCTATGGCAAACGTAGACGAAGCTGCTTCAATTATTGTCAAAAATATTTTGTAGTGTGAGAATATATGTTCAAGACAGCTAGAATGCGAAAAATTAGAATAGTTACGCTGGAAAAGTACGTAGCTCCTACAGTGGATGCGCTCCACGAACAAGGGCTAGTGCAAATCAGCGATATTTCTGATAGTATTCAGCAAGATCCTGAATTAGCGGAATTAGTAACTCCTGCAAAGGCTACTCCTTACACTGGTAAATTATCTTCACTTTTAATGAAAACAAACGGTATATCTGAACTTTTGGGAAATTCTTTATCAGAAGGCCATGGGATTAAAGATACTTTAATGTCTTTCATTAGTCCAGATTTGCCAGTCCAGAAAGAAGTTGAAGATTTGGATACTGAAGCTTTTATTGCTAAAGCTGAAGAGACTTTAGACCAGGTAGGAAGTAAGACTCATGTCATTGAGGGAAAATTAGCCGCTCTCGACTCCGAAACAAGTGAATTAAAGTCTAATAAAAGTTTAGCTAGACACTTATCTAATTTTGACATGGATTTAGCTCTTTTAAAAGATTCTAAGTACACTTCTACAACTGTTGGAAGGATTAATGTTGAATCTGCTTCAGAAATCAAAACTAAATTAAGTAACTTGACTGATGAATTAGATATGTTTACAGTCCCAAGCGATGATAAAGATTATGAAACTATCGTTGTGGTGACTTTAAAAGAATTTAGCGATGAAGTTTACGCAACTCTTCGTAAATTCGACTTTGAGAAAATTGAAATAGGAAACGTTGAAGGTACTCCTCAGCAGATTATTTCAAATGCTGATGCAAGATTATCAGCCATTGAATCAGAACGTTCAACTGTTAAATCAGAATTAAGAGTTGTCGCTGAACAATGGGATGATGAAATATTAGCACTCAAAGAGCAAATTGAAAATGAAAAAGAAAAGAACGAGATTCTTTCTGCATTTGTTCAAACCAAAGATGCTTACATGCTTGAAGCATGGGTACCTGTTAAAGATACCGAAAAAGTTGAACAGTTAGTAGAAAAAAGCTCTGATGGTCACTGTGCCTTTGAATTAATTGAAGTCGAAGGAACAGATGATGAAAATGTACCTATTTTACAAAAAAATGGGTGGTATTCAAAACCTTTCGAATACCTTGTCGATATGTACTCACCAGTACGTTATAATGAAATCGACCCAACCATATTTGTTGCAATTATGTTCCCAATATTCTTCGGGTTCTGTTTAACTGATGCAGTTTATGGATTAGTTGTATCCATTATTGGTGTTGTTTTATTAAGAGGAATGGGTAAAGTCGATAAAACAATGAACGCCTTTGGTTGGATTTTAATTTGGTCTGGTTTATGGGCCGTTATCCTAGGTCTTATAACTAATGGTTTCATAGGAGATTTCCCAGAAAGAATTATGGGATTCAGATTACCAACAGTATTCGCTCCTGTAGAAGCATTTAAACATCCAGATACTATCTTAATAATTGCAATCGCAATTGGTGTCGTTTATACCAATATTGGTTTCATTATTGGAGCTATTGATAATTTCAGATACGGTAACAAAAAAGAAGCTATCGGATCTCAATTATGTTGGTTTGTTTTAGAAGCTGGTGTTATATTATTAGCACTTGGTTACTTAATGCCTGCAATCGGTATGATTGGAATGGCGTTGGGTGGCGTTTTAATACTTGCATGTATTGGAATGCTTGTTTATGCTAATGGTGCATATGGAGTAATGGATATATTCGGATTTATGGGAGATGTATTATCTTATGCTCGTCTCTTAGCATTATGTTTAGCTACAGGTGGTATTGCTATGACAGTTAACATCTTAGCTCAAATGATTGATAATATGGTTCCATTTGTTGGAATAGTCCTTGCAATATTTATCTTTATATTTGGTCATATTGCAAACTTCGCTTTCCAAGTATTAGGTGCATTTATTAACGCTTTGCGTTTGAATTATGTTGAATTCTTCTCCCAATTCTTTATGGGTGGAAAAAACAAATTCGAAGCTTTTAAAGCAAATAGGACATTTACTAAAACTAAAAATTAAAAATTTTTCATTTAAATTTAAATTAAAAAATATAAAAATCAATATTATTTAAAGGTGAATTAAATATGGTAGAAATTGCTTTAGGTACTGCTTTAGCAGCAATTGGTGCTGGAGTAGCAATTGGTTTTGCTGGATTAGGTTCCGGTTTAGGGCAAGGTATGGCAGCTGCTGGATCTGTAGGTGCAGTTGCAGAAGATAACGATATGTTTGCTAGAGGTATTATTTTCTCTGCATTACCAGAGACTCAGGCTATTTATGGGTTCTTGATTGCAATCTTATTACTCGTTTTCTCCGGATTATTAGGTGGAGGAAATGGATTAAGTGTTGAAGCTGGTCTTGTAGCTATTGGTGTAGGTGCATCCATTGGTTTCGCTGGATTAGGTTCCGGTATGGGACAAGGTATTGCTGCATCCTCATCTGTTGGTGCAATCGTAGAAGACAACGACATGTTCGCACGTGGTATTATTTTCTCTGCATTACCAGAGACTCAGGCTATTTACGGTTTCTTGATTGCTATTTTACTCATGGTATTCGGTGGAATCTTAGGTTAAGGAGGCAATTTATATGAGCTCAGGCACAGATAAAATTGTTTCAAGCATTATGTCTGAAGCCCAAGGGAAAGCTGATATAATCATGCAAGACGCAAATGCAGAAGTTGCAACAATTACTGCAAATGCTGAGAAAACTGCAGAATCAGAGAAAAATAAAATTTTAGATAATGGTAAAAAACAATCTGATATGAGATATCAGCAAATTATCTCTGAAGCTAAGATGAATGCTCGTAGAGCAAAATTAGGCGCTAAAGAAGAAGTAATTGAAGCGGCTTTTAATCAAGCAACTGGAGAATTAAAAGCTAAAGCAGCTGATGGTGATGATGATTATAAAGATTCATTAGCAAAAATGATTCAAGAAGCTGCTAGTGAAATTGGTCATAATGATTTAATTATCCATTTAAACGAAGCCGATACAAATACATTTAAACAAGATTTATCTTCAGGCGACAGTTTTGAAATAGATGGCATTAAATTCACTTTAGGCGAACCTATCAAGGCTATTGGTGGAGCTATCTTAAAAACTAGTAATGGGGATATTGAAGTAAATAATACAATAGAAGCTAGATTAGAAAGATATAAAAGTATCTTACGTAGTGAAGTTGCTGAAGTTTTATTTAAATAATTAGGAGGATAAATATATGGCAGATGAAATTGCTACCTTAATAAGTTCTGTAGGACTAACACAGGAAACATTTCTTGTATTTTGTATTATAGCAATACTTGTTGTAGGTGCAGTCGTTGTAATCATTACATCTAGACCAATTTTGGACATTTATCCTTATCTTAACCCAAGTGCAAGAGTAAGAGCTAGAAAAGGAAGATTATTTGACGAAAAACAAATTTCTGAAATTGTTGAAACAAACAATATTGAAGAAGTTGAAAACTATCTCAAAGGTATTCCTGAATATGCTGATGTTTTAGACGAGTACCCACTCGATAAGGCATTGGATGTTGAACGTGCTAATACTTATGACTTCGTTGCAAGATTAGCTCCTAAAGATATCAAAGATCCATTTGTTGTAATGTCTAAAAAAGCAGACATCGACAATATAAAAAGTCTTTTGACCGCTAAGGAAGTTGGCCTTTCAGCCGATGAAACAAGAGAATTATTAATCCCTTGCGGATCATTATACGAGGATTTAGAATCTTTAGCCGATGCTGGTGATGTAACTGAAATAGTCACAAGTTTAGATAACACAGAATATGCTACAGCTTTAGAAGATGCTCTTCCACAATATGAAGATACTAAAATGATTCTTCCATTAGAATCTGCTTTAGATAAATATTATTTGGGCAAATTATTACGTTCTACTGATGTTCCTTCAGATGAAAATAAACAAATTTTATATTCCTATGTTGGAACTCAAGTTGATGTAGCTAATCTTAAACTAATTATAAGGGCAAAAGAAGATGGCCTCGACTATGATGCAATCGCTCCTTATATATTAGAAGAAGGATACCAATTACGTGAATGGAAACTTAAAGATTTAATGGAATCTCCGGATGTTACCAATGTTGTGTCCGGTCTGGAAGGAACAAAATATGCTGATGCATTGACTGACGTAATGGCAGTATACAATGAAACTGGTTCAGTTGCAGTATTTGAAAAGGCATTGGACACTTACACTTCCGAATATTCAAAATCTTTAGCATCTAAAAAACCATTAGGTATTGGTCCAATTATTGGTTATTTAAGTCAAAAAGAAAGTGAAATCAAAAATTTAAAAATTATTGCAAGAGCAAAAAGAGAAGCAGACTTCCCTAATGCTAAAATCATGGAGATG
>NZ_JAZRKF010000015.1:0-5993 GCF_045646205.1 Methanobrevibacter sp. | reverse complement strand
ATTTCAACTCTTGCGCTGATGTTGGTTTTTTCCGGTAACATAATAAATAATATATTATGTATTATATATAAAATTTTATTATAAAAAAAATATAAAAGTAATAATAAATATTACTTTTGCTTATGAAAAATAGTTTCTTTTTAAGAGTTATATACGTGAGATTTATTTTTTGAAGCTATTCTTCGTCATCCATTTCGTCAAGTTCCTTTTGAAGATCGTGGATTTGCATTTCCTTATAGAATCTTTCGAACTTGCCGACTTCAATGAGATAAGCTGAAACTTCAAGAGCATCTCGATAGGTATAGTTGGACTCTTTGATAATTTGCTTTTTGTCTTCATCCATATAGGATGAGGTATTATTTATATTGGCCATAGCTATTACAACCTGTATATAATAATTAATATAATATTTTATTATTTCAATTATATAAAACTTAAGTTGATTTTCACTTTTGATCTTAAAAAATTTTATTAAATTGTTTTAGTTAATTATTTTTCTTTATAAATTCATATATTCCTTCGGTAACTTCTTTTGCAGCATCTGAAAGGTCATCATAATTATCTGTAAACTCGGGTTCCTTATAGCAAAACCTTTCTTTTAAAGTATCCTTATTAAAGAAATTATCAGGTATTTCATTAGTGATTATGTTATCTTTAATAAATTTATAAAAGTTTGATTTCTGATATTCTTCTTCATCAAAATCTTCTATGATTCCTAAGCTTCTTATTTCCCTAAGACTATTCAATATTTTTAGTAAAACACCTTTAGAAATTAAATTTTCAACTTCTTTAACATTTAATATTTTATAATTGGAATAATTCATATCATTAAATAATGCCTTATTTTTTTCAGATTCTTCTTCACTATCAAAATCTAATATTGTATATATTCTTTCTTTTTGGATTGAATTAAATTCTTTAACTGTTTTTAAGGTTTCTTTACCGCCACCCCTTAAAAATGAGTAGTGAATTCCTTTTTTGAATATTGTTGTATCAGGGTTTTCATTTTTTAATTTTTCTTGATATAACTTAAGATAGAAATCATAATGCACAATATCATATGACCCTTCAACTAATAATGTGCAATTATTTGCCAATACTGAAGAAGGAAGAGCACCTAATTTTTCTAATGTTGGAAAATGATTAAAATCAACTTTTTCAACAATAAATTCATTAATTGGACTTTCTTCATTATTAATGGATTTATCAAATGAATAAATAGAGATGTCTCTATTTTCAAATTGCATGTCTAAAAAATGATTAGAGTGTGTTGTAAAGAAAAATTGAAAATTTTCAAAACGTGGGTCTAATAATGTTTCAATTAATGTTCTTTGCAAACTGGGATGAAGACCAATTTCAGGTTCCTCAATAAATACTAACACGTTTGTATTCTGTCTTTTTGATAAATCTAAATATAAAAATAGTGGCAAGGTTATTAAAATGATAGATTGTATTCCATCTCCAAGATTATATATAGGTCTTTCTTTTTCATCCCCTATTTTAATAGTTAAAACATCATCTTTAACTTTTGGAATTAATGCAACTTCTTTCTCATCAAAAAATGTTTTAGATAAATAATTTTCGTATTCGCTAATCATTTCTCTTTGTTCTAAATCACCTAATAAATAGTTTTTTACAGAGTCATAGAATTGTAAACCTGTGATAATTGAATGCTTTGAATAATATTTACTGTTTTCTATAAGGTCTTTTAGACCCAATACTTTCTGTCCATCTTCATCATCCTTTTTCAAAAAATCATTAACATCAATTATTATGCTTCGCTCATCAGGAAAATAATCATTTTTTATTCTTTCAGCATATAAATCATTAGTCTGTTCTTCTGATTTGAATTCTGAAGGAAGTAATGGTATTAATCCTCTCAATGGAGGAATATATATTCTATAAAAATTGTATCTAAATAAATTATCATCTATATCTATTTCATTGAAAAAGTTTTCAAAGATTTCCCCACATTCATGTTCGTAGCTCATAGGCTGCTTTTTGAAGTCATTATCAATATTATTATGAATTTTTATTAAATCAGGAAATGGTGCATTTGCTTCTTCAATAAATTCAGGGTTATGTAAACTTTTAAGAATATTTGATTTTGCTCGTCTTTGGTCTTGAGAGTCTAAAATCCCTTTCTGTTTATTAATTGATTTTTTAAACTCTTTAGATTGTTTTAAAAATGTATCAAACTGTGGGTCGTTAGGTAAAAATTTTAAAGTATAATCCTTATCTACATAGAATAATGACCTCATAAATCTGCTTTTACCGGTATTGTTCGCACCTACAAAAATATTAATCCTAGACAAGTTCATTAACCAGTCTTTATTAGGGGAGTTTATAATTGTATAATCATCATTTTCAATTTTTAAATCTTTAATAATGCTCATTTTTATCAACAATTAATTTCTTTTATATATAGATTTATTTTCATATTCTTAAATAAACTTTCATAAATTAAATTTAATCAATAAAATATCTTAATGACTAAATCTCAATGCCATATTAAAAAAAAGAAAATGAGTTAACATTAATGTTAACTGCTATACAAATCTGTAAATATCCAACTTGGATCATAAGCTATAAGATAACCGTCTTCACACCATATTGCTCTGACATTACCTGAAGTTGAATCGGCCACTGCAGCAGGATCTCTGTTAATCCAGTTGCCACCAGTATGTTTCTTATGTCGTAGCCTTAATCTTATATGGCCGGTTCCTGAAACTCTGCATTTGACATGGACAAATTGCACATCATAACCTAATGATTTTGCTATACGATAATATACTTGTCCCCAGTCAACACAATTGGAACCTTTTCCCTGACTAGCATCATTGATTGTTTTCTTGTCTGTCTTTTGAGAATCAAAGTATTTGTTGTATAATTTCCTCTTTGCTATAATAGCTAAAGCTTCATCAATGGTGTTTCCTTTGTAGTTGAATGTCTTGATAAACAGCTTCATTGTTGAGTCATTGTAATCTGGAAGCTTTGACATTCTGTAAACGATTGCAGGAAGCCTTCCGTTTGCTCTGATATAGCTTTCAGTCCTTATGGCCATGTCCACATATTCTGCCTTGTCGATTTTGGTTCCGTTCTTTAACATGACATAATTTGGAAGGAAATCCAAAGAGCTGTTATCCTTAATCACAGCCATTGTATACATTGCAACCAACTTGTCTGAACCTAATTTCTTGGCTTTCTTTTCAATATCACTGCAATTACCTTTCAATGTTAATATCTGGTAATAATCACGTTTTTTGTACTTCTTTTTGTTCTGGATTAACCAGAATGCTATTGAGTTCATTGCCTGGCAAAAACTTGTCCAGCTAATATAATTTTCTGACATATACTATAATTTGTATTATCCTATTTATTATATTTTTTATATATTTTAGATAATAAAAATAGTATGTAATTACTGTGTTGAAAATAATTGATGTTTCCTACAATGTAGAGTTGATTAAATCAATAGCTGATTTTTTGATTTGATTTAATTGGTTGGCATTGACATTAACGGCAAGGGTTGTCAATACAGGACTGGGTTTTAAATCCCGATATATATCAAAGCATTTCTAAAAATAAGTTTTAAACAGTTAATGGCTGTCGTTAATGTTGGATGTTTCTGTTATGGATCCATTCACGGTGCTTTCCGATAGATACTCTCACAATAACATCAATCAGATCAGTTTCATCTTCCTTTTTGAAGTAGTAATAAGCCGGTCCTTCCAGCATCTGTCTTAAATCATAGAATGGTTTTGGCTTGACTGCATCTTGATGCATAAGGCCGTAATTTTTTAAAAGTTTTATATTTTCGGTTTCGTATTTTTCTAACTTAGATTTCTGGACTTTAGTAGCTACTGTCTTTTCTTTTTTATCAAACAGTTTGGCTATTTGAGAGCTATCAATTAATATACTGGATTCAATTAACAGTAATGTTATTTCTTTTCCTTTTACTGTTATTGCTGTTGGATGTGAATTTTCAGTATCTAATATCAGTTTCATTTTATAGCCTCAATTATATAATATGGCGATTATCGCATAAAAAATATTAGAGAAGAGTTAGTGAAGCTATTGAAACTTCACTAATCATTTGAGATAAAATATGGTCTTATGCTCTGAAATTACCTTTGATGATTCTGTTAGGTGCATTCATTAAAACACCAACGCTTGATAGGATGAAGAGCTTTGTATACATTGGCAGTTCATCTCTGATGTCCTTTCTCATGAATTCAATCAATGGATAGAAATCATACATCTCACCGTCAGGTCCTAAAGGCGCAACGGTTGTTCCGGTAGTTCTGGAGTACAATAATTTCATTCCGGGGTTGATGTAGTCCATACCGATGTAGGTCTTGTCACCCATCTCGGAACCGCCGTCGCAGACTGCTGTTCCCAAGATGTCGATGTTGTCAACGCCGTAATAGCTTTTGATTAATTCTACCGGTTCGACCTGTCTGTTGCTTGAAAAGATATCTGATTTCAGGGTTGTTAAAGATTTATAACTAACAGCCATTGAATTTAAGTTGGCATAGCTTCCGGCTGATTCCTTGAACTTTTCCTGAGCTTTAAGGATTGTCATACCGGTGTCATCGCCGCTTTCAAAGTTGTAAGTGGCAACTTTAGATGAATTCATAATCATGTCAATGGCTGCCTTTTCAATGCTTCTGCCGATGAGAATTCCTACATCCTGCAGCATGTCATTAACGGAGATTAAATTGGAATCAAGCATTTGAGCTGAAACGTTCAGGACACCACCGATAGTGTCAATGGAGATAGTTTCACTGATTGGCTTTCTTACATTTAACTCTTGCAAAGTAGCTCCTGGAGCAATGTCTTTGGCCTCACCAAGAACGCCTGACTGAATGGCTTCCTCGATATTGACTCTTTGGGACATGTAAGTGTAATACTGTGAGTTCTCTTCAATTTCCTGCTTTGGAAGTAATCTTGTGAATTTCATCCACTTTGCGGAAGTATCGGCCACAATCTGCGCCATAACTTCATTTTGTACTTTTGCATCATTTCCTTTGGTTAACATTAACAATCCTCCTTATGGCCTGCAGGTACCTTTCAGGGCAAGTCCTGGTTTATTCAGCAATATTCCGACTTTACTTTGTATGAACAATTTGGTATATTGTGGCAATTCATCGTAGATGTCTTTGCGCATGATTTCAATGATTGGATAGAAATCTGCAATGTTTTCATCAGATGTAATAGGTGCAACGGTAGTTCCTGAAGATTTGGAATATAATACTGTTAATGGAGCGTTTCTTAAATCGAAACCGATGTATTGTTTGTCGCCTATTAATAATCCGCCGTCAGCTTGGGTTGTTCCCAATAAATCGATATTGTCAATGCAGTAGTATTCCTTAATGTCTTCTACTGGTTGGACTAACTTGTTTGATGAGTAAGCCAGCTGTTTAACGTATGATAATGTTTTGTAAGACTCAGCCATTATTGTCAAATCAGCACCTGCTCCGGCATTTCCTTTGAATGCTTCCTGTGCCTTGATGACAAAATTACCGAAGGCATCCATAGTGTCATCGGTTTGGGTTGTGTTATATTGCGGAACGTTAGGTGAGCTTATTAAAGTATCGTAGATGTTGTATTCAATGCGGTTAGCAATAACGGTAGCCACATCGCCCAGCAAATCCTCAAATGAAACGATATCTGAGTCGAAAACATCCTTGTTGACGTTTAAAACACCTCCGACAGTGTCGATGCTGATGGTGTCTGTTACCGGTTTTCTGATGTTTAATTCTTGAAGGCTTGCACCGGGAGCGATGTCCTTAGCTTCTCCTAAAAGTCCTTTTTTGATGGCTTCATCGAGATTGATGTTCTGTCTGAAGTATGTGTAGTAATCGGAGTTCTCTTTGATTTCTTGTTTAGGAAACAATCTGGCTAACTTCAATCTTTTTGCGGTTTCATCAGTAATGGTTTGAGCTATTACCTCATTTTGAACTTTTGTATCATTTCCTTTTGTAATCATT
>NZ_JAZRKF010000014.1:0-14424 GCF_045646205.1 Methanobrevibacter sp. | reverse complement strand
GTAATATTTATTATTACTTTTATATTTTTTTTATAATAAAATTTTATATATAATACATAATATATTATTTATTATGTTACCGGAAAAAACCAACATCAGCGCAAGAGTTGAAATAACACTCAAAAAAATAGTAGAAGAATCCAGTTTTACACACAAGGACGCATACGAACTCGGAGCAATGCTAATAGCTATCGGCGATGCACAGGAAACCATAACACTAATACACAACAATCCAAATTATGAAAGAATCATGAAACAAAGGGAATACAAGTTAATTGAAGAAAGAAAACAGGAACTTGAAAGGGAATTAAGAGATTTATAGGAGAACCATCACCATGAGTCGAGTAAATTCAGACATCCATTATTTTCTAGAACAGCACGAACAGGAAATAATAAACTGCTGCAAGAAGGCAATGAGCAACAAGGAAATCATAGAACTGCTAAAGACAAAATATGACCGTGAAGTTTCACTTACAACATTCAAGGAATTCAAAGCGGGATTAAAAATAACCAAAGGAGATTTCCTGGAAACACTTCTGGATGAAATACAGGTAATGAAAACTCAAGGCGCAACAGATGAAAGTGTCAGAAGATGGCTTGATGAAGAACACAAATTTGAAGTAAGCAGAGCAACATTCTCCAGATTCAAAAAGAAATACAATCTAACAGATAATGATAAAGATCCAAGAGCAAGACAAAAAGAAGCATTGACAAACAGAGCCATAACACAAAAGCAAATTACTGACAATAACGTTCATCAGGACAATATAGATTTAGCTATTGATTCAATTCTTCAGCAACAGGTCACAGACATTAAAACAGGTTTGGAAAACTTAGATAAAATAACTAAAAATGCAGTTGGCCTTGAAATTGACTTTGAAAAACTGGATAAGGAAGTAAGATACAATGCCAATGAAAAAAGCTTGGCCAGATACTTAATCGACATTACCGAACTTAAAATCAGATATCTGGAATTGTCCGTTAAAGCATTTGAAGCCAAAAACAGATTATTCAAGGATGAAATGGACAGACTGTTCAAAAACCGTGTGTTAGAGTTAGAAGATAAGAAAATTGAAATCTCACAAAGAGACATTATGAATGAAATAGAAATCCTTGCAAAACAGATAGATGATAACAATGTATGATGAAAAAGGTGAATTCTATTTAGATGCTAAAGATAAAGCTATTCTTCAGAAGTGCGTATACGAGAATCCATATATACCCTTCAATCCGTTTCCAAAGCAGGCAGAGATGATTTTAGCTACTGAAAAGGAAGTCCTTATCGGTGGTGCTGCAGGAGGTTCCAAATCAACAAGTCTTTTGATGAGGGCACTGTTCTATGTTCAGGATGATGTTAATGAATATCATGCCCTCATCTTGAGACGTACATTATCTGACTTGAAGCGTAAAGGAGCTTTAATACACAAAGCAAGTCAGTGGTTAAATCGAAAGGAAGTTCAAAATAATGCAAGCATCAAACCAAAGTGGGATGGAACCGAACATTCATGGACATTTCCCAATGGAAATTCACTGACTTTCGGATATTTGAGAAACATCAATGACCTTGATACATATCAGGGTTCCGAATATCAGTTCATTGGAATTGATGAATTAACTCAATTGGAGAGATTCAAATATATCTACATGAGGTCAAGGGTAAGGAAAACAAAAGACAACAAACTACCTACACAGTTAATGTGCTCAAGCAATCCCGGTAAACGTGGAAACAAATGGGTAAGGGAAAGATTCATAGAAAAAATTGATACTGATATTCAAGATAAATCACAAATAAGATTCATTAGCTCAAGCTATCTCGATAATGTTTATCTGGACAGAAAAGACTATGAAGAATACCTTATGGGATTGGATAGAGTAACAAGGGAACAGTTAATGAACGGTAACTGGTATGCTAGTGTTAAAGGTCAGCTATTCGATGAATCAGACTTCCACCTAATCTCTCATGACGAATACATGAAAATACCAATAGTTAAAATCATAAGATACTGGGATCTTGCTGCAACTGAAGTATTGAATGATGATAAATTAAGAGGAAGTGATCCGGATTTTACGGCTGGAGTTCTGCTGGCTAAAGATCTGTCCGGAAACATTTACATCCTTGATTCCTATGAATTCCAATTGGAATCCAGAAACTTAATCAATGAAATATTAAATACTGCTGCACGTGACAAGTCCGATGTGCAATACATTGAACTCGATGGAAGTACAGGCAGGAACTTCGGGTTATTGATTATCGATGAGCTGAACCGAAGAGGATTCACAACAGGAACCGGTAACTCAAGAGAAAACAAGGTTGACCGTGCAAGAAGAGTCTCAGCAGATATTCAAAAGAAGGGAATTTTCCTTGTTGGAAAGGATTCGACCGGGTTCACGAAAAAATGGGCGATGGAATTTCTGGAAAAAATAACTGCATATCCGAATGAAGCTATTCATGATGACTGTGTAGTTGCGTTCACTGGTGCTTATGAAAAAATAGTTTCTGAAGTTCAAACTCAAAGAGTTAATGTGGATAAGTGGTATTCCACATAACTTGTCTTCCATAACAGTTAATGTTATAGACGAACCTTTTGGATGCCTATTCCTTTATCAGTACTTTTTTAAAGATATTTGCAAATTCAGTTTTTTCATCATCATTATAATAGTCATCACCCAAGTCAGTAGTCAATGTAAACATTGCCAGTTCATAGATTACCTTATTCATTTTTTGCCCTTTAGCCGTCAATGAATATTCAATATTATTTTCATCATTGCCTTTTGAAATAAGGCCGTTTTCTTCCATTTCCCTTAGGCAATTGCTTAAAACTTTATTGGATAAATTGGGTTTTCCTTCTTTAAATTCATTAAAACGTTTTTTTCCAAAAAACATGTCTCTTAATATTTGGATGACCCATTTTCTACTGATAAGTTCAACTGCAAGTTCCATAGGACATTTTACTGCTTTTCCATTATCACTCATTGAAATCCCCTTAACTAAAATAATCTTTATGGTTTGAAGTTAATTAATTTTAAGTTACCTCCAGGTAACTTAACTGTTTTTATATCTGTCTAAATAGATATCATAATAGAATAAAGGTTTCTGACTTTTATTAAAAAATTTTAAGGTGAATATCATGAAATTCAATGCATGGAATGAAAATGAGACATTTTTCTCATCAAAAATAGCACAAAACGTAATAGCGACCGCTTGCGGCTCAGACATCAATACTGCATGTGGCAGTGATGTAACTGCATCAGCATGCGGTTCAGATGTTAATACTGCTTGTGGCAGTGATGTAACTGCATCAGCATGCGGCTCAGACATCAACACCGCTTGCGGATCTGACATCAGCACAGCATGTGGTTCAGACAGATTTTAAGATTAAAATTTAATCTTAAATCTTTTATTTTTTTAAATACTTTTTTTGGAGCTGTTTTTCATGGCCGATTTTTTCGCATTTCAATGGCATATTCTGGATGACTGTGACCAGCGATGCAAACATTGCTATATTTTCTCAGAGGAAAATGACAAGGAACTGATAAGCATGGGCTATGAAGACATGCAAAGGGTTTTGGATAACTGTCTTGAATTCTGCAGGAAAACCAAGAGAACACCATATTTCAGCATCACCGGCGGAGACCCCATTCTGCATCCTGACTTTTGGAGGCTGCTTGAACTTTTGCATGAGAAAAACATTCACTATTCTATACTTGGAAATCCTTTCCACATTACTCATGAAGTTGCAGAAAGACTTAAAGAATTAAGCTGCAGACAGTATCAGATGTCTTTGGACGGCTTAAGGAATACTCATGACTATTTCAGAAAACCCGGTTCATTTGACATAACCCTGGAAAAAATCAAAACCCTGAATGATGCCGGAGTAAGGCCAAGCATCATGACAACAGTTTCCAAAACAAATATTGACGAAATCCCTGATTTGATCGATGTTGTCGTTGAAAACAATGCGGGATTATTCAGCTTCGCCAGATACTGTCCCACAAGCCTTGAAAAGGCAGTTCAAATGACACCTGAAGAATATAAAAATCTTCTAGAAAAAGTATGGGAAAAATACCAGCAATACAAGGATTCAAAAACATTTTTTACCCTAAAAGACCATTTATGGACATTATTTTTATACGAAAAGGGATTATATACCATTCCGCAAAACCTGAAGGATGATGTGATATATGACGGATGCAACTGCGGAAACAGCCATCTGACAATATTGCCCTCAGGCGATGTGTTTGCATGCCGAAGAATGGACAGTAAAGTTGGAAACGCATTAAACGAATCAGTATATGATATATTCATGGGAAAAAATATGGATGAATACAGGCAGTTCGAAAAATTCGAAAAATGCGGCAGATGTGAACTTTTAAGGTTCTGCAGGGGATGTCCCGCAGTAAGCTACGGAACAACACACAATATGTATTCAAAAGACCCACAATGCTGGAAGGAGATATAAATGATGAAAGCAGTTGTTTTAGAAAAAACATGCAAAGCAGATGAACTGAAAGTAAGCAAAGTTGAAATTCCAAAGGTCAAAGACGATTGGGTGCTTGTAAAAGTCTTGGGCTTTGGAATAAACCGTGCAGAAATAATATTAAGAGATTATGAGGCTGACGAAGACTACATCAACCTGCCAGTCATACCCGGAATAGAATGTGTCGGCAGAATAATAGACCCGTCAAATACCCACTTCAAAAAGGATGACATTGTCGTTGCCCTGATGGGCGGAATGGGAAGAAGCTTTGACGGAAGCTACGCCGAATATGCACTCCTGCCTCAAAAAAACGTCTTCAAAATAAGTGACGATATCTTCAACGACTTAACCTTGGAGGAGATAATAGCCATTCCTGAAACCTATTTCACTGCATTCGGTTCTATTGATGCATTAAACCTTAAAAAGGAGGACTCCATATTGATCAGGGGTGCGACTTCAGCTTTGGGACTGACTGCAATGCAGATTGCAAGTGCAATAGGTGCAAATGTGATTGCAACCTCCAGAAGCGAAAAGAGATTCGCCAAACTTAAAGAAAACGGCGCTGATGAATGTCTTGTTGATGACGGTGAACTATCACAAAAAATCAAATGCGATAAGGTTCTCGAATTGATTGGACCAAAAACTCTTGACGATTCAATGAAATGCTTAAACGAAAACGGAATATGCTGCGTTACAGGTGTTTTGGGAGGGGTCGAATACATGGCTGAATTTGATCCGATTAAGACAATTCCAAACAGAAGATATCTGACATCATTTTTTTCAAATTATCCGTCACAGGAAATAATTGACGATTTATTCAGATTTATTGCAGACAACAATATCAAACCAAGCATCTCAAAGGTTTTCAGTAATTTGGCAGATATTGGAAAAGCCCATGAGCTTATGGAATCCAACAATGCTCAGGGAAAAATCATATTCAAACTGGAGTGATTATTATGGTAACTAAAGAAGAATGTTTTAAACAGCTAAGGGAAGTGATTGATGCAGTTTTATCTACTGTTGATAAAGACGGCAATCCTCAATCAAGGATTATAGACATTATGCACATTGAAAATGATAAAATCTATTTTTTAACCGGTCGTGGAAAACATGTCTATGAGGAAATCATGACACATCCGCAAGTAAGCTATCTTAGCCTGAAAGACAACAAATCAATCAGAATAACCGGTAAAGCCCATAAGCTGGATAACCAAAAGCATTGGATTGATTTGATTTTTGATGAAAACCCTTTCATGAATAATGTCTATCCTAAAGGAACAAGATATATTCTGGAAGCGTTTTGCATTGAAAACTATCAGATGGAATTTTTCAATCTGACTCAAAAGCCAATCTACAGACACACATTCAAGTTTGGCGACTGGGAGATTATTCCGAAAGGATTTGAAATAACTGACGACTGTGTAAGCTGCGGAACATGTTATGCAAGCTGTCCTCAAAGAATACCTTTCTTAGGTGAGAATCACTATGAAATTCCTCAGGAAAATTGTCTGCATTGCGGAATGTGTTATGAAAACTGTCCTAATGAAGCAATAGTTAAGAAAGAATAATTTTTAAAGTATACCATTGTGGATAAATGGTATTCCACATAAATAGCTATTTAAAACATTCAAGTAATCGTCTTCTGCCTTGCCATATTAACTGACGCTGCCTTTTCCTCAGTTCTTTATATTCCCAATACATCTGTGATGTAACATGCCCATGCAGTCTTCGATACTCATCAATCCTTACAATCTCAGCCTGCACAATAGCTGCTTCTCCTTCATGCCAGCAGTACCACGGATGATGACAGGCCACATCATTTTTAAAAGCCAATCCAGTCCTGCAATTATTGCAGTAATCCACAAACCACAATTCCTCTTCCCTTTCTTGCTTTTCCTTTTTGGCTTCCTTTATCTGTTGTTTTATAGATTTCATAACAAATCAAAATTTTAAAAAACCATAAAAACTATTGAGAAATTTTGGGATGGTTTTTTTAAATAGCTTTTAGAATCCTTTAAATCAAAAAAGAATAGCTATCATCGCTTTTCAAGATTATGATTTTTTAAAAAACCATGATTTTCCAGGGTATGCGGGAGGTATTGTTAAAGTTACCTCACCCTTATCCTGGAAACTTCAGTTTTTCTCACAAAAGCAATTACCAATTCCCACTGATAATTCTCTAATCAACCTAAAAACAATTGTAAGCAGTTTTTTATAAAAACTTTCATCAAAGTTTTTTAAAGTTTACAAAGTTTTTTGAGTATTTTAGTTTTCATGGTTTTTATGGTTTTTTACTTATCCATGTCGGTTTTTTAACTTCTCTGTCAAAGTTCATGATACTTAACCCCTCGATAAATTTATCTTCCTTCATAATGTCTATTACCCATTCACCGATTTCATAGCAGATGTTTTCATATATGGAATCGTCAATGTGCTTTAAGTCGTAGTTGATTGATGCAACTTCGCTTTTAGCCAAGTCATATATATTGGCTCTGCCGGAATGATCAGTTACCTGAAGAAATCCCTTGTCTGCCAATTCATACATGTATTTCCTCACCGATGCTTTACTTAATCCAAGATTTTGAAGTGCGAAGTATTCATTGGTTGTAATTCCCATATTCAACACTTCCCTGTCCTTACTTATCTTCCAGTCATCAATATTGCTTCTGATGTCATTTAAAACCTCAACGGCCTTAGGTGACAGGTTTGCAGATATGCTCTCTTTATAAGGTTTTAACAAACTCATGAATTCCTGTACATCAGCAATGTTTGTCAGAATCACTTTCTTGCCGTCAATGTCGTAGACTTCATGGTTATAGTAATTCAAGGCTGTAATTGTTTTCAGTATTCCGTTGAACTTATCGAAATCCCTTTTATAGAAAGCGGAGTCCTTGAGGAAGTTGATGACAAAGTAAACATATGGATTTATTATTACAATGTTTTCAAAGACTTCCTTAAGGTGCAGCAGCATGTATGGGACTAGTTCAGCTTCATTTTCATAATGCTTCAGCATTTTATAGCTTTTGCCATGCTTGAATTCCAATGCACTGTTTCTTTTATTGAAGATATTCTGATTGTCCATTCTTGGTGTAATGAAAACGCTTCTGCTCATTTCCTGATCATCAAAATAATGATTCGGAACGGTAGTGTATGTAAGGCATGGCCTTCCAACAAGTTCCAAGTCCTTGACTTCCCATCCACCTTCACCGTCAGGAATATTCAGCGGTTTATTTAGAAATCCATCTGACTGGAGTTCCTTCATGAGGTTTTTTGACTCTTCCATAAAGTCATGGTCGTTGTTTCCACCCATATCCCCATAGTTAACGATTTTGCCGTCATAGAAATACTTGTCTGTTTTTGCACGATTGAATAGTGCTGCTTCAGTAATTTTCTTTTCATTGACAACAAAACGTTTAGGAATCAATTTTAAAGCAGCTTCCTGAATGTGGGATTTTCCGCTGCTTGCTTCACCAAGACATATGACCGATACTGGATTTCCAAGTACAACCTGTCCAGCATATACGGCAAATGCATACAATATGTTGTTGCGTTCACCTGCCGTAAACCATTCAACAATACTGCCAATATAAATCAAAGGCCTGCTTAATGATTGAAGTTTAGTGATAGCTTCCTTTAATTTAACACTATCCTTTTCCTGCTCAGCCTGTTTCTTGTCAGCTATTTCCTGTTCAATTACAGACAGCTCATTTTCATAGTGAAGCTGAAGGAGCTGTTTTACTTCTGCAAACTGGTTGTTTACAATCTTCGGATTCATGTCACCTTTTGGATTTACAATCTGTTTGAACTGTCTTGCGACATTACTTTGGGAAGATAATGTAGCTGGAGTTTTATTTAAATATTCTCCAATCTTATTACCATCTTGATTCTTAAATACATAAGTGACACTGTTAACTTTCTTTCTGTTGATAATGAGAGTTATTGTGTCTTTGGTAGGTAATTCAGCCACATTACTCATTTTATTCCCCTATTTTACCTGGACGTCACGTACAATGAAACTGTAATAGACATAGCTTCCGGATTTCTCTTTGACCTGGATTGTCATTTCACCTAAATTGTTTACAAATTGACGGTATTCAGCAAGGTTGACACTTCTTAAAATATTTGATTTACCTACTGAACCTGCATTTTCAAGTTCAAGGATTGAAGTGATGAAGTCAAAGAGCACGCTTCCTTTTCTGATGTTTTTGTGAATGTCACCGTCGTTTTTGAGGTTGACATTTATTTCAATGTAAAGTTGATCATCATCCTGGAAGATGTAGAGTTTGAATCTGTTTACGGTTTTTTCTTCGCCATCATCATCAAAGGTGTATGAGGTAACTGAAGACATTTCAGGCCTGCCTCTTAAGAGGGTTCCGTCTTCAAAGTCTCTTAATTCTGCTTTTTCATATCCTTCCGGAATTTCCACAATTTCTTCGTAATCTAATTCTGTACCTGTAAATATGGTTTGTTTTGTGTTTTCAAAACTCATTTTGATTCTCTCCTAAAAATATTAAAGAGGATTAGTTAACATCCTCTTTTAGAAATCTTGATTGACTTACAATCTTTTCAGCTGACATTTCTTCTGCTGACACTTCACCTGCTCCAATCAGTTCAGCTATTGCACGATTGGTTGCACGTGTTTTAGCAGTTGACATGATAGTGTGGTCTGAAACTTTGTCCTTTCCTCTTTCACTCCTAGAACATAGCGCATCTGATTCAACACTTCTGCCATTTGGTAGAGTTGCTCTCACACAGTAGTATGCTTCTTTTATTCTGCCGGTTTTTGTTCTTTCCAAATCACGGTCAACAATTGCAGTATCAACATTGAATGCTCTTGATAGCTTTTGCCATGCTGACTTTTTCTTAAAGTGTCTTTTCACTTTAACATAGTTTCCGTCTTCATCTTTTTCCTTAACGATTATTTCCTGATAGTCTGTATCATTCAACAATCCTTTACAGAGTTTTTGATAAGCATCCCACTGTTCAATGGCCACATCAACGTCAGGGACATTATCAACTTTAACTAATTCAGTTTCCTGTGAAACCTGCGGTTCTTCTATAAGTTCTGCTTTTACCATTATTATCACCTTGAAAAATTAGAGGATTAGTTTATAATCCTCCAGTACTTGTTGCTATTCCGATCCAGCCGACAACTGCAGCAACTACCATGCTTCCAATGAAAATCATTTTTGGATTGGGATCCATCGGTTCTTCTTTCGGATATAATCTTGCTGGTTTAGGCATACTGACCAACTCTCCTGATGCAGACTTCAATAATGAAATTCAAGTTAATTATTGTAGTCATTCCGCCTTTTTTGTGAATAACAACTGTTTTATTGTCTGGGAAATTCAGTTCATCTGATTTCATTACCGCACAATACGGATTTTCATCTGCAGATACCAGTGCAATGAAATGTTCTTCATCCAGATTCCTTTGCATTTCAAGAATTGTACTTTCCATATTTCTCATCCCTTTTGTGTTTGCGAAATCCGACAATAAACGCTTCTCCTCTTATGAATTTGATTAAACCGATGTCGCCTTCAGCTGCATATTGAATTAATGACAATAATTTCTCATGTATTATTGTCTGGTATGCTTTTTTACCGCCATCAACCAGTACGATACCGTCATCGTCAATGTAGAGGATTTCCTGTTCAACATCTCCTTTGGCAATTTTGATTTCACCATTGTGAGTTAAAATGCCGTGGAAATTATCTTCAAATTGATTAATTGAGGTTGTCATGATTTATCAACCTCAGTTAATGCAATGGGTGAAAAGCTATTCATTGGTATTCACCCAGGTGTTCGATTCTATCAAATACCAGCCATATTCTAGCCCATAGATCTTTTGGGACTAAAACATGAACTTCTCCGTTTACTTCTTGTTCCAACATTATTTTTAGGCTCCTGATATTATCTTAAATTTTTAGTTCGTCTTAGCGTGTTTAATCAAGTCTTATTATCTTGATTCTGTATGACTCGAAGAATTCCCTTTCGTTTCGGATGTTTTCTGATTCCTGAATTTCAGAGATAGTTTCTTCAAGTGCCCTGAAATTATTGAAAATTATTATTTCATTGGGCCGGGGTTTTACTAGTTCACACATTCTTTTGAATCTCCTGTTTTCCCTTATTGGGAGTTAGCGATCAACGGTCTAAAACTCACATGTGGCCAGAAGTCTTTGAAAATAAAAATAGTTTGTAGGTAAAATCAATATTCCATTCATTACCGAATATTTAGAATAAAATAAGTTTTTTAATTGAAAATCTTTATATATTGCTTAAAATAAACTAATATTGGGTTAAGTTTTGGAAAATATTAATTTTTAACACTGTTTTGCGGCGTGTCTAATTATTTTTATTTTTCTTACTGGCCCACTTATATTCTGCTTATTTTTTTCATGATTACTGTTTTTTTGATATTTTACCTCCTTAAAGATGTTTTGATGCCATGCTGAAAAAAAGTTGTACGAGTGTGAAAAATTGTTCTCACTCATAAAAATTGCTTTCATTCAGTGATGGGTAATCATAGTTTGTTAAAATGAATATATAAACATTACTATTGCCCTATTAATGTTAATTGTTTAATTATTACAATGTTATACTTGAAGATAAGGCATGTATTTTTCCAAAATTCTATAAACAAATAAACAGAAAAATGTGAAAAAAACTAGAAAAACCTACAATACGAAACTCCCAATATGGGACTATTATGTTGAAAAATTGTAGTTAAAAAAATATAAAAAAATAAAAAATGGAAATAACTTTTAAGTCTTATTTCTTAAAGCTCTTTTGATAAAATCAATTTCTCCCTTAAGACCATCCAGTTCAGCATTCAATTTTTTGTTTTCGCTTTCCATTTCCTGAAACTCAGGAGATTTGATGGATAATTTTTCAACATCAAGATTGATTGTGACTGCACCCATATGCTCAATATATTTTTCTCTTAAACGCAAAGGGTCTTCCATGAAATAGGAAGTTCTGGTCTGATCCTTTCCTCTACCCTGAAGTTCATCGATTTCATCCATGCTCAAACCGTCATTATAAAGTTGGCTTGCATGAAACTTCCTCAGCATGTGGGAACGGAATCTGTTATAGGAACCTGCCTTTCCAAGGTTCAGCTTGTTGTTGATTTTACCGAAGGTATTGTTCAAGTGAGTGGAACTGATATCAAAAAGAGGAGTTGAATTTGTAAGTTCCCTCTCATCTATCACAAGATAGTGAATTATTTCTGCTGTGGACTCAGGACTTGAAAAGGTAGTGTAGTACTTGTTGGTTTTCTGCCTCCTTAATCTCCAGGACGGAACCACATCATCTCTGCCATGGAGGGCTTCAATAACATCATCAATATTGTCTTTGTGATGATAAGCAGAGGTTGCATCAATGAAATCCTGAATGGTTATATTTAAAGTTTCCCTTTTTGCACATCCACTGCTGGTCATAAAGAGAATTATTGCCTTCATTAACGGATTGACCATCTTCAGGATATGCCTAAGCAATTCTTTGTCAGGCAAATCATTATAAGAAATAGGCATAGGTTTTTTAACATTTTTCTGATTTAACTTAGGCATTTTACCAATTTCAATGTCAAAACCTTCTTCATATACGGTCATGACCCTACTGACATAATTTTTGACTGTGGTTGCAAGATGTCCTTTTTGCAGCAAATGGTTTCTGAAAGCCAGAAGTCTTGCTCTCAATTTAGAATACTTCCATCTAACATCTTCCCTTTCTTCAGCTTCTGCTTCTTCCAATAATTTATAGAAAGGTGTTTTATGGTATCTTGAATACAAACCAATGGCGGTGGTATAACTCTTGAGGGTTACGGCTTTAAGTCCTCGCTCATCGCAAAAACTTTTTATTAATTCTTCATCTTTTTCGTGCATATCCATATTTATTACTCCTATATAAAATCACTTTTTACCAAGAGCATTTGATAAGTAATAAATATTTTGATGAATGTTGCCCGTATACTAACTCTCTTGAATCATCGCTAGATTACCCTTAGCTCCTCGAGTAACCCTCGAAACGGGCAGCCTATCCAATATTAATTATTTTTTAATCACAGCTAGCAAAAAGCCATCTCATAAAAAAATTAATTAAATATCAGTCAAAAAATGATATGACAATAATATTATGTAAAAAATTATATTTAATAATTTCTTAAAAAAATAAATGATTTGAATGTAAAAAATAATAATTTAGATACTAAACGAATTTTACAAAAGAATTTATATGGAAAAATAATATAATACTGAAAGAAAATGTAATAAATACTTAATAAAATAAAAAAAAGAATTGAATTATAAATTATAGAAAATCACAAGAATATTTATGCATTGCATCGGCTAATTCATTAGCATTTACCTCAACACCCATTTTAGCAAAGAATTCTGTAATTTTTTCTTTATTAACATCCAAATATGGGTTTTTTATAAAATCTTGAATCATTCCCAAATCTTCCATGTTTGAAATACTTTCAAAATGCTCAAATTCAATTACATCAGTTTCTTGGTTATTGGTCATGGTGGTATACTCCTTTTTAGTTAATTGTATATTATTTAGTTTTTTATCATTAATAAAATTTGATAGCATACTACCATATAATGAGTCTTCACATTCAATTTTATCTCCACTTTTTCCTGTTAAATCTACACAACGAGATAATGTTAAAATGTAATATACTAACGAAGCTTCTCGAATGTCTTCAATTATATCATTATGAAGTCCTTTAGCTTTTAAAATCCATAACCCATCTCTTCCCACAATCAATTCATAATCTTCAAAATCCCTCAATAGAATATTGAAATTTTTTCCTGAAGGAGGACTGAATGCATTTATTGGGTGATTATGCATAGAAACAATATGTTTACCCTCAAATTCACCATCTTCAAAATCTAGCCTAACTTGATTGTCTTTACCTTTTACACACCTAAGAATTTCACCAGTACAATAATCAAAATAGATTACCCATTCATAATACAAACATTTAGTCTTTTGAATGAATTCAATAATAATATTATATGCTTTTTGACTAAACTCCTTAGGCAAATCCTCTTTTTTAATTAAAGGAACATTATTATTTTCTAATTTTTTATACTCTTCAAAATCAAGATCTATATTCAACATAACAACACCAAAATAATTTGTTAAAAAATAAAATTTTTAATTTTCATGAGGAGTATATTTAGTTAAAAAAGATAATAAATCTTAATTTAAAAATTAAAAAGCAAATGATATTAAAAATGATTTTTTAAAGACAATTTAATCAAGTAAAAGCAATATTGATACAACATCATAAAAATATAAAAGTTAGATAAATTGTATACAATCATGTATAAATTGATTTAATATTTAAAAATAAGGAACAGTAATTATGAATATAATGAGCTTGCAGCGAAATGAAATTCCCATAGAAAACCATAGTACACAAACAAAACACAAAAGGACTTCACTACTGGGATCGAAACGAGACCAGGTATAACCCCCATGCTATGACCGCAATACTCACTATATTATGAAAATGATGAAAATAATAAGTAAGTAAGAAATGGTTTGTATATAAATAAGCTTGCAGCGAAATGAAATTCCCATAGAAAACCATAGTACACAAACAAAACACAAAAGGACTTCACTACTGGGATCGAAACGAGACCAGGTATAACCCCCATGCTATGACCGCAATACTTGATATACAAACCGATGAAAATGATTATAAATTATCAGCGCAACTTTCACCCAAACTGTTAACACCTAACCAAATTGCTACCAAACCATAATATTACTTGAAAAACAAGCATAACAGTTTACTAACAATTAAAATAATGCAAGCGAACAATTGGAAGTAGCGGACTGAACAACTCGGAAAAAAAACCTCGAAGCTTACATCCCTACCCCATCAAACAAGTCTTCTACTCGCGTCCTCAAAAGCAATCTATTTTCAGGGGA
>NZ_JAZRKF010000013.1:0-50576 GCF_045646205.1 Methanobrevibacter sp. | reverse complement strand
AAAAATGTCAAAAATAAGAATTCGTTAAAAATAAAAAATAACGATTAATAATTGAAAAAACATAAAATAAAGAAAAAATATGTAGTTAAAATTTAAAAACAATAAAAATTAAGAAAAAATAGATTTATTGACAATGCCCTTTAAAACTAATATATTGTGTAAATTAACTTTAAATTATAATAAAAAACTTGATTAAAAATTAACAAAGTTTTTGAAAGTATTATTAATACTCTATTTTTATATAATATAAATCATATAAATAAACTCATATTTCGGTGAATATGATGATTATTAAAGCTGATGGAAAAGATATGGATACTATTTTAGAATATATTGGTAATGATTATGGTAAATGTTTGTATATATACATCGATTTGAAAAAATATGGGTTTACTAATGAAAATTTTAATGTTTGGATACAATATAATAAAAATGGTGAAATTTGTTGTATTATAAGTGAGTATTATAAAGGTATTCAACTTTTCAGTAAGAACTATAATTTAGTTGCTAATGAAATTTCTGAATTTATATTACAAAGAAATTCCGATGTAATTTTTGGTATGAATGAAGTGATTAACCGCATCAAAGAATATTTGCCTGAATTTACTGAAGAATTAGGATTTGTGGGTCACTTAACAAAAAGCATTGATTTATTAAGTAATGAACCTTATTCTGCTTCTTTAGATGAAATTCATGAAATTGTAGAATTAGTAGTTTCAGATGAGAATATTGGAAAGCCTTATGGTTTTGATTCATTATATGAACAGTATTATAGTAGAAAAGTTGAAAATTTTGGTCGTAATTTTGTATTACGCGATAATTCCACAAATGAAATTATTACTCATGCTGGAACTTATGCTGAACTTCCAGAATTAGCTATTCTTGGTGGTGTAATAACCTCCATTCCTTATCGTGGACATGGTTTTTCTAAAATAACTTTATCCTCATTATGCAATGAACTAAAATCAGAAGGAAAAGAAATATTTTCTTATTATTATATTCCTTCTGCAAAAAATATGCACCATAGTATAGGCTTCGAAGAAATTGGAATTTGGGCAAAATTAATTAAATAATATATTTATGATTTGTTGGGGTGTTTTTGATGTTAAATTTTAGCGTTGGACCTGTAATGAGTAGTGGGGAAGTTCTAAAAGTTGGTGGTGAACAAACTCCTTATTTTAGAAATGAAGAATTTTCGCAGATAATGTTGGAAAATGAAGAATTAATGAAAGAATTTGTTTATGCGGATGAAAATTCAAGGGCAATATTTATCACGGGTTCGGGAACTGCAGCCATGGAGGCTACGGTTATGAATGTTTTTAATAATTCTGATAAAGTTTTAATTGTTAATGGCGGTGGTTTTGGTCAAAGATTCGTTGAATTATGTCAAATTCATGATGTGTCTTATGATGAAATTAAACTTGATTTTGGATGCAATATTACTAAAGAAATATTAGATTCTTATTCTAATAAAGGGTTCACGGGATTTTTAGTTAATATTTGTGAGACGAGTTCTGGTGTATATTATGATATAGATTTAATATCTAAATTTTGCAGGGATAATAATCTTTTTCTTGTTGTTGATGCCATCAGTTCCTTTTTATGCAATCCTCTAAATATGTCTGCCCATAATGTTGATGTAGTTATTACTGGATCTCAAAAAGCATTAGCTTGTCCGCCAGGAATATCTATAATTGTTTTAAGCCAGGATGCATTAAAAAGAATTGATGATAATCATGTAAAATCTATGTATTTTAATTTAAAAGAATTGTTAAAGGATGGTGAAAGGGGACAAACACCATTTACTCCTGCTGTTGGAATATTACTACAAATCAATGCAAGATTAAAAGAAATAAAATTTCATGGGGGTGTTGAAGCCGAAATTAACCGAGTAAGTAATTTAGCAAAAGATTTTAGGGAAAAAATAAAAAATTTGCCAATGGAAATTAATACAGAATCTCTTTCAAACTCGGTCACAGCAGTATTTTGTAATAATGCTTCAACTATTGTTGATAAATTAAAATTTGATTATGGAATATGGGTAAATCCAAATGGAGGATATTTGTCTAATAAAATGTTTAGGGTGGGCCATATTGGTAATTTATCAATTCAGGACAATGATAAATTAATTAAAGCATTATATGATTTGCATAATGAAGGTGTGTTTTAAAATGAAAAAAGTTATTACATATGGAACATATGATTTGTTTCACTATGGTCATCAAAGACTTTTAGAACGAGCAAAAGAATTGGGTGATTATCTTATTGTTGGCGTTACTGCAGATGATTTTGACAAGCAACGTGGTAAAATCAATGTAAAACAATCATTAATGGAAAGAATTGAATCTGTTAGAACAACTGGTCTTGCCGATGAAATTATTATTGAGGAATATGAAGGTCAAAAAATTGATGATATTAAAAGAATGGATGTAGATATTTTTACAGTGGGTTCTGACTGGGTTGGACACTTTGATTATTTAAGGGAATACTGTGATGTAATCTATTTAGAAAGAACTGAGGGGATTTCTAGTTCAGATTTAAGATCTAAAAAGAGAAATGTGAAATTAGGTTTGGTTGGTTATGGTAGTGTTTTAAAAAAATTTTTTGATGAATCTAAACATGTTAATGGTATTGAAATCAGTTCAATATATGTTGAAAAGGATGATGAGAAAAAATTTTATAAAAATAATAATTTGATTTTATCGGATAGTTATGAAACACTATTGAATAATTGTGATGCAGTTTTTATTGTTTCTCACATTAAAAAACATTATTCTCAAATAAAACGGGCTTTAAATCAAGGAAAACATGTTTTGTGCGAATCTCCACTAACATTAAATGAACAAGAATTTATTGAATTAAAAAATTTGGCTAATAAAAATAATTTAATTTTAATGGAATCTATAAAAACAGCTTATTCTACTGCATATAATAGATTATTGCTTCTAATTAAAGGTAGAAATATTGGTGATATTTATTCTATAGATGTTACTTGCACTAGTTTAAGAGAACATGATGAATATTCTAGAAATAGTATTGGTTCATGGGGTCCAATAGCTCTCTTACCTATCTTTCAGATTTTTGGGGTTGATTATAATAATAAAACTATTAACTCATTAGTATCTGATGATGATTTTCATTATGATTTATTCACCAAAATAGATTTCCAATATAAAAACTCTGTTGCTTCAATTAAAGTAGGTAATGGTGTTAAATCGGAGGGTGAATTGATTATTTCAGGAACAAAAGGTTATGCATATGTTCCATCACCTTGGTGGAAAACAGATTATTTTGAATTAAGATTTGAGAAATTAGAAGATACTAAAAAATATTTTTATCAACTTGATGGTGAAGGAATAAGATATGAATTAGTGGCTTTTGCAAAAGCTATTGAATTAGGCAAAGACAATACTCTTATTGAGTATAATATCTCAAGAGCAATTTGTAAAATAATGGAGGATTTTGAAAATGATAATTTTAATAGGATTATAAGGTATTAAATTCCTTATTAAAATTTAGATTATTTTTGAGGGCATTGTCATTAAATCCATTTTTAATTAATTTTTCTTATTTTTGAAATTTATATACTAATTTTTTCTTCATTTTATTTTTTATCAATATTTTGGCCTTATTTTTAATTTTGATGAATTCATATTTTTGACATTTTTTAGTGTTTTTTGCAGGATTACTCCCTGTTCCAATCAGATCAATTTTAACAAATTTTTTAACTAAAAATTCTTCAAATTTTATTTAATAAATTCATATTCTTTTAATAACTTTAATTTAGTTTAATATTACTTAAAATTAAATATAATAAATTATAAATACTTTAAATTACATAATATTATATAATAATTATTTATATAATTATTAAGGAAAAATTTTACTATTTAATTGAAATTTTAATAGATTTCAATGAGTTTTAAGTGAAATTTTAGAAATATTGAAACCTTGTAGAAATTGAACATATTTGATAATATTTGATTTGCAATGTCCGTTATACAATTAGAAGAGTATAATGATGGAAGTATATTAAAAAAGCTAAAATGTGAGGAGGATTGTCCAAAATGCTGTTAACGATTGTTGATTTTGCATTGTCTGATGTGATTCAAAATTTAATGCATCAATTAGATTTAGAATTTGAATCTAAACGTGGATGACAGGCATATCCTCGAACACTACTTTTAATAGTAGTTTTGTACTGTTTTAGCATTGATATTTCCAATTATGCGAAAATGGAAGATGAATGTAAGAAAAATCGTTTTCTTTTAATTGCAACATGTGGATTAAAGCCATCACGCAATTCTTTCGCTAATTTTTTAAATAAAAGTGATGCAAAAGTAATTAAAAAAGTTTTCGTGGCCACATTCGTCTTGTTAAATGATTTACACTTCTTAGATTTTGTTAAATTATTTGTTGATGGAACTGATATGCTTGTGCGAGCTTCCAGATACTACAAAATAACAAAAAAAGAAGTTAATACACTATTCAAGTCAATAAATGGGGATTATTGCATGAAAACACACCACAATCAGTTAATCGCACAATCAATGGATTAAAAGAAAAATTAGAAATTCATAAAGATGATGAAGAACTGTGTAAAACAATTAATTTGGTCTTAAAAAGAATAAAAATTTATAATACTCGTATTTACGAAAAAAAGGATATTTATCTTAATATTATGAATGAAAGGGATGTCGATAATGTTTCAATTACATTTCCAACCACTTGTTGGATGAAAACAAAAAGAGGCATTTACGATTATGCTTTTAATCTGCAAGAAATCATGACAGAAAATCACATAATATTAACTGGAATGCTCTTTTCAGAATCAAATGGCCGGAAAACAATAAAATATGTTTTAAAAGACATTAAAAAACCATTAAACTATTTATTGAAATGCAAAAAGAATTTGGAGAAAGAAGGAACTATAAAGAAATACGACGAAGACTTCGAGGATATATTTTAATCGCTGATTCAGGTTATTTCAGTACAGAAAACCTCCATTACTTATTTAAAAATAAAATAAATGCATTAGTAATGCCTAAAAAGTTATCTGAAGATCATAACAATAAATTAAGGCGTAAAAATGGTCTTGAAGAAAAAAGAAAAAAATCTTCAAAAAAAAGATTTTGAAAGAGTTAAAAACGGATATATCTGTCCAAACGGCCGTTTTATGAAAAAAATAGAAGTTAAAACAATAAAACATAGGAAACCACATAAAGATGATAGTCTTCCGGACAATTGTAAGACAAAAAGGTATTTCTTTGAAACACATTCCTGTGAAGGATGCTCAAATATTGAAAACTGCAAAAATAAAACCTTAGTAATCCAATCTATAGACCTTAATTTTGAAATGACTGAAAAATTCTTGGATAAAAGACATAATCTCCATTATAAATCTCGTTTCTCAAGAAGTGAAGGTATTAATGGTTTTTTGAAAGGTGATAATGGAGTTTTGAAATTAATCGGAACTACAGATAATGCAGTAAACAACGAGATCCAACTAAGAAACACCATTTACAACCTTACAAGACTAATTAATCTCAAAGACACAGCATATTGAGTACTGAAATGCAAAAAGGAACCCAATAATCTATCATCAAGACAGACTGTACGCCGTATCATAACAACCATTTTTGAATCGAAACACATAAATCCAAAGAATGGAAGTTCAAATTTAATTTTTGAACTTCAAATCTAATAAAAATTACGATTAAAATCAACAAAAAAAACAAACAAAAATAAAGCACCACAACACTCAAAAATAGAAAATAAAAGAGAATTACTCTAAAAATTAACAAAAAAACTAAATTATTAAAAAACTAAATTATTGACAAAACCCTTGAAAAAATTTTTTAATGTTAATATATTTTACAACACTATTAAAACTTTATGTTTTGAAATTTTTTTAAAATGTAAAAACTCGTTGAAAAGCTATTAACACATCAGGCACCCTACAATTTTGCAATTATGGGACGATATGTCCCAACATCAGATATATTTGATAAAATTGAAGAAACTGGGCTGGGTGTTGGTGGAAAAATCCAATTAACTAATGCATTGTCAAAACTGAATACGGTTATGGAAATACTTTTGAAGGTAAAACCTATGATGCAGGTAATGGTTTTGAATGGTTAAAAACATCAATAGAATTTTCAATAGATGACTAAGAATCAAATGATGATTTGATGGATCACATGAAAGAATTGATTAAAAAATATTAATTACTATTTTTAATATTACTAGTAAATTTCTTTTAAAAAATTAATTCCCCCTTAATATCATGTTTAGTTACTAAAAATATATTAGAGTTAATTATTAATATTATTAATTAAAAGAATTTTATCTAATTTAGATAAATATTTAAATTTTTATCGTGTGATATTATGAGTAAAGTAAATGATATGTCGTTAGCTCCAGAAGGAGTTAGAAAAATTGAATGGGTTCAAAAACACATGCCTGTTTTGGAAACCATTAAGGAAGAATATTTGGAAACTCAACCTTTCAAAGGAATTACTATCGGATCATGTTTACATTTAGAACCTAAAACCATTAATTTAGGTTTAACATTAATGGCTGGTGGAGCTGAAGTTGCAATGACTGGATGTAACCCATTATCCACTCACGATGATGCAGTAGCTGGAGCAGCTGATTTAGGTTTAAACGTTTATGGCTGGAGAGAACAGGACGACGAAGAATACTACCAAACCATTAACATGGTACTCGACCACAAACCGGACATAATCATCGATGACGGAGCAGATATGATTATGGTACTTCACAACGAAAGAACCGAATTATTGAGCCACATCAAAGGAGCATGTGAAGAAACCACAACTGGTGTACACAGATTACAGGCAATGCACGCAGACGGAGCATTAAAATTCCCTGTCATTGCTGTTAATGATGCTTATACAAAATACTTATTTGATAACCGTTACGGAACCGGACAATCCAGTTTCGACGCAATAATGGGAACCACCAACATGGTAATCGCAGGAAAAACCGTAGCAGTATGCGGATACGGATGGTGTGGGAGAGGACTAGCACTTAGAGCAGCAGGTCTCGGTGCAGATGTTATCGTAACAGAAGTCGATCCAATCAGAGCTCTTGAAGCAAGAATGGACGGATACAGAGTAATGACCATCAGAGAAGCAGTAAAACAAACTGACTTAATCATAACCGTAACCGGAAACGCAGACATTATCTGCGGAGATGACTTCAAATACATGAAAGACGGATGTATGCTTGCAAACTCCGGACACTTCAACGTAGAAATCAACAGACCAGACCTCGAAGCAATCTCAACCGAAGTAAAAGAAGTAAGAGAAAGTATCGAAGAATTCACAACCAAAGACGGAAGAAAAATCTACTTATTAGCTGACGGAAGATTAGTAAACTTATCTGCTGCAAGAGGCCAAGGACACCCTGCTGAAATCATGGACATGAGTTTTGCAGTACAGGCATTATCTGCCAAACACATTCTTGAAAACGATTTGCCTGTCGGAGTAACCAAAGCACCTGACGAAATCGACTACAACGTAGCAAGCTTAAAACTCGACGCAATGGGTATTGAAATCGACTCATTAACCGAAAAACAAAAAGCTTACATGGCAAACTGGCAAGAAGGAACATAAAAAATGGTGAACTAAATGAGCGAAATATATAGAACATTCACATCAGAATCCGTAACCCAAGGACATCCCGATAAAGTTGCAGATATAATATCTGATGCAATATTGGATGCATACATGGAACAGGATAAAAATTCACATGTTGCATGTGAAACTTGCGTAACAACAGACTTCTGTATGGTATTCGGTGAAATAACCTCAACAGCAAATATCTCTGATGAAGAAATTGAAAAGATAATAAGGGACACAATCATCGAAATTGGCTATGATAATCCTGATTTAAAATTTGACGGACATAAATGCGAAGTTGTAAACAGACTACATGCACAATCTCCAGACATTAATCAGGGAGTAGACAGGGAAGAAGGCGAAACTGGTGCAGGAGATCAAGGAATGATGTTTGGATTTGCAACCAATGAAACAGATTCATTAATGCCATATCCAATTGACTTAGCACGTAAATTAACAAACAAATTAACTGAACTTAGAGAAAGTGGAGAAATTCCATACTTAAGACCTGACGGTAAAGCACAAGTATCCGTAAACTATGATAAAGACGGAAACGTCATCTCTTTAGATGCTGTTGTTTTATCAACACAACATGATGAGACAATGTCTGACAATCAAGAACAATTAAAAGCTGACATTCGTGAAAAACTCTTTAAAGCAGTTATTCCACAAGAATTAATGACTGAAAACACTAAAGAACATATTAATCCAACAGGTAAATTCGAAATCGGCGGACCTCATGGTGATGCAGGATTAACTGGTCGTAAAATCATCGTAGACACATATGGGGGTTATGCAAGACATGGTGGGGGAGCATTTTCCGGTAAAGACTGTACCAAAGTGGACAGAAGTGCATGCTACATGGCAAGATACATCGCAAAAAACATCGTAGCGAGCGGACTCGCTGAAAAATGTGAAATTCAATTGTCTTATGCAATTGGAGTGGCCGAACCAACATCTGTAATGGTTGATACCTTTGGAACTGGAGCAGATACTGGTGACATTTCAATGGATGAAATCGTACGTGAAAACTTCAAATTAACTCCTGATGGAATCATCGAAACTCTTAACTTAAGATATGCTGGTTATAAAGAAACTGCAAAATATGGTCACTTCGGTATTGACTGTCTTCCTTGGGAGAAAACCGACAAAGTCGATGATTTAAAAAAATATATCAAAGAATAAGCAATTGAAACTTAATTTAAGTTTCAACCTTTTTTTATTTTCACCAACAATAAATACCTAGACAAATCTTAAATAATTAAAAGTATATAAAATTAATAGGTTGTTGGAAAATATATTCCGATAAACTATTCATGATAACAAGGAAGTATTAATATGAGATGTGTTGGTACTGTAGTACGTGGTATAAGGACACCTATTATTAAAGAAAATGATGATTTGGCCACTATTGTTGTAGATTCAGTTATGGCTGCAAAAGAAAGCGAAGAATTTGAATTCAGGGACAAAGATATTGTTGCAATTACCGAAGCGGTTGTAGGAATTTCAGAAGGAAATTACGTAACCGTTGACGATGTTGCAAATGATATTCAAAACAAATTTCCATCCAAAAACATAGGAGTTGTAAATCCTATTTTAAGTAGAAACAGATTTTCAATCATCTAAAAGGAATTGCAAGAGGAATGGACAAAATTACATTATTAACATCTTTCCCTGCAGACGAAGTAGGAAACGGTATTTTAGATGAAGAAGTATTAGACAAAAGTGAATTCCATTTAGGAAGCGTAATATCCGAAGACGAATACAAAGAAACATTCGGAACATGGATTCACCCATTCACAGGCATTAACATGATTGATTTCTACAGAGAACTAATCGAAAGCGAAGACTGTGAAGTCGAATTCGTATTATCCAACGACATAAAAACAATTCTCGAATACAACAAAGATATTTTAACCTGTGACATCCACACAAGAGAAAAAACCGTAAAATTACTCAAAGACCTTGGAGCAAACGTATACGGATTACATCAAGTCCTAACCGAACCAATTGGAGATTCAGGATTCAATCCAGACTACGGATTACTCGGATCCAACAAAGCAACAGAAGAAAAATTAAAACTCTTCCCAAAAACAGGAGACGAACTAGTCAGAGAAGTTCAAAAAAGATTAATTGACCTAACTGGCAAACAGGTTGAAGTAATGGTTTACGGTGACGGTGCATTCAAAGATCCTGTTGGAAAAATCTGGGAACTGGCTGACCCTGTTGTATCACCAGCACATACTGGCGGGTTAATAGGAACTCCAAACGAAATCAAATTAAAATATGTTTCTGATAACAAATTCGCCGATTTAAAAGGTGATGAATTAAAAGAAGCTATCAAAGAAGAAATCAGAACCAAAGATAAAGACTTAACTGGACAAATGATTACCGAAGGAACAACCCCAAGAGTATTGACCGATTTAATCGGTTCTCTATGCGATTTAACAAGCGGTTCCGGAGATAAAGGAACTCCAGTTATATTCATCCAAGGATATTTCGATAATTTAGCAAATGACTAAATTATCTCTTTTTCACTTTTTAAAATACTTTTTATATCTTAAAAAAGTGAAACTACCAATACACATGAATTAACTTTCAATTAATTATTTATAATTTAAACACAAAAATATTTATATGAATTTGACTGTTATTGGAACCGGTTATGTCGGACTTGTAACCGGAACTTGTTTTGCGGAAATGGGAAATAAAGTATATTGTGTTGATATAGATGAAAATAAAATTAACAATTTAAAAAAAGGAATTATTCCAATTTATGAACCTCACTTGGCTACGATGGTTATTGATAATCAGGCTAAAAATAATCTATTTTTCACAACGGATTTAAGAGAAGCTTTAGATGATTCAAATATTATTTTTATTGCTGTTGGAACTCCTGAAGCCGAAGGGGGTAGTGTAAATTTGAATTATGTTTTCACAGTTGCAGAACAAATCGCCCATAATATTACAAAAAAATCATTGATTGTTACTAAATCAACAGTTCCTGTGGGAACTGGTTTTAAAATTAAAGAAATCATAAATCAAAATACTGATGTTAATATACAAATCGCATCAAATCCTGAATTTTTAAAGGAAGGTGTAGCAATTGAAGATTGTCTACATCCGGACAGAGTAATTATCGGAACTGAAGATGAAAAATCAGCAGAATTATTAAAGGAACTATATGAACCATTTGTTTCTAATCATGACCGATTCATATTTATGGATGTTAAAAGTGCTGAAATGACAAAATATGTTGCTAATGCAATGCTTGCAACTAAAATTTCATTCATGAATGAAATTGCAAACATCTGTGAAAAGACTGGAGCAAATGTTCAAAGTGTTCGATTAGGAATTGGATCAGATAAAAGAATAGGTTATAAATTCATTTATGCTGGTTGCGGATATGGCGGGTCATGCTTTCCAAAAGACGTTAAAGGCTTAATAAATACCTCTATCGAAAATGGTTATATTCCAAGCATTTTATCAATGGTTGATGAAGTTAATGAAAATCAAAAAATGATTATTGTCAATAAAATTACAAAGAGATTCGGGGATGATTTAAGTAACCTAACTTTTGGTGTCTGGGGTCTTTCATTTAAACCACAAACTGATGATGTCAGATCTGCTCCATCAATTACAATTATTTCTGAGTTAATTAAACGTGGGGCTAAAGTAAAGGCATATGATCCAAAAGCAGTTGAAACTTTTAAAGCAGTTGTATCTTCTGATGATATTGAATATGTCAAATCTAAATATGATGTTTTGGATGATTCAAACGCTTTAATTTTAATAACGGAATGGAAAGAATTCAGAAGCCTTGATTTGGATGAACTGGCCAAAAGATTAAAACAAAAAATTATTTTTGATGGAAGAAACATCTATCCAAAAAGAATTGAAGATGAAGGCTTTGAACTTTACCAAATTGGTTGTTAATTTTGAGAAAAATTTTTTTATTGATTAGATTCATATGTTTTTATGGAGAACCATTTTATTCATCATACATTTTTTGGTTCTCCATTTATTATCAAAAAATCAAATTAACAGAGGATAATATGAAAGCAGTAATTCCAGCAGCAGGATTCGGCACAAGATTTCTTCCAGCTACCAAAGCACAGCCTAAGGAAATGTTGCCAGTTTATGATAAACCCACAATTCAATATGTTATTGAAGAGGCAGTCAATTCAGGAATTGATGATATTTTAATAGTCACAGGAAGAAATAAACGTTCCATAGAAGACCACTTTGACAAATCTTTTGAACTTGAACAGATGCTTCAAAGAGCAGGTAAAGACAAATACTTAAAGCAAGTTAGAAAAATCACTGATCTGGCAGACATATGTTATGTAAGACAAAAGGAACAAAAAGGCCTTGGAGATGCCATTAACTGTGCCAAAAAACATATCGGCGATGAACCTTTTGCAGTGCTTTTAGGCGACTCAATTACCAAGGGTCCCAAACCATGCACCAAACAGTTAATTGACGTTTATGAAAAATATGGTGCATCTGCAATTTCTCTTGAGGAAGTTCCAAAAGAAAAAGTGGAAAGATATGGAATCATTAAAGGTATAGAAGTTGAAAAAGACATTTATAAAATTGAAAAACTTGTTGAAAAGCCATTAACACACCAGGCACCATCCAACCTTGCAATTATGGGACGCTATGTCCTGACACCAGATATCTTTGATAAAATTGAAGAAACTGAACCTGGTGTTGGTGGAGAAATCCAATTAACCGATGCACTGTCAAAACTGGATGCAATTTATGGAAATACCTTTGAAGGTAAAACCTATGATATAGGTAATCGTTTCGAATGGTTAAAAACATCAATAGAATTTGCCATGGATGATGAAGAGTCAAAAGATGATTTAATCTGTTACATGAAAGAAATGATTGAAAAATATTGACTTAATCTACATTAGCCAATATTAATTTTTATTTTTATTTTGCATATTTGTTTATATTAATTATTCGTTGAACAATTCGTATGGATTATTGATAAAACATTAATTTAATTTTATCAACTTTTTATTATTTTGATGGTTGTGTGTCTGCTATTGTCTCCTTTGATTTTTTTTAATTTTCATTTTTGAAATCTATATTTCATATTTTTAATTGTGTACATTTGTCAAATATGCTCATTTTTATGTGTTGTTTTTCTTTTCTTTCTTTATTTCTTTTAATATTTTTTTAAAGCTTTGTTGTTGGTCTGTTTGTGTATTTTCATTTTGTTACTCCTTTTGTTTTTATTCCTCTGAAATTGTGTGATTCAAGCAATATTTTGAATCCTCCTTCGGCATATACTCCTAGACCGGAATATGCAGTTTGTCATTATTCTGCATAATATTCCTGATTTTCCCTAATTAATTTTGCCTGTTGGGTCTATTCAGGAGAACTGTATGGATTGTGGTGATGAAGAAATTACGAGAACTATGTCGAAAATCCCGGTAAAAAACTATTTAAATAAAAAACATGGTTTTTTAAATGAATTTCTACAGAAATTTAATTTGAAATGAAAATCAAGAACAAGATTTTGAAAATCAACTCTTAGTTATATATTTATAAGATTTTTATAAATATATATTAATTAAAAAACATTGGAGGAGCATAATGGATGAAAAATGGATTGTAATAATAGGTATTATAATACTATTAGTCGTTGGCTTTTTCGTTTTCACTAGTTTCATGAATCAGGGAAGTGAATTTAAAGTTGGTGATGCAAAATTTAAAGTCCCTGATGGATACCATGTTGGGGATTCTAAAAAGAAGATGGTCAATCTGACAGATGGGAAAAAGAATATTTACATTAGGGAATATGATGATAAAAATATAAAAAAACATGTTAATTCATATATTAACCAATCTGAAAAAAATAACAAAACTGTTAAAATTTCAAACTTTACTGTAGGAAAAACATTAGTTTATAAATCTAATTTAAATAAATCCAATTCTGTTCATTATTGGTTTGTAAAAAATAATAAGACATATACCATTTATTCGGGGGATAAAAATCCAAAATTTGATTCCATAACTGTTAAATTAATTGAATCAGTTCATTGATTATATGGTTAATAAATAAACCAATTTTTGAAAAAGAATTCAGAAGCAGCCTTGATTTGGATGAACTGGTAAAATGATTAAGTCAAAAAATTATTTTTGATGGCAGAAACATCTATCCAAAAAGAATTGAAGATGAATGATTTGAACTTTACCAAATTGGTTGTTAATTGTGAGAAAAATTTTTTTATTGAGTAGATTCATATATTTTTATGGAGAATCATTTTATATCATCATACATTTTTTGGTTCTCCATTTATTATGGATTCAAATAATCGACAGAGGATAATATGAAAGCAGTAATTCCCGCAGCAGGATTCGGTACAAGATTCCTTCCAGCCACCAAAGCACAGCCTAAGGAAATGTTACCTGTTTATGATAAGCCTACAATTCAATATGTTATTGAAGAGGCAGTCAATTCAGGAATTGATGATATTTTAATAGTCACCGGAAGAAATAAACGTTCCATAGAAGACCACTTTGACAAATCTTTTGAACTTGAACAGATGCTTCAAAGTGCTGGTAAAGACAAATACTTAAAGCAAGTTAGAAAAATCACTGATCTGGCAGACATCTGTTATGTAAGACAAAAGGAACAAAAAGGCCTTGGAGATGCAATTTACTGTGCTAAAAAACACATTGGTGATGAAGCCTTTGCAGTACTTCTTGGAGACTCAATTACCAAGGGCCCTACACCATGCACCAAACAGTTAATTGATGTTTATGAAAAATATGGTGCATCTGCAATTTCTCTTGAGGAAGTTCCAAAAGAAAAAGTGGAAAGATATGGAATCATTAAAGGAATGGAAGTTGAAAAAGACATTTATAAAATTGAAAAACTTGTTGAAAAGCCATTGTCACACCAGGCACCATCAAACTTTGCAATTATGGGACGCTATGTCCTGACACCAGATATCTTTGATAAAATTGATGAAACTGAACCTGGTGTTGGTGGAGAAATCCAATTAACCGATGCACTGTCAAAACTGGATGCAATTTATGGAAATACTTTTGAAGGTAAAACCTATGATATAGGTAATCGTTTCGAATGGTTAAAAACATCAATAGAATTTGCCATGGATGATGAAGAGTCAAAAGATGATTTAATCTGTTACATGAAAGAAATGATTAAAAAGTATTAATTCATCTACATTACTTAACATTAATTATTATTTTTATTTTAGGGGTTTGTTTATATTAATAATATGATTCATTAAATGTGGGTTGAAAGTTTTAATTTTATTTTAATTATTCATTATTTTAATTTAAAGCATACTTAATGTTGAGCAATAATTATTTTATTTAGTTTTAGTATTTTTTATTAGCAAATCTAATTTAACCCTATTTTCAATTGTTTTACTAACTCCACCATAACCTGGAAATAAATACTCTTCTGAATATCCTTCAAGGTATAATTCATTTAGAATTTCTGGTTTAATTTCTTCAGAAATAATGAATTTATAAAATTCTTTTCATGTCTGGATAAAAGATATGATGTTAAATAAAATATTTTTTTAAATGTAATTCTCATAATTTTCATGTATCGTTTAATATTATCTATTTATATATAATATTGCTTTATATTCGTCTAATTGATTAATAAAATTTGTACAAAATTCTTCAATATCGTGGGATATATTGTCATCAAGTAATATTCGGTTTATGGTTTTTTCATAAAAATCTAGTCCATGATAACTGTCTAACTTTTTAAAATCGAATCTTATTTTTCTAAATTTACCTTCGAATGTGTGTTTTGTTTGTTGAATTGTTTGAAATTTGCTTAAAAATGATAATATTTCTTTGTCTGTTTTAACATTATTTAAAATATATTCTTTTACATCTTTCTTATTGTCTAATAATTCCCAATAGGATAACATATCTTGTAAAAATCTTTGATTTAGGAAATCTTTATTTTCACTATTTTTCTTAATATTTTGAACAGTGAGTGCTATTAATTCTTTTACATGATCTTCTTTTATGAACATTTCATTTTCTGATTTGATATTTTTATTTATTCCTGCTAAACCATAATCAAAAGCTAATGAATAAATATATTCTGTTGTGGTGAGTACATTGTTGTCATAGAATTTAATGCATTGTTCTAAAATTTCATAGCATTTATCCGATGAATTAATTATTTTAAATAAATCATCAAAAATCCATTCAAAATATCTTCTTGAGGCGTGATAGACATTCATCACGTCACCAGATTTCATTAAAGCTTTAATAAAATATTCAATATTTTCTTTCGGAATTTCAGGAATTAATTTACTAAATTTCCTTAATAATGAATGATTGAAATCTAAATCCGTACTTTGTGTGAAAAATTCAAATATTTCATTGACTTCATTGCTCTGAATTAATTGGCTTAGTGAAGTCATATTTACTTCATTTTTTTCAAGAGATAATGTAAAATAATTTTCAAAATATTTTTCAGAGCATATTCTATGTTCATTTTGCCATTCTTTATATAGTTCGCAGGTTAATTCTGTTGATTTGGTGTTTAATGTGGGAAATAAAAAGACCAATAATTCTTTAAGATAATGCCATTTTGTTTCGTTAATAATTTCTTCAAATATTTCAAGGTTATTTCTTGGCATTGTAGGTTTAAAATTCTCATCAAATTCATCTTTTTTTATAATTAATTTTTCTTTATTATTTTTTATTTTTAAAAATAATTCATGTTCAAAAAGATGTATGGCTAATAATAAAAAGAAATCATTAATATTTAGGCCTTCAAGGAAATTATTAGAATAAAAATTTAATATATTTTTATATCTTTTTAAATCACGTATGTCTTTTATAAATAATTTTAAATAATCAAAAATATCTCTAAACTCAGTATAATAAATATCAACATGTTCATTTTTTTGTTTGTCATAAATATCTCCTATTTGTTTCAAAATTAATTCATCCATTTTATTTTCATTAATTTTGGGCACATAAATTGGGATTTGAATAATTTTATCAACAAATTTGTCTGATTCATATGAGTTAATTTTTTTCAGTGCTTTTGAAATAATTAATCTATCAAAAGAGAGGATATAAATAAATTTTTTAAAATCTGCTATTGACTTAACTAAAGTAAATACTTGAGCTATTTCTTCATCTGATAATCTATCAATATCATCAATTACAACAATGATTTTTTGTTTAATTTTGGAGAAATATTCTTCGCATTGATTTTTATGGAAATTCAATGAATCGTATGATTCTAATGATGTAGATTCTGAGGAATAATATAAATTATCAAAATTTATTTCTATTGATGAATCTTTCAGGTAGTTAAAATAATCATTTATGGAATTATCTATTTTTCTGAACATCAAATGTTTCGGTTTAATTTTCCTTTCAAAAAGCTTATTGTTGTTCATTTCTATTTTTTTCAGTTCATTCAGTAGTAATTTAAAAAATTGTGAATATAAATTTTCTTGATTTGAAAAAAACCATGGATTAAAATGAATTATTATAAAATTTTCTTTTTTAAGAATATTTGTTGTTAAGTTTATTAAAGATGATTTCCCTGAACCCCAACTGCCCATAATTCCAATAGTTAATGATTCATCATATTCATATTTTTTAATACTGTCCGCTAATATTCTAGCAAAAGTATTTCTATTTAATTCATCATCAGTTTCATCTTTTATTTCATTTTCGGGTTGCATTTAAATCACTTAATTAATCATATTCATCAATTTCTCTTTTTAAATCTTTTAATAAATGTTTGATGTCATTATTGAGCATTTTAAACTTTGTAGATGTTGTTCGTTTAGTTTTTTCTCCCTTAATAGTAGTTATATAATTGTAAAATTCTTTCTGATTAATGTTAATCTTAGTGTAATTTTTAGAATTTTCGCCATTCTTTTCAATATTTTCATCATCATTAATTAAATTAGGTTTTATGAATGAAAATTCACAGTCATTATTTTCAAATGCAATGTCCGTAATTTGGGCTTTAATGGCCATGATAATATATTTGGAATTTTTATTGGGTAGATTTTCATTCTTGTTAATATTTTCTGGTGTTAACATAAGTTTTAAAAAATTTTTGTAAAAATGTGGTGTTAATAATCTAAATGCTTTTTGATTTTCATTCCAATATTTTAAGATTTCTGTTAACAATATTAGTTCATCTTTTTTAGTTCCTAATTTATATTGATTAAAATGAAATTCTAATTCAATTAATAAATTTGTTGATTTTTCAGGTATTGAAGATAATTTCATTGATTTAAAACTTTTATTTATGCTATAAAGTGTACATAATATTGTTCCAATTCCAATAAATAATGCTGCAAAAATACTCCAATCATCGAATTTTAAACCTATTACTGAAGAAAACATTTGTTTATTATCAATTGGATTTAATGGATAGAATAGTAGAAATATTATGATTTCTAAAAATAGTCCAATTAACAAATATTTTTCCCCGCTTTTTAGATACATATATTATTATATTTTTTATTTAATTATTTAAGTATATGAACTCCTAAGTGAGTGTCAATTTGCCAGGTCTTTTCTTGATATTGTAGGTTTATTTTTTTTAAGGTCCTTTTTCAGCATTCTTAATCTAATTAACTGATGCACTGTCAAAACTGGATGCAATTTATGGAAATACTTTTGAAGGAAAAACCTATGATATAGGTAATCGTTTCGAATGGTTAAAAACATCAATAGAATTTGCAATGAATGATGAAGAGTCAAAAGATGATTTAATCTGTCACATGAAAGAAATGATTGAAAAGTATTGACTTAATCTAATTAGTTAACATTAATTTTTATTTTTATTTTACAGGTTTTGTTATATTAATTATTCGTTGAAGTATTATTATATTTTACTTTTTAAGTAAGTGTTTTATTGTATGAATTTTTCATATTCTGAAAGGGATTTTTACTACCGGAGATCCTTGCTTAAATTTTCATGGAAAATATAGTGTATTTATCACAGTTTTGGTAAAATAAATATTTTCATCACTAATCAAAATTAAATTAATTTTTATATGTTGAAAATCAATATTTAATCATGCAATCAAGTATAGAACTTGCAATAATAGTGGATACTAATGTTTTCACTCCGAGTAAAAATAAAACAAGGGATTTATCTAAATTGCCTTTGGATGAATATTATAAAATTTTAAAAACTCTTGAATTAAATGATTTAAAATATGAAATAGATATTTTATTTCCAGAAATTGTGTTGCTTGAATTAATATCTCATCATAAAACTCGTATGTATGATGATCTTAAACAATTAGCGAAATTCAATAGGGAGTTTGCTAATTTTGAAAATATTCAAATTGAAGGATATAGTGATTTTGATGTTGAAAATTATTGTGAAGAATTAAAGGAAAAGTATTTCAAGGAATTAAAAATTATTAATATTCCATCACAAAAAGATAAACTATTTGAATCTATTCTGGGGATGTCATTATATAAAATGCCTCCTTTTATCAATGGAAAATCTGATAAAGGATTTAAAGATTCAATATTATTTTTATCAATATTGAAGTTTGCTGAAACAAAAATTTATGATAAGTATTTGTTATTTTCTAAGGATAATGGATTTATTGAAAATAAGAAAAAATTAGAATCCCAATTTCAAAATCATGTTAAACAGTTTAGAAAATTTGATAATTATGATAAATTGGAAATAATTAAGGGTAAAAATATAATGAAATATATTGATGAGGAATTTAAGCTTTTTAAAGATTTAAGAGAATATATTTCACATCATTTCTTCAATATACTTGATGAACAATATGAAAATGCAATGAATATTGAAATAAATAAGATGGATTATGATATTGATGAATGTGAATTAAATGAAGATGATACGACTATTCATCAGTTGGATGAAAATGAATTTGAAGTAGAATTCTTCATTCATGTTTATATTGTCTGTAGTGATTATTATGTGGATTTTGGGGGTTGGCATGATTCTATTGAAACCAAAAATATTATACAATCTGAAGGTTACTTATTCAGGAAAGATAATGACAAATGGAGTTATGAATTAAATTGGCGTACATATGATGTAGATTTTTATTAATCCTGTAAATGAAGTTTAAAGGAAAAATTTGGTTTTTTCCAAAAATTCAACTCAAATTTCTCACATGATTTATATAAATTTATTATATAATGAACTAAAATAATTTAATTAAATAAAATTACTAATGGATAATATGTTTTTAGAAAAATTCAGAATAAAAAATTTTAGAGGAATAGATGATTTAACATTAACTTTTAACAAAGGTTTAAATATTTTAATTGGTGAGAATAATTCAGGGAAAACTAGAATTATTGATGCTTTAAGGTTTTGCTTAAGTTATAAAGATGTTGATCGGACTATTTACATTAATGAAAGAGATTTCACAGTGGGGTTACCAGAAACTGAACCTATAGAATTTTCATTATATTTTCAAATTGAAACGGATGAACAAAACATATTTTTCGAAATATTCAATCCTGAAACAGAATATTTTGAAATACATTTCAAGTATTATATTAAAATGCAAAATAATCGGAAAAGAATTTATAATAAAGTCTGGGGTGGGCCTTTTGAAGGCCAACAAGTTCCTGAAGAAATTTTTCATATATTATATCATGTTTATTTGGATCCATTAAGAGATTATGGAAAATATCTACGTCCAGGTAGAAACAATATCTTAGGTAAGTTTTTCACAAAGATTAAATCTGAAGAATATGATAAAACAGAATTAATTCAAGATTTAAATGAAAAAATTAATCATCATGAAATCATAAATTTCATTGAAAATTCCAAAAAAGAGCATATTGATTATCATTTAGATGGAATGACTCATAATGACTTTCCACAATTTAATATTAATTTAATTCCAAATGAATATGATAAATTTGTTAAAAATTTTTTTATAACCCTACCTATTGATGGAGGTAATTTAGAATTATCACAAAATGGTTTGGGGTATAATAATTTGATTTACATGTCGATATTATTGGGAAATTTAAAAGATTCTGATAATGAAGAAATTGCATATACTGCACTATGTATTGAAGAACCAGAAGCTCATTTACATCCACAATTACAGAAATCATTTTTTAATTATTTAATGAGCTATTTGGATGAGGATTACCCTTTCCAAATTTTTATAACTTCTCATTCTCCAATTTTAGTTGCACATTCAAATTTGGATTCATTAATTATTTTAGAGAATATTAATAACAAAATAAATGCAATTAATTGGTATGCATTAAATTTGGATGAAAAAGATATTAATCATTTTAAAAAATTTTTTCCAATGGGAAAATCTAATTTATTATTTGCTAAAAAAGTTATTTTCGTTGAGGGAGCCACTGAACGATTATTATTGCCCTTTTTTGCAAAGATAAAACAAACTTCGTTTGAAAATGAAAATATTGAATTAATAGAACTTGGTAGTATCAATAATGTTTTTCATTATGCAAATCTGTTTTTAAATAGTGAAGAAAAAGAATATTTAAAAAAGAAATGTGCAATATTGGTAGATAATGACAAAGATAATCCCCATGATCAATGTAATGAAAATACTATAAAATTATGGGAGGAATATCGTGGAGACAATATTGGTATTTTTATTTCTGAAAAAGATTTTGAATTTGAAATTATTAATTCAAATAAAAATAATAATGAACTTTTGAGTTATTTATTATTGGATAAAAATATTGTAACTAATATAAAAAGAACTAAGAAATTTTTAAATAATTTAACTGAAGAATCAGTCTCAGATAATTTGGTCTATGATTATATAAATGAAGTAAAATTTAAAAAAACAAATTTACCGATAAAAATTATTGAGGAATGGGAAAACTTAGAAGGATTTCAGATTCCAGAAGTGATTGAAAATTTATTTAAGTTTTTAAAAGAGGATTAGATGGATTTTACAAAAAAACAAAAGGATATTTTGGATAAAAATAAAAATGGATTATTTGTTGTTAAAGCAGCTCCGGGTAGTGGAAAAACATATACAATCACTAAAAAAGCGATTGACATTATAAAAAATTGGGATTTGTCTGGGGGTTTAGCACTCTTATCTTTTACAAATATTGCTATTGATGAGATGAGGAATACATTTAAAAAATTTGACAGTTCCTTTGAAATCAAACATCCTCATTTTATAGGTACTTTAGATAGTTTTATTAATAATTATATTTTTCTACCATTTGGGCATCTAGAAATGGGTTGTAAATGTCGTCCACGCCTTGTTGGAAAACCATTTAACAATTGGGTTGGAAAATTTTATGCACAACAACAATTTTGTGAAATTGCTCGCAATATCTCTGGAGAATGGGACAGAGTTCCAGGTTCAAATTTGGAAAAGAATTGGAAATCAAAACCACAAATACTTCATGAAAAAAAGAGATTGATTAAGTTAGGTTATGCTAATCGTGCAGATGCACATTATTATGCTTTAAAAATTTTGAAAAACCATGAAAATATTTTAAAATTATTAATTAAACGTTTTCCATATATTATTCTTGATGAAGCGCAAGACACTTCAGAAATTCAGATGGAAATTCTCAATACTTTAGTTAATTATGGATTATCGAACTTAATACTGGTTGGTGATTCAGAACAAGCGATTTATGAATGGAATGATTCTAATCCTATGCTATTTGAAAATAAATTTCAAGAATGGAAATCTGATTCTATTAAATTGACTGAAAACTTTCGATGCAGTTCATCAATTTGTGAGTTTGTATCAAAATTTTCACATACTACTTTTGTTTCAAAAAATGATGAAGATATTTTAGAAATAAAACCTATTTTTAAAACATATTCTAATGAAAATACTGATATTAAAACTATTATTAATGAATTTAATCAATATTGTGATTCAAATAAAATTCAAAAAGATAATAACTCAAGAGCAGTCTTATTTCGGGGGGAATCATTTGCAAATAACTTTAAAGAGAATGGTTTTCAATTTAATATATATAAAATTTTTCCAGGTTATGATTTAGAAAATACATTTACAAGATATGTTGTGTTAGGTAAATATTTATGGGATTTGGAGTTTAAAAGTGAAGGATTTAATTTATTGGAAAAGGCATATCTTATGCTGGAAGAAAATGATGGGTTTGTGGATTATGAACAAATTAACTTATCAATTGAAAATAAAGGTTTATTAAAACATAGAAAAGATATTTTAAAGTTTATCGACGGAATTCCTAATGTTAATTCTAGTACAGATATAAATAATTGGATAAATCATATCAATTCGGTTTTTGAATGGACTATTGAATTAAAAAAACGAAAAAATATACAAAATTCAAATTTTGATGGAAAATTTAAAGATATCCAATTGGATTTAGATAAATACCATACTGATTGTCATTTTGGAACAATACACAGTGTGAAAGGGAGATCATTTAGAGCTGTTTTATTAGTTCTGAAAGAAAAAGCAGGTAATGGAAAAAAGTACAGTAAAATGTTTGAAAATTATGATTTATTAAAAGAGGAAGAATTAAGAATTCCCTATGTTGCTATGACAAGAGCAAAAGAGATATTGTGGATTGCAATACCTGAGCAGGAAAAAAGAGCTTGGAATAGAAAGGCAAGTATAAATCCAAATCCTCGTTCTATACAGCAAACATTATTCTGATAAATGATTCACTATCGGCAGGATTATTTGTAATATGTATTATGTAGGAATTAATTATTAAAAAGCATTAAATCTTAATGGTTAAGTTTTCACAAAAAACTAACAATTATAAAGACCAAAATCTAATAATTTATACAAAAGATAAAATAGGAGAAAATCAAATGAAAATTACAGTTGCAGGTGTAGGATATGTCGGTCTTTCACTAGCTGTCCTACTCGCTCAAAAACATGACGTTACAGCAATCACAACTACAGAATCAAAAGCAGAAAAGCTTAATCAGTTTATAAGTCCAATTCAGGATGACGAGATAGAAAGATTTTTCAAAGAGGTCCGTGAAGGACAAAGAAAACTGAACCTTCACACAACAACAGACAAGGAAGCGGCTTATAAAAGCGCCGATTTGGTTATCATTGCAACACCAACGAATTATGATGATGTCAATAACTTCTTTGACACCTCTGCCGTTGAGGATGCAATAGAGTGGACTTTAAAAGTCAACCCGGATGTCCTGATGGTCATCAAGTCAACGATACCTGTGGGCTACACGGAATCCGTCAGAGAAAAATACGGAATAAAAAACATCATATTCTCTCCGGAATTCCTCCGTGAGTCAAAAGCACTTTACGACAATCTCCATCCGAGCAGGATTGTAGTCGGATGTGACGACGAGCAAAAAGAAGATGGAGAAATGTTTGCAAATCTTTTGCTTGAAGGTGCAAGAGAGGAAGAAAAAAGAGCAGGTTCCTTCAGACAGGACATTCCAATACTTTTAACACACTTGACCGAAGCCGAGGCAATCAAGCTATTTGCAAACACTTACCTTGCAGTGCGTGTAAGTTACTTCAATGAACTTGATACCTATGCCCAGACCAAAGGCCTTGATACACAGATGATTATAGACGGAGTATGTATGGATCCCCGTATTGGCGGACACTACAACAATCCGTCATTCGGATATGGCGGATACTGCCTTCCTAAGGATACAAAACAGCTTTTGGCAAACTATAAGGATGTTCCACAGACCATGATAGAGGCCGTTGTCAATTCAAATAAGGTACGTAAGCATTTCATTGCCGATGAAATCATTTCAAGAAATCCTGAAACCGTTGGGGTTTACAGACTTACCATGAAAAGCAACAGTGACAACTTCCGTGCATCTGCAATACAGGACGTCATGAAACGCATAAAGGCAGAAGGAATTTCAATAATTATCTATGAACCTACCCTTGATGAGAGAAGTGAATTTTTAAAATCCGAAGTGGTAAATGACATTGACCGCTTTAAAAGTGAAAGTGATGTAATTCTTGCAAACCGTTTTGACACAGATATCCTCGGTGATGTTGCAGATAAGGTATATACAAGAGATCTGTTTAGAAGGGATTGATGATAAATAGTGTTTAATTGATTTAAACACTTCTTATTTTTTTTGTAGTAATCCTATTTTTTTCTTTTAAATTCATAAATCATTATCTGTAGTTAAATAGAATTTTTCCGCTTGTTTTTTTTTTACATTGAATAAAAATGGATATTGAAGTTAATTTTTTAAAACATTGGGGGAATGAAAATGGTGTGTGATTTCTGTGATTTAATTCCGGAGTGTTACATTAATAAGTCATTTTGATATCTAATTCATCACAATCATATTTTCCCAGTCAAATTGTATTTAATCATTACTCATATAGTTTTAAACATCATAATAGATTTTTTTTTAAAAACTTTGTGAGGATATCATAATAGCTATTTTTCACCAATGATTTGATATTTTTTTAATCGGTGATGTCCACATTATTTAAATAGAAGTTAATAGATAAATATTAACATACGAGGTGACTTAATGGAAAAGAAATCTTTAATTTTACTTGTTGTTTGCATACTCGTATTTTTCTTTGTAGCCTTATCATATGCGGGCGTTTTTGACCATGAAGAAAGCGTCAAAATTGGAGAAGTTACTTTTAAACTTCCTGAAGGCTATAAATATATTGGCGTTAACAAATACGGATATGAAACAGCTAGTAACGGATTGGATTCAGTTTATTTCGAATGTCATAATGACAAAAATATTTCAAAACATATCAAAGAGTATAAAGACGATTGTGATTCTAAAAACAAGACTTACAAAACATCAAATTTCACAGCAAACGGCATTAATGTCTACAAGCTTGTGGACAGCAAAAACGCAAGCCGTTACTGGTTTGTGCATGACGGCAAGACCTATTCCTTCCTCACCTGGAAGGAGGTAAATAAAATGGATGACATTGTAAAGTCTTTAATCAGCTCATCAATCGCTAAGGAGTGATTATCATGGAATTTAATAAAGAACATAAAGACATTATCGGTACTGCTTTTTTTGCATTGTCAATTGCAATGCTCGGTTATATGCTGGTATCTCCGTTAAATCAGATGATTATTCACGTTGATGAATATTTCACGTTGAGTGTTCTTCACTTCCCGATTACGGCTTTGCCGCAGGTCATTTCTTATGATGTTCATCCACCTTTCCACTATCTGCTTTTAAAGATAGTTACTGATATTTTAACCGCATTGGGACTTCAGGCTAACAAAATTTTTGCATATAAAATCATGTCAATTGTTCCTTATGCAATAATTCTTGTTTTGTCTTTTACAAAAATCAGAAAGGAGTACGGATATCTGACTGCAGGACTTTTTGCATTTTCAATGGCTGTAATGAGTGAATTTTTACCATATTATTCAGTAATAAGAATGTACAGCTGGGCGATGCTGTTTTTAATATTGGCATTTGTCTTTTTAAGGGATGTTATAGATAAAAACGACACAAAATCATGGGCTTTACTTACTGCTTTTTCAGTTCTTGCAGCATATAGTCATTATTTTGCCGCTATTCCAGTAATATGTATTTATGTGGCATTTTTCTTTTATTTCCTGCGTGATAAGAAAAAAATTAAAAATTGCCTTATATCAGCTGTTTGCGGCATAGTCCTATATGTGCCATGGATACTCGCTTTAATGAATCAGTTGGCATTTGTAGGTGGAGGTTATTGGATTCCTGAGATATCTGCTAAAAATATAATAGGATTTTTTGGATATTTCGTCACATCTTCAAGAAACCTTTACACATGCATGTTTGCAATAGCTATTTTGGCTGTTCTTATAGTTTATTCAGCAAGACAGTTCAGAGATATTGATGAAACGGATAGATTTTATATTGTTACTGGGGTTTTGGCATACTTTGGAACAATTGTTATCGGAACAGCCGTTTCAATCATATTCAAACCGATACTGGTGGACAGATACCTCCTGCCTTCAGCCGCAATCCTGTGGTTTGTAATTTCTATATGGGCAGGTAAAGTCGAGGCCAAAAAGGAATTTTTAATAACATTCGGATTGATTTTATTATTACTCGCTGCTGGAATATCACAACTGGGATCATGCAATGATTTCTGGACAACGAACAACTGGAACAAGGAAGCCTTCTTTGACCAGGTGGCCAATGACAACTCCTCAATTGTAATCAACCATCCAAGCAACAGGATGTTTTACATGGAATATGGAAACACAACCGAGATGTATCTCTTAAACCCTCCAGATAAACTCTACGGTTACAAGCTGAGTGAGCTGCATGATCTGTTTGACTTTAAGGAGATTTCCAAGGAGGATATTCCAAAACTGGTTCAGAACAATACGGATAAAAACATATACATCATATCCGCGAAACCTACTTTCGACAAGAATCTCACGACTCAGCCGATAATTAAAACAAACACCGTATCATTTTTAGAAGTTCAATAAATATGGGTTAACGCCCATATTTTTCAACTTTTTTTTAAAATAATATAAATATTAGCCACAACATATATCACTTTATGACAAGAAAACTTTTAATTTTATTTTCTCTGATTGCATTAATCTGTTCAATGGCCGCCGTATCGGCTGCAGATGATGCAAGTCAAACATTTTCGGACACGTCAATTCTGGCAAGTACCGACGGTGGTACTTTCACGGAGTTGCAGGAAAAGGTAAATAATGCAGAAGAAGGTTCAACAATAAATTTGGAAAATGACTATGCTTATGACGATGCTTTTTCAAATAATGGTATCTTTATCAATAAATCATTGACAATAGATGGGAAAGGACACACTCTTGACGGGAAAAACAGCGCCCGAATTTTCAGTATTGCTGATGAAGACCTTGTGGGATCTGAAATTAACCTCAATGTCACTTTAAAAAACATTAATTTCATAAACGCCAATGCTTCTTCAGGAGGAGCCATTGATATATGGGGAGTTAACATCACCATTTTAAACTGTACTTTTAAAGACAACACTGCTGGTATTGGCGGAGCAATCTGGATGGGATGTTCGAGGGCGTTAATTGACAATTCCCAATTTATAGGAAATGCACTTTCAGAGTCTATAAGCGGATGCGGTGCTGCAATCTGCTTTGCGTATAATTTTGATGGAACTGTAGTTTCAAATTCCGTATTCAACAACAACCAGGCACGTGAATACCTTGCCAGCGGATTGTGGCCTGATTTTGAATATGAAAACGGTGTTGTTTATCTCTTGAGCTCTGACGGATTGCTGGACCATCAAATTGATTTTTATGTTGACTGGGGAATTTATCCTACCATTACATTTACAAATGTTTCATACAATGAATTTAAAAACCAGTCATTTGTATCTGATGAGAAAAAATTAAGCTATGGCCTGGACAATAGGACAATAAGATTTGAAGTCTATGATGGGGATAATCTTTTGATTAACACAACAAATGTCACTGAAAACGGAAAAGCCCAAATTGATTACAAAAATGCAAGTTTAGGTGATCTGGTATTAATTGAGGCTTATTATAAAAACCTCACCTATGTCCAGTCATTTGAATATAAAAGGGATTCCAATTTCACGATGTCAGTTGAAAATATTCGCCTTGGTGAAGACTTGCTAATCAATTTTGACATTTCTCCCGAAATCGAAAATTATGATGAAGCTAAGGGCTACTGCAAAATTTGGAATATATATGGTGATTTTCCGGTTTATTCCAGTTATTTTAATTTTAAAGATAAAAACATCACCATAAAATATCCAAATTATTCATCTCCGGGAAATTATACAGTAACCCTTTATTTTGAAGGTGATGAGAATTTCTCTTCAAAATATATCACAAGGGCATTTGAAATCTATCCTGTTGATTACAACACAACCGGAAACAAAACGGTAATAACTGCAGATTACTTTTATAAAACATTTGGTGACAATAAAAGGTTATATGTTAATCTGACTGATGCTGACTTAAATCCTTTAAAAAACAAGGAAATTTCAATCGAGATTAATGGAATGACCTATACAAGAACTACTGATGACAATGGCCGTGCATCAATCGCCATTAACCTGGATGTGGGTTATTATACATATATTGTTTCATTTGGTGGTGACAGTGACTATGCGCCGAGCATTGATTTTTCATATATTTCAATCGACTCTTCAATTTCCATGGCTTACATGGAGAAATTCTGCAAGGGTCCGGAACCTTTCGAAGCCCAGTTTTTCAACAGTTACGGCAGTACCTTATCTGGAGGTACGGCAACTTTCAACATCAACGGAGTATTTTACGAGAGAAAAATCAACTCTGAAGGTTATGCAAAGTTAAACATCAATCTGGATCACGGCGAATATATCATTACTGCAACAAATCCTGTTACCGGTGAGATGAGCTCTTCAACAATCTGTATTTTACCTACAATTACAGAAAATCATGACTTGGTCAAGTATTACAGAAACGATTCACAGTATGTCGTTAAGCTTGACGGCGATTTGACAGATAAAAAGGTAACCTTTAACATCAACGGAGTTTTCTATGAAAGATATGCAAATGAAACAGGTCATGTTAAGCTTAACATCAATCTCCAGCCAGGCGAGTATATAATAACCGCCGAGCATAACGGATGTCGAGTTGCAAATAATATTAAAGTGTTACCTGTTTTAAATGCGACAGACCTGAAGATGACTTACAGGGACGGTTCCAAGTTCAATGTTACGCTTTTAAATGGTGAAGGTAAAGTATATCCTGGTCAAAACGTAACGTTTAACGTAAATGGTGTTTTCTATAATAGAACTACTGACGTTAACGGAGTAGCTCATTTAAACATCAATCTGATGGCAGGCGAGTACATCATCACCTCAAGCTACAACGGCTCAAACATTGCAAATAAAATTACCATTTCAAGTTAAAGATTAACCTCTTTAACTTGTATTTTTTATTAAATTTTTGTCTAATTTTATTTATCTGTTTAATTTTTCTTTTTTTTATTAAAAACGAAGTCATTTTCTGTTAAATCACCATATTTTTATACATCTTTTGATAAAATTTTATTCATAGTTAGTTATTTTTTTAAGAAATTATTAAAAGGATGGGTAATTAAAATGAAAAAGAAAATGATGATTATGATTTGTCTGATTGTATTTATATTTTCAATAGCTGGCGTATCGGCCGGAAATCAGGCAATTAATGGCACTGACAATAATGTTGGTGGTACGGATACATTAGCAGTATCCTTAGGTAATGGCGAAACTCTTGGAAGTGCTGACGGCGGCACTTTCGCAGAATTGCAAAAAAAGATTGATGAAGCTTTCGAAGGCTCAACAATCAATCTGGAAAATGATTATAGCTCAAAAGAATATACTGGGATGTCAATTACAAAATCCCTGACCATAAACGGGAATGGCCACACAATCGATGCGCAAAATAATGGATACATATTTGATATAGAATCCGATAATGTCGTATTGAAAAACATTACTTTCACCAATGCTTATGTGATTTATATGATTCCTTCAAGAAATTTTGGTGCTGCTATTAATATCGATGCAGACAATGCTATTATTCAGGACTGTAATTTCAGGAATAATTCAATGGATTTAGCCATTGGTGATGCTTTTGGGGGTGCAATTTCATGTAATGGAAATTTAAAGATTATAAATTCCGTTTTTGAAGGTAATGATGTCAATGGCGGCACCTCTTCTAACGGTGGTGCAATTTACTCTTCGGGTAATTTGAATCTTTTAAATTCACGTTTTATTTCCAATAGTGTTAGGGGTACTGAAGGAGAGGGTGCTGCAGTTTATTGTAATGGTCATTTGACGGTTAATGGCTGCAGCTTTGAAGATAATATTCTTGCATCATGGGATGCTGTTGATGGCGGTGCCATTCACTGTAACGGCGATGTGGATGTTGTCAATTCCAGTTTTATTTCCAATGGATGTGGTTCTGGTATCATGGGTTTTGGTGGAGCCATATATTCAAAAGGCACTGTTGATGTTTCAGATTCTAATTTTACAGGCAATTCACTCTCTTGTTATGATGTTGCTGGTGGAGCAATCTATGCAAGCACTGTAAATGCCAAAAATTCAGTATTCATCGACAATTATGTTGAAGCTGAATCCAATTCATATATTACTCCATCGGCTGTGGGGGGCGCAATACGATCTGGAAAAGCAGATATCCGTGGCTGTGAATTCATAAACAATTCTGCTTCAGGTGCTGATGAACAACCCGGCATTGGCGGTGCTATCCGTACAAATGACATTACAAATATTGAAGGGTCTAATTTCATAAGTAATTCTGCCGACGACGGTGAATCCCTATGGGTATATGAGGCTTTCACAAGCATTGAGAACTGCAGTTTTATCAACAATGACTATACTCTTGCAAATGCTTCTTTTAAAATTTATGCTCGGGAATTGGTTAAATATTATGGCGGTTCTGAACGATTTAATGCTGAAGTGACCTGTAATGATACTGCGGTTCGTGATGCCCGTGTCACGATTTCAATCAATGGCATTGATTACTATAGGTCTACTAACAGGTATGGAATGGTTTCAATGGCCATTAATCTGGGCTGCGGAAAATATGATGTTGCGGTTAAATATGGAACTTATATGGTCAATTCAACGATTACGGTAAAATCTACAGTTTCCGGTGAAAACATCACCAAAACATTCAGGAACGCAACACAGTACTATGCTAAGTTTGTAGATACCAATGGTTATTTGTTAATAAATTCCATGGTTCGCTTTAACATCAACGGTGTTTTCTACACTAGAAACACTGATTCTTCCGGTGTTGCCAAATTAAACATTAATCTAAACCCTGGTGAGTACATAATCACTGCCATTAACACAAATTCCGGTGAGATGTATTCAAATGTTGTTACGGTTCTTCCTAATATCGCTGAAAATCATAATCTGACAAAGTATTACAGAAACGATTCACAGTATGTTGTAAGGCTTTTGGATGATGGGGGAAATCCTGTCGGTGCAGGCGTTAACGTGACATTTAACATCAATGGTGTTTTATACACAAGAACCACCAACGCAACAGGTCATGCCAAACTCAACATTAATCTTGAGCCAGGTACTTACATAATTACTGCAATGTATAAAGACTTAATGCTTTCAAACACAATTACAGTACTCCCTGTTCTTGAAGCCAAGGATTTGACGATGAAATATCTTGACGGATCCAAGTTTGAGGCGAAACTGCTTGACGGTGAGGGCAATCCTTACTCAGGTCAAAATATAACGTTTAATGTCAACGGTGTTTTCTACGATAGAACTACTGATGATTCAGGCATTGCCCGCTTGAACATCAATCTGATGCCTGGTGAATACATTATCACCTCAAGCTACAAGGGTTCAAACATTGCAAACAGAATTACTATTTCAAGTTAAGGATTAATCTCTTTAACTTGTTTTTTTATTAAATTTTTGTCTGATTTTTCTATATTTGTTTAATTTTTCTTTTTTTTATTAAAAACGAAATTATTTTCTTTAAAATAGTCATATTTTTATACATCTTTTAATAAAATTTTAATTATATTTAGGTATTTTTTAAATTAATGTAAAATGGGGGTTATTTAAAATGAGAAAAATACTTTTAATAATGTCTTTGATTTTATTTATCTCAATAGCTGGCGTATCGGCAGAGGATTTAAATCAGGATATTTCACTAATGCAAAGTCCTGACGGCGGTACTTTCGCCGAACTCCAGGATAAAATTAACAATGCCGATGAAGGCTCAAAAATAAAATTAGAAAACAATTACACTTATGAAGATTCATTTAAAGACGGATACATTACAATTTCCAAAAACATCACTGTTGACGGTGACGGCCACACAATAGATGCAAAGTCTGCTTCAGGAATATTCAATATAAATGCTGCAGGTGTTGTTTTAAATAATATTATATTTGTCAATGCTGTTTCAGATAATGGTGTTGGTGGAGCAATTTATTCTACTGACACTTTAAGCATTAATAACTGTATATTTACAGATTCTATCTCTCCTATTTATTCAGAAAGTGATTTGACAGTCATAAATTCTACTTTCAAGGGAAATGTCAATGATTATAATGGCGGTGCGATTTATTCCAGTGGAAGTTTAACTGTTAAAGATTCTGATTTTAGGGAAAATTTCGCAAATTATGGTTCTGGTGGTGCAATTTATGCTGCTGGTGATTTAACTGTTGCTAACTGTAATTTTGACAGTAATGATATTTTGGGATGGGATTATGAAGGTTCTGCTTATGGCGGAGCAATCTATTCAAGTGGAGTTTCAAAAATTTCTGATTCCACTTTTACAAACAGTACCGGTGCAATTTATTCTGTATGCAACATGGAAGTTACAAATTCCAGATTTAAAGATAATGATAATGAATATGGTGGTGGTGCAATTTATTCAGAAGGTAATTTGAATATTTCAGATTCCATTTTTGAAGATAATGTCGCTGAAATGGGGGGTGCAGTTTACTCAAGAGGTAATTTAATGGTATCAAATTCTGTTTTTTCAGGTAATTTCGCTGAAGAGGGCGGCGCCATCTTTTTTGTGGGAAGTGCGACTGTTGAGGATTCCAATTTTACGGATAATGCTGCCCATTGGCTTGGCGGAGGTGCAATTTACGCCAACGGTGATTTAAGTGTTAACTCAAGTAACTTTATAGCTAATGATGCATTCGACTGGGATCATCAGGGAAATATCGGAGGAGCCATTCACTCATTAGGACCTCTTAACGTTACATACTCCAGTTTTATAAACAATACTGGCGGAGACGGACATGAAATAGCAAATAATGCAATATATGGCTATGCAGCATATGCAGATATTACATACTCCACATTCGTAAACAACAACGTAATCCTTGACAAATTTTCATCCGCCTTTGATCTGGATTTTAATTCAACGGCAGTTCCTTCAGGCGAGGGGGTCATGATTTCTGCCATATTCAATGATAAAAACATTACTGGAAATGTGACGATTCGGATAAACGATGGTGAAAAAGAAGTAGTTCCAATAGTAAACGGCACTGCTCATTTAGCACTCTTTGATTTGACTCCAGGAACATATACTGTAAATGCAGAATACCTTGAAAGCGAATACTGGTGGGGATGCTCTCGTAGTGCCATATTCAATGTCTATTCAGGACAATATGTCATTGAAGCACCATATCTCGTTAAATATTGCGGCGGTGAGGAACGCTTTGCCGTAAACGTGCGTGAAATTGACGGAAAGGCAGTTTCAGGTGAAAAAGTCATCATAATCATCAATGGTGAGGAATATTCAAGAACAACAAATGACGACGGTTACGCTTCAGTTGCCGTTAACTTAAACAGCGGCAAATATAATGTAACGGTTAAGTGCGGGGATTCGGAGGTCCCATCATCAATCACTGTAAAATCAACTGTAAGCGGTAAAAACATTACAAAAACATTTAGAAACGCAACTCAGTACTACGCTGAGTTTCTAGACACCGAAGGTTATCTGTTAACAAATTCCATGGTTCGCTTTAACATCAATGGCGTTTTCTATGATAGATTAACCAATGATGACGGTGTTGCCAAATTAAACATCAATTTAAATCCTGGCGAATACATTATAACTGCCATTAACACTAATTCCGGTGAAATGTATTCAAATGTGGTTACGGTACTCTCCAATATCGCTGGAAATCATAATCTGACCAAGTATTACAGAAACGATTCACAGTATGTCGTAAGACTTTTGGATGATGAGGGCAAACCTGTCGGTGCAGGCGTTAACGTGACATTTAACATCAATGGTGTTTTATACACAAGAACCACCAACGCAACAGGTCACGCTAAACTCAACATTAATCTGGAGCCTGGAACTTACATCATTACTGCAATGTATAAGGATTTGATGACGTCAAACACTATTACAGTACTCCCTGTTCTTGAAGCCAAGGATTTGAACATGAAATATCTTGACGGATCCAAGTTTGAAGCTAAACTGGTCAATGGCGAAGGTAATCCTTACGCAGGCCAGAACATAACCTTCAATGTCAATGGCGTTTTCTACGATAGGACTACTGATGATTCAGGTATTGCCCGCTTGAACATCAATCTGATGCCTGGCGAGTACATCATCACCTCAAGCTACAACGGCTCAAACATTGCAAACAGAATTACCATTTCAAGTTAGGGATTAATCTCCTTAACTCTTTTTTTTTAAAAAATACAATATGGGAGATTTTTATAAAATGAATTCTAACAATCATATTTGGAATTCATTAATTAGGCCCATGATAATACTTTCCATTGTCATACGTCCAAAGGTCTCCATCCTTTGTTGTGATTAGATATACTTCGCCGGTGACAGGACTTCCATCATCCCAATAATACCTTCTGCTCCATTGTGCATCGGCAAATCTTGATGAAGTAGATGATGATGAATCCGTTTGCTTTTGAGCTTCTTTTATGCTTATTTTTTGAGTCAAACTGGAATCGGAATAATTGTCATTTCCGCTATAGGTAATGTTAACAGTATATTCTCCAACAGTTAATCCGTTTAACTGAAGCATTCCATTTCTCATTTCATCAGTTGTTACTTGTTGGGGGTTTTTACCACCATTTGCATCAACAATTGTTATTTCAACTGTCTGATTGGTTAGGGGAGTGCCATTAATATCGGCCAGTGAAATGGAAAAATAATCTCCGTCATATAATGTATCATTGCTTGTTACTGCAATCACGGAATCCGTTTTTGTATCAAATGGATTTAACATTACAATTCCCAAAACAACAAGCAGTGCTATGATTATTAAAAGCATTGAAATTATGATTTTGTTTTCCATGATGTTATATTGGTGGAGGATAATATAATATTTGCGAAATTGCAAAATATCATGTGCTATGTCTTTATTTATTTTTTTTCACCAAAAAACCCGTAAATCATTATGTTTTTATACAGTGTAAGATAGAATTTTAACTATATAAATGGAGGTTATTTTAAATGAAAAAAATACTTGCGCTGATGTGTTTGATAGTATTAATCTGTTCAATGGCTTGCGTTTCGGCAAGTGATATGAATCAGACTGTTGATGATACATCAGCTAATGATGAAAGTCTTGAAAGTGCTGACAGCGGTACTTTTACAGACCTTGAAAAGAAAATAGCTGATGCCAAGGATGGCTCAACACTAACTCTTGAAAGCGACTACGCCTACGATGGGGGTTTTGCTAAATCAGGCATTTTAATCGCAAAATCATTGACAATCGACGGAAACGGACACACCATTGACGCTAAAAATAGTGGAAGAATTTTCAATATTCTATCTCTAACCGCCAAACCGGTAACTTTAAAAAACATTAATTTCATCAACGCCAACTCCTCTACAGGGGGAGCCATTGAGGCAGTTAATTCAAAAATTATAATTGAAAACTGTACCTTTATAAACAACACCGCAAATGCAGGTGGTGCCATTCATCTCTTCTTTTCACAGCTTTCAGTTGACAATTCACAATTTGTCAATAATTCAATTATTAGTGATGATTCCTTAAATTGCGGTGCAGCAATCTGTATCTATGGCCAGGGAGACTTTACAATTTCAAACTCACTATTCAACAATAATATGGCAAAGGATTCTCTTCAAATTGACGAAGACGGAATCGCCTATCTTAAAAGCAGTGACGGAATTGCAGACCATCAGATTGAAATTCTCATTGACTGGGGAGATTTCCCGACCATGACGTTTACAAATGTTTCATATAATGAATTCAAAAATCAATATTACGTATTTAAAGAAGAAGACTTGAACTATGGATTAAATAATAAAATAGTCAGATTTGAGGTCTATGATGACGATGAACTTTTAATCAACACGACCGGTGTCACAAAAAACGGGGAGGCTCAAATCGACTACAGCAGTCTGGATGTTGGCTATTATCTCTTAAAATGCTATTACAATAACCTCACTGACGAAGCGACAATTCATGTAAGAAGGGATTCCAATTTCACAATGTCTGTTGAGGACATTACAATCGGGGATGATTTAATAATCAGTTTTGACATTTCCTCTGAAATTGAAGGCTACGGTGAAGTTACTGGATCCTACTCAATCTGGTCAGGTCATGGTATGCAATATGATGACTTACCAGTATATGAGGGCATATTCAATTTCAAGGATAAAAATATCACAATATTCTATCCGTTTTCCGGTAACTATACTGTCAGGCTTGATTTTTCAGGCGATGACAATTTCTATCCGAAATATCTCTCCCAGACATTCAATATCTATCCTGCAGATTATAACACCACAGGAGAGGAAACGATTGTAAAAGTCGATAGCTTTTCAAAAAATTACGGTGAAAACAAAAGATTATACTTTGAATTGACTGACACCAACTCAAATCCTTTGAAAAATAAGGAAATCTCAGTTAAAATCAACGGTGTCACATATAAAAGAACCACTAATGACAAAGGCCAGTCATCAATTGCAATCAACCTGGATGCAGGTCAGTACTGGGCTTTTGTTTCATTTGAAGGCGACAGCGCTTACGCACCAAGCACAAACGTTTCACTGGTCAATGTTTACTCCACGATTTCCAGTTCTGATTATATGCACAAATACTGCAAGGGTCCGGAGCCGTTTGAAGCCCAGTTTTTAGACGTGAACGGAAATAATCTAACCGGAGGCATGGCAATTTTCAATATCAACGGAGTGATGTATGAAAGAAAAATCAGCTCTGAGGGTTATGCAAAGCTAAACATCAATTTGGACCACGGTGAGTATATCATCACTGCAGCCAATCCTGTAACCGGTGAGATGAAGGCTTCAACAATTGTAATTTCACCAACAATTACTGAAAATCATGATCTGGTCAAGTATTACAGAAACGATTCACAGTATGTAGTTAAACTTGACGGTGATTCACTGCTCTGGCTTGGCGAAAAGGTAACGTTCAACATCAACGGAGTATTTTATGACCGCTACGCTGATTTATTTGGTAACGTTAAGCTCAACATCAACCTTGAGCCTGGCGAGTATATAATAACCGCCGAGCATAAGGGGTGCACGGTTTCAAATAAGATTACGGTATTGCCTGTTCTTGAGGCCAAGGATTTGAACATGAAATATCATGACGGATCCAAGTTTGAAGCGAAACTCCTTGACGGTCAAGGTAATCCTTACGAAGGCCAGAAAGTAACATTTAACGTCAACGGTGTTTTCTATAATAGAACAACCGACGCCAATGGTGTTGCCCGCTTAAACATCAACCTGATGCCCGGTGTATACATCATTACCTCAAGTTACAACGGAATGAATATAGCAAACAAAATTACCATTTCAGGTTAGGGATTAACCTCCTTAACTTTAATTTTTTTTAAACACAATTGTTCGCAACAAATCGAACAATAATCAGTCTATTTTCATATATATTTTAGTATAAAAATTTTAACAAAAATTTTCCATATCTACGTTCAGTTTTCAACCAAAAACTTACTTGTTCATTCATTATTTTTTTTCATAATCCTTAACTAAAAATAAGACTTTCAGTTAATTTTCATACAAATTGCGCATTTTTGAAAAAATATATATATTTACATATACTATAATTATAATGGATAAGAATTATCGCCTATAATTTTTATTCGCATTTTATAAATTAACTGGATCAGGGGGTGAAAATCGAAAATGAAAGGCAAGACGTTTATTGTGATAATGGCTATATTTATTATTCTGTGCTCAATTCAAGCGACAAGCGCATTTGAAGATAACAATTTAACTCAAAGTGATGTTTTAACTGTTGAAAATATTCAAGTTACAGATGTTATACCTAATCATGATTTAAATCAATCCGCCAATCAGTCCCTTCAAGCTTCACATAATCAAAGCTCAGATGTTTCAAAGGCATCTTCTCAAAGCTCTGATGATTTATTGAAGATTGGTGTCAGTAGTGAAGATATTTTGGGAGCGGTTCATACTCCAGGTATCTTCATTTATGGTTATGATTACGATCCTGACAACGTAGATAAAGATGAAGTGCCTCTAAAAAGGTTTTTCGAGGCTGTTTACTGGGGAATAAGGGATTATGTGAAAGATCACGGTAATTCTCCTAAGGAATGGGATGTTTTCTTATGTAACAAAACATTCACTGGAGGTTACGGTGATGCTGGTGTAGGTACAATCGAAACTGGTTATCTCTCTCCAACCGGATCTCGTGTTCGTTATCTGACTTTCAATGGTATGAATTATAACCAGAATGTTGCGTTAACTATCCATTTATATGGTGGTTATACTAAAGACGATGGGCTGACTTCAACATTGGATTTAACAAATTATGGTGCAGACTGCGCAATTATTGACTTTAGTACTGCAGATTCTTCAATCACAGGTATTAATTTCAAGAATTTCAATGTTTATGATCACTCAGCTACTGAGCAACCGGGTTCAACCGTTCCGTTCATCAAGTTAGGTGATGCAAGTAATCCTCGTGACATGCCTGAGGCTTTAATCAAAAACTGTACATTTGAAAATATTACACTCAATCCAAAACAGCCTTTATATGAGGTTGGTCAAGTTGGTGAGCTGTCCTATTATTATGATACTTCATCATTGGACAGGTTTTTCAAATTTGTCTTTTGGGGAATTCAGGAAAGAATGGAAACCAGCCTTAAGAGTGGAAAAGCACCAATTACCGAATGGAATGTTTACCTGAACAATCAGACATTCACGGGCGGATATGGTGATGCTGGTGTAGGTACAATAAATACCGGTTATGTTACATGGAGTGACGATACACGTGCCACATATCTGACATTCAGGAATTACTTCAAAAATAGGTGGGGTAAAGATTTAAATGTAACTATCCATTTATATGGTGGATATGAAAAAGACGACGGATTAACATCAACTTTAGACTTAACAGACTATGGAGCTTCCCATATACTTATGGATTTAAGTGGTGGCTCTTCTTCAATCACAGGTTTAAATATCATTAATTTCAATGCTTTAGATCATTTCAATACTGATAGGGAAGATACTTCAATGCCGTTCATATTCTTCGGTGATGAAAAAATATCAAATTATCAGTCAAATGTAATAAATTGTACTTTCCAAAATATCACATTAAATCCTAAACAGCCTATTTTAAGGATGGCATTTGTTGCTGATTCTCAGGACAGTTCCAATAAAGTATATTCTGGAGGTCTTGTTGAAAACTGTACATTCAGAGGCAATAATGCATCTCAGATGATGGCTATAAGCGGTCCGATACTGGACAGCAATCATAGTGATTGGGGACCAATTTTCTATGGGTTTAGGGCAAATAACAACTTATTTGAAAATAATGTAGGTAGACAGGAATTCGATTCAAATGTAAGGTCATTAGGTTTCTGTATAAAAGTCTGGAACGAAGCATTCAATGCAAGTTTTGATAACAACCGTTTCATAAACAATACCAATGCAGTGCACGGTGCAGCTTACTGTATTATTGGTTTCAATGCAACTATTACCAATAACTACATTGACAGTAATGAAGCCGTATTCGGTGCAGGTATCGAAGCTCACAATGGTAACATTACCATTAAAGACTGTATCTTCGTTAACAACGTTGCAAAAGGTAATCATTCTCAGCATCCATATAGGGATGGCAGTGGTGCAGCTATTGCACTTTTGGGAACTAACAACCTTATTGAAAACTGTACTTTTATTAACAACACTGCATATGGTCACGCCGGTGCTATTGATATTGTAGGTGGTACTAAAGTATTGCCTGACGGTACTTCTTACTATTTAGTCGCTAACAACACTGTAATTAAGGATTCAAGATTCTATGAAAATCTTGCGCTTGATTATGCGGGCGGTGTACATATTAACGGTACGAATACTGTTATTGACAATTCTACTTTCTTCTACAATAATGCGTCACATGCCGGTGCAGTTAAATTAATCGGTGAAAACACTACTATAGTAAACTCTTCATTTACAGCCAACAATGCTATAGAAGGTGGTGCTGTATATCTTGAAGGTAATTACTCAAAAATTATTGATTCCACATTCGCCTACAATAATGCAACACACGATTTAGATAAAGTATGGGCTAATGCCTCTATGATTGCTGCGGGTGGTGCAATATACCTTGTAGGTAGTTATGCTAATGTAACGAACAATACATTTACTGCTAACTCTGCAGTAGGTAAATATACTGATAGTGGTGTTGAAGGTTTAGGTGGTGCTATTTATATTGATGGTCAAAACCTTACTTTCCATAAAGATGATTTCATTGATAATGTGGCTGTATTAGGTGGTGGAGTATTCATTGATGGTGATACCATTTCTGCTACTGTAATGAACTTTACTAGAAACAGGGCTGTTAAAGGTGGAGCTGTTTATGTTGAAGGTAATCATATTATAATTGATGATTCAAGTGCTTCAGATAACGCTGCTATTCAAGGTGGTGCTGTATACATTGAAGGTACTAATACAACAATTACTAATTCAGAATTTACACTCAACAATGCAACAAACATAATAGATGGTCTAGATACAAGTGCTACAGGCAGTCTTGAAATAAGTGGTGGTGCTATAGATATTATAGGATCTCAAACTAATATTACTGATTGTACATTTAGCAACAACACTGCATTAGGTATAAATAACTTAAGTTACGGTGGTGCTATAGCAGTACACGGATATGACACTTCACTTACCGAATCCGACTTCCACTATAATGAAGCGATTCTCGGCGGTGCACTGTACTTCGACGGTACTGTTGAAGATGTAGAAAATACAAACTTTACTCACAACAATGCTATACGCGGTGGAGCTGTTTATATTGCAAACTCAGACGCAGTATTCAATCATACTCTGTTCCATAACAACTCTGCAACCCACGATTTAAGATTCAATTTAAATTCTCAGGAATTAAAAGAATTGACTACTATGGGTGGAGCTGTTCACATACCGGGTAACAGTATTTATGTAACCAACTCTGAATTTATTAACAACACTGCTTATGGTGTTTTTGAAAAAGGTGGTCTCGGAGGAGCTATTGCTGTTAATGGTTCTAACGATTACATTGTAAATTCCACATTTGAAGATAACCAGGCTATTAAAGGAGGAGCTTTCTACTTAGAAGGTGATAATACTAACATTATCGATTCCAACTTTACTAAAAACTATGCTATTAAAGGAGGAGTAGGTTTCATCGACGGGTCACAAAGTTTGGTTAAAGGCTCAATATTCGAGGAAAACCAGGCAACACACGACGGCTTAAGATACAGCTTAAATGAAAATTTAACTAAAATGCCTACAACTGCAGGTGCAATTCACATTGTTGGTGAAAATATTAATATTACTTTAAGTAATTTCACTAATAACGATGCTGTTGCAACAAATCCGACTAACAGTATTGGTGCTGGTGCAGTTTATGTAGAAGGTAACAATGCTTCAATTACAGAATGTAACTTTGATTCAAATACCGCTATTAAAGGTGGGGCAATATTTATCGTAGTTAACAATACCGATGTTATAGATTGTAACTTCACCGGAAATTCCGTAACAAACTTCACATATATGGAAGGTTTAGGTGGGGCAATTTATCTAGAAAACGCAACAGATTCTGATTTCATCAGATGCAACTTCATTAACAATATCGCATCCATCAATGGTGGTGCAATCAATTGGTTTGAAGGTTGTGTTGACGGTCAAATTTCAGAATGTACATTCATAAATAACTCTGCTGCTTCTAATGCAGGTGCTATTTTCTGGTTTGGCGAAGGAGGAATTATTAAAGATTCAAATTTCACAAACAATAGTGCTAACGGAACTTCCCAATCTATGATGGGTAACGCCGGAGACGGTGGTGCTATCATGTGGACAGGTTCTAACGGCAAATTGGATAACTGTACATTTGAAGATAATTACGCAAAAGACCGTGGTGGTGCTGTGTTCTTACGTGGTGTCGCAGGTCGTGCTGATTGTAACAATAATACCTTTGTTGATTCCAAATTTATAAATAACACTGCTGATGTTAACGGTGGAGCTGTTACATGGGATGAAGGTGCTACTGACGGCAAAATAGAAAATTCATTATTTGAAGACAATTCTGCTAAAGCTAACGGTGGTGCTGTATTCTGGTATGGTCGTTCAGGTACTATCCAAAGTTCAAACTTCACTAATAACCGCGCTAACGGTACTGCTCAAGGTACTTACGGCGAATCCGGTATGGGTGGAGCTGTAATCTGGACAGGTTCTGACGGTATTGTAGATGATTGTATATTTGAAAACAATTATGCAGCTAAAAACGGTGGAGCAGTTTACTTAAGAGATCTGGACACTGGTCACTGTAATAATACTACTTTCTCCAATTCCAAGTTCATCAAGAACACCGCTGGTGTTAACGGTGGTGCTGTTGATTGGAATAAAGGCGCAACCAACGGTAAAATTGAAAACTCTACATTTATAGAGAATTCTGCTAAGGCTAATGGTGGTGCTGTATTCTGGTATGGTGTAAATGGTACTATTAAAGGATCAAACTTCACTGACAACCGCGCTAACGGTACCGTTCCTGGTACTTATGGTGATTCCGGTATGGGTGGAGCTGTAATCTGGACTGGTTCCAATGGTACTGTGGATGATTGTTTATTTGAAAACAATTTCGCTGCCAAAAACGGTGGTGCAGTATATTTAAGAAACTTAACTGCTAATGACTGTGATAATAACGTATTTACCAATTCCAAGTTCATCAATAACACTGCTGGTGTTAACGGTGGTGCTATCGACTGGCATCAGGGCGCAACCAACGGTAGAATTGAAGATTCAGTATTTGAAAACAATTCTGCTAAAGCTAATGGTGGTGCTGTATTCTGGTATGGTGAAAAAGGTACAATCCAAAGTTCCAACTTCACTGGTAACCGCGCTAACGGTACTGCTCAAGGTACTTATGGTGATTCTGGTATGGGTGGAGCTGTTATTTGGACTGGTTCCAATGGTACTGTGGATGATTGTTTATTTGAAAACAATTATGCTGCCAAAAACGGTGGTGCAGTTTATCTAAGAAACATTACTGCTAATGACTGTGATAATAACGTATTTACCAATTCCAAGTTTATCAACAATACTGCTGGTGTTAACGGTGGTGCCGTTAACTGGCATAAAGGTGCAACCAACGGTAGAATTGAAGATTCAGTATTTGAAAACAATTCTGCTAAAGCTAATGGTGGTGCTGTATTCTGGTATGGGGATGTTGGTTCAATAAAAGGTTCTAATTTCACCAGTAATCGTGCTAACGGTACTGCTCAAGGTACTTATGGCGAATCTGGTATGGGTGGAGCTGTAATTTGGACCGGATCAAACGGTATAGTTGATGACTGTATCTTTGAAGATAACTATGCTGCCAAAAATGGTGGTGCAGTTTACTTAAGAGATTTAGAGACCAATCATTGTGATAATACTACTTTCTCCAATTCCAAGTTCATCAATAACACTGCTGGTGTTAACGGTGGTGCTGTTGACTGGCATGAAGGTGCTGCAAACGGTAGAATTGAAAACTCTACATTTATAGACAATTCTGCTAAAGCTAACGGTGGTGCTGTATTCTGGTATGGTGAAAACGGTACAATCCAAAGTTCAAACTTCACTAATAACCGTGCTAACGGTACTGCTCAAGGTACTTATGGTGATTCTGGTATGGGTGGAGCTGTAATTTGGACTGGTTCCAACGGTACTGTAGATGACTGTATATTTGAAAACAACTATGCAGAAGCTAACGGTGGTGCAGTTTATTTAAGAAACTTAACTGCTAATGACTGTGATAATAACGTATTTACCAATTCCAAGTTCTTCAATAACACTGCTGGTGTTAACGGTGGTGCAATTGATTGGCATAAAGGTGCAACCAACGGTAGAATTGAGGATTCAGTATTTGAAGACAATTCTGCTAAGGCTAATGGTGGTGCTGTATTCTGGTATGGTGAAAAAGGTTTAATTAAAGGTTCTAACTTCACCAGTAATCGTGCTAATGGTACCGCTCCTGGTACTTATGGTGATTCTGGTATGGGTGGAGCTGTTATTTGGACAGGTTCTCACGGTTTGGTTGATGACTGTATCTTTGAAGATAACCATGCTGCTAATAGTGGTGGTGCGGTTTACTTAAGAGATTTGGATTCAGGTAACTGTGATAATACTACTTTCTCCAATTCCAAGTTCTTCAATAACACTGCTGATGTTAATGGTGGTGCGGTTGATTGGAACAAAGGTGCAACCAATGGTAAAATCGAAAATTCAGTATTTGAAGACAATTCTGCTAAGGCTAACGGTGGTGCAGTATTCTGGTATGGTGAAAAAGGTACAATACAAAGCTCTAACTTTACAGGTAACCGCGCTAACGGTACCGCTCCAGGTACTTATGGAAATTCAGGTTGCGGTGGAGCTATCATCTGGACTGGTTCCGATGGTACTGTAGACGATTCCATATTCGAAAACAACTCAGCTGCTGATAGCGGTGGTGCTGTATACTTACGTAGTATCGGTACAACTCAATGCAGAAAAACAGCATTTACAAATTCCAAATTCTTCAATAACACAGCTGTAAATGACGGAGGTGCTATTGACTGGGGTGAAGGTGCTGTTAATGGTAGGATTGCAAGTTCAACATTTGACAACAACTCCGCCGGTAAAAACGGTGGTGCTGTATCATGGACTGGTCACGTAGGTAGGATTACTGATTCCAACTTCACATATAACACTGCTGATAAAGGTGGTGCTGTATCATGGTCCGGAATTTCAGGAACTATTTCAGGTTCCAGATTCATTTCAAATAATGCTACAAACGGTGGTGCAATCTATTTACAAAACTGTACTCACGATGATTTAATATCCGTAACTATTACAAATTCATACTTCGAAAATAACACTGCTATAGAAGATGGAGGTGCAATCAACTGGCATGAAGGTTCTGTTGTAAGTATTGGAGGTACATTCGTACGCAACACTGCAAATCGTGGTGGAGCAATATTTACCAACGGTACTGATGGTGATGTAAGGCCATCTACATTCATATATAATGAAGCTATTCAAGGTGGTGCTGCATATATCAACAACGATGAGTTAACAATTTCAACTTCAGATTTCACTTACAACAATGCAATTGAAGGTGGTGCAGCATATATTGCCGGTAAAAATAATAAGATTACCGGATCCAACTTTAATTTCAACAATGCGACTTACGATTTAAGATTAAATACTCAAGGAACAAATAAGAAAACTAAAGGTGGAGCTGTTTATATTAGTGGTCAAAGCAATGTCGTAGAAGGTTCAAACTTCTATAAAAACCATGCGGTACCTACTAATGAATCAACTGAAATCGTTCAAACTACTCCTGGTCTTTTAGGTGCTTACCTGGATATCACAGGTGTTGATGATGACGGTTTAGGTGGAGCAATTTATGTTGACGGAAACAATAACAAAATCAACTCAAATACATTCAATGACAACACAGCTCGTAACGGATCTGCAATATATAACGACGCATCAGGCACATCATTCAATAATGGCTTATTCATTAAGAATCAGGCATGGTCATACATATTGGAAGTAAATGCTACTCCGGAAAAAGCATACTATGGAGACAACGTTTCCATCAATGTTTACAACTATGTTGCTGGAGATAACCTATTGAACGCTATCTACAATGCTAGGGGCGTCAATGACGTTACATTCAATAATGTGGGCTATATTATTGACGATGATGAATCTAAAATTGAAAGAACACCTGCAACTAATACACATCCTGTTTTAGGTGCTACAGAAGGCAAATTATATCAAGATTCACGTGAAAGATATCAGCCAATGGTAGTTGAGGTATATAAAGGCCGCACATTCGCTGAGGCTAAACTAATCGATAATAGAACTGTCTTAACTGACCTGTATGGTAACAACACATTCGATCTTGTGGGATTAACTCCTGGAAACTATTCCATATTGGCTTACCACCCAGAAGATAGAAACTACAAATGGATTATTACTCAAAACATATTCCAGGTTGAACCAATCGTTGATATTAATGTCACAAAAAGTGTTTCAGATAGCATTGTCCTTTTAGGTGATGAAATTACTTTCACAATTGCAGTAAGTAATGCTAAAAACGCAACAAATGCAACAAACGTAACTGTTAAAGATATACTTCCGCAAGGATTAAACTTAACTGGTGTGGTTGCTTCAAATGGAGTATATAACACTACAACAAACACATGGACTATTGCTAACTTGGCAAATGGTACCAGCGAAACATTAACTTTAGTATTCAAGACTTTAAAAGTTGGTGTATTCAACAATACCGTAAACGCTTCATGTGTTGAAAAAGAATGGAATTATACAAACAATAATTTCACAGTTCCTTACGAAGTAGTTATAATCAATTTAACAATCAATAAGACTGTAGTCAATAACAGAACATTCTATGTTAACGAAGACATTACTTTCGTAGTTAACGTAACAAACAATGCTAAATTGAACGCAACAAAAGTTGTTGTAAACGATTTAGTTCCTGAAGGATTCAAATTTGTTTCATCCAATGCTTCTGGATATGACCCAGCAAAAGGTATATTAAACATAGGCGTATTAAAACCGGGTGAATCCTACGCATTTAATCTTACATTAAAAGCGATTACAAACGGAACATTAACAAATCATGCTAATGCAAGTTGTAAGGAAAATAAAACGCCTGTTTTCGATAACGCCAGTGTTTATGTAAAACCGGTTGTTATATTGAACGTTACTAAGATTGCAGACAAGGAAATCTATGGTGTTGGAGATATTGTTACATTTACAATTTCAATAACAAATAACGGTCCGTCCAATGCGACTAAAGTCTTTGTAAATGATACTTTACCGGATGGCTTAACCTTGTTTGACGGTAGCTTGATTCGGACTATTCCATTCCTTGGAGTAAATGAGACTGTTAATGTTACTGTTAAGGCTAAGACAACTAGGAAAGGTAACTTTACCAATGTGGTAACCGTAAATTGTTATGAAAACAGTACTAATAAATCCGCTAACGTGACTGTATTTGTTTACTTACCGGAGCTTGTGATTAACAAGACTGTGGATAACAGTTCAGTTTTAGTTAATGATTTAGTCAACTTTACTGTTGTCATCAAGAATATTGGTATTGTTCGTGCTACTAACGTTAATATTACTGATGATTTAGTGAGTGCATTTGAAATTGTCAAAGTTGGAGGTAATTACACTAGAAATAATCAATTGATCGTTTGGGATGTTGGTGAATTGGCTGTTAACGAAACCTATACTACTTGGGTTCAGGTTAGAGTTAAAACCAATGGAACATTTGATAATATTGCTAGTGCTAATTGTACTGAAAACACAACTGTTGTTAAGGATAATGACACTGTTACTGCTAGATATGATGTTGTTTTAAACGTTACTAAAGTTGCAGACAAAGTAATCTATGGTGTTGGTGATATTGTTGAATTTACAATTTCAATTACTAATGTTGGTAAGTCTAATGCTACTAACGTTTCTGTTGTAGATGCTCTTCCTGCTGGTTTAAGTCTTTATGAAGGTAGCTTAACTCAGATTATTCCGTTCTTAGGAGCTAATAAGACTGTTAATGTTACTATTAAGGCTAAGACTACCAGAATAGGTAACTTCACTAATGTGGTAACTGTTAACTGTTATGAAAACAGTACTAATAAATCCGCTAACGTGACTGTATTTGTTTACATGCCAGAGCTTGTGATTAACAAGACTGCAGATAATAATTCAGTTTTAGTTAATGATTTAGTCAACTTTACTGTTGTCATCAAGAATATTGGTATTGTTCGTGCTACTAACGTTAATATTGCTGATGAGTTAGTGAATGCATTTGAAATTGTCAAAGTTGGAGGTAATTACACTAGAAATAATCAATTAATCGTTTGGAACATTAAGGAATTGGCTGCTAATGAAACCTACACTGCTTGGGTTCAAGTTAGGGTTAAAACCAATGGTACTTTCGATAACGTTGCTAGTGCTAATTGTACTGAAAACACAACTGTTGTTAAGGACAATGACACTGTTACTGCTAGATATGAAGTCGTTTTAAACATTACTAAAGTCGTTGATTATGATGATACTATTATTGGGGATATAGTGACTTTCACTATCGTTGTTACTAATAATGGTCCGTCCAACGCTACTAAAGTAAATATTACAGACGTATTACCTGACGGTTTAACTTTAGTTGCAGGTGATTTAAACCATGTTGTAAATCTTTTAGAACCTGGCGCTAATTACACATTCACAGTTAAAGCTATGACCACAAGGTTAGGTAACTTCACAAATGTTGTATCTGTAAACTGTTATGAAAACGATACTGTTAAAACTGATAATGCTACTGTTGAAGTATTCTTAACCGATATTAAGATTAATAAAACCGCTGACGTACATTCCGTGCTCGTCAATGATTTAGTTAACTTTACTATCGTTATTCGTGATCATGGTGGTCTTCGTGCTACTAATGTCACAATCTATGATACTTTATTGGACGCATTCGAGTTTGTTGCAGCTGGCGGTAATTACACACGTGATGGTCAAAAAATCGTTTGGAATGTCGGTACTTTAATTCCTGAGCAGAATTACACTACTTGGGTTCAAGTTAAAGTTATTAAAAACGGTACATTTGATAACGTTGCTTATGTAAACTGTACTGAGGAACCAAGACTCCAAGACGATAAAGACACTGTTACTGCTGTATATGACGTTGTTTTAAACGTTACTAAAGTTGCTGACGGTGAAATTTACGGTGTCGGTGATATTGTTGAGTTTACAATTACAATTACTAATGTTGGTAAGTCTAACGCTACTAACGTTTCCGTTGTAGATGCTCTTCCTGCTGGTTTAGAGCTTTATGAAGGTAATTTAAAACAAATTATTCCGTTCTTAGGAATTAATGAAACTGTTAAGATTACTGTTAAGGCTAAGACCACGAGAAAAGGTAACTTTACTAATGTTGTGACTGTAAATTGTTATGAAAACAGTACTAACAAATCTGCTAATGATACTATTGAAGTATTCTTACCAGAGCTTGCAATCAACAAGACTGCTGATGTTAATTCAGTTTTAGTTAATGATTTAGTCAACTTTACTGTTGTCATTAAGAATAACGGTATTGTTCGCGCTACTGACGTTATTATTGCTGATGAGTTAAATAATGCATTTGAAATTGTCAATGTTGGAGGTAATTACACTAGGGATGGTCAAAAAATCGTTTGGAACATTAAGGAATTGGCTGCTAACGAAACCTACACTACTTGGGTTCAGGTTAGAGTTAAAACCAATGGTACTTTCGACAACATTGCTAGTGCAAATTGTACTGAAAACACAACTGTTGTTAAGGATAATGACACTGTTACTGCTGTATATGACGTTGTTTTAAACGTTACTAAAGTTGCTGACGGTGAAATTTACGGTGTTGGTGATATTGTTGAGTTTACAATTACAATTACTAATGTTGGTAAATCCAATGCTACTAACGTTTCCGTTGTAGATGCTCTTCCTGCTGGTTTACAATTAACTGATGGTAATTTAACACAAATTATTCCGTTCTTAGGAGCTGGCAAATCTGTGAACGTTACTGTTAAAGCTAGAACCACTGTGAAAGGTAACTTTACTAATGTTGTGACTGTAAATTGTTATGAAAACAGTACTAACAAATCTGCTAATGATACTATTGAAGTATTCTTACCAGAGCTTTCAATCAACAAGACTGCTGATAATAATTCAGTTTTAGTTAATGATTTAGTCAACTTTACTGTTGTTATTAAAAATAACGGTATTGTTCGTGCTACTAACGTTAATATTACTGATGAGCTAAATAATGCATTTGAAATTGTCAATGTTGGAGGTAATTACACTAGAAATAATCAATTGATCGTTTGGAACATTAAGGAATTGGCTGCTAATGAAACCTACACTACTTGGGTT
>NZ_JAZRKF010000012.1:0-3175 GCF_045646205.1 Methanobrevibacter sp. | reverse complement strand
TCCTTGACCGTCAACTAATTCTATGAGGAACTGTGATGCGTTTCTGAAGTATTTGACTAAATTGTTTGCAATCAATGTTGGCAATACGGTAATTGTATTTTCAACAGTTGTACCATTGAAGGTTGTTTTGATTGTGTAATTGCCCGGATTTAGGTTGATGTTCATTTTAGCTATGCCTTCTGCATTACTGGTTCTATTATATGTTCCACCATTAATTTCAAAGCTTACAACCTGATTTGGAGCACCGACTTTAGCTTCAAATTGGGAATCATTTTTATAGATTTTAACTAAATCTTCAGTAAAAATAGCTAAATCTTTAGTATAAACTTTTAATGATATTGTTTTATTTTCCAATGCTAAATCTTTCCATCCGTCACCTAAATCTATAAATGTCATGTTTTCCTGGTAGTGATTTCTTGACATGTCAAACATCATGACTGATGCTTTTTTCATTAGTGCTGTGAAATTATCTCCTTTGGTTATTGGGATTTCTTTTGTTAGTTTAACTGTATGGTAACCTGTAAATGGTGAAATTCCGCTTTGAGCATGCATTAACTTATCATTCACATAGATTTCAAGTGTATAGTTTTCATCCGCTTTAAAGTAGGTTCCGACTGCACTTATTGATTCCGGACCATATTCTGATTCATAAGTGTTTTTATAGGATAATATGCTTCTATTATTGGTTATTGTTTCCTGAACTCCACTTAAATCTGTCTGATAGTTTGTTGTGTAGTTTTCAGTATTTTCAATTATAAATCCTATTCCAATATTGATGCCTAAAAGTGATATGTCATAGTAGGATATGTAATTGAATCCTTTCTCTCCCTCATTAGTTCCGTGACTATTTTTTATGATGAATGCCCCATCACCTGGAGGGGTTGTTTTAAAGTTTGAAGCAGGAAAATTGTCATCCCAACCAACAAGACTTATTTCATGACTTGTTTCTTTCGTTGAATTTTGATAATATGCTGAAGTATTTTCATTATATCCAGTTTCAGGAACATCATTATTAAATGCTGCGACTACAGATCCGCATCTTAATATTGCTTTTTTAAGTGCATCATTGTCTGTTGAATTTTTACGAGGTTCTACAATAATTGCATCTACAATGTGGATTTTTTCATTATCAGCAATGATTAATGGAGATAGTCTGCCTAATTCGTCATAGGTATCATATTCACTACTCATCACTCCGAACCATGATAAAATATATTCTAATCCTTGTTCCATTATTCCTCCTTCAATTGCTCCAATTCTACCATATTTTGTGAATTGTAGCATAATATCTTGCATATTGTTTTCTGAAAGGTCATATTCGATGCCAGTAGCTTTTAGTAATGAGGATTCTAAGGCGCCGCATGTACCGAATGCCCAACATGAACCCATTATGCCCTGGTCTTTAACTGAACTGACCCATCCCCAGTCACGTGAATCATATCTTGATGGAAGGGTTTCTACATTAATTGTATTGTTAGTAAATGAAATGCTTTTGCCTATTTCATGAACATTGCTCAGATAACTGGTCTCATTTAATATTAAAATATCATTTTCAACAGTAATATTAGTTAAATTACAGTCGGTGAAAACTGCATGTATTGCTTCACCGTTATTTGCAAATGTTGTGTCTTTCACGGTTAATTGATTATCGGTTTCATAAATTCCATGTTTTGTATAACCGTTATCATATGCATAAATTCCTTGTTTTGTATTGTTTATAAATTCACTGTTTTCAATAGTGGTATTTGCAAATTCACTATAAAGTCCTCCGCCGTGAGAATCGTTGTATTGTAGTTTATTTCCATAAAATCTGACATTATTAATATTTGCATCTACTCCTGAGATGTAAGCTGCTCCTCCATCATATGATGCAGTATTATTATAGAATTCACAGTTATTTAAATCAAATGGAGCAAAACATAAAGACTTATTTAGAAGTGGAGAACTAGGAGTATATATGCCTCCGGATAATATTGATAATGCACCACCATAATCTCCAGTCGAATTAAAGAATTTGGAGTCACTAATTTCTATCATAGGAATACTTCCCTCATCTACCATTCCAAAAATGCATATTGAACCACCATTTTTTCGGGATGATGTATTTATGAATGTACAATTAGTAATGTCTGCCATTCTGCTAAGATGGGCAATTCCTATTGCACCTCCGCTTTCTTCAGCATTCAGGTTTTTGAAAATACAATCCTGAACGAAGACACAAGTGCAAAAATCAGTAAATATTGCTGGACCATAGTTGGATTTTGAATTGGTAAAAGTTGAGTTAGTAACATATGCTTCTGAAAAAAAGGAAAAAATGCCTCCTCCATATTTGGCAGTATTATTGTCAAAATAACAATTTTCTATTGTTGATTGTGCTGTAGAATATATTGATCCTCCTTCTGTAGCATTATTATTAATGAACGATACATTATTGAGGGTGATTCCATTTTTATTTGAAATAGCTCCACCATTATCAGAGTTTCCATTTATCAAGTTAAGATTTAAAATGGTAACACCAGGTCCGATAATATTAAATATTCTAGCTTGATTAGCACCATCAATAGTGTAACCATTACCATTTATAGTAAAATCACTTTTGTTTATTAAAATTCCACTTTTAAGGCCATTATCACTTGTACTGTCATATTTATAATCTTGTTGTATATCTATACTATTGTCGCTAGCATCGATTTCATTTTGAAGTGAGGTAAAGTTTCCTTCAGCTGAAACTGCACTAATTGAAATGAATAATACAATTAGTATTAAAAATATTTTTATCTTATTCAAATTTTTACCCCCATAATTACTATTATTAAAATAAAAATTTAGAGGAATAATTAAATTCCTCTTATGCAGTTATTGTAATTGTATTTGCAATTGTTGCATCGCCGTATTGGGAAGTGATGATGTATTGGCCAGGCATTAACCTGATGTTCAGTCTAGCTATTCCATTCGCATCTGTGGTTCTGTCATAAAAGACTCCATTGATGTTAAATGTTATTTTTACGCCAGACAATGCTTTTCCTTGTCCATCGACTAGTTTTGCTTCAAATTTGGATCCGTCTAAATACTTCATGTTTAAATCTTCAGCAGTTAATGTAGGCAATACTGTAATGGTATATGCCATTTGAAGACCGGTTATAGGATCAAATGCTGTTAAAATATATTCGCCAGG
>NZ_JAZRKF010000011.1:0-35106 GCF_045646205.1 Methanobrevibacter sp. | reverse complement strand
AACTGTGGAAGCATATAATTCTTTTTGTGTGGTTGTTGCAGACAGTCCAACAAATTTGCTTCCAGCATCAACACCCAAACTGATGTCTTGCTTATAACCTGTTGACCAGTATAACAACTGAATGGTAAACGGTTTTCTATTCACTACTTTTGCTTTTTTATTCTTTAGTAATTTTCTTGCTTTTGATGGTTTGCATGGCATTAATGGTTTTTTATCTTTGTTTAGTACATAAACTAACGTCATTTAGTTTACCCCCTATTCCTGGGTATTATTTAGCCTTTGCCAATGTTATTTCCGAGTTTTATATGTATGACAATACTGTTCCTCCATCTCAGAACTGTTTAATCACCATACCGCAGAGCTACAGACTAGGCTAAAACATCCGTAGGTGCCTATATAGTATTATTTCGGAATAACGTAGACCATATTCAAATAGTCTCTGGCTATTCAACAAGTGGACTGTGAAAATAATTCACAATCCACGACCTCTATAGGTCGTGGTAGTTGAACTGAAACATACTGGTCAATAGCCAAGACCAATGGCAAATACATTTCATCAGCATCAAATAATCTTTTTTCCCTTATTTCCTTTATCAAATCGCAAACATCCCTTATTTTTAAAAGTCTAAACTTTTTCGAAACCATAAATGGTGATAGAATCAAAAATTGAATCTCTTGATGTGATAGTTTTAAGTTATTTATTAATTTATTTTTAATACTTAAATATTTTACTTCGTCATAGGAATCAAGCAAATAATGAATTATAGGTTTTAATAGTGATGTTTCAGTTTCTTTAAAGAGATAAACATCAGATTTAATGTGATATGTGCAAATGATAACTGTAACAACCTTTTTACCGGATTGACATTGTAGACGAACCTTATACTCCATGTATTTTTTCAAGTGTTTCTCCTCTAGTTTAATATCCTGAAATTCGAAATTAAGAAGTATGCCTTCACGAGTTTCAAAAACCAGATCAGAAAATAAACTTGTTCCATCAAAAGTATTCAACTCATTTCTGTATAATCGAATTATATGGTAATTTAATCCGAAAAAATCAACAAACAATTGTCCAAAAAGGATTGCGGATACTTTGAAAAATTTGTCAACATTCTGATGCAAAAAAACACCTCAACTTTTTTTAATTACACTACCTTTTGAAAAAAATTATACATAAAAATTGCTGAAGTGCGACTGCGTGCAAATGTGCTTTTGTGAAAAAATGAAAAAGGTATATTGATTTCTAAAATCTTTAAAAAAAAACTCTAAAAAAAAGTAAAAATAAGGATAAAAAAGCTCAAATTATAAGCTTTAGTTTAAAACTATAATAATTCTTTTCTTAAATCAATGGTATCTTCCAAATCAGGACCTGTTGAAATTATTGTAACAGGAACTCCAGTTTCGGTTTCGATTTCATCGATGAATGCCTTGGTTTCAGCGGATAATACGCTGTAGTCCTGTGTTCTTGCACAGTCAGGATATAATCTGTCAACACAGGTTAAAGCGATTTGGGTTGCACCGTTGATTCTGCAGGATTCCTTAGCAAGCTCCATATCAAAGTATCCTATACGTCTGCGGCGTCCGGTTACAACACCGTATTCTTCCAGTCCTTTGCTTTCAGCTTCTTCCTGAGACATTTCGGTTGGGAATGGTCCTTCTCCAACACGTGAAATATAAGCTTTAAATACGTTTATGACTTCATCCACCTTAGTTGGTCCAACACCGACATCTGCTGCAAATGTAGATGCTGTAGTGTCCTTACTGGTTACAAACGGATAAGATCCATAGTAAAGAGACAATGCAAAGCCCTGAGAACCTTCGATAAATACTCCTTCACCATTGTCAATAGCTTCATTACATGCCAATGATACATCAGCAATATATTCTTCCAATTCAGGAATGTCACGTGCAAGTTCTATTGTTCTCATTACACGGTCTGAGTTTGCCGGACCGCATCCGGAACCGGTACTTCCTATTTTTTTAGCCAAATGCTCAGAGGCTTTGTCTCTAGCCATATGCTCTTCAGTAATTATTGCACAGCGCGGATCAATTGACATTCTTTCTTTTACATTATATTTTGCCAAATCATCAAATTCTTTATAAAGTACATCAGGATTTACTAAAACTCCAGCCCCGATCATGAGTTTAGCATCAGTGTGTACAAAACCGGATGGGGTTAATCTTAAACCATATTTTTCTCCATTGAACTCTACAGAATGGCCTGCATTTGGGCCTACACCTGCACGAGCTATAATTGACGGTTTATCATTACTGCAAAGGTAGGTAATACATTTTCCCTTACCTTCATCACCCCATGCTCCTCCTACTAAAATACTACAAGTCATTTAATAACTCCTTAAAATAATTATTTGTGAAAATAAAAAAATTTCCATAACACTAATATTATATAGTTAATTATTAAAAAACTTTTCCAACAAATTTTTATATAATATAATAAGGCATAAATATAATATAAGTTAAATCAAAAACGGGTAATAAATATGCATATTGAAAGACACTATAGAGAATTGGAAAAAATTGAGGAAGTTCGAGCATATAACATCAGCAATATTGATTTGTTTGAAAAAGCCCCTCAGTATCAAAAGCCAATGAAAATTCCTTTCAGCAATATTATCAAATACGTACAGTCAGACGTTAACATGTTCATCCCTATTGAAGACGGTGAGGATTTTGTTATCAATCGTTTAGGCTGGAATATTTTACAGAGAGGAAATGCCAAATTAGAAGATGTTGCAGGCCGTAAATTCAGCGAATGCACTCCTTTTTTCTATGAAATTTTTAAAGAACCATTTAAAGAAGTACTGGAAACAAAAGATACGAAATCCATGAGAATCTATTACTATATCAGCAATAGAATCAAAAGCATCACAAATATCCACATTATTTATGAGGACGGTAATCTTTTTGTTATTTCTGATTATACGGACGAACTTTCACATGAAAGAAGCCTGGAAGAAAAGAAACTTGAAGATGATGCAAATAAATCCACTTTAATAGAATATTTCTCACAGACAGGAAGTTATTATAAAACAAGAAACGAATATACCTGGACTCCGGGAATATATAATATTATTAACAGGACAAAGGAGTCCGATGATGCATATTACAATATTATCTTTGATCTGGTAATTCCTGAAGACAAGCCTCTGGTTCATGAACTCTTAAATACAATGAGTCCTGAAACGGACACTTATGAAAATATTATTAGAATCAAAACCCGTGACGGCCATATTAAATATATAGACACTTATTTATACTCTAAATTTGATGAAAATGGAGATGAAATAAGTCATTACGGATTATTTAAAGACGTTAGCCTTGATTCACACAAGCATATGACAAGACCTGTTGACTTTATGCTGGACGGTTTTAACCATAATGCAAAACTGTCACTTCTTATAGAACCGTTAAGCCGAAGATACGAGTTCAGTAAAGGTTTTTATAAGATGATTGAAATTCCATCTGAGGAGTATATTCATTCAAGAGATGTGATTGACAACATCGTGGAAGATGATGTTAGAGAAAATCTTCTTAAATTGATTGATGGAGAAATAAATGAATTGAATGAAATATTGACATATAAGGTCAACGGCGATGAAAATAACCTGAAAGTATGTGAACTCTTTATTGAAAGATTCCAGTATGGAAACAATGAACACAGCATAGGATTTTTAACAGACATTACAAGCATAAAGAAAAAACAGCAGGAGCTGATTAAATCCAATGCAAATAAAAACATTTTAATCAAAGAGGTTCACCACAGGGTTAAAAACAACCTTCAGGTACTGAACAGTTTTCTAAACCTGGAGAGACGTGCATATAAAGACAAACCTAATCAGATTTTAGATAATATGCAGGCCCGTCTTTCTTCACTTGCCCTTTTACATGAAAAGACATACAATACAAGCGATTTTTTAAATATCAATCTGAAAGATTATATGGAAGACCAGGATGAGACACTGCAGGGATTGTTCAGTGCAAAAAATATCAGCTTTGAATCAGAAATTGATGAAAACATTCACTTATCAATCGAGGTAATAACTCCATTATTATTAATGGTTGATGAATTGACTATGAATGCAATAAAGCACGCATTTCCAGATCCAGATATGAAAAATAAAACAATCCATAAAGAAATTAAATTCATTGATGAAGATACATGCGAATTAATATTAAAAGATAATGGTGTCGGTCTTGGAAATCCCGAAAAGCTCATAAATCATAATTTAGGTTGGGAAATCATAAAAAGCCTGACAAAACAGATTGATGGAACCATAGAGATTATGGAACCTGAAATTGGAACTGAATTCAGAATAGTTTTTCCAACAAAATTTGAAGATTCATTAGATAATGAAAATGAAAATGAGGAGGTGGCATGATGAATATTCAAAAAAAATACCTTAAACTGGAAGATACAACAGAAATTACCATCAAAAACATTACAGAAAAGCAATTATTCCATCATGTTGAACCAATATATAAAGCACCGGAAGTCCCATTTAAAAAAGTAATAAACAGCCTTCCTTGCGATATGAATGTCTTCATACCATATAACGGAGGTGAAGACTTTGTAATCCAAATGCTAGGAATAAGTGCACTGGAACGTGGAAATATCAGTCCAGATGATGTTGAAGGAAGATTATTGGGTGAATGTTCACCTGAATACAGTAAAGTCTTACAGGATATCTTGTATGAAGTATATAGTACTCATGAAACTAAAAAACTACGTTTCCTATATTATCATAACGATAAACTTGCAAGACTTTCAAACGTTAAAGTAATCTATGATATGGAAAATGTCGTCCTGATATCAGACGTGAAATACACATTAGAAGGAAAAAATGAAGATTTGGAAGAATATGAAATCTACGATGAAAATAAATCCTCATTGATTGAATATTTCTCACAAACCGGAAGTTACTATAAAATCAATGACAAATATTCATGGACTCAGGGAGTCTACAACATCATTAATCGTTCAAGAGAAGAAAACGACGAATACTATAATATTGTCTTTGAATTGGTAATTCCTGAAGACCGTCCATTAATTGACAAGATTCAGAATAAACTGAATAGTGGTGTGACCAACTATGAAAGCGTTATTAGGATTAAAACACCTGACGGCATTATTAAATATTTGGATTTGAACTTTTATTCAAAATTTGATGAAAAAGGAGAATTAATAAGTAGATATACTTTAATCAAAGACATTACAAAAAGCTCAGATAAAAGTATTACAAGACCTGTTGACTTTTTACTTAACGGATTTAAAAACTCCAAAAAACTGGCACTATTAATTGATCCTTTAAACGAAAAGCAGTATGAATACAGTGAGGGATTTTATAATATTGTAGAAGAAGATGAAGAAACTTATTCAAATCATAGGGCAATTTTAGAAAATATTGATGAAGAGGATACTGTAGAATCATTTAGAAAATTATTGAGAAGAGAAATAAGTGAACTTGAAGAAACATTTGTATATAATGTTAAAGGAGACCCGAATAATCAAAAAATATGTGAAATATATATTGAAGTATTTGAATTTGGCCAGGAAGAACACAGTATTGGATTTTTAACAGACATTACTGAAGACTACCTAAAACAACAGGAATTGCAGGATGCAAACGAGCATCAAAAAGTGCTGATTAAGGAAGTCCACCACAGGGTTAAAAACAATCTGCAGATTCTAAACAGTTTCCTGAACCTTGAAAAAAGGGCATATAAAAATCAGCCTAATATAATCATTGATCATATGCAATCCAGATTGTCCTCACTTGCTCTTTTACACGAAAAAACATATAACACAAGTGACTTTAAAAACATAAATCTTAAGGAGTATATAGATGATCAGGATTCCAAACTTAAAAATTTAATTGGATTGAGAGATGGAATTTCATTTAAATCAACTGTGGAAGACGACATTACATTATCCATTGAGATAATAACCCCATTACTTCTGGTTGTTGACGAACTAACCATGAATTCCATTAAACATGCATTCCCAGAGGATTGGCCAGACAAAACAATAACTAAAACTTTCAGAAAAGTCGATGCCAATACCGGTGAATTAATAATTAAAGACAATGGAGTCGGTATGGATAAAACCAAAAAGGATATGAAACACAGCCTAGGTTGTGAGATTATTAAAAACTTAACTAAACAATTGGACGGAGATATTTCATATCTGGATGTAGAAAAAGGTACCGGATTCAGATTGCTGTTCCCATTAACTATGGAACATACAATTTCAAAGTAGTCGAACAATAAGTTAAAATAACATTACTTACAAAAATAATAATATTACATAAAAAAATGGAAAGGGATAACATGGACGAACGTATATTAATAGTAGAAGACGAAGCAATTACTGCACTTGACTTGAAATATAGCTTAGAAGAACTAGGATATGAAGTCGTAGATACAGTTGACACCGGTCAAGATGCAATTGACACTGCTGCTGAAACTATTCCGGACGTTGTATTAATGGATATTAAATTAAAAGGAGACATGGAAGGAATAGAAGCAGCTGAAGTAATTTCAGAATTAAGAATTCCTATTGTTTATTTAACTGCAAACACAGACACTGACACTTTTGAAAAATCCAATGTAAAAGGATCATACGGATTTATTTCAAAACCTTATGACATCAGTAAACTTGACAAAACACTAAAAATAACAATAAAACGAGCCCAAATGGAAGCAAAAAAAATAAACGATGCACAAGGATTTAGCGAATAAAAGATATAATGAGCCCAAATGAAAAAGAGACTGTTTCACTTGCCAAGTCTCATCCAGACATATTTGTTATCAGCTCAGATGATGATTTAATAAACCAGTTAAGGGAATATATTGAGGATTATGATTATAATTTTATAGGTTCCGCCTATACCAAAGAGCGGATTAAAAGTAGAATTGTAAAACTATCCCCGAACCTTGTTTTACTCGATTCGGAAATCGAAGATATCGACTTGATTAAATTAACCAAGGATTTAGAAAGATTTAACATTCCCAATGTTGTAATTGTCGGAGAGCGTTTCGATGAAGTCATTGACGAAGTACTGATGATTACGCCTTACGGTTATATATTTAAGGAAATCGATAAAGATGAGCTGCAGCGTGCAATGGCAGTGGCTATAAGAAAGCATGAAATAAACAATGCTAAAATTGCCGAAGCAAAAAATAAAATTTTTGAAAAGAACGAAGAACTGCTGATTGAAAAATCCGATTCAAGTTTTCTTTTAATTTTATGTGTAGCATTAATTATAATGGCAATTTTATCAAGAAATGCAACATGGCTTCAATGGGTTTTACTCATACCAACCATAGCGATGCTTATCAATGGTATAGCCAGTATTAAAAAGCCTGAGCCTGTAAGTTATGATTATGAAAAGCCGTTTGTAAGTATTTTTATACCTGCACATAATGAGGAAGCAACCATTGCAATGACCGTTAAAAGTGTTTGTGAAAGTGATTATCATGTTGACGGCGAACCTTATTTTGAAGTGATTGTCATTAATGACGGTTCAACAGACAGAACCGGCGAAATATTACATGACATCAAAGATGAATTGCCTCAACTAAAAATTGTAACAAGAAAACCTCCAGTATCCGGAAAAGGAAAGGGATTTGTTTTAAATGACGCTTTAACTTTATCTAGAGGCGAAATAATTGGAGTTTTTGATGCAGACACTAAAATCTGTAAGGATTATCTTACCAAAGTTGTCGCATATGTAGTTGATCCCGAAATCGACGGTGTTCAGTCAAGAGTTAAAATGTATAACAGAGACGAAAGCTATTTGTCCCGTATGCAGCATGTTGAATTTGCAAGCTTTGGAAATACCCTAAGAGCAAAAGATAATTTGGGAAACACCGGATTTTTAGGTGGAAACGGACAGTTCGTTAAAAAACAGTCCATTATTGATTGCGGAAAATGGGACGGTTTTGCTGTTACAGAAGATTTAAATTTGGCAGTAAAGATAATGCTTTTAGGTGGAAAGATACGCTATTGCGGTGAAGCGGCAGTTTATCAGGAAGCATTGAATGAATGGAAGCCATTTTTCAGACAAAGAGTAAGATGGGCTATCGGTAACTTTGAAACCCTTTTCATATATTTGCCGCAAATCCTAAAATCAAAAGTTTCAATACCTAAAAAATTCGGAATTGTTGAACACATTTCCTTTTACAGTTTCAATTTACTCATATTCTTCGGTTTTATTATAACAATAATAAATGCTATTTCCTGGCTTCTGTTCCATAACGTAACAATCATAAGAATGGAAGCGCCATTTATTGTAGGTGTTTTATCAGCAATATCATTTTTCCCAGGAATCATGCTTGCATTATCCAGAGATAAACCTGGAATTGTAGACTTTATTAAAGACCTTATCAAATACTACATTTACTGTTTCCATTTGATTCCATTGTTTTTTATGACAATGAAAACTATGATGACAAGAAAAGAGCGTAAATGGGCTAAAACCGAGCATAAAGGAGGTCATGAATAAAATGAGAAGACAAGACAAGCTTCGAAGTTTATTATTAATCCTTTTAATTTTATTCCTTGCAGCAAATATCAATGGAATAAACAGTTTTTTAAGTGTTCAGACAGATAGAACTGTGGATTTTGGACACAGTATTGCTGTTGTTCCTCAAGCATGGAATACAACAGAGGAACTAAACTTAACCAACCAGTCAAAAACTCCTCATGCAATTACAAACGAATATGTCTATATTGACCATTGGGATGACTGGCCTGAAGACCACATTACGTCAGTTTCAGATGGAAAATTTGCATCGATGGAAGATGGCGGTTTTGAAGTATTGAGAATGGAGAATAAAACCATGAGCGGTGTTCCTGTATCCAAGGAATATTTCACAAATCCGTCCAGGGACAATAACGTTACGTGGAGTCATGTCGGAGTAAATTACGTCTTCCCAAAAGAAGACACCAATTATGCCATACAGGTTCATTACTTTACCAGTCATGACTATAACAATACAACATTTTTAAAAGAAGTTGATGACCGTATTGAGGATGATATGTCAAATATTCACAATAATCAATACAACGGATTCTTCTCCGGAATCAGAGACATATTCAATTTCATTACAGGTTCATTTAACCAAAAATAGCTATCTTAATGATAGTTATTTCTAATTTTTTAAAAAAAAAGTTAATTATCTGTTGAAAGGATGCTTTTCACACATCGGATCTTTTATAATGTTTCTTTTTTGATGATATGTTAAGAAGTACATCATCCACTGATTAGATAATTCCTTTAATATATTGTCATCAAGCCTTGATGTAGGAGTAAAAAAGTCCATTTCATTTCCTCCAACAACAATGGCAATGTTTGAAAACTCAAGCAGACAGAAGAAATCGGCACGAATATTGTGAACATCATATTCAGGTTCTAAAGAAAAATCCTTCTGTTTTTGATAATTATAGAAAAATGTATTCAAATATTCAAAATCAAGGAATCTGATTCTGCCGACATCAAGTAAAAGTTCTTCCTGTAAAAAATGATTTTTATAATTGAAACTGGAAACGAAATCTATATCCCATATATTATCATAGAAAACCGTGAAAAAAGAATTTTTGGCAAATCTCATTGACAATGACAATTCCTCATCATTTTTTGGATTGCCCAGTTCAACATCAATGAATTCCAAATAAATGGAATCTCCTGAAATTTCAACAGAAGCCAATTTAGCAAAATTACCAATAACGTCTTCAATTAACTTTAAAGAATCCTTTTTCATTTATAACACCTGTAAATAAATCATAAGCTCCTTCAATTTCATAATCCTTATCTTCACAATACTTTTTATCCCAAGTGAAATTAATAATTTCAACTGGTGAGTTTACGCTTTTATCCCATTCAACTTCAAAACCTGCATCAATCAATTGCTGATAGACCAATTCACCGATTTCTAAAGACTTATCTTCATTTCTTTCAAAGTCTCCGAAGGTTAATTTTAAAATGTTTTCCTCAATGGCCTCTTCAACATCTTCAAAACTGTAAAAACAAAAGCCTTCACATGAATATTTATTATTGATTAAATGAACATACAGCTCATATATGTCATCCACACCTTCTTTAAAGTCATATCCGCAGTTGTGAACAGCAATTATTGATTTATCGGCTAATTTATTAAAGGCTTTCTCTAAAGAAGAGAAATTTTTGTTGTTAAAATCATTTGAAGGAATTGAATAATCTGAAAAATCAATATCATAATCAATGAACTGATCTTCGAGAATCTCTATAATTTCCTCTGTTGAGAAAAAACCAGATTTAGTTAATAAATCGATTAAATCATCTATTTCATCAACCAAATCCTGATTCATATTATCACTCTTCTTCAAGTAACATTTGAATAGTTTTTACATTTCTTCTTTCAGTGAATCCAACAATTATACGGCTTTCACCAAGATAGGCCACATCAAAGTCATCGTGATGTTTAATGCGGTATCCTTTAAGCTTTGTATAAGCGTCGAATGCTGTTCTTCCATCAACTTTAAAATTCTTCTGGAATGTATAGAAAGTATCTTTAAATTTCTCCACACTATTTATTTCAGGAATATTGCCTCCTTCAATAGCGACAAAAATATCTATACCATCTTCATTAACGGCATAATAGGCATCAAAATCAAGAATTCCGACAGTAACCATAGCCAATGTATGGCATGCGTTGAAATCACACTGAATAATAGGAGAGGAAAATTCAGGGATGCCCGCATCAATACCTGCCTGTTTCATTTCAGCAGCTGCCTTGATTAAATCAGCGCCAAAAATCTCTTCACTATCCCAGGCCCATGACCACTGTTTCAAGTCATCACGGTAAAATCCTAAGACCTGTACCGGCAGAGTGATATCTCCAAAGCTTAAAATACCCTTTTCCAAGTCCAAATCGCCTTCAGTATCACCAATTAATTCTGATAAGTTTTCCTGTTTATCTAAAGCTAAAGCACCATATTTTGATAAAACAACTTTAAATGAATCCCCTTCACGAATGACTACTGGTTCTTCAATAGTTTTCAAACTTAATCACCTAAAATTCTAATTTTGAAATTCTATCCATTGCTTCTTTTGTATTTTCCAATGTATTGAATGCAGTTAATCTTAAATATCCCTGACCGCTTGGTCCAAATCCAGAACCAGGAGTTCCAATAACATTTGCTTCGTTCAATAAGATATCAAAGAAGTCCCAGGAATCCATGTTGTTTGGAGTTTTTACCCAGATGTAAGGTGAACTTACTCCACCATAGACCTCAAGACCAATGTCGGTTAGGCTTTCTCTGATTACTTTTGCGTTTTCCATATAATAATTGAGAACTTCTTTAATCTGTGCTTTTCCTTCTTCTGAGTAAGTAGCTTCAGCAGCTCTTTGAACAGGATAAGATACTCCATTGAATTTAGTGGTTTGTCTTCTGTTCCATAACGGATTTACTTCAACGGCATTACCTTCACTGTCATAAGCAACTAATTCTTTAGGAACAACAGTGTATGCACAGCGGGTTCCGGTAAATCCTGCAGTTTTTGAAAGGCTTCTGAATTCTATAGCTACTTCACGAGCACCTTCGATTTCATAAATGGTGTGTGGAACATTATCTTCACTGATAAATGCTTCATAAGCAGCGTCAAATAATATGATAGCTTTATTTTCTTTAGCGTAATCAACAAATACCTTTAACTGATCTTTAGTTAATGTAGTACCTGTAGGATTGTTTGGATAACATAAATAAATAATGTCTACCGGTTCTGATGGCAATTCAGGAACAAAATTATTTTCAGCATTGCATTTAAGGTATGTTAATCCTTCATACATACCGTCATCACCCATCTGACCGGTTCTTCCGGCCATTACATTTGTATCGACATATACGGTATAAACAGGATCTGTAACTGCAATCTTATTGTCAAGGCCGAAGATTTCCTGAATGTTACCGGTGTCACATTTAGCTCCATCACTGATGAAGACTTCACTTACATCCAAATCAACGCCGTGAACTTTAAAATCATTTTCAATGATTGCTTCAGCTAAAAAGTCATATCCTTGTTCCGGTCCATATCCCATAAAAGTATCTGCATCAGCCATTTCATCAACAGCCTTGTGGAATGCATCAACAACAGCAGGGACTAATGGTTTTGTTACATCACCAATACCCATTTTAATAATATCTGCATCCGGATTTTCTTTAACAAATTCAGCTTCTCTTCTTGCTACCTCCACAAAAAGATAGCTGCTTTTTAATTTAAGATAATTTTCATTTATTTTAACAACCATTATAAAACCTCTAAAAGTTAAAAATTTAGTATAATATTACTATTATTTTTAAAATATATAAAATGATTGTTGAAAAGAAAAATATATTTAAAATAAGATAATTTAAAGTTATTTAAATAATTGGGAATGAAAATCAAGTATTATTAATAAAAATTGAAAATCCAAATACTTTCATTTAAATTAAAGGTGAAAAATAAGTTGAAATAAAATCTGATTAAAATATTTTAAAATAATAAATATGGCCAAAAAACGTGTAAAAATTTTAAATGTGAATAAATAATAGTTAAAATATGAAATAAAGCGATTAGATTAAATTTTTAAAAACAATATAAAACTATATAATAAAGAATTTAGATAAATATAATATAATAAATTGAAAAATAGGAAGTAGATTAAATGAATCAAACATTGTTATTAGTGTGGGCAGCCATAGCTATAATCGGAGTAATATCCATTATAATAGTAAAAATTTATTTTAGTGATAAAAAGAGCGAAGAAGATAATATTAAAGATATAACTACCCAGAATCCTTTACAGGAAATGATTTCAGAAAACAATAAAAAGAAAGAGCGCACTAATACTATTTCCAACTATTTTTCAAAAGAAGAAGAACCAGACATCAGTCTTCGAAAAGAAGGAACACAAGCAGATAAAGAATTTAATCCATATATTGTTCCTGAAAATAACATACCTAATAGGAATATTAGTTATTCCTCCCAGAACCAGGTGTTAATTAATTATGATGACAGAGTTCAAAAATTCCAAGAACCGATAACCGAAACCCAGAGAGATATTATGAGCCCAAATAAAAATGAAGAAAATCCGGACGTTACATATAAAAAGACCAGTGAAAGTAAAACTGAACTTAAAGACTTGTTTACAATTGATGAATTAATCAAAGAATCAAAAAGAAAAGATGATGAAAGAGAAAAAGAGTCTAAAACCATAAAAAGAGAAGCTGAAGATAACAGTGATATTAAAGAAAGCATCAAAAAGAACCAGGAAGCAAAAGAAATCACAGAAGAAAATTCCGATGTTCAGGATATCAGAAACAGCATTGAAAAAATGCATGAAATTGCAGAAGCCATTAAATCTTCCGGAAATGAAAATTCAGTTCCACAATCCACAGCTTCACAAAAAGATATCACAGAAGCAATAAATACTGCAACAACAGAAAATGAAAAAGAAGAAATTCCTGAAATATCAGAAACAGCATCCATAACTGATGCAGTAATTAAAAAAGAATCCGAACCTAAAGAAGAAACTACCGTTCAGGAAACATTACCTGTTGAAGAAAAAGCAGAAACAATAAGTGAAGCCATACCTGAAAGTGAAGAGATTAAAACTCCATCTTTAAAAACTCCGACCAAAATTGAAGAAGACAGCGTAAGCATCTTATCCGGTGCAGATGAAGATTATGAGTTCGGAGCTTCAATCGATTCATCCAACCTCTTTGAAGATGAAAACGGTGAATTGAGTGATCTTGATTACAGAAAAGATTTGGCCAAATTTACAAATACAATTAAAAATTCAAGCATTGTAAAGGATATTCGTGAAAAGTTAATCCCTGAACAAGATGAACAGGATTCCGTCAACGAAGACTTCATCAGAAACGTGAACTCATATACAGAAGAGGCATACGAGTATTATGATGAATATGAGCCAATCATTAATGAAACTCATGTTGATTATGTAGAACCTACTCCTGAAGAACAGATAAGACAGGAAAATACCAGAAGAGTATTTGAAAATGCTAAAACTAGTGCTGTTGAGGAAGAACCTCTGTTCAGCGAGGAAAAAATCCCAACTCCAAAGGAAATACCTGAAAAATCCAGTCTTAAAGTTAGCATCAATAACAATGATGAAGTTTTAAGAAAAGGTGATGAAATCATCTTTAACCATGAGGGAGAAACTTATTCAAGTAAGGTCTACTCAATTAATGGTGATGACATTAAAGTAAAATACAGAAGACAAGACATAACCATTAAACCAAAAGACATTAAAAAAATCTATTAAATTCTGTCATTAATTTGACAGACCTTTTTTATTTATTTTAGGATAGATTCACCACAAAAATTACACCAAAATATCCTTGCCATCATGAATTTTTAAAAATAGCTGAAATTTAAATCAAAAGTATACTCGTCAAAGCCAAAATAATTAATCGTTTTTCTATTAAAATTAAATGAAAATAAAATAAATGAATTAATCTTCATTTATCCTATATCCGTCATCAGTTAATATGTATTTGGCTTTTTTGATTTCCATTGAACGGATTATATTCAAGTAAAAATCATCCAATTCGGCGTCAGCATAAGGATATGTGAATTCATAGGAATATAAATTGTTATCCTTTACAAACATGAATTCATTACGCCTGATTTGGATTTCATCAGTATTAATGGAAGATATCATCATATAATAAATATCCTCATTAATGGCTAAAAAATCAGAAGTCTGCACATCAATATTAGGATTTGATTCTAACTGCTTTTCCATCAGATTTTTAATGTCGGGAAGACCCATCACCGTTGGGGATATTGAAAACTTGATGTTCATTGGCATTGATGAATTAACTAGTGCCAACTCAACAAAATCCCCCTTATTGGGAATGACATCAAAACCTTCAGGAGTTTTTAATGTGACAAATCCATTTGTAAAAAAGGTCATTGAATCACCTTATTTATGCGCATAATAAAATACCAATTCATCATCCTTGATTTCATCCAAACGTGCAAATCCGACTCTTTCAAATTGAACAATGTCCCCCACGTTCAAATCACGTAATGCGGATTCACCCAAACCTGTTTTAAGTGATGCGTCATCCATTACAATAGTGACATTCACGTTTTCTTCAACCGGAACCCATTGGATGATTCTGGCCTTAATGGCTCTTGCATCTTCAAAGGAAGCTGAATGATATGTAACCTCATCGCCTTTGATATCAACATTGACTGCATCCATCAGTCTGAATACTCCATCAACAATATCCTCTTCAGCCAGATAGGCACTGCCGTCAAAGGAAAGCAATCTGTTGCCTCTATCCAAATGGTCTGCATGAAGCGGCCTTTCTATAGTGATTTTGCCGTCCTCATAATTTTTAACTTCAATTAAGTGAGGATTTTCAACAAAGAAATAACGGTTGGCTATAGGTTCCAGAATATTGCGGTTCAGACCGTAAATTTTCTTCCAGCTGATAGCTGAATCAGCCATTTTAACACCGATTTCAGTGATCAGGTTATAAATGGTTCTCGGATCAATTCCACGTCTTGCAACAGCCCTTAAAGTTCCAAGTCTAGGGTCGTCCCATCCACTGTAAGTTCCATTTTCAATGCCTTCAAGAGCTTTTGATGTACTTAAGGCAATGTCTTCCATCTTTAACCTGCCGTAGTGGATGAATTCAGGCAAGTCCCATCCCATATGGTCATAAAGGTATTTCTGTTTTTCACTGTTGGCCAAATGGTCTTTTCCTCTCAATACATGGGTCATTCCCATAAGGTGGTCATCCACGGCTACAGAGAAGTTCATCATAGGATATATTCTGTATTTATTGCCTAATCTTGGATGGGTTTCATCAACAAGTCTCATTGCTACCCAGTCACGAATAGCTGGATTTTTATGGTTGATGTCTGTTTTTACTCTTAATACTGCTTCTCCTGCATCCATAGTATCGAATTTATCCCACAATTCAAGGTTTTCTTCAACGGAATTGTCTCTGCATGGACATGGTTTGCAGTTATCCTTAAGCTCTTTGAATGCTGCGCCGTCACAGGTACACATGTAAGCTGCGCCTTTTTCAATCAATTGACGAGCGTAATCATAATAAATGTCAAATCTGTCTGACTGATAGATGATTTCATCCGGATTGATACCCAGCCATTTCAAATCTTCTGGAATCATTTCATAAGCGTCTTCATAGACCCTTTTGGGATCGGTATCTTCAATTCTTAAAATAAGTTTACCGTCATGCCTTTTTACATATTCCGCATTTGGAACTGCAGCTCTTGAGTGTCCGATATGCAAAGGTCCGCTCGGATTAGGTGCAAAACGCAGAACGATATTTTCATGAGTTCCCGGAAGTTCCTGAAGTCCAACTTCTTTAACTTTCTTTTTTTCCTGAACTTCAACATCATACTTTTCCATTTCACTTGCCTGTTCTTCCGTGGACAGATTATTGACCTGAGCCACAATTTTTCCTGCAAGGGGTCCGATTTCCTTTGCCCTGCTTCTAAGTTCCGGTTCATTTGCCATGATTGAACCCATTACAGCACCGGGATTTGCACTTCCCTTATGTTTTGCCGCATTCAATAAGGCATGCTTATATACAATTTCTTCTAAATCATTCATTTAATCATCACAATTCAAATTATTAATAAAAATAAGATTTATCTATAATTAATTTTGAATTTCTTGTTAAAAATAGTTAATGTTTTTAATTTAAAAATACAAATTTTTATTAAGAGTAGTTATAAAAAAAATGGAGTTCGATAAAAAAAATATAGGTCGATATAATGAGTGATGCTATAGAAACGGCAAAACTATACATTCAAGAGGAAAATTATAAGGAAGCTCTTAAGTTAGCTAAAAAAAGACATGCAAAAGACTATATTGATGAATATCTGACTATTTTGGATTTATTAATTGATGCAGATTATTTGCTTGCCCTTGAAGAAAAAGGGATGTATTATCAGTATTTTGATGAAAGCCACGATAATGGAGACTATGGTGAGAAATACTTTGATGAATACCTTCAAAAGCAGCCACGCTCAATTAATGTACTCTGTGACAAGGCGCTGTCCCGATTCAATAAAAATAAAATTGATGAAGCCCTTGAATATATGGACAGGGCAGAAGAAAAATACAAATCCTATTCACCAATTGAAAAGCCACGTATTTCAAAAAAAGAAGTCAAGATGGGTAAAATTGAACTTCTGATTCAGGCCAAAAGATATGATGAGGCCTTAAAAAACCTGGACATATATGAAAATCAGTATGGTGCAGATACAAAGTCCGATTTATATAAGGGCCAGATGCTTCAAAAGACCGGAAAGAATAATGAGGCATTGGAATATCTGGACAAATCCCTTCTAGAAGAAGATACGCTACTTGCATACAATTCAAAAGCGGACGCACTCTACGAACTTGGTGAATATAAAAGTGCTCTTAAAAACTATAAGCAGTGCATAAGCTATGAAAAGAAAGTTGATGATTTGGAACTGGTAACAAATTTCAATTATAAGGCCGCTTTCTGCTGCGTTAAACTTGATGATGATAAGGAAGCCATCAAATATCTGAATAAAACAATCAACATGTTGAATGAACATGGACGGCTTCCGAATGACCTGGAAATGATTTATCAGAAATGTTCATTTGAAAAGGAAAGGATAATGAAAACAGGTGAAGTTAAAGACAAGGAGTTCAGACAGACAAAGTTCCTATCTGCAAAGACATCAATCATCCTTTTGGCTATCATTCTTATTTTATATGTAATACTAAAAATGATCGGTTATTAAAATGAGACTTGGAAAAACAAATTTAGAAGTGAATAAAAATGGATTTGGAGCGCTTCCAATCCAGAGAAGAAATATGGCTGATTCCGTTGAAATACTGCATCATGCATATGAAAACGGAATAGATTTCTATGACACTGCACATTTCTACACTGACAGTGAAGCTAAATTAGGAAAAGCTTTCGAGGATGTGCGTGAAAATATCTACCTTGCAAGCAAAGGTGCCGCTGAAGAGGTAGAGGAATTCTGGAATCAACTTGAAACCTCACTTAAAAGCATGAAAACAGATTATTTGGATTTATATCAGTTCCACAATTTATCATTTTGTCCAAAAAGTGAAGATGACCTATATAAAGCAATGCTTGAAGCAAAAGAAGAAGGTAAAATTAAACACATTGGTATAACAACACATAAGATATCACATGCACATGAAGCCCTTGACTCAGGACTCTATGAAACACTGCAATACCCATTTTCCTATTTGAGCGGCAGCGAAGAAATAGATCTGGTCAATAAATGTAAAACTTTGGATGTGGGTTTTCTGGCCATGAAAGGAATGGGCGGAGGATTAATTACAAACTCAAAAGCGTCATACGCATTCATGAATCAGTTCGATAATGTACTGCCTATTTGGGGAATTCAAAAAATGGAAGAGCTTGATGAATTCCTCTCATACGATGAAAATACTCTTCTGGATGATGAACTTAAAAAAGCCATTGAAAATGACAAAAAGGAACTGGGCGAAAACTTCTGCAGAGGCTGCGGATACTGCATGCCGTGTCCTGAAGAAATCAACATCAGCCTTTGTGCCCGAATGTCACTCTGGATTAGAAGATTTCCGGCAGAACCATATTTAACAGAAGAATACCAGGAAATGATGGAAAAAACTCAAAACTGTGTGGAATGCTTTGAATGTGTAGACAAATGCCCATATGAACTTGAAATTCCACGTTTACTTAAGGAAAATTATGAAGACTTCCAAAATGTTTTAACCGGTAAAACCAAAGGTGTTAGAAATGAAACAGGTAATTGAAAATCCAAATGAATTGAAATGGGATGAATTTTGGGCATATGAACTAGAGCAAAAGGAAGACCGTGGAAAGGACTGGGATAAGGCAGCGGCCAGTTTTCACAAAAGAGCAAAAAAAGACGATTATCATGATTTGTTATTCTCTAAATTAATAATTGATGAAAACGACAGCGTTCTTGATTTGGGCTGCGGAGAAGGATCAATTACCCTGCCTCTGGCACGTAAGGTGAAAAAGGTAACTGGAGTTGATTCATCCGTCAAAATGCTTGAGCTATTAAACGAAAGGGCTGAAGAAATGGGCATCAACAATGTTGAAACACTTTTAAAGCCACTGGAAGACATAACGTATGAAGAGGTTGGAGCCCATGATGTGGTTTTGGCATCAAGATCACTTAACGGAATAATACCAATTAAACAGACACTGGAAACAATCAATAAAATAGCTAACAAATATGTTTTTATCACACTTTTCGGTCCTGAAAACTGGAAAATAGAAGGAGACTTTAACGAATACATCGGACGTGAAAACAAGCATTTTCCAGGACATAATTACCTATTCAACATATTGTTCAATATGGGAATCTATGCAAATGTTGAAAGACTTGACATCAGAGCATATAGGGAATATGGCACTATTGAAGAAGCAATGGACAATGGAAAGTTCCGCCTTGATTTATTGGACGATGATGAAAAGGATAAGCTTAAAGAATACCTGGAAAAAATCCTCACCAAAAATCCTGAAACCGGAAAATTATACAACAAAAAAGACAAGGCAGACTGGATTTTAATCTGGTGGAAAAAAGAGTAATTTTTTTTAAAAAATAGTTTCTGAAGTGTATAAACACTTCATTTATTTTGATATTTTTCAATTTCGCCAATTGACAGACCAGTAATTTCAGAAATACTTTCTAAATCACAATACAGTGAAATTAATCTTTTAATTGCATTTTCAGAAGATATATCCCCATCATTTAACATGTTTTTGATTATTTCAATTTTACCTTCTTTTAATCCATTATCCATTCCTGCATTGTATTGTTCTTCACCATATTCTGCTATACAATCCACTTTATTCATGAAATCACCTTGTATTTTTTTCCTCATAGGATCATCTTTGTCAAAATACATGTATTTAATGCCATATCAGATTATAATCCATTACACCTTTCTATTAAGACCATATATAGTTTAAACTATTTAAATTAGTTAGTTCCGAGTAAAAACAATTTTTATCACCCAAGGAAATATTTATGAGTGAGAACAATTTTCATCCACAACATCAATGAAATGCAAAAAAGAGTAAAAATCAAATGTTTTTATTAAAAAATGTGGTCAAATAAAAAATTAAAAACAATGGGGGAGAAGTGCAAAAAGCACTTCTTTATTTATTTACGATACTATAAACAAATTTATAAAAAAAAGACAATTTTTAATTATCTTCACATATTATATAAAAAACTTAAAATATATAAAATTTTCCGAAAGTAAGCACTTACATACATTTAAAATGATTTATATGGAAAAAATTAAAGTTATAACTAAAATAAACAATAATTATTGATTTAAATTAAAAATAAAAGAAGTACCATAGATATAAATTATCTATGGATTTATGTAAAATGCAACCTTAATCTGATTTTATCATGGTCAAGATCATTTTATAAGGACTGTTTACTGCCTGAAGTGCATGAGGTTCATTGGCAGGCATGATAATTATTTCACCTTTTTTGACAGTGTTTTTAACGCCAGAAATTGTAATTTCTGCTTCACCGTCAATGATTTGAACCATTGCATCAAAAGGAGCGGAGTGTTCAGATAGTCCTTGTCCCTGATCAAAGGCAAAGAATGTGACTGTTCCCAGCTCTTTTTTGATTACTTCACGACTTACTACAGTATCATCCCGGTATTCGACCAGTTTTTGAATATCCAATGCTTTTGCTTTAATATCTTCGCTCATTTCGTTCATCCCATAATTTGTTTAATATCTGCCATTGCATCGCCAGATATTGGTGTTAAATTATAGTTTTCAACTAAGACATTAATAATGTCTTCGTTACACCATGCAGGAAGAATAGGTCCAATCCACATGTCAGTTTTACCTAAGTATAAGAGTGCCCAGAGTACTGCAGCCGCTTTCTGTTCCATCCAGCTTAATACAATAGTTAATGGCAATTCATTTAATTCCATTTCGAATAAGTCACATAAAGCTAATGCAACGTCCACTGCAACAATTGTATCGTTACATTGACCGACATCCAATAATCTTGGTATTCCTTCAATGTCTCCTAAATCCAAGTCATTGAATTTGTATTTACCGCAGGCCAATGTTAAGATAACAGTGTCTTCAGGCAAGTTTTGCACGAATTCTCTGTAGTAGTCATTGTGTTTTGCCGCTTTGTCACATCCTCCCACAACAAAGAATCTTGAGATTTTACCGTCTAGGACAAGTTCCTTGATTTTTTCTGCATGTTCAACAATAGCTCCTGCACTCCAGCCGGTAGTGATTGTTGTTAATTCTTCCGGTTCGAGTGATCCTAAGGATTTTGCACATTCAATTACTTCAGAGAAGTCATAATCATCAATTGTTTTTACTCCTTCTAATTTAGCTACGTCCATGGTGAACATTCTTTCTTTGTATGCATCCAATGCAGGAAGTACACAGTTACTGGTTCCGATAATAGCTGCATTGTATTTTTTAAAGATTGTTCTTTGATCGTGCCATGCTCCACCTAACTGTCCTGCCAAGTTTTCGTATTTGTTTAATCCAGGATATCCGTGAGCAGGTAACATTTCAGAGTGGGTGTAGACTTTAATGTCGGTTCCTTCAACCTGTTTTAATAATTCCTCCAATGCTTTTAGGTCGTGTCCGGTTACGATAATGGCCGGTCCTTCCTGAGCACCTACTTTAACTTCAACAGGTTGTGGTTCACCGTATGCTTCAATGTGAGCATCTTTGAGTAATCTCATTACGTCAACGCTTACTTTTCCTGCTTCTAAAGCAAGAGCAACCAAGTCTTCCACATCAAAGTTGACGTTGGTTAATGTTGTGTATAAGCCTTTGGTTAAGAATTCATCAATTTCAGGATTCTTTTTACCTAAAACGTTTGCATTGTAGTTGTATGCACTAATTCCTTTCATAGTAAAGATTAAATTATCCTGTAATCTTGCTACGGTTGGTTTTTTTCCACAAACTCCACTTACAGTACATCCGGTTCCCTTTGCGGTTTGGGAACATTGATAACAAAACATATCTAAGCCATCTGCCATTTTAATTACCTCATAATTATTTGTTATTCATATTTTAGTTTGATAAGTATATAAAGATTTTGTAACTTTTTAAGGGTTAAAAGTAGTAAACTTATATAGAATGATAAAAATATAATAAAATATGAATGATGATGTACATCTACTCAAGGGAATTGGCCTGACATTGTATGAGGCACAAGCATATGTAACGCTCACTTCATTAATTCAATCAACTGCGGTTGAAGTGTCTGAAAAATCAGGCATTCCTCGAAGTAAAATATATGATGTTTTGAAGAAACTTAATGAAAAGGATTTCATAGAAATCGAAGACGGAAGGCCACTGACATATATTGTGAAATCACCGGTTGAAGTGCTGAGCCGTGAAAAGGAAAGGATAAATTCAGAGTTGGATGATAGCATAACAAGACTGACCAATACATATGAAAACGGAATGAGTCAGGTTCAGGCACCAATCTGGAGAATTTACGGTGTTGATAAAATAATCAATCAGGAAACAGAAATAATTAAAAGAGCAAAAACGTCCGTTAACATGAGAATAGGCTTTTTATTTGAAAATGAGGCAGAATCATTGATTAAAGCATTTAAAAGTAATAAAAAATTAAACGTGAAAATCCTGGCTTCACCAACATGTTATGTAAACAACAGAGAAATTGATATTATTAAAATGTTTAAAGATGAAGGCATCAACATTCAAAAGGCAGACATTCCATTTGTAAAAGTCCTGATTTCCGATTCAAAAGAGATGATGCATACATACACCAAGTTTTCAGAGGACAAAAGAGAAGTCATTCCCGAAACGGCAATCGGAATATGGAACAAATACGAAGATGTGGCCAGAAACTATGATGAAAGGTTTGAAAATCAGTTCAAAAAAATAAATAAAAAAAGAGTTGAGAAATCAAACTCAACTTGAAATAGTAATTTTGTTTGCAATATTGGATCCATTATAACTTGAGGTTATGATGTATTCACCAGGCATTAATCTAATGTTTAATTTTGCCTGACCTGCATTGTCAGTTACCCTGTCGTATAATACACCATGGACGTTGAATCTTACAGTTTGTCCGTCGTAAGGATTACCTTGACCGTCAACCAACTGTGCTTTAAACTGTGATCCGTCCAGGTATTTCATAGATAAATCTTCAGCGCTTAATATTGGCAGGACTGTAATGTTGTTTACTTGACTGCAATTATTACAAAAGGTAGTTATTGTGTAGTTGCCAGAACCCAAATTGATATTTAGTTTTGCATGGCCTGTTGCATTGGTTGTCCTGGTATAGAATACACCGTTGATGTAGAATTTTACTTCATTACCTTCAATTGCATAAGATCCATCATTATTAAGTATACGAACAACAAACTGTGAAGCATTCCTGTAATATTTGGTCAAATCATCAGATTCAATTAGTGAAATTACTTTAATATTATTGGATTTCATCTCACCAGTTACATAATTGGTTGCTGTGATAATGTAGTCACCAGGCTGTAAATTACTAGTATCCAATTGAACAGTACCCCATTCAGTTGTTGTAATATTATAAATAACCCCATTAATATTTAAGGAAACTATAGTGTTAATTAGTAGAGTGCCATTTACATTAAATTCTGCAAAATATGGATCATCCACATCACCAAACATTATAACCAAATCATCAGCAACAATGGTGGACTTGACAATTACAGTAGAATTGACTACTACATCATCAACTGCAATACTGACTGGATATTCACCACTGTCCAAGTTGATGTTTAAATAAGCAGTACCGTTCTTGTTAGTAGTTCTGGAGTATGTTACTCCATTAATGGTAATATCTACGGTCTTATTTTGAGTTGGTTGGGCTTTGCCGTCAGTAACGATTACGGCGAATTTTTCAGAACTTTTATAATATTTGATTAAATTTGGGGCAAAAACAATTGTGGTATCATTTGATGGACCAATATCGAGTAAACCATCATATGTGGTTACATCATAAAGTAATTTAGCGGATATAACTTTCTCTTCAATTTTATCTACCATGTATGTGGCAATGTATAAGTTGTCAGTGTAATTAGATGGGATGGAATTAGCTACACCAGAAACAGTGAAATTAAAGTAAGAATCATAGATTAAGTTGCCATTGTCATCCGTGAAAGTTGCATTCAATGTTACAGTTTTACCATATTCCGCTTTGACAGTTTTATTTGCTAAAACTGTTACATTAGTTGTGGAAATTATTCTACCCTCATTGTAAATTTTTGCTTTTGTGGATGATACGCGGTTATTGGATAAATTTAATACACCACCTATGCCGTTATAAATAGCACTGTTTTCACAGGAATTACTATCGAAGGTACAAGATTGGATAATTCCCACTCCACCAATTAAATGAATATCAGCCCCATTACTAAAAGCAATGTTACTGCTGAAATTGGAGTTAGATAGCATTCCGGAACCAACAATAGATACTGCACCACCATTCTCAGCACTATTGTTGTTGAATATAGAATTAGTTATAACAGCATCAACAAATGCCACAACAGCACCACCAAAACTTCCAGATTCACTTTCGCGGATAGCAGTATTATCCGTGAATATACAATTGTGAATATTGAGTTTGAGGGCTTTATTAACATAGATAGCACCACCATTAGATTCAGCTTCTCCATATCCTATGGCGGCATTTTTAGTGAATACAGAATCAGTTATTGTAATAATGTCAGCTCCTGCACTAAAGATAGCACCACCATCAAAAGCAGTATTATTTATAAATGTACAGTTAGTTATTGTAAGTCTACCATCAAAACTATCAATTGCACCCCAACTAGTCCAATAATTTACTTTAGTATTATTAATGAAAGTACAATCATTAATAATTAACTCAGCCCCACTAAAAATAGCACCAATAGAATCTTTAAATGTAATGTTATTGAATGTTACTACGGAGTCTATATTATTAAGAGTGAAAATTCTTGCTATATTACTGCCGCTTATGGTGTGATTATTACCATTGATTGTCAATGTTTCATTGATTAGTATACCATAATAAGGGCGGTCTGGTGAAATATAATGATTGTATTCATAATCAATTTCATCATTATACATAAAGTCATAAGGCAAATATAATACACTACCATTATTTGCAATAGCATCATCTATTCTTGCAGCTAAATCAGTGAAAGTACCCTTATTGGAATCCAATATTTCTGGACTTTCATCAACACCAATTATTTCATTTAACCCGGATTCATCTGTCTGATTTTCTAGACTTTCATCAATACTAAGTATATTTTTTCCACCAACATCATCTGCCGGATTTTCTAAGGCACTGACAGAACCAATACAGACAAATAACATTAGAAATAGCAATAAAATTATTAAAATATGTCTTTTTAGTTTCATGAAAATTTTTCCCCCATCATAATAGTATTATTCCAATAAACGTTTCATACTACACAAACAATCTTGAAAGGTACTGTTTTTTGAACAAAACATCTATATAATTAAAAATTTATTAACAAATATATTTAAATATTAGTGATTTTTTCACGGAGCTTTTTAAACTAGAATCTTTGGTATTTTTAAACAATTAAATCTTCAGCTATTGTTTTTAATTTGTTTAAAATGACATCATGATATTCTTGGCTAATATTATCTAAAGTTTCTGAATCAGCAATTGTTTTTAAATCCTCATGTACTTGTCTGTTATAATCTTTAGGTATTATATTTTCAATAAACTCTTATCAACATATAACTCTTTATCATTGTGTATATATTCATTATAAATCCGCATCACAGATTTCATTAAAGGATATTCATTTACAACATGTTATGTAAACAATGAAGAAATAAATATCATTAAACTTTTTAAAGATGAAGGCATCAACATCCAAAAGGCAGACATTCCATTTGTAAAGGTCCTGATTTCCGATTCAAAAGAGATGATGCATACATACACCAAGTTTTCAGAGGACAAAAGAGAAGTCATTCCCGAAACGGCAATCGGAATATGGAACAAATACGAAGATGTGGCCAGAAACTACGATGAAAGGTTTGAAAATCAGTTTAAAAAAATAAATAAAAAAAGAGTTGAGAAATCACTCTCAACTTGAAATAGTAATTTTGTTTGCAATATTGGATCCATTATAACTAGAGGTTATGATGTATTCACCAGGCATCAAGTTAATGTTTAAGCGGGCAATACCTGAAGCATCAGTTGTTCTATCGTAGAAAACACCATTGACATTGAATGTAATATTCTGGCCTGCAAATGGATTTCCCTGACCATCAACTAACTTGGCTTCGAATTTTGATCCGTCACGATATTTCATCGTTAAATTCTTAGCTTCAAGAATTGGTTTAACTGTAATGGTATTTGCCACCATTAAATCTTTATAAATGGCCGTTATAATATAAGTGCCCGGTTCCAAGTTGATGTTCAGTTTAACATGACCAGTTGCATTGCTTGTTCTTGTGTAGAACACCCCATTAATGTTGAATGTAACATTCTCTCCGGCAGCAGGTCTTCCCTGATCATCTAAAACCTTAATGACATACTGTGAATCATTCCTATAATATTTTGTCAGGTTATTGTTTTCAACAATATTAGGCAATACTGTAACGACATTTGAATACATTTCAGTTGAATTAGGATTGGTTGCGGTGATAATGTACTCACCAGGATTCAAGTTAATGTTCAATTTAGCAAAACCGCTTTCATTGGTTGTTCGGGTGTAGAAAACACCATTAATATTGAAAATAACTGGAGTATTTTTCAATATATTACCATTTACATCTACAAATTGAGCATAGTACTGTGTTGCGTTTCTAAAGATTTTAGTTATGTTATTACCGTTAACAGTAGGTTTAATAACAATATTGGACTCCATTTCAATATCATCACAAATGACTGTTGCAGTATAATTTCCCGCATCAATTCCTAAAGCAACAGACGTTTGACCATTAGCGCCCGTTTTTCTATCGTAATCAACTCCATTAATTGTGATTTTAACGCTGGCATTAGCTATAGGATTGCCTTCATAATCTTTTACAGTTACAACAAATCTTTCAGGTCCTTTGTAGTATTTAGTTACATCCGGAGCTTCCACAATGACTGAAGTCTCGTTTGAAACATTGAAAGCGATTAAACCGAATGCACTGGAACCTTCCTCATCATCTTCGGATTCCATTATTTCATATTGGATTAAAACGTAATTTTTACCCATATTGAAGTCAGAATATTCTCCCACATTAATTGTGAAGATACCGTTTTCCCATATATCGAGCAGTTCCTCATTTGAAAGGGTATTGAAGATTTGATTATCATCAGGACCCATGAATCCCCAGCCTAAAATATGATATGGTCTTAATTTACCGTATTTAGGCTCATCAGCACCAAATGAAATAAGAATATCTTCACCTACAAGATAGCTGTCCTTATTGCAAGTTAGGTTTAATCTTAAAACATTGAATTCACCGGTTGCGAAATCTTTCTCGGTTCCATTATGAACGAAAGTGATGTTTGCATCATAATGTCCCTCTTTTAAGAATTTGGCATTTTCAGAAATGTCATCATAAGAATCATAGAATATATCATTCATTGAAACTCCAAAGAATGAAAATGGAGTGAAATTTCCTGCTAATTCACCATTCAGATAAATATTATAGTAATCGTCTGATAAAATCTGATGAGATATTATGAATTCCATACTATCCATAATGTCTTCGGTATATCCGATATCTCTAAAGTTAACACCATCATCCAGTAATTCAACTGGAATATCATTGGTTGCATTGACGAGCAAATCGCCATTATCCGCATACAACTCCAGTCTGATAGTGTAATTGCCTGATTCAGCAATGTCCAAATCGTTCAGTTTAACTGCACGGGCCTGAGCGAACCAACCCCAACCGTCATTATAGATAAGGTCGGTTATGCTGATGTTTTCTTTTAACTGACTGCCATCCTTAAATATGTTAACATAATAACCGGAAAGATTTTCAGGGACTTTAATTACGAAAATGTCATCACCAACATAGTGGAATGCCCCAGGAATAGGAGTACCTTCCTCATCCTCTTCTTCCTCCGGTTCACCAATAATGACATTTACAAAACATACATTAACAATATCGGAGTAAGTTTTTAATAATGCTGAACCTTTTATGAATTCCAGAGTAATGTTATATTCACCTTCTTCAGTGATTCCTATCTGACTGTCAGTGAATTCATAAACCGGTTCTCCTTCATAATCCTCCCAATCTTTGCTGACATCATCCAAATCAGATACATTGAATGTTTTTTTGAAAATCAGTGAATCATTTCTTAAAACAGTTACTGTCAATTTATCAGCACCTTCAGGCAGTCCCCTTAATATGACTACAGGATCATCATAAAGAATTGAGGAATCCTGTGAGAAATAAGGACTGACATATAGGTTTACATCCCCCTCTGCAAAGCAGCAGTTTTCTCCATCCTTGAAAAATTGAGCTGTAAACCAGCCCCCGCTCTCATCGATATCCGGCGCATCATCCATCAAATCACCGGTTCTAATGAGGTAGAATACATCATCATTATCAAGTTCTGAGATATTCAATTCTTTTTCAAATGTATCGCCTTCCAAATCCAAGCTCGCAAAAAAGCCATCATCTACACCTTCAATGCTCAGTTTTGGAATTTTGACCATAACATCATTTTCTATAACATTTCCACCACAAAATTCGACATCCTCAAGCTCATATCCTCTATCATCATCTCCAGAGCCATCAGGTCCGTCATCGGCGATTAAACTAATAGAATCGCCAGCTGTCAGATTAGTGTCAGATGCAATATCTTCAGATGCGCTGACAGCACCAATTGTTAAAATTGCCAGTAAGAAAATACTTACAAGCATTATTCCTTTATATTTCATATTAAAACCCATTAATTAGATTATCCTTTTAAATTTATTCATTAAATTATAATTTAATCAGACAATTAAGTATCTATAAAAAGTTTTATTTAAATATTTACTTGATTTTGTAAAAAATAATATATATTCGTTTATTATATAAACAAAAAAATCAATATTGCCAAACTCTTTAAATATACGAACATCACATTTGTAAAATCACTGTTTTAGATTCAAAAAAATGATAGATATATAAGCAAGTTTTCAGAAAAAGAACTAAATCCCGAAACGGCAATCACAAAAGAAGATGATTAAAGAAAACTACGATGAAAGGTGAAAATCAGTTTAAAAAAAATAAAAAAAGAGTTGAGAAATCAATCTCAACCTAAAACAGTAATTTTGTTTGCAATGTTTGCTTCATTATAAGTTGAAGTTATAATGTATTCACCAGGCATTAATCTAATGTTTAATTTTGCCTGACCTGCATTGTCAGTTACCCTGTCGTATAATACACCATGTACGTTGAATCTTACAGTTTGTCCGGCGTAAGGATTACCTTGACCGTCAACCAATGTAGCTACAAACTGATCAGGAGTGCCGTATTTCTTGGTTAAGTCACTGGCAGTCAATACAGGCAATACTTTAACGTTGTTTGCCACTTTGAATCCTTTACAATCTGCAGTGATTATGTAATCACCAGGCTGCAAGTTAATGTTGAGTTTTGCAATACCTGAAGCATTGGTTTGACGTGTGTATAATACGCCGTTGATGTTGAAAGTAACATTTTCACCAGCACCAGCAACATTACCGTCATCACCTATGACTTTTACAGTGTACTGTGAAGCGTTTCTGTAATACTTGGTTAAATCATTGTTTTCAATGATTCTAGGAATAACTGTAATGTTATTGGAAGACATTTCACCTGTTTGCAAGTTTCTTGCAGTTAAAATGTATGTTCCTTCTTCCAAGTTGATGTTTAATTTAGCTAAACCTTCGTCTCCTGAAACATAACGGTAGTATAATACACCGTGGATGTTAAATTCAACTTGAGAGCCTTGAGCTAAATAGTTACCTAGACTGTCACGGAATGTAGCGTAGTATTGAGTATCGTTTTTATATACTTTTACAACATCAGTTCCGTTAACGGTAGTCAATATAGTAACTACAGAGTCAATTGTAGTGTTATCGACAGTTGTGGTAACATTGTAAACCGTTGCAGGTAAATTAAGAGCAAGACTGCAGGTTCCGTTTGCATTTGTAGTTCTGTTGTAAGTAACACCATTAATACGGATAGCAACAGATTTGTTTGCTAAAGGAGTACCTTTATAATCTGTTACGTTTACAACAAATCTTTCAGGTCCGAGATAGTATTTGGTTACATCAGGAGCTGAAACAATGTCCGGTCCGCCAGCCACAGCTATAGTAACATTAGTTTCAATAGGGTTGTACTTGTCATCACCAGAATATGTTATAGGAACCGTATTGTTTCCAAGAGGCAAGTTAGTTAAAACAGCACTGGCAGTACCATTAACTACAGGAACAGCCTCATTACCAATAGTCACAGTACCGGTAGCATCCTCAGGCAAAATTACAGTAACAGTAACATTATCACCCTCAGTTACTTCTGAAGGAGCATCAATGATGATTGTAGCGTTTTCCTTAGGATAAACAGTAATATTTACACCAGTGAATGCCATACTGTAGTTGTCATCACCTAAGTATATGACATAAGCTGCAGTTGTGTTGTTTAATCCGGAAATACTGACTGTAACAGTACTATCAATGATATTGACATTATAGAATCCTCTGCCTGTAATCACCATTACATTACCTGTAGCATTTTCAAAACCGGTAACAATAAGGGTAGCATTTTGACCGACATATATTGGATCAGCACTAGCAGTTAGATTTAAATCTTTTTTAGCGATAATTTCAACCGTTGTTGAAGCGTTGTTGTAGTTATCATCACCAGGATAATAAATGTATGCTGTAACGCTTTCATTTAATTTAGGAATAGAGATGAATGCCATACCCATCTCAATAGGAGCGGTGTAGGTATCTTCACCAATAGTTACAGTCACATTACCAGTAGCATTATCGAAACCAGTAACAATAAGAGTAACATTTCCCATAACCTCAAATGCAGTAGCATTAAGAGTTAAATCTTTTTTAGGTTTTGGATTGACAGCAATTTCAACACTAGTTGAAGCATTGTTGTATTTGTCATCACCGGAGTAAGTAATAGGAACAGTATTGTTTCCAAGAGGCAAATTAGTTAAAACAGCACTGGCTGTACCATTAACTACAGGAACAGTCTCATCACCGACAGTAACAGTACCGGTAGCATCCTCAGGTAAAATTACAGTAACAGTAACATTATCGCCTTCAGTTGCTTCTGCAGGTGCATCAATAGTAATATTAGCATCCTTCAAGCTGACAGTAACAGTGACATTAGCTTCTGAAGCAGCATACTTGTCATTACCTGCAAATGAAACAGTAATAACAGCACTACCTTCACCTACAGCAGTTACTTCACCAATAGCATTAACAGTAACAACACTCACATCACTGGAAGTGAAATCCAACTCACCAGCATCAGCAGGAATCAAAGTAGCATTAACAACAGCCTCATCACCAACATACATATCAACACTATCAGTAACATTAATAGAAGTATCAATCTTAGACACAGTCACAGTAATGTTAGCTTCTGAAGCATCATGTGTCTCATTACCTTCAAATGAAACAGTAATTGTTGCAATACCTGCTTTAAGAGCTTTAATTATACCATCTTGAACTACAGCAACAGTTTCGTTACTTGAAGTGTATATCAGGTCACCTGCATCAGGAATCAATGTAGCACCAGCACTTACATTTTCAAGAACTTTAAGATCAATGGTTTCATTGTCGATTAGAATCTCAGTAGTGACTTTGCCAACATTAACAGTCACAGTGGTTGAATTTAAAGCATAAACACCGTCACCGCCAACACTAACAGTAATTGTAGTATTACCTAAACCAACAGCAGTAACTTTACCAATAGCATCAACAACAGCAACAGACTCATTATTAGATTTGAAAGTAACATTCAAACCATCAGGAGTAGTATATGTATCAATAACATCTTCACCACCAATAATTAAATCTAAAGAGTCCTCATAAACACCGACACTAGCATCATTCAAACTAACAGTAACAGTGACATTAGCTTCAGAAGCAGCATACTTATCATTACCAATAAAACGAACGGTAATAGTAGCATTACCTTCACCAACAGCAGTTACTTCACCAATACCATTAACAGTGACAACACTCACATCACTGGAAGTGAAATCCAACTCACCAGCATCAGCAGGAGTCAAATTAGCATCAATAACAGAACCATTACCAACAAACAAGTCTAAAGAAGCAGGATTAACACTAATCGCAGTATCAATCTTAGACACAGTAACAGTAATTACAGTAGAGTTCTCAGCGTAAACACCGTCACCACCAACACTTAAAGTAATAGTAGCATTACCTTCCTTCAAAGCAGTAACAACACCATTAGCATCAACACTAACAACACCAGAATTATCAGGAACATAAGTTACATTCAAACCTTCAGGAACAGTAGTAGCAACAATAGTAGAATTATCACCAACATTCAATTCCATATCATCCGCACTAACACTAGCATCATTCAAACTAACAGTAACAGTAATTACAGTAGAATTCTCAACGTAAACACCATCACCACCAACACTTAAAGTAATAGTAGCATTACCTTCCTTCAAAGCAGTAACAACACCATTAGCATCAACACTAACAACACCAGAATTATCAGGAACATAAGTTACATTTAAACCTTCAGGAACAGTAGTAACAACAATAGTAGAATTATCACCAACATTCAACTTAATATCATCCGCACTAACACTAACATCATTCAAACTAACAGTAACAGTAATATTCTTACTATCCGCAGCAGCATGAGTTTCATTACCATCAAAACTAACAGTAATTGTAGCATTACCTTCAGTTAAAGCAATAATCATACCATCTTGAACAACAGCAACATCAGGATTGCTTGAAATGTATGTTAAGTTACCTGCATCAGGAATCAATGTAGCACCAGCACTTACATTTTCAAGAACTTTAAGATCAATGGTTTCATTGTCGATTAGAATCTCAGTAGTGACTTTACCAACATTAACAGTCACAGTGGTTGAATTTAAAGCATAAACACCGTCACCGCCAACACTAACAGTAATTGTAGTATTACCTAAACCAACACCAGTAACTTTACCAGTAGTATCAACAACAGCAACAGACTCATTATTAGATTTGAAAGTAACATTCAAACCATCAGGAATAGTAAATGCATCAATAGCATCTTCACCACCAATGAATAAATCCAAAGAGTCCTCATAAACACCGACACTAGCATCATTCAAACTAACAGTAACAGTGACATTAGCTTCTGAAGCAGTATACTTATCATTACCAATAAAACGAACGGTAATAGTAGCATTACCTTCACCAACAGCAGTTAACTCACCAATACCATTAACAGTAACAACACTCACATCACTGGAAGTGAAATCCAACTCACCAGCATCAGCAGGAATCAAAGTAGCATTAACAACAGCCCCATCACCAACCTTCATATCAACACTATCAGTAACATTAATAGAAGTATCAATCTTAGACACAGTCACAGTAACATTGGTTGAATTTAAAGCATATACTCCGTCACCACCAACACTAACGATAATTGTAGTATTACCTTCGCCAACAGCAGTAACTTTACCATTGGAATCAACAGTTGCAACAGCCTCATCGCTAGATGTGAAATTGACTTTTAAATCACCAGGAACAGTAGTAGCATCAATAGTGAAATTATCGTCAACTTTTAAATCCAAAGTAGAATTATTAACTGTAACACTAGCATCATTCAAGCCAACAGTAACAGTAATAAATTTATCTTCAGCAGGAGCATACTGTTCATTACCTGCAAATGAAACAGTAATTGTAGCATTACCTTCTTTAATACCTTTAATCTTGCCATTTTCAACTATGGCAACACTTGGGTTGCTTGAATTGTAGGTCAAATCACCCACATCAGGTATCAATTTAGCTCCAGTTGAAACGTTTTCAAGAGCTTTGATTTCGATAGTTTCATTTGCTATTTGAATTTCAGTAGGTCCTTTAACAGTAACTTTGACTTCAGTTGTGTTTAAAGCATATACTCCGTCACCACCAATAGTGAGAGTAACGGTAGCATTACCTATGCCATAAGCAAGAATTGTGCCTGTCTCATTGACCATCACGACAGATTCATTGCTGGATGAATATATGACTTTTAGACCTTCAGGAACAGTGGTTGCTGCAATATTGAACATCTGATTAAGCAGAAGCTCCAGAGTATTATTATCTACGCTTACGCTTGCATCATTCACACCAACAGTAACGTCAATGGTTTTAGGATCTGCTGCAGCATAAGTGTCATCACCATCAAAACTGACAGTAATTGTAGTAGTACCTTCCTTAAGGGCTTTGATTATGCCATCCTGAACTACAGCAACAGTTGTATTGCTTGAATAGTATGTCAGGTTGCCTGCATCGGCAGGAGTCAATGTAGCACCAGCACCGATATTTTCAAGAGCCTTAAGGTCAAAAGTTTTATTAGTGATAACAATCTCTGTTGGGATTTTAGCAACATTAACAGTCACAGTGGTTGAATTTAAAGCATATACTCCGTCGCCACCAACACTGACTGTAATTGTAGCAGTACCTTCTTTCAAAGCAGTGACTTTACCATTTGCATCAACAGTTGCAACAGACTCATTGTCAGATTTGAAAGTAACGTCTAAACCTTCAGGAGCAGTAGATGTACCAATAATGCTCTCATTACCAATGAACAAGTCCATAGTGTTATTAGAAACAGTTACACTGGCATCTCTTAAAGTGACAGTAACATCAATAGTCTTATTAACAGCAGCGGCATAAACATTATTACCAGCAAAACTTACAGTAATAGTCGAACTACCTTCACTGATAGCTTTGATTTTGCCGTTTTCAACTATAGCAACACTTGAATTGCTTGAAGTGTATGTCAGATTGCCTGCATCGGCAGGAGTCAAA
>NZ_JAZRKF010000010.1:0-27629 GCF_045646205.1 Methanobrevibacter sp. | reverse complement strand
TAAAGAGGACTATTTTATGAATCGATGAATTATTATAACAGAACTTTCGGATAAAGTTCTGCTTGAGCCGTATGTTCGAAAACGGACACGTACGGTTCTAAAGAGGGTGCGGATGAGCAATCATCCAATCCTATCTAACTTGCTAAAAAAATAACTACCTAAAAAGATAAATACTTTTATAATAATATACTATAAATATATAATTAAATTTATAATATTACTTAAGGTGATTTCATGGAAAATAAACAAATTCCAAAAAGAGAAGAAAAATTATGGAGTGAAATTAGAAACTACCAGGTTGCTACCAACAATGCACGTATCCTTGGTGTTTTAGATGAACTTATTATTAACGAAAAAACCGGTAAAATCGTTGATATCGCTATCCGTGTAGAAGCAGACAGAAACATTCACGTTAAAGGTGCTAAAAGAAACGGTGACTTGTTGTTAATTCCTTTTGCCAAAGTCGAAAAAGTCGGCGAGTTCATCATTGTAACTGAATAAATCCTTTCAGTTATTCCTTATTTTTTTAAAACAGGTTATTAACATTGTTATATTAAGTATTTATACTTTGTTGTCTAAATTTACTATAAGAAATTATTCATGAATTAGGTGATTTATTATGTTACTTGAAATTGAGAATTTGGCTGTTGAAGTCGGGGGAAAAAGGGTTTTAAAAGACATAAACCTTTCCATTGCAGAAGGGGAAACCCACGTACTTTTAGGGCCAAACGGTGCTGGAAAAAGTACCTTATTTTTAACTATATTAGGATTTCCACAATATAATGTTGTAAACGGTACTATCAAATTCAAAGGTCAGGATATTACTGGCTTATCCACTGCAGAACGTGTTCAGTTAGGTATTGGAGTAAGCTTTCAGTCACCTCCTTCAATCAGGGGAGTGTCAGTTCGTGACCTGCTTAAAATCGAATCCCATCAGGACATGGATGAGGACTTAAACCCTAGGATGAAGGAACTTGCAACACAGCTCAAGTTCAGCGATGAGTTTTTAGATAGGGACGTCAACTTCGGATTTTCCGGAGGAGAGGTCAAAAGGTCTGAAATCCTGCAGCTCCTGGCTCAGATGCCTGACTTTACCATGTTTGACGAACCGGATTCCGGTGTGGATATTGAAAATGTAGAGCTTCTTGCATCCGAAATCGGAACTCTCCTTGATAAGGACAAACCGCAGGGAAGCAGAGTAAGAAGCGGTCTTTTAATCACTCACTTAGGTTATATTTTAAACTTTGTAAGTGCTGATAAGGCACACGTGCTTATGGACGGAAGGATTTCCTGTTCCGGAAACCCTACTGAGATTCTTGAAGATATTAGGAAAAATGGATTTAATGGATGTGTTGAGTGTGCGCAATGTTTATGAGGATGCTGAAAGAGCAAAAGATAAAAAAGCTGCAATTGGTGCAGACGTTACAATAGAAAACTTTACAGATGAGGCCGTTAACGCTTTGGATTTATTGGATGATTTGGATGATGTCGACAAAAAGACCAAAAATACATTGTTGAAAGTCGGAGTCGACACCGAGGAAAACAACCGTTCCGGATCATTTTTACAGGTTGACCAGTCAAATGTCTTTACCAACAATTCAATATCCAATTCCGTTGAAGTCATGGGAATGTCCGTTGCACTGGACAAGTACAAATGGCTTGAGGACTACTTATGGAAAGTGGTAAAGCCTGACGCTGACAAATACACTGCAAAAACCGCCTTAAGAGAAAAGGAAACTGGAGTTACAAGCGGATACTTTGTACGTTCACTTCCGGGAACCAAGGAGGTAATGCCGGTTCAGGCATGTATGTTTATAGGCGACGAGGCTGTAATGCAGACCGCCCACAATGTAATTATCGCTGAGGAAAACTCAGAGCTTCACCTCATTACCGGCTGCGCTACAGGTGATGATGTGGCCTCAGCAATGCACGTCGGCGTTTCTGAAATGTATTTAAAACCTGGTTCCAAAATCACATTTACAATGGTTCACAACTGGGCAGAGCAGGTTGAAGTAAGGCCAAGAACTGGGGTTAAATTAATGGATGATACAACTTACATCAACAATTACATTCTGACAAGTCCGGTTTCAACCATCCAGTCATACCCTACCGCATACTGTGACGGTAAAAATTCAAGAGCCATTTTCCAGTCCATTCAGGGAGGTAAGAAGGACTCCATCATTGATGTCGGTTCCCGTGTGCTTTTGAATGCTCCTAACGCAAGGGGAGAAGTAATTTCAAGGGCAGTGTCTCAGGATGAATCTAAAATCTATTCCAGAGGTCATTTGTCCGGTACCGTTCCGGGGGTTAAGGGACACCTTGAATGTCACGGTTTAGTGCTATCCGATGACAGTATGATTTATGCCGTTCCGGAACTTGAGGCAAGTTCTGCAAATCTTGAAATGTCTCACGAGGCAGCGGTTGGAAAAATCAGTGAAGAGGAAATCAACTATCTGACTTCCAGAGGAATTACAGAAGAAGATGCGGAGTCCATGATTGTTAGAGGATTCTTAAACATGGACATTACAGGTCTACCTGATGAATTGGCCGCACAAACCCAAATGATGATTGACATGAGCGTAGATGGAATGTAAATTCCATTTCCTTTCTTTTTTTTAAAAAATAGTTTCATAGTATATAAACTTTTTGTCTTTTTTTTCTAAGTAACCTTTATATTAATTATTAAAGTAATATAATAATCAGTACATTAATGTTATGCTGAGCTAGCTCATTAAAGTACAAAAATTGTGAAATTAAGGCATACCTAAACATTTTGCCTTAAAAAAACGATTTTAAAATTTTTTAAAAAATTCTAAAATTGTGTTTGAAAGGAGAAATCCTTTCGAAACGAAAAATAAAATAAAAAAATTTGATAGAGGAGGAAAAACTCTATGGCTGATGATGTAAAAATTGTAATGTTTTGTTGCAACTGGTGTTCCTATGGAGGAGCAGACACAGCTGGTACTGCACGTATGCAATACCCACCGAATATCAGAGTTATTCGTGTAATGTGTTCTGGAAGAATTGACCCACAATTTGTTTTAAAAGCATTTAAAGAAGGTGCTGACGGTGTATTCGTAGCAGGATGTCACATGGGTGACTGCCACTACGACGCTGGTAACTATAAATTAGATCGTAGAATGAGATTAATTTACAAATTGGTTGAAGATATGGGAATTGGAAGAGAAAGAGTACACCACGACTGGATTTCCGCATCCGAAGGTGAAAAGTTCTCAACTGCTGTTAACATGATGGTTAACAGAATTAAAGACTTAGGTCCAGCTCCATTAAAAGACCAATTAAACGCTGAAGGATAAATTGGAGGAGTTATTTATGGCAGATAAAGTTAAAATAGGAACTATGTGGTTCGGAGGTTGTTCCGGTTGCCACTTATCAATTGCGGATTTCCACGAATCTTTAATTGATGTAATGGAACTTGCAGAATTTGAATTCTCTCCTGTACTCATGGATACTAAATATGATGAAGTACCTGATTTAGACATCCTCATTGCTGAAGGTGGAATCAGAAACGACGAAAACAGAGAATTGGCTGAAATGTTAAACGAAAAAGCTAGTATGGTAATTGCTTACGGAACCTGTGCTTGTTACGGTGGTATTCCAGGTCTCGGAAACTTATGGACCGTTGATGAATTAACAGAAGAAGGATACATCAACTCCGTATCTACCGTCAACCCAGAAGGTATCATCCCTAATGAAGATGTACCTCACTTAGAAAGCAGAGTAAGACCATTAAGTGCAGCTATGGACATTGATTTAATTATCCCAGGTTGTCCACCACGTTCTGACGTAGTAGCTGAAGCTGTTTTAGCATTATTAAATGGTGAAACAATCGAATTACCTGCTACCAACTTATGTGAAGTTTGTCCTAGAGAAAAACCACCTGCTGGTTTAGCTATGGACTTCATTAAAAGACAATTCGAATTAGGTAAACCTGAACCTGATTTATGTTTAATTACCCAAGGTTTAGTATGTATGGGTCCTGCAACCGTATCCTTATGTGGTGCAGAATGTCCTTCCATTGCTATCCAATGTAGAGGATGTTACGGTCCTACTTCCAAAGTATTAGACCAAGGTGCAAAAATGATCAGTGCAATCGCTTCTGACTACGGTGTAACCGAAGATAAAACTGTAGACCCTGAAACTGTTGCTGATCAATTGGACGATATTGTAGGTACTTTCTACTCTTACACATTACCTGCAGCATTAGTACCAATGAAAATGCAAAAAGGAGGAGAATAAAATGGTTAAACTTACTATGGAACCTGTAACTCGTATTGAAGGACACGCAAAAATTACTGTCCATCTTGATGATGCAGGAAATGTTGAAGAAACAAGATTACACGTAATGGAATTCAGAGGTTTCGAAAAATTCTTAACCGGTCGTCCAGTTGAAGAATTACCAAGATTAGTACCTCGTATCTGTGGTATTTGTGATGTACAGCACCACTTAGCAGCTGCTAAAGCAGTTGACCAAATTTTCGGTTTCGACGATTATGAAATCTTACCTGCTGCATACAGAATGAGAGAAATCATGAACTGGGGTTCATACATGCACTCCCACGCTCTTCACTTCTACTTCTTAGCAGCTCCGGATTTAATCATTCCTGACGGAACCAGAAGAACTAGAAACGTTTTCCAAGTTATTAAAGACATGCCTGAAATCGCTCTTCAAGCTATTAACATAAGAAGAAACGGTTTAGAAATGGTCAGAAAAATCGGTGGTCGTCCTATTCACCCAACTTCATCCACCCCTGGTGGTATCTCAACCGAATTGGATGACGAAACCCAAAAAGACTTACTCGCAAGAGCTAAAGAAAACGTGGAATTAGCACAAGCTACTTTAGAATTAGCTTTACCAGTCTTTGAAGAAAAAATCGATTTAGTAGCTTCCTTAGGTAACTTCGGTGACACCAGACACTGTGGTATCGTAAAACCTGACGGAACCTGGGATGTATATAACGGTAACGTAAGATTCAAAGACAAAGATGGAAGCGACCTTTTCGAATACAGAAACGAAGAGTACACTGACATTGTCGCTGAACACGTAAAACCTTACTCCTGGTTAAAATTCCCTTACATTAAAGAAATGGGATACCCAGAAGGTATTTACAGAGTTGCTCCATTATCCAGGATCAACGTTTGTGACAAAATGCCAGATGAAGCTCCATTAGCACAAGCTGCTCTTAAAGACTTCCGTGACGCATTCGGATATGCTCAAGCACCATTATTATTCAACTATGCTAGACTCATCGAATTATTAGCATCAGCTGAATGTGCTGCTAACGCATTAGAAGAAGATTTATCCGGTCAAAAATTCCCAGATGAATTAGAAAGAACTGAAGGTAAAGGTGTAGGTATTGTAGAAGCTCCTCGTGGTACTTTAATCCACCATTACGAATCCGACGATAACGGATTATGTAATTACGCTAACATTGTTGTAGCTACTATCCAAAACAACCCAGCTATGGAAATGGGTATTCACCAAGTTGCTAAAGACTACATCAAACCTGGTATGGAAGTAGATGACAGTATCTTCAACTTAATGGAAATGGTTATCAGAGCTTACGACCCATGTTTATCATGTGCTACCCACACAATGGATAGTCAAATGAGATTAGCTGAAGTAAATATTGTAGACAGTGAAGGAAACCTCATTAAAAGATTCTAAGACTTAAGGGGGTTTTTATAAATGATTATAATTAACGATGATGGCTGTATCAAATGTGGTGCATGTGAAGGTACATGTCCTACATCAGCTATTGAATTAACACCTACTACAATTATTCACTGTGACACTTGTGGAGGAGAACCTAAATGTGCAGATGTCTGTCCAAATGGCGCACTTAAAGTAGAAGACTACGAAATTGCTGACGGCGTAGAACAAGCAAGATTAGTATTCAACTCCGTAATGTGTGACTCATGCGGCAAATGTGCAGAAGTATGTCCACAAGAAACTATTGTTGTTACAGAAGAAAAATTGAAAGAAGTAAAAGGTTTCTGTGTAATGTGTCAAAAATGTGTTGACATTTGCCCAGTAGATGTAATTGGAATTCCTGGTGTTGTAGAACCTAAAGAATACGATTTAGACTTATCCGGCAAAGGCCCTATTTACATCGCAGATTGTGTTGGATGCGGTTCCTGTGTAGACCCATGTCCTGTAGGCGCAATCACTCTCGATGCATACGGATCACCTATTACCGTAGATGACACTAAATGTATCAAATGTGGATTATGTTCACAGACCTGTCCTTGGAATGCAATTTTCATCTCCGAGAAAAAACCTGTCAAACGTGGAAAAGAAATTAAATCATTTAATTTCACCGCTTCAAAATGTATCGGTTGTAACACCTGTATCGAAGCTTGTCCTGGTGACTTCATTAAACCAAACAGCAAAGATTTAACCGTTCAAATTCCGGAAGTATGTGCTGCATGTAGCTTATGTGTAAACCTCTGTCCTGTTGACGCATTAGAAATCGATGTGGAATGGGGTGAAGGTGCACCAGTAGATGCTGAAGGTCTTGGCCGTGACGTCGAAAAATGTGACTTCATCGGTGCATGTGCTAACAAATGTCCTACAGAAGCTATTCGCGTTGTAACAAAAACAGGTATGTGTTGCCCAGCTTTAGAAGAAACTGACGGCGAACCATCTTTTGCAAGTTGTATTAGATGTGGAGCTTGTGCTTCAGTTTGTTCAAACGGCGCATTAAACATTGGATCTATTGAAGTAACTATCGATGGCGAAGCTGTCGTCAGAGACAGAATTGAATTCAACCCATCCAAATGTGATGCATGCGGCGACTGTATCAGTGCTTGTCCTTACGACATGCTCCACAAAACAGACAATCCTAAATTACCGATTGCAGGATTCTGTACCTTATGTGGTCAATGTATTGAAGCATGTCCTGAAGACGCATTATGTTACAAATAGGTGTGAAAACACCTATTACTTTTTCTTTTTTTTTAGTTAAAACTATTTTAATGCTTTAAACACTATTTGTGAGTGATTTTTCTTAAAACATATTTTTTAAACTATTTAACTTTGTTTAAATATATGTTATTATAGGAGTTTAAACTGATGTCAGATATAGTAGTTTATGAAGATTCATTAAAAGAGTTCTTGGAAATAACTCTAAAATCTGTAAAAGTGTTAACTTTTTATGAGGATAAAAAATGTCTTATTAATTCAACTAAATTGTTGGGTAAATATTGTAAAGAAACAATTTATTCTTTTAATGAGTCATCTTATTTATTATTGGAGTTAAAAATATGTTTGGAAAAAAATATTGATGTATCTCCAATTGTTGATTTATTACTAAAGGATTCTCCTATAATATCTTCAGTTAAAACTGATTTTAATAAATTTTATAATCCCAAAAAATGGTGGAAATTATATGGTGGGAGAGTTGAAGACATAGCAATAATGCAAAAAGATACTGATTTTAACGTATGGTAATTTTCGAATGATTTCTCTAAAAACATACATTTTAAACTTAATTTTAAATAATATGTTTATTATATATTATTTGTGAAGTTACTTGTAACTTCAATCCATTTTGATATAAATGCTGGTGCCGTCTACGATATTGTGCTTTTGCACAATATGGCATTGGCCGTTTAACCAATCACAATTTTTTTTAAGTGTTTTTTAGATTGTATGTTTATTAAATCAATCATTTTAAATATTATGTTTTCTCATATAATTAGTTAAGAAGTTACTTGTTAACTTCTATCCATCTAGAGATGAATGCTGATGCCGTCTGTGAATATTGTGCTTTTGCACAATATGGCATTGGCCGTTAACAATCACAAATCATCAAAAACAACACTGCCGTTAACTATCGTCATTACCGGAGCTCCTTCATATTCCCATCCGTCAAATGGTGAGTACTCCGCTTTTGTTTTAAATGTTGAAATATCGAATTTGCCTTTTCTATTCATATCAATGACTGTAAAGTCGGCGTCTTTCCCGACAGCTATTTCTCCTTTGGACTCAAGATTAAATACTTTTGCAGCGTTTTGTGATAATATTTTAGGAATTAAATCTAAACTTAAATTGCCTCTGTTGACTTCAGTTAAAAGCAGACTCACTACCGTTTCAAGTGCCGGAATTCCCGGTGAGGATGTAAAGACTCCCTTGTGTTTTTCTTCAAGTGTGTGGGGCGCATGATCGGTTCCGATAATTGAATTTTCATCGATGTCTGAAATTTTTACACGTACTTCCTCCGGTCTTAAAGGTGGGTTGGTTTTTACCATGGTGCCGTAGGTGTTGTATGCTGAATTGTCAAGGAGCAGATGGTGAGGTGTAAACTCATAGCTTATATTGTTTTCACGTGCAATATTTAGGGCATTTTTACTTGACAAGTGGCAAATGTGTAGGCGTAAATTGTTTTTCCTTGCAAGCTCAATAGTTTGTTTTACTGATTCATCTTCTGATGTATATGGTCTGGCATAAGAATAGTCAATTGGGTCATCTGAGCCTTCAAGCTCTTTGGTTTTTTCACTTACAATGCTTCTTTTCTCACAGTGAGTTGCAACAAGACCGTTATATGAAGTGGTCTCCTTTAATTTTCCCAGATTTTTAAAAATCTCTTCAAGGCTTTCGTCAGTTTCCAAATCCATAAATACCTTAAATGAGATGGGATTCAACTCCATCATTTTGGTCATTTCCTCGAGGCAATTGTGTCCTGCCTGAAGGTAGAAGTTGACAACGCTCTTTTTTGATGCTATATCCATCTTTTCCTTTAATGCATCGTATGTGTTTGTCTTTGGAAGTGTGTTCGGCATGTCGATTATCGTTGTAAATCCACCGTGAGCTGCAGCTTCACTTCCGGATCTGAAATCCTCCTTTCTTGTAAGGCCCGGGTCTCTGAAATGGACATGGGGGTCTATAAAGCCGGGCATGAGATAATTTGACTTGATGTCAATGATATTATCTCCATTCAGGCTTTTTTTGGTAATTTCTCTTATCTTTTTATCCTTTACGCCAATATTATACTCGCCGCTTTTGCCTACTAACTTGGAGTTTTTAATAACTAAATCAAACATAGTAATTAAAATATTTGGTGCTTATGGTAAATATTACTTTTTATATTCGGGGTCATGTTGAAAATCCTTTGTGAAATTTTTAAAACCATTCGTTTTTGTGTTTTTGCACACGTAGCACTATGATAATGTTTATTATTGTTAAATAACATATTAATATTGATTATATATTTGAAAAGGGTGTTATTAATTATGACTTCGGAAGTATTGATTATGACTCCAAGTGCAGTTGCAGTAGCTGCTGATAGTGTCGTTACAATTAATGGTAATAAAACATATGAAGGTGTTAATAAATTATTCATGTTATCTAAAAGTCCTCCTATGGGGATTATGATTTATAATAATGCTAATTTTATGGCTATTCCATTTGAAACATTAATTAAGGATTTTAGAAAAGGAATTATGGATGATCAAACTGTTAACACTGTTGATGATTTTCGAAATAAGTTTGAAGAGTATTTGGAAAAAGAACCTAAGAAGAATAATTTTCCAATATTGTCTCTTCAAGATAAAATTAAAATATTTACGGAACATATGGCTAAGGAAGTTAGTAATCTAGATGAAAATACAATTGAGAATTGGTTAATTGATAACGGGAATTTAGATGTCTTTGATTTGTATAAAGACAAAATTTTCAAAGATGAAATTTCATTGGAAAATTTTAATAATTCTCTAAATGATATTCTTCCAGAATTAAATTCAGATAAAAAATATAGGTTACATGAAGTGTTGAAAAATATTTTTGTACAAGTTATGGTTTTGGAGAATTATACTGGTGTGGCAATAGTTGGCTTTGAAACGGATAAATTATTCCCTTCATGTACTTTATTTAAAATAAGATATATTTACGATGATAAATTCATTTTTGATGATATTGAAAATGATGAAGTTGGCGGTAAAAAAGGTGTTATTTTTGCCCCTCTTGCTCAAACAGATGTTATTGAATTGTTTTTAACAAGTTTGGATATGAAAACTGAAGAACAATTGAAAATGTATTTTAATAATGTGCTTGATGGTTATAATGATAGATTAAAAGATTTGGTGAAATCTGAAGAAAGTATTTCTAAAGAGGATGCTGAAAAAATTGTATTTATTCTTGATAAAGTTCAAAATAAACATTCAAATTTTGATGAACGTTTTGATAAATTCATTTCAGGTCTTAAACAAAAAAATAGGAATCCTATTTTAAATTCTATCATGTTTTTGCCGAAAGATGAATTAAGTAATCTTGCTGAATCATTAATTAATATCACCTCTTTAAAAAGAAAGGTTCAAGATGGTTTGGAAACTGTTGGTGGGGATGTGGATGTTGCTATAATAACAAAAGGCGACGGATTTATTTGGACCAAAAGAAAACATTATTTTAAACCAGAACTTAATCCACATTATTTTGACAATGATGTTTAAATCATAAACTTTAAATTATTCAAATGTGATATAAATATATAGTGTTTTTTGAGGTGAAAAATATGAAATCTTTGTTTAATGGTGTAGCTGTTTCTCCTATCGAAAGCATACCTTTTAATCATGGAGAAATTGAAGCTCAAAAAGCTATTAGAGACGTCTTTGATAATTTGGATGAAGATATTGATGTAAAATATAATCCTGAATTTATTGAAGAAATGAATGAAATTAAAAAAGAAGAACCTATTACTGTTGCCAAATATGAGGATTTATTCGACGATGAATAATCCTTTTTTATAATTTTTTCTAAAAGGAGTTGTTTTTATATGTATTCTATGGATGTTCAACCTAAATTTAAAAAGAAAGTTAAAAAGGTTAAAAATAAAAAAGAACGTTCAAATATTTGGAATAAAATGGAAGAAATTGCTAATACTTTAGAAACAAGTCCTAATCATTATAAAAATTTACATAAACCTCTTCAAGAATATAAGAGGGTTCATGTTAATGATAGTTATGTAATACTGTTCATAGTTGATGAAGTAAATAAGAAAGTAATTTTTCATAACTATGGACACCACGATGATATTTATATTCCTAAATAGATTAATTCCTATTTTTTTAATATATTTGCAAGTTCACTATCAAATAATTGATTTCACATATCCAATTTTTATTGTAAGTGTTTTTCTTAAGTTTTTAATATTATAGTTTGTTAACATTATGATCTTTAACTGCAGGGGATATGATATATTCAGATAGTGGCTGACATTAATTAAAAATGGGATGATTTTAAATAGAAAACTCAATACTTTAAATAATTTCCAACTGTAGCATTTAACATATGTTCAAAAGAATCGTAATTGTAATCAGATGAAGAGTCAGTAAATATATTTTCAGTTTTATCCTTAAATTTATCAATAGAGCTATTTAAATATCTAATGGAGTTTTTAAAGTCATTTTTCCAAAAATTGATTTTATCATCATAAAATCGGTCATGTTCATAAATCCTAACCCATCTGGCAAAAGTCCGCCATGATAATTGAACTGGGGGAGTAATATATCTCCAGGCATTAAAAAATTGATTTTCATCATTAAGCAACTCCAAACGAGTAAATAATCGGGAAAATAATACTGAAAAATCAACTAAAAGATTATTATAAGGCAATTGTGATAAACAGTCATAAAAAACATTTAAATAATTGTCAACGGTTAATGAGGAGTATAAGTCATCATCTCTTGTTGTTTCGTATAAAACATATTTAAATGGGTGCATAAAAGAAAATGGTGCATAATCTAAATATATATCTTCATCAAATGTATTGGAAAATAAATTTTTGAAAATTCCCTCGGATATTTCATTAATTATGGGGTATTCGCCTATTAACTGGTTTTCTTTTGAGAATTTTTCATAGGATTTGTCACTAAGAAAAACTGTGTGTGGTGAATATTTATTCTTCAATTCCTTAAACTCTTTTGAAACAACAGTTGAAAATGGGCCATCTTCAAACCAATAAAAAGGTAAATGGTCGTATAACGGATGATTTTGACCTAATTCCATCTTGATTTTAAATATCGCTTTTTGAATTCTAAAATGTGTTATTGGCATGTTTTTTTCTTTGAGTTCACATAATAGAAATTTTAATAATTGGTTAATAATTGCATCTGCGTCATTCTTATTCAAAATATCAAAGCTCCATGGTGATTTAAACATTTCGTTTATAAAAAATATTTTTCAATACTCTAGAAATTATGGTGTTACAGTTAATAATTTAAGTTACTCATTTAAATATTTTAACTATTATATTTTTTATTATGAGTCTTTTAAGTGAAATTTCAAATCGTGACATGGAACTTTTCCGTGAATATTTAGACACTGAGGTAAGGATTTCTTCACCCACTTCAGACATTAAGCTGGTGGCTGATTTTACTGAGTACAATCCTTTACATAACGGTCATTATCATTGCATGAAAGTTGCAAGGTCTAATGTTAATGACGCGCTTTTTGTAGCTGTCGTTCCGGGGCTTTTTGAAAGGAGTGGTAGGGGTATTCCATATATACTTCCACGTGAAAAAAGGGCGGAAATTGCAGTTTCACTTGGGGCTGACGTTGTCGTTGAAGGTCCTCCCATGGGACTTATGGGATCAGGCCAGTATTCTCTTTGTCTTTGTAAAATGTTTAAGGCCTTAAACACTGACTTCATTCCCCGTGGATATAATCCTCTTCCGGGTTTTGATGAGATTTTAAAAAGAATCAGCATGGGCCATCACGTTGCGCCGAAGCCTTATAGGATTGTTGATAAGACCACAGGTGAAGTTTTACTTAAGGACAAGCTTAAGGAGGATAACTATGTGATAACCTCTTTTTCAAATTCATTATCCAAAATAGGCTTTGATTATGCCGGAAAATTTATTTTTGTTGAAAGAATTGCTGGTGTGAGCGGTACAAAGATTCGTGAGGCGGTCATGAGCGGGGAGTTTGATTCTGTTCGTTCGATGATGCCTCAAAAGACGATTGACGTTTTGACTTCTGATAAGGATTCAATAATTTTTGGAAAGCGTCTTGAGGATAACATCATTGAAAATGCTAATGAGTTGGATTTGAGTGAGCTTAATCTTTTAAATGATAAATTGGCTTTGGAAATTGAATTACAAAGGCCTTTTGATAGTTTAAGTGAGGTTTTGGCAGCTATTCCACAGGGCTTTTCAACTCATTTTCGTGAGAGGATTTTATCAGTACTTGAAAATCCGATTTCCAAAAAGGACATGTCACGCTTTATTGAAAAATACCCTTCACAGATTAGGGTGTTAAAATATAAAAATAGTGATGTTTTAGAGGTGTTTAAAGAGAAAGTAAACACTGAGAATGTATCTCAGTGAGTTAAGGCATTAATGAATTGCCCAGGATTTTTTAAACCGAATACCGCATCAACGAATGTTGGGTATGTTGCACTTAACTTGAACAGGTACAGTATGTAGAACAGTACTATGATGATTACAATGATTAAAACGATTGTAAGCACGATATCAAGTGCGCTGAACGGTTCTTTTTCTTCCTCATATTGAATATTATGGATTGGTTCTCTACCATCCCTTATGGATTTGCCCTGTTCTCTTCTTGCAAGCTCTTCACGGATTCTTATGTCCAAATCATCCTCTTCAGGATATGCCTGCGGAGCACTTCTTTGAGCTTCTCTTCTTGGAGCGTATTCCCTTCTGGTTAAAGATCCGTACTGCTCTTCGTCACGTGCTAATTGCTCGTTTAAAGGAACTTCAGGTTCGTCAAAGTACAAGTCATCAAGATATCTTTCATACTTGTCTTCAACAGCACGTCTTGCAGTGGTTTCTTCAGGCTGGTATGAATGGTCCGGATAGATGTAGTCATCTGCAGGAGGAGCCTGTGGCTTTTGATAGTCGTATTCGTTTCTTGCCTGCTGTACAGGTTCATGCAATACATCCTGCATGATAGGGTCCGGTTCTGTGTATTCTTCTCTCACGTTTTCAACAGGTTTCTGCGGTACCTGATTCTTTTCGATAGCGTCATGAAGTGAAACCTGAGGCTGGTAATTATCGTCATAAGTGGATTCAAGGCCGCCTTCATACTGGATGTTGTCCTTGATGTTATAAGGGGAATCTTCAGCTATTCTCTGGTTTGAAAACTGTGCCTCTTCAGGCTGTCTTGTGAGATTTGCCATTTCGATTCTGGCTTCGGGAGCTTCCTCTTTTTCAAGTCTAACAGGTTCGGCTTTTGGAGCTTCTTCCTGAGGTTTTGAATCTAAACTGAGACCTACAATTTTTTCTAAACAATCTTTACAATAAACTTTACCTGCTATTTCCAAACCGCACTCTTTACAGATGGATTTGCCACAAATAGCGCATGTATCTGTACTTTCTCTACTAGGATGATAATAACATTCCATAATATTACTCCTCTATGAATTAATATGTAATAATATTTGTACTTTCAAGTTATATAATAGTTTGTCTTTTGCAATTATTTTTTGATTGAAATGATTTTTTCGCCTAAAATCTCACATGCAATCAAGTCATCTATTGTTGCCAAAGTGGTTGTAAGTGATTCGCTGTCGATTTCGTAAGTGATGGTGTTATTTTTAAGTTTTGAGTCGAGAAAGTTTTCATTGTCTACTTCTAAAGTTTCGTAGGTGATTTGAGCGTCTTTAGCTGTTTTGAATCTTAACTCGATTTTGCTTTTTACTTTCATTGGTGTAATCTTTATTTTATGTGGTTAATATAGCTTTTTAAAAAATAAAAGTAGATGTTTTAAACATCTACAAATTGATTGTTATTGTGTTTGCAATGTTTGAACCGTTATAACTTGAAGTTATGATGTATTTTCCGGCCATTAGGTTAATGTTTAGCCTTGCAGTACCTGTTTCGTCGGTTATACGGTTGTAGAATACACCGTTAACGTTGAAGGTTATGTTTTGGTTTGCGTAAGGTCTGCCCTGGCCGTCAACGAGTTTTGCTTCAAACTTGCTTCCGTCCCTGTATTTCATTGTAAGGTCTTTTGCTGAAAGTACAGGCAATACTTTAATGGTGTTTGCAACTACACAGTTTTTGTATATTGCGGTAATGACGTATGTTTTAGGTTCAAGGTTGATGTTGAGTTTTGCAACACCCTGATCATTGGTTTTTCTGTCGTAGAATACCCCGTTGATGTTGAATGTTACAGTTTCACCTGCTTTTACAGGGTTTCCGTTGTCATCCAATAGTGTTACCTCGTATTGTGTAGCGTTTCTGAAGTATTTGGTTATGTCACTGTTGTTGACAATTCTTGGTTTGATTGTAATGTTGTTTGCAGACTGTTCGCCTGTTATTGTGTTATATGCAGTAATGACGTATGTTTTTGCCTCAAGGTTGAGGTTAAGTCTTGCCTGACCGTTTTCTCTTGTTATTCTGTCATATAAAACACCGTTGATGTTGAAGAGCATGTGCTCTCCTGCAGGTAAGTATTTGCCTGTGGAATCCAGGAATGTTGCCACGTACTGTTCAGGTGACTTTTCGATTTTTACTACGTCAGATCCGAGTATTGTTGTCTTGATTTTGATGTTTGAGGTAGCGTTTACTGCTCTGTAGTCTTCATTTCCTTTAAAGATGATTTCGGCAGTGTAGTTATTTGCCGGCAGATTAATACCAATGCTGGTTGTTCCGTTTTCATTTGTGGTTTTATCGTAAGCCACACCGTTGATAATGATTGTGATTGCTATGTCTTTTAAAGGCTTATTGTCCTTATCGGTTACAGTTACAACAAATCTTTTTGTATCACCATAGTATTTTTCCAAATCAGGTGCGCTGATGATTATTTTAGTTGATTTGACACTGATAGTTCCTTCGGTTGAGTTGGCTTCATAATACTTGTCTCCTTCAACGCTTACAGTGTATTTGTATGTGTTTGCAGTTAAATTGGAAACTGTAAAGCTTGCCTTTCCGTCGGTCAGGTTTTGGGTGTATTTTTTGCCGTTGATGTTTAAGGTTGCTTCACTTGTCTTAATGCTTGCGCTAACATCAAATACTGCATCTTCACCCTCTTCAATGTCTTTTGTTTCAACGGTAATTATATTTGCCTTTTTGGTTACTTTGAATGTTACTTCAGCAGAACTTCCTTCGAAGTATTGATTTTCAGGTTCGAATGTTGCAGTTAATGTGTATGTTCCTTCATCCAAGCCATCAAAGTGGATATTGTAATCTCCTCCGGTGTAGTTTACGAGCTGGGATTCTCCATTGAATTTTGTGGTTAATGTTCCATTGGATGCGTTTACTTTAATCGTTGCAGTGAGGTTTTCACCAACATTGATGTCTTTTAAACCGGTTATTGTGGTTTCTGTAGGCATTTTGTTGATTGTAATGTTGTTTGCAGACTGTTCGCCTGTCATTGTATTGATGTTTGTTATGGTGTAGTTTCCAGGAGTTTTGTCAATTGTTAATGTAGCTATTCCGTTTTTATCTACAGGAACTCTGTAAGGGGCATTGTCAATTGAAAATGAAACGGTTGTTCCTTCACTTAATGCTTTACCGTCGATGTCAACGAATCTTGCAGTGTATGTTGCATCACCGTAGTTTGCAATTAAATCTTCTGATTCGATTGTTGATTTAACAAATGCGGTTGCAGTTGCATTTGATGGAGCAAAGATGTCGTCTCCAGCATAACTTACGAATGCATCATATGTTCCGATACCAAGGTTTGCCAAATCAAGTGTTATTTTACCTTCACGGTCGGTGCTTTGAGTGTATGTCTGGCCATAGAAAGTGACGTTGACTTCGGTTTGTGGCATTCCTTTTGAGGTTGTTTCATCAGTCAATGTGAAGATTAACTGTCCTTTTCCTCCAAGGTATGCAGTTACGTTTTCACCGCTTATGCTGGTTGGCATTTTTGTCACTTTAAATGTTGCGCTTGCAGAACTGGTTAAGTAGTTATCGCTTGGATTATATGTTGCATTAACGGTGTAAGTCTGGTCACCTAAGGCAGGTTTGAAGGTATAAACTGCTTTTCCTGTGGAGAGTGGAACTGTGGTCTTGTTTCCGTTAACGTCAAAGGTTACGCTTCCGCCGGTTGCATTTACAGTGGCGGTCATTTCAAGTTCCTGGCCGATAATGATGTCTTTAATGCCTGTTAAAACAACTTCGGTTGGGGCCTTGTTGATGTAAAGGTATACGGCTGCGCTTGATGCGTCATAATCGCTGTCACCTGCAAATTTGGCGCTTACAGGACATGTTCCCACACCTGTTCCTTTAACGTCAAGAATTGCCTGTCCGTTTGCATTTGTGGTTACATCAGTGTTTTTATTGTTAAATGAAATTGTAACGGTTTTTCCAGGTAAAGCCTGGGTGCTGGTTGTTAATGTGAAAATTAAATTTGCGGAATCTCCATAATATGCTGTGACTTCACTTCCGGTTAATTTTGTAACGGTATCATCCTTATATGTGTTTGGAGTAATTACAGCGTCAGCTGAGTTCCATCTGATACAGTTGTCACTTTCCTTGTTGTTGAGGAATGTGTTCTGGGTTACTTTTGCTTTAGCACCGTCACCAAAGATAATATTTGCACCGTTAGTGTTTTTATTTCCTTTGAATGTATTTGAGGTAATTGTAGCACCGTCACCATTCCATCTTATACCGCATGCGTTTTCTGCTGAGTTGGATGTGATGGTATTTCCTGTTACACTTCCGCTGGTGCCGTCATAGTATATTGCTCCTCCGCCTTTTGCAGCGGTGTTTTTATCGAATTTGTTGCTGTTTATTTTGTTTGAGTTTCCTCCAACATATAATGCTCCACCGTATCCCTGGGTAGCACTGTTTTCGTTGAAATTGTTTGAGATTATTTGGCCGTTATTTCCACTGTATATTAAGGCTCCGCCTGCAGCGGTGATTGCAACATTGTTTGTGAAGTTGCTGTTTTGTATTTTAGCATCATTTCCGTTCCAGTATACTGCTCCACCTCTTGTTTCGGCAATGTTATCTTCAAATACACAGTTGGTCATTGTTCCGGAATTTCCATTCCATCTCATTGCTCCTCCACCACCGCCTGTGATGTAATTGTCTTTGAAATAACATTTATCCATTGATATTCCATCAATTTCAATATATACTGCTCCACCACTCACTGCTTTATTTCTAAGGAACTGGTTATTGTTTATTTTTGAACCTTTACCTGAAGTGTATAATCCGGCTCCACTTTCATGAACAATGTTGTCTGTAAAAATATTGTTGGATATGATACTGTTTGCTCCGGCAGATCCGATTCCAGCACCGCATGTTTGAGCAGTATTGTTGATAAAGACGTTATTGGATAGTGTTGTTTGCGCACTTAAATCGTTACAGTATATTGCTCCACCACTCTGGGTGTTTGAAACGGAGTTTTCAAATCTGTTGTTGGTTATTGTACCTTTTGCAGTTGCCCAGAACACTGCTCCACCATTGTCTTTTGCAGTGTTTGCGGTAAAGTTACTTTTGTCCAGTGTACCTAATTCTCCTTTCCAGAAAATTGCTCCTCCGCTTCCTTCAACTTTATTTGCGATGAACTGACACTCGCTTATTTTTGTATTTGCCCCTGAAAGGTATATTGCGGCTCCACTGTCACTTGCGCTGTTGTCTGTAAAAATGTTTTTGGATATTACGGCGCCTGCTCCGGCTGATGCAATTGCAGCACCTGATGTTTTTGCCTTGTTGGAGATAAATTTGCTGTTGGAGATGGTGATTTTATCACATGCATCAGTAGTGTAGAGCGCTCCACCACTTTGGGATTTGGAGCTGCACTTTTCAAATTTACAGTTGTCTATTGTTCCTTCTGCACCTGTCCAGATTATTGCTCCACCGCTTTTATCTGCAGTGTCTGAAGTGAAGTTACAGTTGATTATCGTACCGGATTCTCCTTTCCAGAAAATTGCTCCAGCACCACTGTCCTGATATCCGTTAACGAAGTTAACGTTCTTTATGGTAATATTGTTTGCTCCTTCATTAATATAAATAATTCTTGCAACGTTTTTACCGTCAAGGGTATGTCCGTTTCCATCAATAGTTATGTCTTTTGTCGTACCGTATATTGCTATACCGATGGTTCTGTCAGTGCCTTCAGTATATGCATAATCGTCTTCCAATGTCAGAGTGCTTCCTGCACTTGTTCTTCCAATTTGGGTTTGAAGATCAGTGAACGTCTTTGCAGACGATGCGCTTAAAACGTCATCATTGATTGTTCCAATATCATTGGTTTGTGTGATGTTTTGGTCTAAATCATCACTTGCAGAAACAGCAGATATTGAAATCAATAATAGGATAAGCATTGATATAAATATCTTTTTTTTCATTTTTTCACCATTCATATTATTATTCATAATATGGCTAATAATATGTTTTTTTTATATATTAAGTATTATTATTTGGCATTGGTGGAAAATTAAGAATTTTTATTATCAATGTTGGATTCTTTAATAATGTATAATGGTCGGTTTTTTATTTCAATATATGTTTTTTCCAGGTATTTTCCTAAAATTCCTATTGAAAATAGTTGAATTCCGCCTAAAAGTAGAATAATACATATGGTTGAGGCCCAACCTGCAACAGGGTCTGAATATAATAAATTTTTCAATACAATAAATATAATTAGGATAAAAGCGATAAAGGAGATTATAATACCAAAAAATGTTGAAATGGATAATGGAACTGTGGTAAATGCTATGATTCCTTCAATTGAATATGAAATTAATCCAAAAAAGGACCAGCTTGTTTCTCCGGATATTCTTTCGATGTTTTCATACTCAATCCATTTCGTTTCATAACCTGTCCACTGAAATAGTCCTTTTGAAAAACGGTTATATTCTTCTAATTCCAGAAGGGAATCAACTACCTGTCTTGTCATTAATCTATAATCTCGTGCGCCGTCAACCAAATCTATTTTGGATATTTTATTAAATATTTTATAAAATAAACGAGCAAATAATGACCTGATTTTAGGTTCGCCTGCTCTAGTAACTCTTCTGGTTGCAACAATATCATAATCTTCAGTTTCTATAGATTCAATCATTTGTGGAAGCAGTTCGGGAGGATCTTGTAAATCCACATCCATAACACAAACCAAATCTCCTTTTGAATTTTTTAAACCAGCATATAAAGCAGATTCCTTTCCAAAATTCCTGGAAAATGAAATATATTTGACATTTGAATTGGATTTGGTTATTTTTTTGATATTAACTAATGTATTGTCCTTTGAACCATCATTAACATAAATGATTTCAAAATTAATTTCAGTTAATGTTTTTTCAATTTCTTTAAAAAAAATTTCAACAGAACTTTCCTCATTAAAACAAGGCACAACAATAGTTAATAAATCCATGATAAAATATTGTATAATTTAATATAAAAAGTTATCAATTTAAGTAAAAAAATATCTATTAATGAATTAAATTTAACCTAAAAATAAAAAAATATAGGTTATAAACCTATATTTTGAGAATTTATCATTTGACTTTTAGGATAGCATGGGATCCTGTTTTTGCAACTGTTGTTGTTTTAATATTCTTATTATAGTCCGGTTTTTTAGTTAGAATGTATATATCTTTATCTTTATTGTTCTTTATTAATTTAGGAACATCCTCTTTCGATATTTCTTTAAAATCGAAGGTGTCGTGCAGTTCACTCAAATTATATCCATAAAGTTCATATGATTTATTGACTACATACATGTTTGTGCAATTAGCATATTCCAGATAAAACATTTTATTAACTGCATCATTAATTACTATGGTGTTATTGTCTTCACTTAAATGATTAAAAAATTCGTTTCTACTCATATTTTTGTCAATCCAATAATCCTGGGATGAAATCGTAGTTCCTATTCCTGCAACCAGCAATATTAGAATTAATGCAAATGAAATCATAAATCTTCGTTTATCGTTGAGTTTAGAAACCATGAATGCAATAGTAAACCATAATACGGCAACTGAAGGTAATAGGTATCTATTCAGCAATAATGGTTTTAATATGATTGAGGCTATTGTTCCTATTAGTATTGTTCCAACAAATACGCCTATTCCACAGAATATATAAAATTTATCTGTTTTATTTATATCGTCTGATAGTATCAGTGAATTGATTGCAAGAGCAATAAATACTGCTATTGAAAATATGCTGATATAAATATCATTTCCCGGAGCAATAAAATATCCAAAAAAGCCGATAAATGTTTTTAATGTTATTGCGGGAATCCAAAAACCCTTACTGACTCCTGTTACTTGAGTTATTAAAGATAATATCCATGGGGAATATAATATTATTCCACATATGCTTGAGATAAACCAGAATTTAAGTTTTTCCTTATCATTAATGAATATGTAAACAAATAATGATATATAGATACATACTATTGGAATTGCAGCAAAATAGTGTGTATATGCCGCTAAAACTGAAAATATTGTAAGTAAAATCCAGGCTTTAGTGTCATTTGTATCAATAATATCTTTCAGATAGATAAATGCCAACATCACAAACAATATTCCCCAACTGTACATTCTTATTATTGAATAATATGCGAGAAATTCGCTTGTTACAGCTATTGAAAAAGCAAATAATCCTGCAGTCAAGTATCCATGTTCTCTTTTTATTTTTGTAACGGATAAAATAAGCATTATCGCATAGGGTACAATTGACATGATTTTATATATGAAAATTTTATCAAATTCTAACCCTAAAAATGTTAAAATGTCCGAAACTACTTTTAAAAGCAAATAATGGAATGGGGGATGAACATCGTGAGATACAACATAAATTAAATCCGTAATTGGAAAATTAAGGACACTAATTGTAAAGTATTCATCAAGATGGATAAGCATTTGATTGTATGGGGATATTAACATGTATCCCAACATTATAAAGCTTAATGCTAAAAAAATTATGCCAATAATATCCTTATAGTCTTCAGTATTAAATTTAGTCATATACTTAATTATGATGTATATACAATATAAATATTCCTTATGCATTTTTTAATTAATTTTTAATATCTTTTATCATTAAATTTAATCAATGAAAAGTCTTTATTCTACATATTATTTTTATTTTCTTTGAAATTGAGTATATTAGGTTAATAAATCTGCAAATTAAGATTAAACTTACATTATCTAAATTCAATTAAAAAATCTTCTGATCTTGTCATGTTAAAATTTTTTAGATAAAATTTCACAAGTTCAAATCATTGTTCTGCTAATTCAGTGGTTGTGATGTTTATATTTAAATGTCTGATTTAAAAAATTCATCATATTCTAATGTATTATGGGGGTCTGATTTTACTTTTAACTTTGATATTGAATTTTCCTTAAATATCATTAGTTTTTCCTAGTTTCGATATAACAATGTAGATGTTGTAATTAATTAATGTTTAAGTATTATCAATGTCTTTTTTTTGATTTATCGCTATTTTATACCTATGCTGTTTTTAATTGTATTATTCTAACTCTTGATTTAGTATTAAATAAAAAATCTATCTACAAGTTCGAGAAGTCAAAAATTATTAATCTTTTCAAAATTGTATTTTTGCATGAAAAATACAATGCCGTCAATTTTAGAATTCATAATTTTTTATATTTTGATTTTTTTATATTTTTATGTTAATCTGTAGTTCATGTTGAATTTTCTTGAAGGTGTGGGTCTTCTGGGTGCTTTTCTATTTTTTCTAATTTTTTCGGGTGATTTTGAGCATTGTTTGATTATTTTTCTTGAATACTTGCGTATTATTTTGGCTGTTGGATTCAAAATCATTTTTGGAAGGTATCTTTTTAGTTTTCTTATTAGATTTGCCTGATCGACTTGATATTCTGCAGTTATTCCTTTTTTTCTTTTTCTACTATTGATTAAATTGTAGAAATAGTTTTTGTAGTGGCAGAATATGTTGTATCGTAGAAATTTGGAGTATATGTCTTGTTCGATCGTTATTCGTCGTTTTCCTGTGTAATTTTCGATGTAATGTCTGTTTTTTAATGTGTTGTAGTTGGTTTCGATTCCCCATATTTGATGGTAGATTTCGCAAATATCGTCTGTAGTCATTATGTTGTTGGGTAAATTTGTTAATAATGAATATATTTCAATTTATATTTCTCCTGTTTCTTCATTTTCTTTTTCCACTTCAACAGTTACGATTCTTAATGTTAGACATGTTTTTTTCGAATATTTTTCTTTAAAATCAGTATTACGGAATTTTTGTAGTCTTTCGGAGGTTATATTTAAATTTATTTCTTCGTCATTGGATTGGACTTGTTTTCTTTCTTTTTTGTAGTATCTGTCTTGTAATCTTGCTACAAAATAACTATTCATTTCTATTATGTGGACAAATAATTCCATTGCAGCGTATCCTCTGTCAAATATAAAAATTGACTGTGAAGGATTGATTATATCTTGAATATTATCCAAATTTTGGTGCATTAATGGCAATTCGCCTTGTTTGTGGTTTCCTATTATTCCATCTAATAAAAAACCATTCATAACATCCATTAACCCTGAAAATGTTGCGGTTGATGGTTTTCTCATCACCAAACTATCATTTTTTATTCCAAATTCTTCTCTAACCTCTTTAAAGTCAGGAATTTCAAAATTAGAACCATCTCCTGCTATTAAGAAAAATCCATTAAATGTTTTGAATAATGAATTATTGGTGTTATAATTAATATTTTTCAAATATTCTTTGCTAATTTCTTTAAAAACCAATGGATTAATAAATGTTCGCTGTTGTGAAAGATTTTGTCTTGTTAATTCAATATCAACATCATTAAATTTATCTTCTAAAAAATCATCCAAATCATCTTGATTTGAAGATCCTTTATTAAATAAAAAGAATTTTACTATGTCCTGGAATTCAAATTTACGAATGCGAGAAAATTTATTTTCAGTATTAACAAATTTTTTAGGATTAGTTAATACTGTATCGATGGCAGATTCATATAAATAAAACATGGCAATCACCATCGAAGTAATCACAAAAAATAAATAACTTTGAATTATTTATTTTGATTTTTAACAACTCTTCTGCAGATTTACAAATTTCTATTATTTCAGAAAAAATAGAAAAATTAATTAATGAATTACTCCAAAATAATAATGAGGACTTGTGTTTTTGGTTCATGTATATACATATGTCCTCAATTCATATATAAACTTTTTTTAAATCTTTAAATTCCGAATACTAACTTAACATAATAATAAAACATTAATAGAATTGATATATACAATATTATGTAAAAATAATAAATTTTAATAAAACATTGATTAAAACAACAAATCAAATCAATTAAACAACAATTGCCACAAACAAATATAAATTTAATAAAAGCTAAATATTAAATTAATCAATGAACAGTACTTAGTAATAAATCGATTTTAAAAATGATAAATCATCTGAGAATATTACATTAAAATAAGGCTAAATATCATTATAATAAAGAAATAAAACTCTATAATAAAATTCTAAAATTGACGGCATTGATGAAAAATAAGTAACATTTATTAATGACTAATGCAAAATAGTTATATATTCTATTTATTTATATTAATTTTTATTATTGGAGGAATTTATTATGGTTCGTGCTTATACAAGAAGAGATTATATTAGAAAAACCCCAAATTCAAGAATCGTACAATACGATATGGGTAATTTAAGAGAAGAATTTCCAGTGTCCGTAAGTTTAGCTGTTAAAAAACCAGCTCAAATTAGACACAACTCCTTAGAAGCAGCCCGTATTGCATCCAACAGATTAATGCAAAGGGCAGCTGGAAGATTAGGCTATCACTTAAAATTAAGAGTATACCCTCACCAAATCGTAAGGGAAAACCCGATGGCAACCGGTGCAGGTGCGGATAGGGTACAATCCGGTATGAGAAACGCTTTCGGTAAACCAATCAGTGTTGAAGCTATTGTTAAAAAAGATCAAAGAATCATCACTATCGATATTCAGCCTAAAAACTTTGAAGATGCAAAAATTGCACTCAAAAGAGCAGGTATGAAATTACCGGTACCTTGTAAAGTTGTTGTCGACAAAGGTGCAGAATTACTTAAATAATTTTATTTAATTAATTCTATTTTTTTACTATTTTTTGAGTGTTGGCAGAAATTATTTAGTTTTGATTTATTGTTTGCATGATATAGAATAAATTTTACTAAAAGTAGTAGATAATTTGAAGTGTGTTACGCCAACAGCAACATGAAGCTGGTCAAAAAGAATCAAAAGTTGCATAATCCTGATTCACCATTGCTTATTGGGGAAGTTAATGATGGTGATGTTGTAAAAGAGGTTATGGAACCTAGCTATATTGATATGTAACAAAGATTAATTTGATTTCTTTACTTTTAATATTTATATTTTTAATTTCATAGGTTTGATATTTATTTCTAATTTTCATATTGATTTTCATTTAACTGAAAACAATATTGATTTTATTATTTACTTTTCATTATACTGAAAACTTTATATGATAGTTATGATAAATTAATAATTATAAAAAGAAGTGTGATTTTAATGATTATTCAAAGAAAAGATTATATTGATAAAATCAATCCCTTTATAAATAAACATATCATTAAAGTTTTAATAGGAACAAGACGTTCTGGAAAGTCAACCATATTAAAACAAATTATTGATTCATTAATAAAACAAGGAATACCTGAAGATAATATTGTTTGGATCAACTTTGAATTAAGTGATTATTTTGAAATAGATAATATTAAAAAGCTTGAAGAGTTCATATCTCATAAAACTGAAAATATTGAAGGCAAAATTTATCTATTTTTTGATGAGATACAGGTTGTTCCCCAATGGGAAAAATTAATCAACTCTTACTTTGCAAAAGAAAATTATGACATATACCTTACTGGATCAAACTCAAAATTATTGTCTGGAGAATTTGCCACATATTTATCTGGCCGTTATGTCGAATTAAACATATATTCATTTTCTTTTAGGGAATATCTTGATTACTATGAAATTACTTCTGATTTTAAATCTCATTTTTATAGATATTTGGAAGATGGGGGTATGCCTTCAACATTTGACTATAGTGGCGATGATAAAAGATTAATTCTAATGGATTTATACAATTCTATTGTCCTTAAAGATATAATTCAAAGAAATAATGTTAAAAATGTCGACTTGTTGGAAAGGATTATGAGATTTGTAATGTATAACATTAGCCAGCCATTTTCCGCAAATAAAATTCATAAAAGACTAAAGCAGGATATGGTAAACTTATCTGTAAATACAATTTACAATTATCTGAAATTCTTTGAAAATGCATGCCTGATTTATCAGGTAAAGCGCGAAGATTTACAGGGTAAAAGAATATTAAAATATGATGAAAAATATTATCTATGTGATTTGGGTTTTAGACAGGCAATAATAGGAAACAATCAACGGGATATCACTCGTGTAATCGAAAATATTGTTTATTTGGAACTTTTAAGAAGAGGATATGAAATCACCATCGGCAAAGTTGATAGCCTGGAAGTGGATTTTGTATGCAAAAAACAAAACAAACTCATTTACATTCAAGTTTCTTATTTATTGGCAAGTGAAGAAACTGTTGAAAGAGAATTTAAACCATTAAAGAGTATTCAAGATAATTATCCAAAATACGTAATAACCATGGATGATGTGGATATGTCTCATGATGGAATAATTCATTTGAATTTAATTGATTTTTTAAGGGATAATGAAGTGATTTAACATCCTGGAAACCATACTCTTTTTAGGAAGTATGTCCTTTGTTAGGGAGTTTATCAACTCTGAGTTGATAAACTCATTTTGGTTTTTAAATAATTATTTTGAAGATAGATAATACTTGTTTTTATTAAAAGTAGTAGATAATTCACCTACTTTTCGAGCATTATTTGTTCGTATTCTATCAAACAAAAATCGAAAAAGTAGTAGATAATTTGAATTGTATTATGCCAACAGCAACATGAAGATGGTCAAAAGGAACCAAAAGTTGCATAATCTTGATTCTCCTTTGTTGATTGGTGATGTTAAAGATAATGATGTTGTAAAAAAGGTTAGAGAACATTGTTTCATTGAAACTCACGAAAAAGTTCTACCACTTATGCATATTTTTCAATCAACTTTATACAAATATTTTGAATTAATATTCATGAAAAGAAAAAGTAGCTATTAATTATATATAATTTAAAAAAGTAAAATATTATTAATTAACATAATTGAGGTATTATATGAAAGGGCATGCGATAGTTGTCATACTTATGGTCTCTCTACACTACTTTTTTTAGAACTTATAATAATTAAAGATTTTCATTCGTATAAAACGAAACTTATTCTCGAAACTTTGATTTGCTGATGTGTTTTTGACATTAACATTAATGATATAGAAGGTCAAATTTAATTCAACTTTGATATATATGCACAGGTTTCAGAATACCAGTTTCGAATAGCTAGCCCCGGCCGTTAATGTTATTTGATCCAGAACAATTAAATTCTGAATCAATCATTTCGTATAAAACTTATAAAAAAGTTCCTTTGACCTTTGCACTACTGAAAACACAAACCAATTATTACGTGCATAAATTTTAATGTTAAACAACATAAAATAATGTAAGGTGTTTTAATGAGAGAATATAATTTGGAAATTCTTACTTTTATTATGTTTGGAATGGTAACATT
>NZ_JAZRKF010000009.1:0-78356 GCF_045646205.1 Methanobrevibacter sp. | reverse complement strand
GAGTCCACTAGTCGCCAACAGTCACAAAGAAATCTCATACAAGCATTCAAAAGATATTATGATCCTAATTTAAAATCCAATTATCCTGTATTTAAACACAAGAGAAATGCAAAAGATAATTTCAGAATAATAAACAATAATAACAACGTAAGAATTCAAAAAAATCGGTATGGATTCGAACAAATCAAACTGGCTAAACTAGGATTAATAAAATTCAAAACCAGCAAAGAATATCGAGAATTACTACGACAAGCCAGCAACACCAGTGACCATACGGCAAAAATAAAACATGTAACAATCAAAAAAGAAAATAACAAATACTATGCCGTTTTCAACATCGAATGCATACACACACCAGATAGAATAATCGGCCCACGCCAACAAATCGGAATCGACATCGGATGCAGCAAACTAGCCGTTCTCTCCAACGACCAAAAGATACCCAACCTTGATCTAACGGAGGAAACAGAAAAAATCATCTACTATCAAAAAATAATGAGCCACCACAAACCAAAGTCCATAAGATACAAAGAAGCACAAATACAATACAACAAATGGTATAAAAAACTAATAAACAAAAGAAATGATTTTTATAACAAACAAACAGCAGATATTGTAAAAAACAGTTGTTTTGTATCAGTTCAAAATGAAAATATCATTGCATGGAAACACAATAAATATTTAAGCCGAGGTATACAACTAAACGCACCACGTACCTTCATGGACAAAATAGAATACAAATGTGACTGGAACGATATCGAATTCATCAAAATCCCTAAAAACTTTCCATCCACACAAATCTGCAGCAAATGTGGAGAACAGAATGAAAAACTACGAGGACAGGAAAACCTAGGAATACGTGAATGGGACTGTCCATATTGCAATACACATCATGATAGAGACGTCAATTCCAGTATTAATATCCTCAGAAGAGGTTTAGAACTCGCCGGGACGGCGGGGCAGTAAAATTCCAAAATATATTTTTTGGTTTGCGAATCCTCGTCCTCTAATGACGGGAAGTTCAACACTCCGATGATTGTAACGTCTTACTTCGGACTTTAAATTTATGGTTTAAATGTTGGATATATTAACATATTTATTGCTTCTGATTGACGATTTCATTTAGTTGAATCAATCGTGTTAATTCATTTTCAGAGATATCACATACATCTAAATTTATATTTCTTATTTTTCCTCTTTTTATCATTCTTTTTGCGAGTGCATATTTTATACATCTTCGCCAAAAGTTTTTATCTTCAAAATTTATTTCGTATTTTTCACTTGTCATTTTATCACCAACAATATTATAATTGTTTTTTTACTATTTAAACCTCATATTATGAGTTAGAGCAATTTTTATGGGTGAGAACAATTTTTATGTGTGAAAGCAATATTTATCAGTGAGAACAATTTTTACGAGTGGGAACAATTTTTATGAGTGAAGACAATTTTTTGAAAATTTGGCAATTCAATAATAAAAATAAATGGTGAACTATTGGAATTATGGTGTGGTATTTACTTTCACCTTTTTAGGGAGGGAAAACATGGTTATTTTCCCAAGTCTGTGTTACGTATTAATTCTTTTACTATTTACTTTTTTCTCTTGATTATTAAATCTTTTGGGGTTAATATTTGCATATTAAGATATAAAATTCCAATATTTTTATTAATTAATTAAAATAAAACATTAACTAAGGAGAGATTTTAATGAACTGTGAAGAAGAACGTGTAGATATGAGGGAAATGACTCCTGAAGAGTTTGCAAAGGCAAGTCAGATGAACGAACTGGTTTTTAAAATCAATCATACTTTGCCCGGAAGCGATGAATATAATGCTTTATTAAAGGAACTTTTTGGAGATAATCTCGGTGAAAACAGTACAATAATAGCTCCATTTTCAGGCGCTGCATTTGACCATCTGAAGGTTGGAGACAATGTATTCATAAATTCTAATGCTCTTCTGATGGCTCGTGGTGGAATTACAATCGAGGATGACGTAATGATTGCCGGAAATGTTCAGCTATTGTCAAACAATCATGATGAATACGACAGACAGGTTTTAACCTGCAGACCAATTTTAATCAAAAAGGGAGCTTGGATTGGTGCAGGCGCAAGCATTCTTCCGGGAGTTTCAATTGGAAAATACGCCATTGTAGGTGCCGGAGCAATAGTTACAAAAGATGTTCCGGATTACGGCGTTGCTGTTGGAATACCTGCAAAAATAGTTAAAATGCTTGATAAGGAAAAATTTGAATAGATTATTGGTGATTATTAAATGGACATATTAACTTTTATAAACAATGGAATGCAGAATCCGGTTCTTGATACGGCTGTACCCATCATTTACAATTTAACCAGTATATATTCCATACCTGTATTTCTATTAATTATTTTAATAATTTCATGGGTTTTAAAAATGGAAAAAATTAGAAATATAATGTTAATATGTCTTCTTGCGTTTTTTTTCAATGATGTAATAACGCTTTTTCTAAAGGTCGTATATGTAAGTCCCAGACCATATGTTGTTTTAAGCAATATTCGTATGGTTGTTCAGGACCATGGTTTAAATTCATTTCCATCCGGCCATACTTCTATTTCGTTTTCAGTTATCAGCGTTGTTCTGATGAAAGCAAAAGAGCATAGGTTGATATTGGGTATTTTAGCAGTAATCTATTTGGCAATATTGGAATTCTCATTATTATATTCCGGTGTTCACTATCCGACTGATCTGATTGGTGGGGCAATTATTGGTATTGTATCTGCAGCGGTTGCAATATTTTTCTCAGATAGGTTCATTGGATTTGTAGATAATGCTGTGGGGTTTTTTAAAAAATAGTTGGTTAAGTGATTAGCGATCACTTAACAATTCACCGGCCACACCAATACTTTCCTTTGGATAGGCCTGAACCAAAACGGTAATCGCATCAATAGGCAAGTCATAGGCTTCAGCTACAACTTCAGACACTTTTTTAACCATTTCTCTTTTTTTCTCAACACTAATTCCATTGTTTCCAGCAATTGTTATAACAGGCATATTTTTTCCTCCAATTAATTATATTACAAACAACATATAAAAATTAATCTAAGGAGACATTCAAAATGCTAGGCCAAGAAGAACTTGTTAAAATTTTCCCGGATTTCGCAGATTTAGTACAGCCATCAGGTATTGATTTGGAATTGGATAAAATCTATAAACAAACATCTGGTGGTTCTCTTATTGACAATGAAAAAAATTTGCCTGAATTGGAAGAGCTTGAAGGCCCAATTTATACTTTAAAGCCACACACAGCCTATCTGGCAAGCATCAAAAGAAAGGTCAAAATCCCTAAAGGCTATACGATGCTATACCTTCCGAGGTCAACCCTTTTAAGGTCATTCATTTCAGTTCAAACTGCAGTGGGAGACCCTGGATTTTACGGAACGCTGATGTTCATGATTTACAATCATGGAGATTTTGAATATAAAATCAAATCCGGTGACAGAATAGCTCAGGCGGTCGTTTTTGAAGTTGAAGGCTCCGGTGAATATGACGGATCATATCAGGAGGAAGAGGAATGAACGTGGCCGAAAGGCTTGTTGAAATCCTTGAGGAAAATGGGATAACGCATATTTTCGGAATTCCCGGCGAGCAGATAATGCCGATGTATAAGGCGCTATCCTCATCAGACATTAAACATGTTTTAACAAGGCATGAACAGGCGGCTGCACATGCTGCAGATGCATTTACAAGAACTTCAGATACTGTCGGAGTCTGCATGACAACTGCAGGTCCGGGTGCTCTTAATCTCGTCATGGCAGTATCTTCAGCTTATAAGGATAACATTCCAATGCTTATTTTAACCGGCGATAATGAACTGGCCAAAAGAAACGAAAACATGTTCCAGTCCACGCCGTTAAAGGATATCTTTTCAAATATCACTTATGAAAATTATTCTCCGTTAAACGGAAGTGAGGCGATTTTTGCCATGAAGGCTGCTCTATACGGTCTTAAGAATAATCCTAAAGGTCCGATTCACATTAACTTATCAAAGGATGTGCTTTTAAGTGAGGATTTTTTAGACATTGACCTGTGTTATTTGTGTGAAAGCGACATGTCATCACTTGATGCAGCACAGGAATTGATTTTAAAGTCCAAAAAGCCCCTATTCGTTCTTGGTGCAGGTGCAATTTCCCAGGCTGAAAACATAAAGACTTTAGCGGAAACGTATGGAATTCCCGTTACGACCACATTCAACGCAAGGGGAATAATATCAGAAGACGAAGACATTAATCTGGGCCTTGTGGGAATAAGGTCAACTCCAAGGGCCAAAAAAGCTATTGATGAATCTGATTGCATTATTGCGCTTGGATCAATTGCCAGTGAGAGAACATTTCCCGAAATTGATGAGGACAGGTTCATTCATGTAAATATAAACAAGGATGTCCTTAAAGGAAAATATCAGATTCAGGGAGACGTTGAAGAGGTAATAATGACTCTGGAGTTTAAAAAGGTCGACTGGATTGGCGAACTTCTGGAAATCGACAACACGGTTCATGTTGAAGGCACTGATGATGATTTAAAACCGCAGGCTGTTATCAAAAGAATATTTGAAGCATTTCCCGATGACATTTTCGTTTCAGATGCAGGTTCACACACCACATTTGAAATGCTTTTGTATAATGCCAAATATCCTAACCACTTGCTCTTTCCCGGTGCTTCAGCGCCTATGGGCTACGGACTTCCGGCAGGAATCGGGGCAGCAACAGCAACTGATAAAAGAATTATAGTCTTTAACGGTGACGGAGGTTTTCAGATGAACCTTCAGGAGCTTGCAACATTAAGAAATAACAATTTGAATGTCATCGTATTTATCTTAAACAATTCCGAGCTTGGAATCATACGCCAGTGGCAGGAGGATTTCTACGATATGGATTCCTACCAGACTGACTTGGCAAATCCGGACTTTTTAAAGCTTGCAGCATCATATGGAATTGATGCAGTTCAGATAGACAATTTAACTGATTTAAAAGATTTCCTTAAAAATGATTTAAAAGGACCTCTCGTTGTTGAAATAAAGGTTAATAAGGAAAATATACCTTTACCAAATTAATGGTTGATAACATGATTGAAAGAATAAAATCACAAAATAAAGGACTTTTGGCAATATTTGCAGTGTTAATATTAGCCAATCTGATTTTCTTTTTCATGGTTGCTTCCAGTCTAAACATTACCTACAATTCTATAGATACTTTTGAGAGCTTGGGCATGATACTTTCTTCAATTATTATTTTTGCTTTCATATCCTCTAAATTGCCGACACTTAGAAGATTGGGGGACAGTTCCCTTTACGATGTTACATATTTTCTGATACTTGCCTTGCTGACGCTTTTTATTGCATATTATAATTCCGTTATCAATGAATTTATGAGGTTAGGCTCTTTTTTAGACATGTTCAATATATTGGCTGTTTCATTGATTTTCATGATTGTGGCAATGCATTTGAAAGTTTTCAAATCCATAATTGCCGGTGACAAATCCCGCAGGAATCTCATTTACTGTATGATAATATTTTCCGTTTTGGGTGTTTTCGCTTCCTTTTCCATTTTGTTTTATGGCATTCCGGCAAATGTAAGAACCATGACAATTCTTATCGGATCAATGCTTGGGGGGCCTATTGTGGGAATTCCGTCAGCTATTGTTGCTGGTCTTTTCAGATTAACTATCGGTGGTCAAACTGCTATTCCGTGCTGCATTTCAACTGTTCTCTGCGGTTTCATTGGAAGTGCAGTTTATATCTTAAATGGAAATCGCTTTTTAACATCATCAAAATCAGCTATTTTGATGTTTCTGATTGTAGGTCTTGAAATGCTGATTATATTGTGCTTTTCTCCTTCTGCCCAGACTCTTAAGCTGGTGCATGAAATCTATCCTCCGATGCTTTTCTCTTCAGTAGTAGGTATTGTCCTTTTCAAGCTGGTCATTAAAGACAATGAGGAAAAAGCCAAGGTTAAAAGAGATCTTGAAAGTGAGGTTGATGAACTGAAAGAATCATTAAAAGAGCAGAAAGAAAAAATCAGTCGTCTTGAAAAGCTGTTGGATGAGAAATAATTACAGGCATTTTTCTAAAAATTCCATGACTATATTTTTATCTAATTTTTTATCATTTAGGCTGCAGTAGTGGTATTCATCACCCATTTTTAAAATGAATGCTTCGGGTTCAAGCGTTGCTGAACTAATCTTTCCAAACATTCTTTTTTCGCTTTCACAAACTGCAAAATAGATTGTTTTATCCGGACTTATTTCAATTGTCTTGAATTTGATTTCATCAATTTCTTCAATTTCAAATATTGATTTGATGTCTTCCTTAAAATTATCCACTTAAAACACCTCTAATCAATGTGCGGATTTCCTTTTTGGATATGAGCTTCAATACAGGTATAATCAGTTTAAAAATGCTGATGTCAATATTGATGTATCCTTTTATATTCAGGGTTTCGCCTGCAAATGAGGGTTCGACGCCCAAACGTGAATTTGGTATCATTCCCATCAGCACTGAAAATATTGCCCAGATATATCCGATATACTCTCCGGTTTTTGCAAAGCTTGAAAAGCCGATAATAAGGTCATTTTCCAGTCTGTTGATGTTAACTGCATCTAAAAATTCATGGAAAAATATTTTTAAATATTTAAAACAGGGTTTGGCTAATTCAAATAGTTTTTTAAGGTCCCTTCCTTCATCCTCTTCATCAGACTCCTCATCGTCCTCATCATCGTCTGACGTTAAGTCAAAGGTATAGACTTTCAATTTTTTAAAAATAAGTACTTCAACACATCCGTCATATTCACTATCTACTTTCCGCCATCTTCCAGTCAGTCTGATTCCAAAAAGTAGAATAATAAAAATAATTATGATGATTAATAAAATAATCATCAATAGGATGTTTAACATAAGATACGAGTCCTATTCTTCGCTTTTTTCGTCATCATATGTTGTAAATTCAGGTTCGATAAATTCTTCTTCATCCACATATTCCGATTCGGTATTCATATAGCTTTTTACCAAATCAGTAATGATTAAACCTAAATCGGATAAAGCTTTATTGGTTTCAGTTCCTTTACTTAAATCGAGTACACGAACACCTTCGGCGTCATTTCCTTTTTTAGGAATCAATACCATTGAAATAGGCTCTACACCAGCACCTGCACCTACAACGTCATTGTTTTCCTGACCGAACAGGCTTTCACCGGCTCCAAAACCAACACCCATTCTCATTACAGGAATAAGTATTTTATCTTCGGTTTCAATAGGTTCGCCGATAACATTGTCAATACTGATAAGTTTACGCAATTCTTCAACACTTGTTTTGATATTGTTTACCATAATTTACACATCCTATATAAATTAATATTAACTTTGAACATTTTACATTAAATATTTTGTTAAAATTAAAAAGTTAAATTATTTCCTCAATAAACTCTTCAACGGTTTCAGGGTCGTTGTGGTCTAGCCAAGGGCTTTTACCCCGATCAAGTTCTTTAATCTTTTCAATATCCTCTTTTGAGAGTTCAAAATCAAAAATATCCATGTTTTCCTTCATTCTGCTTTCTTTAACTGACCTGCATGCAATGGCAATGTCACGGTCATAAAGCCATCTCAAAATTACCTGGCCGGTACTTTTTGAATACTTTTCGGCTATTTCGACAAGAATAGGGTTTTTAAAAAGGTTATCCATTCCTTCTGAGAATGATCCCCAGGCCTGATGGGTAATGCCGTATTTTTCCATAGTTTCATGAGCTTCCCACTGCTGGAAATAAGGGCTTGTTTCGACCTGATTCACCTGTGGCACGACTTCATTGTTCATCACCAAATCAGTCAAACGGTCAGGATAGAAGTTTGAAAGGCCTATGGATAAGATTTTACCTTCCTTTTGCAATTCTTCCATTGCCCTGTATGATCCGTAATAGTCCCCATAAGGCTGATGGATTAAAAACAAGTCCAGATAGTCGGTCTGCAAATCTTTCAACGTCTTGTCAACCGCTTTCATGGTTTTTTCATATCCTGCATTGCTTACCCAGTTCTTGCTGATAAGAAATATGTCGTCACGGTCAACATCGGATTCTTTAATTGCCTCACCAACTTCCTTTTCATTATAGTATACTTGAGCATTGTCAATTGAACGATAACCCACTTCAAGCGCTTTTAAAACAACATTTTTCGTGTCTTCAGGTTCTATGTCAAAAACACCGAAGTTTAAAGCAGGCATCTTTTCCCCGTTATTTAATTTGAAATATTTCATACTAATCGTTTTATGTGCTATTTTTTTTAAATTTTTTCATTGAATTTATTAACTTTCAACTACAAAGTATATGTACCATCCTATTAATGAGGTGAAAAAATGTATGAAGTGCCTACTCTGGAAGAGATTATTGCACATCATGGTTTTGATCCTTATGTAGCTATTGAAAAGCATATTAATGAGGATATTATTCCAAAATTTGATTGCTTGATTAGCTGTCACCGTTCAAACCATGATGAGGAAGGAAACCCTGCAATTGAATTCTATGTGCGTTATAATCGTAAACTGGATTTAGATGTCGAAGATAAACTATTCTATAAAATAACTGATGATTTATATGATTTTTGTGAAAAATCAAATTTTTTAGATGAGGTTATGGAATCAATGTATTTGTGTGTTAATATTGCAGGTGAGTATTATATGTGATTTGTTGAAAAGGTTAAAGCATTAGGTTTATTATTTTGGCTAAAGTGCTATTGTTGTGTAAAATGAGTTGATTATTCAAGTTTCATATATAAACGATTAATATTTTCACGCAGTCGCACTTCAAATACCTTAAAATACAGGTCATTACGGTATGATGTAGACAATATAGCTATATTTAATCAATTTAAAAGGTGATAAGATGTTTAAAAAAGAAAAAAAGAGCAGAATCATAAGTATGATTCTGTAATTGATGCAACACCTGCACCAGCGTCGTCAATTGCACCTAAACCTTTTAAGGTCATTCCAATAGCTGCAAATGTTTGTACTAATTCTTTGTATGAGATACATCCCATGTGACCTATTCTGAAGACATTTCCTTTTAAGTGGTCTTGTCCTCCAGCTAATTCAACGCCATATTTGTCACGGGTTGTTCCTCTGAAATCAGCATCGGTGACGCCTTCAGGCATTTTAACTGCAGTTACGGTTGCAGATGATACAGCTTCGTCTGCGAATAATTCTAAACCTAATGCTTTTACAGCAGCTACACTGGCTTTTGCAGCTTTGTGGTGACGTGCAACTCTGTTTTCTAATCCTTCTTCCATAACTATTTTTAAAGCTTCATTCATTGCATATGTTAATGAAACTGATGGGGTGTAAGGAGTTTCAGGAGGGTTTTTGTCTCCGCTTTTTCTTGCAGCTTTCATGTCAAGGTAGAATGTGTTGGTTTCAACTTTATCAACAGCGTCCCATGCGGCATCGCTTAATGTGATTGCTGCCATTCCAGGAGGTGCTGCGAGACATTTTTGTGAACCGGTTACACAAACGTCAATGCCGAACTTTTCAACGTCCACATAGTCTCCTCCGAGTGAGGATACGGTATCTACGATGTATAATGCGTCGTAGTTTTTCATGACTTTACCGATTTCTTCGATTGGTGCTGCTACACCGGTAGAGGTTTCATTGTGGATAACACTGATTGCTTTAATGTTTTCATCAGCATCAAGTGCTTCTTCAATCTGTTTTGGTGTTACTGCAGTTCCCCATTCGACCGCTAATTCTTGAGCGTCAATTCCATGTGTTTTAGCTATTTTCATGAAACGTTCTCCGAATTTTCCACCAACAACATTTAACATTTTTTCACCAGGTGCAACGGTATTTGCAATAGCTGCTTCCATAGCAGCGGTACCTGATCCAGTTAATAAATAAGATTTATTTGGGGTTTGGAAAACTTTACTCATTAATTCTGTGGTTTCTGTTAATATTTCTCCGTATTTTGCTCCTCTGTGATTTACAACAGCTTTTGACATTGCAGCTAAAACTCTAGGGTCTACTGTTGTTGGACCTGGAAGCATTAATAAAATTTCATCCATTGATTTTCCTCCATGTGATAAACAGATTTAGCATTTCTAAACCTAGTTAAATATTTGATTTTTATACCTATTAAATATTATAGTCGGCAATAATTTTTCCGTTTTAATCAAATTATTATTTCTTAAATTAGTTTAAATACTATGAAAACAAATATTATTAGTATATGGAATTCAGTGGTGAAAAATTAACATTCAAACGAATATTTAACTACATTTTTGGCTTATTTTTGATAACATTGGGTGTTGCATTTTCAATCAAATCAGGTCTTGGCTCAACGCCGGTTGCATCAATACCCTATGCATTAAATCTGATATTGAATGTTGATTTGGGTGTTACAACATTCGCTTTTCAAGTATTTCTGGTAATTTTGCAGTTAATGCTTTTGAGAAGTGATTTTAAATCCAAACACTTTTTCCAGCTTTTCGTAAGTGTTATTTTCGGATTTTTCACAAGCTTTTCAATGTCGTTAACAGCATTCATTCCCGCAGCAGATAGTCTCTTAATTGCCCTTTTGATGAGTGTGCTATCAATTGTTTTAATTGCTCTTGGGATATTTTTCTATGTGCCGACAAATATTGTCCCGATTTCTGTTGAAGGAGCCACACAGACAATGGCTATTGTATTGAAAAAGCCGTTTTCAAGGATGAAAGTATATTTTGATGTTACTGTTGTTTTATCATCTTTAATTCTTTCTTATGTTTTTTTAGGCAATTTCGGAAGTGTAGGTATCGGAACGGTTCTCGGTGCATTGTGCATAGGAAGTACCGTTAAGTTAATACACTGGATTAACTATAGGCTTACAGGTCATAACGTTGACTTAAAAAAGATGTGATTTTAATTTAAAGCATAATGCTATTGTTTTTTAGCTTTTAGGGATGTAAATGAGTGCTTGCATTCGAAAATCTTTATATATGGTGTGTTTCATACTATTTCTAGTGATATTTTTTATCACACCAAATAATTATTGGGGGAATAATTATGAATAAAAGTTTATTTGCTTTATTATGCTTACTTGTTTTAGCATGCGGAATCGGTTCTGTTTGTGCATCCGATGCTACAAATGCAACCGCGAATCATGATTTTTTACAAACTAATGCTCATCCACTAATTTCAGATTCAGTTGGTGATACAAATGCATCTCAAATTAGTAGTTGTGCTGATTATAGAATTATTAAATACAATCCCAGCAGTACCAATTCAACAAACACTGATGGCAATGCTACTGGTTCTGGATCTAAAACAATTCAGAATCGGACTATTGATGCACCTCAATTAGACATTAAAGGTCCAAGACCACTCACTAATCTCCATATTAAAGGCCCTAAATTACCTTTCAATGTTGATTGGGCTGCAAAAGATTACAATGATGTATATAAAAGAATTGCACAAGGCCATCTTACTCCTGGCTACGAAAGATGCGATATTGTATGCATGTTACTTTTAGAAATCTACAAAGATTATAATGCTGATCAAACCAAACTTATTGCACATAAAGTCTTGAACAAGAATAATTTCACTATAAGCCAGGATACTGTTGACTGGTTTTTCAGGGGAATTTGCGGAAAAGAGATTTTGCATTATTATCCTTATCATGACGGCAGACCTTTCGATTACTTCACTAAATTCTATAATCTCCGGAAATATGTAGAAACAGGCAAATTACAGATAGCTGACAGTGATTTAAAAGATGCAAGAAACTACGTTAAAAACATTTTAGATGCGGGCGGTGAGGTAGACATATGGAAGTTCGTATTATTTGTCTATAAAGACCACGATCTCGACATGACTACAAAAATCGTTGCAAAAGCATATACCGAATATATGTGGAAGTATGGTTGTGTGCAGGATACTCAGGATATTAAACATTTGATAGATAATGTAAGAGGAGGTAATTTCGGAGGAGACATGTACGTGCAGTTACATGACCTGGAATTTTTTAAAAACCCAGCTAATATCCTGTTTGGAGGCCTATCTTTGGCTTACCATCATTTTATGGGATCTATTTTATCTTAATTCTTCCTTTTTTCTTTTCTTTTTTAATATAACTTATCATATTTTTCAAGTTTTTTTGTTTTAAAGTGTCCTGCTGAGGCAAGCTTATAATCGCCGACATCAAAGAGATTAAATTTAATATCTTCACCGTTTTTTAGCTTTATATCATCATCAATGATTATTTCAAAGCTGTCCAAATCCAGATTGAATCCGAGGCCAGTGTATTTCATATAGCTTTCCTTTAAAACCCAGTATCTGAAAAATTCGTTTGATGGATTGTCGGATTTCATGATGTTTTCATATTCGCTGTTGTAGAAGTAATTCTTTGCTATGTCTAAATCAATTGCAGGGTCATTATATTCAACGTCAGCACCAACTTCCCTATCGGAAATTGCACAGCAAACCATTTTCCCCGAATGGCTTACATTAAAGTAAATGTCTTCGTAATTGCATATGTATGCCTTACCGTATTTTCCAGTTTTAAATTCGGGTTTTGTAACTCCCTCTTCATTCAACATTTTCTGAAGAAGAAGATATGCGCCGCAGCTGAGCCTTTTGTCCTTGTCAAATCTGTAAAAATCGATTTTTTCCTTTCTTTTATCCGAAACCAGTTCATATCCCTTTTTAAGGTCAAGGTTTTCCACATTATAATAAGCTATTCTAATCATGTCTATCCAAAAGCACTATGGTCATGTCATCAAATTGATCTTCAGAGCCAGTAAATTCATCAATATCTTTTAATAATTTATCAATTACCTTGTTTTCAAAAGTGTGTGAATTTAAAAAGTCAATCACTTTGTCTTCGCCGTAAAACTCATCATCAGGATTTTTAGCATCAGTTATTCCATCAGTATAAACGACTATTCCTTTGGATATTTCTGCCTCTTCCCTTACAAATTCATAGTCTTCCAAAACTCCCAAAACGATTCCGGGATCAACTTTTAATGCTTCAAATTTCCCGTCTTTCATAATCAGTGGAGAGTTATGTCCTGCATTGGAAAAAGTCATCATCTTTGTTTTCCTGTTATATATTCCAAGCCATAACGTTACAAACATCATTTCGGTGTTGTTTTCGCATAGTTGGTTATTGAGTAAATAGAGGACTTTAGAAGGATCTTTTTCGCTTTTAAGCAGCTGCTTTATTATTGACTGGGCAATAGTTGCAAGTATTGCTGCAGGTATTCCTTTTCCTGATGCGTCACCTATAACAACGGCCACGTTTTCACTGTCCAGTTCGTAATAGTCATAAAAGTCTCCACCAACCTCTTTTGCAGGCTGGCTGAATCCGAAAATGGAATAGTTTTCATTTTCAATGCTGTGGGTTGGAAGGTTGGACTGCTGAATCTTTTCGGCAATGCTGAGTTCCGCTTCAATTCTCTGCTTTTCACCTTCAATATTGTGAATATTTTCAATGTACTCGTTTGTATAACTGATTAAAGAAGTGTAACTTCTAGCAAGCATTCCAATTTCGTCATCTTCATTAATGTACTCTGAATAAACTTTAACCAACCCGTCAGATTCGATTCTGTCGCCCTTTTTAATGAACTTTTCAATTCCTGAAAATGAAACGATAGGGTCGATTACATTGCTTTCGATGTATTTTAACACCAGAAGGGAAGGTATGAAAAATATTATGAATAATATGTCCATCAGAATGAAAACCAGTATCATCACTTCATCCATATCTATTGGCAGATATGAAGCTAATGCGGCTGATAACATGCCATCCGATGCGATAAGATATCCTATAATAAGAATTAAGAGTGATGCTATAAGGAATATGTTCATTATTCTTTCAGGTATTCTGTTATGAGGTATTTTGTCTATTTCTGCGGTAATAGGTTTTGTGAGATATATAAATAGCAGTACTGTAATTATTATTACTTCTGCAATCATTATTGTACCTGTAGGATTTAAATAATAATCTGTTATTGCTACAATTAGTGTTATGATAACTAACAAAATACCGATTGCCTGATATAATTTTTTATTGAATTCTTTATTGTATTTTCCAGGAATATGGATAAAATCAATATATTTTGAAACAAGAATCCCTATGATTCCAAATATAAATGCCGAGTTAACGAAATTAATGAAGTATCTTATTCCAACCATAAAACTGATTGGCATGGTTTCCGGCTGGAATATGAAGAAGAGTTTTTTATTTACCAGCGAATAGACTGCACCGCAGATTACAATTATCCCTAAAAACAGTAACATTTGGGTTGTTCCGTTTAATTTGGGTGTTGTAACCATGTCTCTTTTTTTGAAAGCCTCATACCACAGTTTATATCCTAAAATTGACACCCATAAACTTATAATCTCGGATGTAAGTGTCAGACCTATACTGTATCCCCTTACCAAATCACATATTGTATTTCCTAAAACCGCTCCCAGAGCACCATACGGTCCGAAAAGCAGTCCTGAGATAAATATTATTCCCAAATGGGGCGCATATCCTTCAGCAAAATTCTTACCTATGGTAAGGTAAAACATGCCTAAATTAAAGATAAGCATTAAGATAAAGGGCACCAATATTTTTTTAAGAGTTTTTTTCATTATTCCACTTTTTTGATTACTTTCAAATGGTTTTCACCATTTTCATAGGTATATGTTATTTCATCGGCATAATTTTTCGCAAGCAGGATTCCAAGCCCTCCAATCTGAGCTTCATCTAAGCTTTTTGGAGTTTCAGGATCTTCTTTTAAAGTAGGGTCAAACTGAATTCCATTGTCAACAAATTCTATTGATAAATAATTCTCAGATTCAATGTTAACAATAATATATTCAGCATTTGAGTAATTAACGATATTTACGAAAATTTCTTCAACAACCAGATTAAGAGCAATGTCCTTGTTCGGATAATGCTTGCTGATGAATTCATTAAGCACGTATAATTGCTCTAACTCTACTTTCAATTTCAACGAGTTCATAATATCACTTATGTTATTTATTAATTATAAACATTTTTTGATGGTTGAAAAAAATTTTTAAACTACATTTTTGGCATATTTTTTCTATTTATAACAAGGTTTATTTATTTTATTAATCAAACTTTTAAATGAATATATAATTATATTAACGATAGTGATATTATGATTGATAAGAATAAGAATTTTGAAAATCACTTTTTAAACCAGATTATGGATTTTGATGAGGCAACATTACTTAGCCCAAATCTTGGTGGCAGTGAAACTCCAAAATTAGCTAAATGCGAATTTGAATTAAAATTTGATGAATTAAATGATTTCTGCAGTGAAAATCAGATATCAAAAGATATTCTCTTTTTAGCATGTGTCAACATTGCATTGAATAAGTTTAATTTCTCAGATAAAAACTTAATATTTCATGAAAACAACATCCCTTTCGCATGCGTTTTTGAAAATAGGGATATTTCAATTAAAGATTATTTCACTAAAATTAAGGAAATTTACGATGATAATTTAAAATATGCCAACTGTCCTGTTGAGGGAATAATCAGGGATTATGGATTAAAGCCTGAATTTTTTTATTCATTTAACAAGGATTTGGATGCCGATTCCTTAAAATTCAAATATTCAACATATATGGACATTTCACAAAGTGATGAAGGATTCATTTTGTCCATGTACTATAACGATCAATTATATTCACAATCATACATCAGTCTATTTTTGGAAAGTATTCAAACAATCATAAATCATTTCGTTAATGAAGATATCACTAAATTAACATTATCAGACATATCACTTGTAGAGGAATATGTAAATCTCCAGTTCGACGAGGTTGAACTTCCGTTTTTACATAAACGATTTGAAAAGGTAGTTAATGAAAAACCGGACGATATAGCTCTTATTGCAAGTGACGCTACATTAACTTATACAGAACTCAACGAAAAAGCAAACCGTATTGCAAATGCACTTATTAAAAAAGGAGTCAGTCCTAAAAGCAATATTTTGGGAATGCTTCATAGGACAAGTGATTTAATTGCATCAATGCTGGGTATTTTTAAGGCAGGATGTGCATTTGTTCCTATTGATTTGGAATATCCGAAAGAAAGGATTAACTATATTTTTGAAAACAGTCAGGCAGACTACATCATTTCAGACAAGAGTGAAGGAAATACCTTAGACATTAAGGAACTGCTCGAAGAAGAAGATGTTAATAATCCTGACGTTGAAATGTCTCCTGAAGACTTGGTTTATATGATTTATACTTCAGGATCTACAGGAAACCCTAAAGGGGTAATGATTTCACATAAAAACATATGTAATGAAATTAACAATCCTAAAACGGGTTATAACAGTATATTGTGTATTACAACAATATCCTTTGATGTAGCTATGGAGGATATTTTAACCTCTTTAGGTAATGGAATCAAGTTAATATTTGCAGATGACAGCCAGATTAAGGACATTCCTAAATTAATTCAGTTAATCAATGAAAATAAACCTGAAGTAATGGATTTAACTCCATCAAGACTTGCTTCATATCTCGATGTCAGTGCATTCTGTGATGCCATTTCCTGCGTGAAATGTATGTTTTTGGGAGGAGAAGCATTCTCCACTAAAGTTTATGAAACCTTTATAAAATACTCCGATGCTGTTGTCTATAACAGTTACGGCCCTACAGAAACAACAATCACTTCAAACAACAAGGTTGTTACAGACATCAACGATATAACTGTAGGTTATCCTTTACACAATTATATAACTGACGTAAGGGATATTGACGGAAAACTCTTGCCTTTCGGTGTAATGGGTGAATTATACATCGGTGGTGTCGGTGTAGGTAAAGGATACTACAACATGCCGGAAAAAACCGAAGAGGTCTTCCTTTCCATTAATGACATTCCATTTTACAGAAGCGGGGACTATGCAATCTCAAGAGAAGACGGTGAAATTGAGATTAAGGGAAGAATCGATAACCAGATTAAGTTAAGAGGTTTAAGGATAGAAATTGGTGAAATCGAATCAAACATCAGCAAATATCCGTCAATAAAACAGGCTGCTGTTGTTATTAAGGAAATCAACAATAACGATCATTTATGTGCTTATTATACTGCAGAGGATAAAATCGATAAAAATGACTTAAAAGAATTCTTAAAGGACAGATTAACTAAATATATGGTTCCGACCGCATTCATGCAGCTTGAAGAGATGCCAAAAACTCCAAACGGAAAAACCGATTTGAAAGCATTGCCTCAACCTAAACTTGACTTGGAAAATGAGGCTGCAGAAACAGATCTTGAGCAAAAGCTATTCGATATCGCTTCAGACTTATCAAATACTGATGAATTCGGTGTAACTGACGATTTATATGCAATCGGATTTACTTCCCTTCTTTTAATGAAATTCAATGCAATAATCTATGAGGACTTTGGAGTTAACCTCGACATTGTCGAACTTTTAAATAATCCTACAATCAGAAACATTGCAACCAGCATTGGAAACACTGGAGAGTCCGAACTTGATTTAAACGCTCTAATAGAATCTTCAAAAGATATTGAGTATTATCCATTAACTTCCAATCAGCTGGGTGTTTATTATGAATGCGCTCAAAACCCTGATGAAGCACAGTACAACCTTCCGGCACTCATAAGATTTGACAAGGATATTGATGCTTTAAAATTAAAAGAAGCTATTGTCAAAACAATCAATACATATCCTTATCTTAAAACTAGAATTGTTACTTATGACGGTCAGCTGATGCTTAAACGTGATGATTCAATTGAAATAGATGAAATTCCAATCGTTGAAGTAGACCAAATAACTACAGAAGAAATCGAAAAGGAAAATGTGGAAAGGTTTGAACTTCAGGAAAACCAGCTGTTCAGAGCTAAAATATATAATACCTCAACTGAAACAGTCCTATTCTTTGATATGCATCATATTATCACTGACGGTGAATCTCTGGATAGCTTATTCAATAACATCGCTCTTGCCTATGAAGGCAAGGAAATTGAAAAAGAGGCAATTGACGGTTATGTTAATGTCATGATTGAAAAATTGGATGAAGGCAGTGAAGAATTCATAGCTTCCGAGAAATATTTCCATGACAAATTAACCCAGGAAGTCGATTCAACCATATTGACTCCAAATCTAAATGGAAGCGTTGAAGAAGGTAAATTAAAATCATTATACAGAGACATTAACGTCGATATAATTAAAGAATTCTGCTCAGAGATGAGAATTTCTCCTAACGTGCTTTTCATGGCAGGTACCATTTTAACATTGAACAAATACACTTTCTCAGATAAGACATTAATAACAACAATCTTCAACGGCAGACTGAATCCTAATTACTTCAATACTCAGGCATTTTTAGTCAAAACTCTTCCTATACTTTCAATTAACGAGGACAGAAATATTACTGTAAGGCAATTGTTAACTCAAATGGATGAAATCTGGAAGGATTCAATTAAACACAGCAAATATCCATACACTAAACTTGCTGAAGAGTTCCAGTTAAAACCTGAATTCATGTATACATATAACAATTTAGATTCAGAAAAAATCCAAATTAACGAAAAGACATATGAAGTTACATATCTTGAATCACTTGAAACCAACTATAAAATCACTTTGGACATTAATGAAAGTGAAGACAACCTGCAGCTATTCATTTCATATAATGATCAGCTGTACAGTGAAGACTACATCAAGACTTTCCTCAATTCCATTTTAAACACATTAGCTCAATTCATGGAAAATGACATTGAAAAATTATTGATTAACGAAATCGAATTGAACAGAGATTATGAAATTCCTGTTTTCACTCCTGTCGAAAATCCGTTCATCCACAAACGCTTTGAAAGACACGCTCTTGAAAATGCAGGTGATACGGCTATTGTAGCATGTGACGATACATTGACATACGCTGAATTCAACGAAAAAGCAAACCGTATTGCAAATGCACTTATCAAGAAAGGAGTAACTCCTGGAAACAATGTTTTGGTAATGCTTCCGAGGACAACTGATTTGATTGCATCAATCATGGGTATTTTAAAGGCAGGTTGCGCATTCATTCCTATTGATTTGGAATATCCAAAAGAACGTATAGATTATATCTATGAAAACAGTCAGGCGGATTATATCATTTCCAATACTGATGACGACAACTCATTAAACATCAGCGATTTGCTTAAGGAAGAAGATACCACGAATCCTGACGTTGACATGTCAAAAGAGGATACTGCATACATGATTTACACTTCAGGATCTACAGGAAATCCTAAGGGTGTAATGATTTCACACGAAAACATATGTAACCAGGTTCAAAACCCTAAATCAACATATGAAAGCCTTTTATGTCTTGCAACAATTTCATTTGACGTATCCATAGACGACATATTGACTTCACTTTCAAACGGATTGAAACTTATACTGGCAAGCGATACCCAAATCAAAAACATTCCGGAATTAATCAAATTAATCAATGATGAAAAGCCTGAAGTTTCTGAAGTAACTCCTTCAAGACTTGCGTCATACCTGGAAGTGGACGAGTTCTGCCGTGCAATCGACTGTTTGAAATGTGTATTCATGGGAGGAGAGCAATTCTCCACAAAAGTCTTTGAAACATTCAGAAAATACTCAGATGCAGTTGTCTATAACAGTTACGGTCCGACAGAAACCACAATCACTTCAAACAACAAGGAAGTCACTGACGTTAATGACATAACCGTAGGTCTTCCTTTATACAATTACGTTACTGATGTAAGGGATATTGACGGAAAACTCTTGCCTTTAGGCGTAATGGGTGAACTGTACATCGGTGGTGTCGGTGTAGGTAAAGGTTACTACAACATGCCTGAAAAAACCGAAGAGGTATTCCTTGAAATTAACGACATTCCATATTACAGAAGCGGAGACTATGCTATTGCAAGAAGCAATGGTGAAATAGACATTAAAGGAAGAATCGATAACCAGATTAAGCTTAGAGGTTTAAGGATAGAAATCGGTGAGATTGAATCAAACATTACCAAATATCCTTCAATCAAGCAGGCTGTCGTTGTAATTAAGGAAATCAACAACAACGACCATTTATGTGCCTATTATGTGGCTGATGAGAAAATCGAAACAGCAAGCCTCAAAGAATTCCTGAAAGACAAGTTAACCAAGTATATGGTTCCAACAGCCTATATGCAGCTTGACGAGATGCCGCAGACTCCAAACGGAAAAACCGATTTAAAGGCTCTTCCTGAACCTGAATTGGATTTGGATTACGTTAAACCTGAAAATGAAACCGAGCAAAAACTCTTTGATATTGCAGCAGAACTCATTAACACCGACAAATTCGGTACAACAGATGACTTGTATGCAATCGGGTTCACTTCACTCATACTGATGAAATTCAACTCACTCATTTATGAGGAAATGCAGGTTAACTTAGACATTTCAGTATTATTCAATGATCCTACAATCAAAAAGCTTGCAAATGAAGTTGCAGGAACTTCCGATGATGGCTCCGATTTATCTGAAGTAATTGAAATAGCTAAAGGAATGGATTATTTACCTTTAACCGAAAACCAATTGGGTGTGTACTATGAATGTATACAAAGCCCTGGTGAAATTAAATACACTACACCAACAACCATAAGGTTTGACAGTAGTGTTGATGCTGATAAATTGAAGGAATCTACTATCAAAGCTATTGAAGCTCATCCATACCTCAAAACAAGAATCATCATGGACAGCGAAGGTGAAATAAAACAGAAAAGAAATGATGATGCTCCAATCGATGAAATCGAAATTGTTGAGGTTTCAGCAATCAGTGATGATGAAATCCTAGAAAATGATGTTAAGGCATTTTCCTTTGGTGATGAACAGTTGTTCAGATTCAAAATCTATAAAACACCTGAAGAAACAGTGCTATTCTTTGATATCCACCACATAATTACAGACGGTGTATCTCAAATCAATTTGTTTGATGATATTGCAAGCATTTATGAAAACAGGGAAATTTCAGAAGAGATTGTTGACGGATATACATACAGCCTTTTAGAAAGCTATCTTGTGGATTTCGACAAATATAAAGAAGCTAAAAAATTCTTTGACGATAAACTCTCACAGGAAATTGAATCAACTGTACTCACGCCTAACTTGAACGGTAATCCGGACGAAGGTAAACTGAAATCAGTCACTGAAATAATTGACCCAAAAGACATCAAGGAATTCTGTAATGAAAATTCCTTAAGTCAAAATGCAGTCTTCCTCTCAGGTCTTGCATTAAGTCTTAATAAATACACATTCTCAGATAAGACATTAATAACTACAATCTTTAACGGAAGATCAAACCCGTATTATTTCAATACTCAAGGATTTTTAGTAAAAACAATCCCATTAGTGTTCAATAATGAAAACAGGCAAGTCTCCATTAAGGAATTCATTAATTATGTTGATGAAACATGGAAAGATACAATGAACAACAGTATCTATCCATACACTAAAATTGCACAGGAATATCAGTTGAAACCTGAATTCTTCTTCACTTATCAGGAATTTTTAGAATCAGAAGACATTGTAATCGACGGCAAGGCATATGAAGAAAAAGAATTGATCAATGAGGATTTGGTAGCTACAGATTATAAAATCAACTTTGACATATTTGTTTTCGATAATAGCATCGAACTCAATATTGAGTACAATGATGAATTATACACTGAAGAATACATTAAACAGTTCATTGATTCATTTAAACTTGTTTTAAATCAGTTCATGGAAAATGACATCAGGCACTTGATGATTTGTGACGTTGAGCTTGAAACCACAAAAGAATTGCCTACATTCACTCCTGTAGAAACTCCGTTCATCCACAAGCGTTTCGAAGCGCAGGTTAGTGAAAACCCTCAAAACATTGCTCTTGTTGCAACTGATGTGACACTCACCAATGATGAGCTTAACAAAAAGGCCAACCGTATAGCAAATGCTCTTATCAAGAAAGGAGTGCAGGCCAAAAGCAATGTGCTGGCAATGCTTCCAAGGGACAGTAATTTAATAGCCACAATCATAGGTATTTTAAAGGCAGGTTGTACTTTCATCCCGATTGACTTGGAATATCCTAAAGAACGTATTGACTACATTTACAGAAACAGTCAGGCAGATTATATCATAACCGTTGACGGAAAGGCAGATAATGCCTTAAATATCCATGAATTGCTCGAGGAAGAGAATACAACTAATCCTGACGTTGACATCACTCCTGATGATTTGGCTTACATGATTTACACTTCAGGATCAACCGGAAACCCTAAAGGTGTAATGATAGGTCATAAAAACGCATGTAACCAGGCTGAAGGAAACCCTAAATGCGAATACGACAATCTCTTAAGTATTGCAACAATTGCATTTGATACATCCTTGGAAGATATCTTGACAGGTATTACAAACGGAATTAAAATAATCTTTGCTAACGATTCAGAAATCAAAAACATTGTGGATTTAATCGCACTCATTAAGGAGCACAAACCTGAAGTTATGGAATTCACTCCTTCAAGATTACTTTCATATCTTGAAATTGACGAGTTCTGTGATGTAATAGGCTGTGCAAAATGTATTGTCATGGGTGGGGAACAGTTCTCAGCAAAAGCATTCGACGGTGTTAAAAAATACACTGATGCTCACGTATATAACAGTTACGGACCTACTGAAGCTACAATCGCTTCAAACTATAAGGAAATCACAGATCCAAATAACATTACTATCGGTAAGGCTCTTAAAAACTACGTGACTGAAGTAAGGGATATTGACGGAAAACTCCTGCCTCAAGGCGTAATGGGTGAACTGTACATCGGTGGTGTCGGTGTAGGTAAAGGTTATTACAACATGCCTGAAAAAACCGAAGAGGTATATCTCTCCATTAATGACATTCCATACTACAAGAGTGGGGATTATGCAATAGAGCTTCCTGACGGTGACATTGACATTAAAGGAAGAATCGATAACCAGATTAAGCTTAGGGGATTGAGAATCGAAATCGGTGAGATTGAATCAAGCATCAACAAATATCCTAATGTTAAACATGCAGTTGTTGTAATTAAGGAAATCAACAACAACGACCATTTATGTGCTTATTTCACTGCTGAAGAGGAAATCGATAAGGATTCACTAAAAGAATTCCTCAAAGAAAGATTAACCTACTACATGGTTCCGACCGTATTCATGCAATTGGATGAAATTCCACAATTGCCTAATGGTAAGACAGATATAAAACGTTTGCCTGAACCTAAACTTGAACTTGAAAACGTAAAACCTGAAAATGAAACCGAACAAAAGCTCTTCGATATCGTTTCAGGACTTATTGAAAACGACGGATTCGGAACAACCGATGATTTATATGCCATAGGTTACACTTCCCTGACGTTAATGAAGTTAAACACATTGATTTATAAGGAAATGGACGTTAATTTGGATATTTCAGTACTCTTCAACAGCCCAACAATCAAAAAGCTTGCAGAAGAGATTTTAAATAACAGCGATCAAAAATCAGAGCTTAACGAACTCATTGAGATGTCTGAAACTATAGAATACTTCCCATTGACCGAAAATCAGTTAGGTATCTATTATGAATGTATGCAAAGTCCGGGCGAAGTCAAATATACAATGCCGTCTGTCGCAAGGTTTGGAAGTGATATTGATGCTCAAAAGTTAAAAGAAGCTATTATAAAGACTGTTGAAGCACACCCATACATCAAAACAAGAATCATAACAACTGACGACGGTTCACTAAAACAGTTCAGAGATGACGCAGCTGAAATCGATGAAATCGAAATTGTTGACATTCCAGCCATCAGTGACGATGAAATCGCCGCAAATGACGTAAAGGCATTTTCATTCGGTGATGAACAGCTGTTCAGATTCAAAATCTATAAGACTCCTGAAGAGACTGTCATGTTTTCAGATTTCCACCACATAATTACCGACGGTGAATCACAGGGTCTTTTATTTGAAGATATTGCAAAAGCATATGAAAATGAAGCTATTGAAGAAGAAACCGTTAACGGATATGTATTCAGCCTTATTGAAAGCGATTTGGAAAACAGTGAGAAATACGAAGCAGCCAAGAAATTCTTCGATGACAAACTCTCACAGGAAATCGAATCCACAGTTCTAACTCCAAACCTTAATGGAAACCCTGAAGACGGTAAAGTCGAATTAATCAGTGACTCATTTGACTCATCAGACATTAATGAATTCTGTAAGGTTAATTCAGTCAGTCCTAATTCACTATTCATGTCCGCATTCATCCTGACATTAAATAAATACACATTCAGCGATGAAACGTTAATTACAACAATATTCAATGGAAGAACTGATCCTAATTACTACAACACTCAGGGATTCTTGGTAAAAACACTTCCTTTAGTATTGAAAAGCGAAAACAGGCAGGAAAGCATTAGGAATTTCATCAAAGATGTGGACCAAATGTGGATTGACACAATAAACAACAGCATTTATCCATATACAAAGATTTCAGAAGAATATCAGCTTAAACCTGAAGTCTTCTATTCATTCCAGGAAGGTGACGATTCAGAAAGCGTTGTCATAAACGATAAGGAATATGAATCCTATGAACTGAATGCAAGTGTAGCTACTGAATATAAAATAGATTTATCAGTATTCAAAAAAGATTCCAGTGTCGATTTGGACATGCTGTATAATAATGAGCTTTATTCAAAGGATTATGTCGAATTGTTCATGAATTCATTCAAGGTCACATTGAATCAAATCATTGAAAGCGACATTGACGAATTCAGAATCTGTGACGTTGAGCTGGAAACCACAAAAGGATTGCCTACATTCTCTCCTGTTGAAAATCCATTCATCCACAAGAGATTTGAAAAGCATGTTGAGGAAAATCCTGAAGGCATTGCTCTTGTTACAAGCTCAGATTCACTGACTTTCGATGAGCTTAACAGAAAGGCAAACCGCATAGCCAACGGACTTATCAAAAGAGGAGTAAGACCAAAAAGCAATGTTCTGATAATGCTTCCAAGGACAAGCGATTTGATTGCTACAATTTTAGGTATTTTAAAAGCGGGATGTGCATTGATTCCTGTTGATATGGAATATCCTAAAGAAAGAATCGATTACATCTATGAAAACAGTCAGGCAGATTACATTATTGCCAGTGAAACTACAGGAAATTCACTTAACGTTAAAGAATTGCTTGAAGAGGAAAATGACGCAAATCCTGACGTTGCAATTACCAAAGACAATCTGTCCTACATGATTTACACTTCAGGTTCTACAGGAAATCCTAAAGGTGTAATGATTTCCCATGAAAACGCATGTAACCAGGTTGAAGGAAACCCTAAATGTGAATATGACAATCTATTAAGTATTGCAACAATTGCATTCGACACATCACTGGAAGATATCTTAACAGGTCTTACAAACGGTATTAAGATAATCTTTGCAAATGATTCGGAGATTAAAAACATTGTGGACCTGATTGAATTGATTAGAGAGTATCAGCCACAGGTAATGGAATTCACTCCTTCAAGGTTACTGTCCTATCTGGAAGTTGATGACTTCTGTGATGTAATAAAATGTGCCAAATGTATCGTTATGGGTGGAGAACAGTTCTCATCCAAAGCGTTCAATAGCGTGAAACGTTATGCTGACGCTGTTGTTTATAACAGTTACGGACCGACCGAAGCAACAATCGCATCAAACTATAAGGCAATCACCGATCCGGAAAACATCACTGTCGGTAAGGCACTTAAAAACTATGTAACAGAAGTAAGGGATATTGACGGAAAACTTCTCCCTCAAGGTGTAATGGGTGAGTTGTACATCGGTGGTGTCGGTGTAGGTAAAGGATACTACAACATGGAGGAAAAGACTCAGGAGGTTTATCTAACCATTAATGACATTCCTTATTACAGAAGTGGGGATTATGCAATAGAGCTTCCTGATGGTGAAATAGACATTAAGGGAAGAATAGATAACCAGATTAAGCTTAGAGGTTTAAGAATAGAAATTGGTGAAATTGAATCAAACATTTCCAGATTCCCTGCAATTACACGTAACATTGTCGTTATCAAGGAAATCAACGGTACAGAACACTTATGTGCATACTTTACTGCCGATTCAGAAATTGACATCAGGCTATTGAAGAGGTATCTGAACAGTAAATTAACTAAATACATGGTTCCTACAGTATTCATACAGATTGATGAAATGCCTCAAACTCCAAATGGAAAAACTGATTTAAAAGCTCTTCCAGAGCCTTCATTGAATTTAAATCATGTTGAAGCAGAAACCGAAACTGAAAAGTTAATATTCAAAATAGTCTCCTCATTGACTGATGTTGAAGACTTCGGAGTAACTGACGATTTATATGCATTAGGTTTCACCTCTTTGACTTTAATGAAATTGAATTCTATGATTTACAATGAAACCGATGTCAATATTGAAATTACTGATTTGTTCAACAGTCCAACTGTACAAAGCCTTGCAGATAAGATTGACAACAACATTGACACTAATGTCGATTTGGATGAAATTACAAAGACAGCTGAAAGCATGGAATACTTCCCATTGACTACCAATCAGTTAGGTATTTACTATGAATGTGCTCAAAGTGATGAAATAAAATACACTATGCCTTCCGCAATAAGGTTTGACAGCAGCATTGATCCTGAAAAACTTAGGGCAGCCATTATTGAAACTATTGAAGCACACCCATATCTCAAAACAAGAATTATCACTACTCCTGAAGGAGAATTAAGACAGAAAAGATGTGATGATGCAGAAATTGATGAAATAGAAATAGTTGAAATCGATTCAATCACTGATAGGGAAATAATGGACAGGGACATTAAATACATTCCATTGGATGACAATCAGCTCTTCAGATTCAAAATATATAAAACTCCAACGGAAACGGTTCTTTTCCTTGATTTCCACCATATCATTACAGACGGTGTTTCACAGGACCTTCTCTTTGAAGACATAATAAACGCATATGAAGGAAACGAATTGAATTCAGAAATCGTTGACGGATTTGTTTACAGTCTTATCGAGCAGGAACTCAGTGACAATGAAGTCTCAAAAGCTTACTATCAAAATAAGTTTGCACAAGGTTTCGAATCCACAGTACTGACTCCAAACCTCAATGGAAATCCTGATGACGCTAAAATCAAACTCATTGAAGATACGATGGACTCAACATTCGTAAGACTCTTCTGTAAAGACCATTCAATAAGTCCAAACGTATTATTCATGTCTGCAACATTTCTGGCACTCAACAAGTTCACCTTCTCTGACAAGGCATTGATAACAACCATTTTCAACGGAAGATCAAACTCAAATTACTTTGACACTCAGGGAATGCTTGTTAAAACCCTTCCTCTCATGGTAAGTGGTGAAAACAGGGCAATGATGGTTGAAGATTTCATTAAAGTTGTAGATAAAAGCTGGAAAGAATCTTTAGTCCACAGCAATTACTCATACACTACACTTTCCGAGGAATATCAGTTGAAACCTGAATTCTTCTACGCATATCACGGAGCATTCGAAGCGGACAATGTTGAACTTGAAGGCAAGACTTATGAAATGATTGACCTTGACGGTACCGTTGCAACAGACTATAAGATAAATATGGATGTCTTCGATGACGGCGAGTCAATAAGCCTTTACATTGAATATAATGACCAAATCTATTCCGAAGATTATGTCACTAAATTCCTCAATGCAGTCAAGCATATTCTCTTCCAGTTCTTCATTAACGACATGGACAAATTGAGAATCAGCGACATTGAACTTGCATCCAAATTCGAAATGGTTGAATTTGAAGAGGTCGTTAATCCGTTCCTCCACAAACGTTTCGAAGCACAGGTCGATAAAAAGCCTGATGAAATCGCACTTGTTGCAGAAGAGGAATTGACTTATAAAGAACTTAACGAAAAGGCAAATCGTATTGCAAATGCACTTATCAAGAAAGGTGTTAATCCGAAAAGCAATATTTTGATAATGCTTCCTCGTAACAGTGACCTGATTGCTTCAATAATCGGTGTATTAAAAGCAGGTTGTGCATTCATACCACTCGATTTAAAGTTCCCTAAAGAAAGAATTGAATACATCTATGAAAACAGTCAGGCAGATTATATAATCAATGTAGATGGCAGCACTATCAATTCCATTTCCATCAATGAATTGCTTGGTGAGACTGATATCACAAATCCTGATGTTGAAATTTCTAAAGATGACCTTTCATACATGATTTACACTTCAGGTTCTACTGGAAATCCTAAAGGTGTAATGATTTCCCATGAAAATGCATGTAACCAGGTTGAAGGAAATCCAAAGGCAGAATACAATAACTTATTAAGTATTGCAACAATCGCATTCGATACATCTCTTGAAGATATTTTAACAGGTATTACAAACGGTATTAAGATAATATTTGCTAATGATGATGAAATAAAAAGCATTGTCGAGTTAATAAGACTTATTAAACGTGAAGAGCCTGAGGTAATGGAATTCACCCCATCAAGATTACTCTCATATCTTGAATTTGAAGAGTTCTGTGATGTAATCGGATGCGCAAAATGTATTGTCATGGGTGGAGAGCAGTTCTCAGCAAAAGCCTTTGACGGTGTTAAAAAATACTGTGATGCTCATGTATACAACAGTTACGGACCTACTGAAGCAACAATCGCTTCAAACTATAAGGAAATAACTGATCCTGAAAACATTACTATCGGTAAGGCTTTAAGAAATTATATAACTGAAGTAAGGGATATTGACGGAAAACTCCTCCCACAGGGCGTAATGGGTGAACTGTACATTGGTGGTGTCGGTGTCGGTAAAGGATATTACAACATGGATGACAAAACCAAGGAAGTTTACCTTACAATTGACGACATTCCGTACTACAAGAGTGGGGATTATGCAATAGAGCTTCCTGATGGTGACATTGACATCAAGGGAAGAATAGATAACCAGATTAAGCTAAGAGGTTTAAGAATTGAAATCGGTGAAATAGAATCCAACATTTCCAATTTCCCTAACATAAAACAGAACGTTGTTGTAATTAAGGAAATTCGTAACAATGAGCATTTATGTGCATACTTCACTGCAGAAGAGGAAATCAACAAGGATGAACTTAAAGAGTACTTGTCACAAAGACTTACTCAATATATGGTTCCTACAGTCTTTATGCAGATAGATGAGATGCCGCAGACTCCAAACGGAAAAACTGATTTGAAAGCACTTCCTGAACCTAAACTCGAGTTCAATTACGTCGCTCCTGAAACCAAACTGGAACAGGCAATCTGTGCTATATACTCATCAATATTGGATGTTGAAATTGTCGGTGCAGAAGACAACTTCTTTGAAATAGGTGGTACCTCACTTATCGCATCAAAACTTATCATTGAGCTTTTAAAACAGGATTATGATGTAAAATATGATGACATATTCAAAAATCAGACTCCAAGAAAATTGGCCAATTTCCTTTCAGGTGACGGCATTTCAGATGATTTGGATGTTGACATCATTGAAAACTATGATTACAGCAAAATCAACAGTCTTCTTGAAAAGAATACCTTTGAAAACTTTGCCATGGGTGAAAATAACGATGTAGGTAATGTATTACTGACTGGTGTTACCGGATTTTTAGGAATTCACATACTGTATGAATACATCAAGAATGAAACCGGAACGCTTTACTGTATGCTTAGAAAAGGAAGCTTTGACTCATGTGAAGAACGTCTAGCTGATTTGATGAATTATTACTTCGATGATGACTTCACTGACCTTATAGGATCACGCATTATCCTTTCAGAGGGTGACATTACAAACATCGATGACTTCAAGAAGTTGGAAGACTATCCAATTGATACATTAATCAACAGTGCAGCTATCGTAAAACATTACACTCACGATGATTACATCTTCAGGGTTAATGTTGACGGTGTTGTTAACGGACTTGAATTTGCAGAGGCAAATAACATCAAATACGTTCAGATATCAACAACAAGTGTCATTGACGAGTATCTTGAAGATACTGACATTGATGATGTCGTATGTGATGAAAGAACACTGTATTGGGGACAGGATTTATCCAATAAATACCTCAACAGTAAGTTCCTCGCAGAAAGAATGGTACTTGAAAAGGCTGTAAACGGTTTGGATGTAAAGATTATCAGGGTAGGTAACCTTATGGCACGTTACTCAGACGGTTTCTTCCAGAAAAACTTTGATACCAATGCATTTCTTAACAACATCAGGGCCATTAAAAACTTGAAGGCAATAAATCCAAGTTTGGCCGGAGAAATTGTTGAAATAAGTCCTATCGATTACGTTGCAAAAGCAACACTTCTCCTGTCAACGGCACCAAAAGAATCAACGATTTTCCACTGTGAAAACGAGAAACTGATTCCTACTCAGGACATCATTGATGCATTGAACACATTCGGATTTGGCATTAGAAACGTTTCTTCAGAGGAATTCAAGGAAATCTATGAGCAGAACATGGATGAAAACATTCAGGGTATAATCACTGCCGATTTGACATTGGATGATTTGGACTTTGAAGAAGATGGTGATGACGGCAACATTGTAAAAATGGATCAGACATTGGATATTCTTGATTCATTTGGATTTGAATGGCCGGTTATAGATGAAAATTATCTTAAACAATTTATTGAACATTTAAATGAGGTAAATTATTTTGATTAAGGGGTGAATATATGAATTTTAAAATTGCAGACAGTAAATTTAAGGAACTTTTATTGCCAACACTGCTTATTGTCATGGCTTTAAACATAAGTTCCGTTGTCGATTCATTTTTCGTAGGTGCCTACATAGGTAAGAATGCGGTTGCAGCAATTGAAGTTCTGGAGCCTATGATTTTATTGATAACTGTTGTGGAATGGCTTTTTGGACTTGGTGGTCAAATTTTAGCATTGAATAAAAAATCAGAATTTGATACTGAAGGAAGTAACCGTTACTTCACGGCATCAATCGTATCTTCATTGGTTGTTTCATGTATACTTGCTATTGTTTGTATATTTTTTATGGGTCCTTTAACTAATCTTTTAGGTGCTACTCATGCTACAAAACCTCTTGTAATGGAATATTCACATGGATTGTATGGATGTTTCGTCGTGTCTACCATTGCAGGGGTACTGACCCAGTATATTCGTGTAGACGGTCAGCCGAACTTCGCATCAGTAGTAATTATTGTGGCCAATATAATCAATGTAATCTTTGATTTTGTCTTTTTGGACCTGATGAGCTTAGGTATGGCTTATGCATCTCTTGCAACGTTTATCGGATACAGTGTGGGTATCATCATATGTATAAAATACTTCCGTGACCCAAAAAGGACATTTCTCTTTACTAAATCTGCACTTAAAATCAAAACATGGATTAAAACTACCTGGGAAATGACTAAAGTGGGATTCCCTGGTGCAAGTATAGGACTTTTTGATTTAATCTTCGTTTATATATTAAATCTTTTCCTCGTATCAACTTTGGGAGACACCGGATTGACTACCTATATGATATGTATGGACGCTCTGGTTATTGCAAGTATCATAGACATTGGTATTGCAGAAACACTGACGTCCATTGTCCCGATATACTATACAAAGCATGATTATTTGAATTTAAATCATTTAATCAAAACATCGCTTACAATTACGGTGATTTTCGCATCACTGCTTGTTGCTTTCTTCTGGATATGGCCTCAAGGATTTTTAGCTCTTTACGGCTTTAATAATTCTGATATTGCAGGATTTATAATTAATGCGCTTAGATTGTACTCAATTTTCTTTGTCGCTTCAATACTTCCTAACATGCTGATATTTTATTACGAAGCTATTGAAAGATCAACGATTTCAACAATATTTTCAATCATTTTCACTCTTGTGATGCCGTTGTCTTGCATATACCTCTTGTATCAGTTTATAGGGTCTAATGGAATTTGGATAGCATTTACAGTTGCATCAATAATCACATTTGCTATCATTTTCATAACTGTCATGGCAATTCAGAAAAGAGATAAAAAATACAGTGGATTGTTCTTCATTGAAAAGGATCTGATTCCTAAAACCAGAAACTATGTACTTACAGACAATGATGTGGCTGCAAGAGAAGAATCATTACAGCATCTTAAAAGTTTAAACGCTTCAGATGAGTTCTGCGATAATGTCAATAAGATGTTTGATGCAATCTTTGACACGAATGAACACGGTACCTATGTCGAGATGCTGGTTATAGATTACGATGACAATATCCACGTTGACGTCAAGTACGACGGAGAAAAAGAAAACCTTGAAGCCATTAAAAAGAAATTCCCTGAAAATCTTTTCAAATATGCGGAGGTTTTAGGTTTTAACAATATTGAATATGTGATGGATAAAAGCTAAATATTAATTATTTAGCTTTAAAATTCTTTTTTTTACTGAATATCTAAGATATTATCTAATCCAGATACTTTTATAATATCTTTTATCATATCTGGGGAATTAATGATTTTGAACGGTATTGATTGAGGTTGTAATTTCTTTTGTGTCATGATTAGGACTCTCAATCCTGCACTTGAAATGTATTCCAGTTTTTCAAAATCAAGAATCAGTGAATCGAATTTTCCCATTTCATCGTTGATTTCATTTTCAAAATCCGGAGCAGTAACTGTATCAATCTGATTGTCTACTTTGATAGTTAATTCCTTATCATTATAAATTTTTTCAACATTCATGTTATCGCCTCCAATTAAATTTATGTAATATTTTTATTTATATACTTTCTTCAAATATTTCCTTGATTAATCTTAAATATTTTAATTTATATAAAAATATTGATGATTAGAAGAATTTGCTTTTTTGTTTTAGGGTTATTTATCATGGCTTTTGGAGTCGCATTTTCAATCAAATCAACTTTCGGAACGACTCCCATCAGTTCAATAGCATATTCCCTTGCATTGTGTACAGGCATTGACATTGGAATTACAACGTTCATTTTCAATGCCGCTCTGGTATTCATTCAGATGATTATTCTAAGGTCAAAATTCAAAACGAAAAGATTGCTTCAGTTCATTAACTGTGTTTTATTCGGATATTTCACCAATGTGACGTTAGCTATTGTCTATTCACTCAACATTCCGGATAATCTCTTCATTAATATCCTATTGATTTTTTTAAGCATCTTTTTAATCGCTTTGGGAATTTTCATCTACATGCCTGCTGATATTGCGCCTTTGCCCGGTGAAGGATGCGTTGAATCAATAGCTATTGTTACGGGATGGAGATTTTCATCAATTAAGATGGCTTTTGACACAACCATGGTAATTATTGCATTTCTGATGTGCTTTTTCTTTTACACGAATCCGTTTGAAAGCGTCAATATCGGAACTGTGATTTCAGCAGTCATGGTGGGCTTCACATTAAGGCAAATTGCAAAATTATATAATCAAGTGACTGGCAAAAATATAAATATTGTTAACAAATGAGGTAAAAACATGGAATTTGGTGAATGGAGTATATATTATAAAGAAATCCTAGATGATTTTGGATTCTCCCGTGAAGATGATGAAAAATGTGCTCAAGTATTAGATGAGATGTTGTCTGAAGAGGGCTGTTTAACGCTCGAAGATTTAAGTAAAATAGTAGGTTTTTCAGACAAGTTTATTGTATTCGGTGCAGGCCCATCACTCAAAGACCACATCAAGGACTTGAAGGAAAATTATGATTTAAGGGATTATGTCCTGGTTGCAGCAGACGGAGCTACAACTGCATTAATCGAGGAAAGAATTGTTCCGGACATTGTTGTAACGGATCTGGACGGAAACCTTGACGACATTTTGATTGCCAACTTAAGAGGTGCCAATGTCGTTGTACATGCCCACGGTGATAATCTGGATAAAATTGTCGGAATCACTCCATATTTCACAAATGTCCTTGGAACCACCCAGGCCCAGCCTTTAGGCAACGTATATAACTTCGGAGGGTTTACTGACGGCGACAGGGCACTGTTTTTAAGTGTAGCACTGGGCGCATCTGAAGTTATCCTAGCAGGGATGGATTTTGGTGAAATCGTAACCAAATACTCAAGACCAAACTTGCCAGACATTACAGGACCTGCCGATGAGGTTAAACGCAAAAAACTCCAGTATGCAGAGAAATTAACCGACTGGGTAATTGAAAATGAAAATGTTGAGATAATCAACTTGGTGACTGTTGATTCATCATAGTTTTGATGTTATCTCTGACCTTAAATGGGAAGTTTCAATTATCTTCTCAACTTTTTTTATAATGTATTTTTAAAAAAGAATTGTGAAAAACTGAATTGGATAAGTTATTGTGTTATTTGGTATTCAAACTTATTTTTCAATCAGTTTCACATTCAAATATTAGATTTTTAAAAGATTCTATTAATCCGTGTAAATATCCTTGTTTCGATTTTGGAAGAATTTGATAATTGCAGGTATCACCAAAATCACATAAACAGGAAACATTGAAAATGTTAGTAAATTAGCCATTTGCGGATCAAAAGAGCTTTTTATCACAGGATATAATACTTGCATAAGAAACAGATATCCAATATATGCGCCGCCGATTCTTAAAAATTTGCGCTCAAGAGGTCCGTCACTTGAAAATTTAATAAATCTTCTCTCAATAACCCATGAAATCAATATTCCTAAAGTAAATCCAACATCCTTATATGCATCTACAACCATTTTTGCAGGATCAACTATTAATTTGCCCGCACTATTATAATCCATAGGGTATGATTTGAATGTTGCGTAAGCCAAAAGTATAATGGACAACAAGATTCCTGCGCCCACAATAATCAAGTCAAAGTTTGGATTATCCTCCAATTTATCAAATAACTTGCCAACAACAAACAATACAATTAAAGAAATTATGAATGCACCAATAACATCAGTTAAATAGTGTACTCCGAAATAGCAACGGGTAAATGCAATCAACACAAGACAAAACACAAAGAAGAATTTCAGTCCTTTTGTGATGTTACCTCTTAAAATGGGACCAATGAACAAAATTGTTCCGGATGAGATATGTCCGCTGGGAAAAGAATATCCTGTTGAGGCTTCCAAAGCCTTTTCATAAGGATGAATGTTTGGATTAGATATCCATGGGCGGTATACGCATGCAGTAAGTTTAGAGAAACTATTTGCTATACGGGCAAATGACAATGATACTAATAGGTATTCGCCCAATTTTTTATCATATGTCCAATAAAGTATGGCAATTAGAAATAGGATAATTGGTAGATTTCCAAAATCCGTACAACTCATGAAAAATGAATTTAATACTCCACCTGCAGATTCACGAATTCCTTGTAAAAATAATAAAAAACCCATCGTAAACATTTTTTCACCTATTCTGTAATAATATGTTTATTAATATTTCGTTTTATATTTTTTGTCTATCTGTAGGGATATGGGGCTTGGCTGGTTTGACAATACCTCATTTGGCTTTGCATATTTGAGGATTATGGTGTTGTAGAATAATGGGAGGTTAAGTATTAGAGATTACTCCAACCTCTCCAATACTTTCCTTTGCAAAGACTTGAACTAGAACTGTTATGGCATCAACTGGTAATTCATAAGCTTTCGCAACTGCCTCGGATACATTTTTAACCATTTCTCTTTTTTCAAAAGTCCTGACAAATTCCCTCTCATTAATAATGAATAATTTTTTTAATAATTAAATACAAATTGAATACTATGGGAATTGAAGATATATTAATGCATGATGAAAGTCTTTTTCAAAACATCAATGCATTTGATCCTGATTACTTGCCTCCAAACTATAATTATAGGGATACTCAAATGGAAGCAATGGCAATGGCAATAAGGCCTGCCATGCGTGGAGGACAGCCATCAAATGCAGTGGTGCTCGGTTCACCTGCAACCGGAAAGACAACCGCTATCAAAAAGGTATATGAACTTGTTGAAAAAAACACCGAAAAGGTAGTCTGCGTTTATATTAACTGTCAGCTGCACACTACAAGGTTCGGCATAATCTCACAAATCCATAAAAAGATTTTCGGATTTCTACCTCCGGAAACCGGTATTCCTTTTGCCAGAATCTATGAAAAAATCATGCTTGAACTTCAAAGAAATGGTCAGTCATTAATATTGGCATTGGATGACGTTAACTATTTATTCCAAAGCAATAATGCTAATAAGTTATTTTATGACATATTGAGGGCATATGAAGAATACGAAGGTGTAAAAACAGCGATTTTTGCAATATTATCTGATCTTGAATTCAAATATGCTTTTGATAAGAATGTAAATACTGTCTTCATTCCACAAGAAATCACATTCCCACCTTATTCTTATTCTGAAATTGAAGATATCTTAAGGGATAGGGTCAATGCAGGTTATTTTCCGGGAGTTTTAGGCGACGATATCCTGGAACAAATTGCAACTTACACTTTTGACAACGGGGACTTGAGAACCGGAATCAACCTTTTGAGAAGCTGCGGAAACATTGCAGAAGCCGATGCGTCACGTGAAATAACTCAGGAACATTTCGATAAGGCCATTGATTCATTGGTTTCAGTAAATGTCTCACAGATATTATCTTCACTAACTGATACTGAAAGAAACTTGCTCAGATTAATCATTGAAAGCAAAGAAAATATTACTGCAGGCGAATTAGGTGATACATTCCGTAAAAAAGAAAAAATTAGCTATTCATCTTATGCCAGAACTATTGATAAACTGGAATTTTTAAGGTTAATAGATACAAAATATACAGGATCAGGGTCAAGGGGTAATTCACGTGAAATAATCCTTAGATTCAACCCTGATGATTTCAGCATTTAACCTGCATATTTTAACGGAAGTTAGTTTTGTATCAAAATTAGATTATTGCAAGATAACGCCCTTGTACTCATAGTTTTAAGGGTTTGGTATTATAATCTAATTATACTTATGCCCATCTATAACATGTATGGGTTTTGTGCTGTCGCAACGGAGAGCACAGATAAAAGTAACACTAAAAATACAGCGAGCGTTACCATGCAAACTTGAATATCTATGTTTGAATATAAAATTTCATCTATCAATGAAGTCTTTTTTCTTAAATCTGCTCTTTTTGCGGTATTAGTATTTTTGAACATAATAATCACATCACTATATTTAAGTTGTTTGATAACCATATATAAGCAAAGAGCGAGAGAGCATTTGAAGAGTATTATTTCGAAGGTAAAATCATGAAAAAATTTGAATATTTTGACGTTACAGCAGATATTGGCTTTTATGCATTCGGCAAAACTTTAAATGAAGCTTTTGAAAATGCCAGTCTTGCAATGTTTAACATAATATCGAATACAGGTAACATCGAACCTAAAAAATCAATAGAATTTGAAATTACCTCTGAAGACAAGGTGTCTCTTCTATACGACTATTTGGAGGAATTATTGTTCTATCACGAGATTGAATTCATGTTATTCTCAGAGTTTGACGTTCAAATCGATTGCATTGGTGAGGATTATCATCTTAAGGCTATCATAAAAGGCGAAGATATTAACTGGGATAAACATGCAAGGAACTGTGAAATCAAGGCAATAACATTCCATCAAATGGAAGTCAATGTCGGTGATGTTGTAGAGCTGAAGGCTATTGTTGACTTATAATTATTTATAAAATGCAAATCAATATTATATCATGAAAAGAATAAAAACCACATCAAGATATTTTGAACAGATACTTGGAATTATAGGTTCATTTTTAAGCATAATTTCCGGATCATTCATATTGCTTATTCAAAGCGGTGGCCTTGAGGGCAATTCATTCATTGCACTTCTAGCTATTGTAGGTGCTTTTTTAGGCTTTGCTTCTTCTTTTTTCATAAAAAGGGATTTGGAATATGCTGGTGTAGGTTTCATAGTCGCTGCAATGCTTGTGTTGGTCGGAACATCACATGGAATTGTTGGTGCATTGCTGCTTTTGGCTGCAGGAATATCTGCACTATTCAGGAAATAATTCTTCATTTTTAAAAAAATTTGATATCAGATATAGGAAAATGTATATTTTATTAAATTGAAATATGTATAACATGACAGAAAAAAAATACAATATCTGATTATATAACATTTCCAACAACATTTGAAAACTATAAATGGCATAAGCCGATTCTTGTTTTCATAGTCGGTTTTATAATATTTTTAATACTCTCATCAGTATTGGCACTTGTTTTTTGGGTTGCATTCGGAACAAATTTCATAATGTCTATTATGAATGGCGGATATGAAGTGATGAATACTGTATGGGGTCAAATTTTCACTGATTTGGGAGTCATTATATTGCTTCCGTCATTATATATCGCTTCTAAAATCGTTAAAGACAGACCATTTTCATCCTATGCTTCTTCACGTGGCGGATGGAATTTTAAATTATATCTTAAAGCTTTAGTAATTCCATTTGTATTAATTATAATAGCTCAGGGCATAGATGTTCTTGTTCATGGGACAAACGGTGTTAGTCATTTTTCAATACTCTTTTTAATCATAACTTTAATTTTGGTTCCTATTCAATGTATTACTGAAGAATTTGTATTCCGTGGATTAATTATGCAGACTTTGGGCTCATGGTTTAAAATACCTGTTTTGGCAATTATTCTTCAGGCAATATTCTTTGCTCTGGTTCACGGATATAACAGCTTGGGTGTAGTTGAAGTAGGAATTTCAGGTCTTCTTTATGGTATTTTAACCTGGAAAACCAATGGTATAGAGGTAAGTTCCGCTTTCCATACGGCAAATAATCTAAGCATTGCTTTATTCGTCATGTTGGGACTTAGTGCAACATCTTCCACAATCGGCACATATGACTTCATATTCTTCACTGTTTTCAACATTATATTGTTCGCAGTAGTCTACTTTGTAGGTATGAAAACCGACTGGTTTGGTGAAATCAAAGAAACTCCGGAAAATTAAGTATATGATTATTCTTTATGGATAATCATTTTTTATTCTTTTTTTAAAAAAATAAGAAATAGAGGATTGTTAGTCCTCTTTTGCGACAATTGTTATTTTATTTGAAATTACAGCGCCTTGGTATGCAGAAGTAATTATATACTCTCCAGGTATAAGCCTAATATTTAATTTAGCTATTCCTGAAGCGTTTGTGGTTCTATAATAGAACACTCCATTAATGTTCATCTCGATTGATGCGCCGGGCAATGGGTTGCCTTCACCATCGACTAATTTTACATTAAAAGTGCTTCCATCTAAGTAGATCATCCCCATATCACTTGCCGTTAAAACAGGCAGAACTGTAATATTATAGGACATCATTAGTCCAGTTAACGGATCGATAGCGGTAAGTATATATTCACCAGGTTCTAGATTGATGTTTAGCTTGGCTGTACCGTTTTCATTGGTTAATCTATCATAGAAAACACCATTAATATTCATGGTAATGTTTTTACCAGATACTGCATTACCTTCACTGTCTATTAATGTGATGTAGAACTGTGAAGCGTTTCTGAAGTATTTTACAAGGTTTTCTGCTATTAATGTTGGCAGTACGGTTATTGTGTTTTCGACTGTTGTGCCGTTGAATGTTGTTTTGATTGTGTAATTGCCTGGGTTTAAATTAATGGCTATTCTTGCAGTTCCGTTTTCATCGCTTGTTCTTGTATAAGTTACTCCGTTAATTTCAAATGTTACTTTAACACCAGTTTCACCGACATCCGCAACAAACTGGGAATCGTTTTTATATATTTTAACCAAATCTTCGGTATAGATATCTAAGTCAAATGCATAGACTTTTAAACATACTGTCATGTTCAATGGCGCATAATCAATCCAATTTATGCCGTCTGCACTTACAAATGATACATTTTCCATGTAATGCTGCCTTGAGTTGTTTTGTTGTGGGAGCACATTGTTTTTAAAGACTACTTTAAACACGTCATTTTCTTTAACCGGGATGTATTCATTTAATTTTATGGTTTTAAATCCTGCAAATTCGCTTGTACCATTTTGGGTGAGTTTCAATTCATCATTGACATATACTTTAAATTCATAATCAACTCCAGTATCGTTAAAGTAAGTACCTACAGCACATATAAGGTTATTTTTAATAGCCGTATATTCATTTGAGTAATATGTATAGTTTTCATTGAATCGATTAAGTCCCATAATGTCGGTTTGGTAATTGTATTTGTAATTTTCAGTATTTTCAATTATGAATGCTAATGTATATGGGATTGTATATTCTCCATCAAGATCAGGTCCTAATAGTGAGGTGTCATAATATGAGATGTATGCGTATCCATCATCGCCCCATGTATCGCCCCAACTGTTTTTCATTATCCAAGCACCGTCACCTGGTGGGGGATTATTGAAGTTATCTTTTGAATAGCTGTCGTCCCAGCCAACAAAAGAAGTTATGTGGTTGGTTCCATAAACATCATTATGATATATTGAAGTTGTTTCGCCCTCATAATAATTGCCGTCTCCAGCATATTTCATTACAACAGCACCATATTTTAATAATGCCTGTTTAATTAATGTATTTGTTTCATTGCTTACAATATAATCTTCGGTCCTTTTAACGGGGATAAAGAACACATCCTGAATGTGGATTTTATTTTGTGTGTCTAAGATATCGGATACCTTTGCATACTCATCATAAGGTTCATCCTCTTCAGGTATTGGACCAAGCCAGCTTAGGATTAGTCCTGATACGGTTGTCATTAATCCTCCTTCTGAATCGTAAATATTTCCATATCTGCTATACATTATTCCATTATCTCCGATATTATTTTCAGAAAAATCATATTCTGTGTCTGTAGCTTTAAAAATATTGGATTCTAACGTAGCTACTGTTCCCATGACCCAGCAATAACCTTTACTTCCTTGATCTTTAACTGGAGTAACCCATCCCCATTCACGTAAATCAAATTTGGACGGTATGCTGGTAACATCAATACTATTGTTCACTAATTTGATGTCTAATCCTTCATTAACAATCACTGTCGTGTAAATTTTATTGTCCCAGCTAAATTCATCCTCATTTACTGTATTGTTTTCATCAAGATATTCAACAGTAAAAAATGAAGAGATACTGTGTTTGGAATTGTTGAATAATGAATTTTTAATGTATAAACTTGTATCATATGCATAAACGGTGTTAGGATTTGTTGTGCTGCTGTTTTCAACTTTATTTCCAATAAAAGATGTATTGTCAAATGTGGAGTTTGTTAGCTCAATATATGTTGCACCACCATTTTTAAAAGCAGAATTATTAATAAATTCACTATTTTTCAGGTTAAAATCAATTGTGGAAGCGTATATTGCACCCCCACTTATTTGAGCATTATTATTAATGAATCTGGACCCTTCAATATTCAGTTTACCATTCAGCTGTAAGACTGCACCACCAAATCTGCTGCTGCAATTATTAAATTCCGTATTAATTACATTCAGACTATTTACAACTTTTTTATTCGCCAGATTGTCAACGTCAGCATATATTGCACCACCGTTATTTTTGGATGTGACGTCAATGAACCTGCAATTTTCCAGGGTAATTTCATCGCTTATTGATTTAATGACTATTGCTCCTCCGGTAAACTTGGCAGTTAAGTTAATGAAATTTGATTTTTTTATTTTCCCTGAACAATTCTCGAGATATAATGCAGTAGTATAATTGGATATTGTATTTTCAAAAGTAACATTTTCTATTAATATTAAAGTATCTTTCAAGCGAATTAAACCATAATTTGTTTCATTATTTATAAATGTTGCATTCTTTAAGCTTAGTGTATTATCATAACCTCCAATAGCATCAGAGTAAGGTGAAAAATTATTTTCAAAAATTACATTATTTATGCTGAGGGCATCGTTTCTAAAATAAATGGCTCCTCCAGATTCCATTCCAAGATTGTTGGTAAATCTTGTGTTGTTTATTGTGGTTTTTCCTGTTGCATATATTGCTCCTCCAATATATGCCATGTTGTTGTTGAATGTTGCATTATTTATCATACATTCTCCCATAGCACATATTGCTCCACCAAATGTAGCATTATTGGCAATAAAATTACTATTAAATGTAATATTGTCAAAACCATCAAAGAAATTTAATCCTCCGCCGTATCGTGCATTATTGCTGATGAAATCACAGTTAAATGTTATGTTATGGGCCATTTGTCTATAATTTACCGCTCCGCCGTATAGTCTTGCGGTGTTGTTGGTGAAATTACAGTTGAAAATGCTGTTTTTTGATGTGTCTTTGAATGTTATTGCACCGCCATTACCATTATATTCATCTATTAGTCCATTTGCTCTATTATTTATATAATTGCCTTTAAATGTATTGTAATCGGTTTTGCTGTAGAAGAACATTGCTCCACCGCAGGATATGGCTGTGTTATTTATAAAATCACAGGTAAATGTATTGTTATTCGCTTCATTGTAGAAGAACATTCCTGCTCCGTAAGATGCTTGATTTTCGATGAAAGTACTTTCGATTTGATTGTTTTGTGCACTTGATCTGATGAATATTGCTCCACCTGATTTTGCAGCTTTATTTCCTTTAAAAGTACTTGATATTTTAGTATTGCTTATGTTTTTGTTGAAATAAACTGCGCCACCACCACCGTTTGCTGTGTTATTTTCAAATAAACACTTTATGAGGTTAGAATTTCCATTGGTAAATATCGCTCCTCCGTTTTTTGCATTGTTATTGGAAAATATTGCATCGTTTATCGTGGTTTCATCTCTTGCACTTATGGCTCCTCCATTTTCTGAGGCTGTGTTATTTGTGAGTGTCACATTGTTTATTGTGGTTTTTCCGGCCACATATATTGCTCCGCCGTATTCAGCATCGTTGTCTGCAAGTTCTGTGTTGTTTATTGTGGTGTATGTCCATGTGTTTATTGCTCCGCCGAATTCTCCTTTGTTTTTTATAAATTTTGAGTTGTTTATTGTGGTTATTCCAATTGAATATATTGCTCCGCCGGATGTTGGTGCGGTGTTTGATTCAAATATTGTTTTGTTTATCGTAATTCTTTCCCATGCAATTATTGCTCCTCCATCGTTGGATACCGTATTTGTGCTAAATAGAGCATTATTTATCATGCACTCTTTTGATACGCATATTGCTCCGCCGTAGTCTGCATAATTGTCTTTAAAAGTCACGTTGTTTAAGGTAATTGATCCTGAGGAGTATATGGCTCCGCCCAAGTCTCCGGTCATATTTCCATTGATAAAGTTAAGGTTTGAAATCGTTATGTTGTTTCCAATGATTTTGAAAATCCTTGCCTGGTTGGATCCGTCAATGGTGTAGCCGTTACCGTTAATCATATAATTGGTTTTGTTTATTAAAATTCCATCATTCACTTTGTAATCTGTCGTATTGTCATATGCATAATCCTGTGTTATTTCAATACTTTCTGTGCTTGCATCGATTTCATTTTGAAGTGATGTAAAGTTTCCTTCAGCCGAAACAGCGCCGACTGCGATAAATAACACAAGTAAAATTAGAAATATTTTAATTATTTTCATAATTTTTTCTCCTAAAAGTACTTGTAGATAATTATATTTTTAATTTTAAAAAAACTTATCTATGTTAAAAAAAAGAAAATGAAATGATTAAATTGTTTAATCCTTAATGTTGTGAGGTTAAATCTTGAAAATTTCCTGCTGATTTTTTGTATAAGCTTTTAGAGATGCAGTTTCATTTTCAAGAGATATGTCTTTCCATCCGTCACCGTAGTTAACAAATGTTGTGTTTTTCAGGTAGTGCTGTCTTGAATAGCTTAATGTAGGGATGCTTTTCTTTTTCATCACTACTTTAAAGGTGTCACCCTCTTTAACGGGGATTTCTTTCGCCAATTTAACCGTATGGAATCCGTAGTATGGGGCGGCTCCATTTTGTGTGTGTTTAAGTTGCCCGTTTACATAAACGTCAAGTGAATAGTTTTCACCTTCTTCACTAAAGTAAGTTCCAACACCACTAATCAGTTCATTTCCATTGCTTTTGTAGCTATTTGAATAGCTTACGTTCTTGTCATATTCATTAATGGTCAGATTTCCGGATAAATCGGTCTGGTAATTTGTTGTATAGTTTTCAGTATTATTGATAACAAAGCCTACGGTATATGTGTAATTGAAAATGCCTACATCATAATAGGAAACGTATCCATATCCGTCTTTTCCCCAGGTGTCATTCCAGCTGTTTTTAATTATCCATGCGCCATCTCCCGGAGGTGTGACTAAAAAGTTTTCTTTTGAATAATTGTCATCCCATCCTACAAGAGTAATCTCATGGTCTTGATTCAGGCTTATATTCTGATATTGTGCTGCTGTCTGGTTATTGTAGTAAGGTGCATCTTCAAAATTACCATATGATATGTCCAAAGCGCCATAGTCCATTATCGCTTTTTTATATGCATCATTATCTGTGAAATTATCGCGAGGCTCTATAAAGACTGCATCCTGGATGTGAATATTATTGTCTGTGTTTAATATTGGGGAAAATCTGCCTAATTCATCATAAGAATCATATTCTTCTGTAACAGGTCCAAACCAACTTAAAACATATTCTAAAGCCCAATCTGAATATCCTCCATCATCAGCATCTTCGGATAATCCATATTTTGAGTATTGAAGCATGGTGTTTACCATATGACTTTCGGATAGGTCATATTTATTGCCTGTTGCTTTAAGTAATGCTGATTCCAGTGTTCCTAATGACCCGAAGGCCCAGCAGGCATTGGCATCTCCCTGAATTCTGACTGGAGTAACCCATCCGTAATCACGCAAGTCAAAACGTGATGGGATTACATCACTATTTATTTTTTTATCTGTAAGCTTGAGTTCCGCTCCATTTTCTGACACAACTGAATTATAATTGGTATTATTTAAAACTAAACTGTCATTAACATAAGTGTTGTTTGTTAATGAATTTTCACTAAATACGCAGTGAATGGCTTCATGATTATTTTTAAATTCAGTATTGCCAACTTTTAAATTGGAATCGTATGCATATATTGCATTTTTACTATTGTTTGTGAATGTTGAGGAAACTGAAGTAAGTTCTGTCATATCACAGTAAACTGCTCCACCATTGTATGAATCTTCTTTTTCTAGTTTATTTGATTCAAAATTACAATTGGTCATATTAAAATCTAAAAATGATGCATATATTGCCGCTCCATCATGGGTAGCGGTATTGTTTTTAAAAATGGAATTTTCTATCGTTAAACTGCCGCAGGACTGGACAACTGCACCACCAAAATTAGCGTGTGAATTGAGGAATTTCGAATTTTTAATGTATGTTCCTTCTGTGGAATTCGTATTCTCGTCTATATCTACTGCACCACCATTTTTGTCTGCTGATGTATTTGTAAACGTACAATTGTTTATTTCTCCATATTTCAATTCCCTTAGGCCTATCGCTCCTGCAGTTTCATCGGCATGTAAGTTTTCAAATGAAGAGTCTTTAACGGTCATATTTCCCTGAGCATAAAATGCCGGTGCATATTTTGCATCCGAATCCATAAAAGTTGATTTATCAATATTCAAATCTTTATATGAGTAAATGCTTCCTCCCCATGTTGCATCTGTATTTGTGAAATGACAACCTGTTATTTCAGTAATGTTTGAAGTATATATGGCTCCTCCATTTTCATCACTGGCCAAATCTTTAAATGTGGAATCTTTAATGGTCATGTCTGATTGAGCATATATTGCTCCGCCGGATTTTGCTTTTGAATTGCTAAAAGTTGAATTGTCAATGTTTAATTCTTTATTTGTAAAAATGCTTCCTCCGCTTTCGGCGGTATTTGCGTTAAAAGTACAATTTGACATATCTGTCGTAGCATTATTGAATATTGCTCCGCCGTAATTTGAACCTGAATTTCCGTTAATAAAATTAAGGTTTGTGATTGTAACGTTTTCTCCGGTTATATTAAATATTCTGGACTGATTAGAAGCGTCAATTGTATGGCCATTACCGTTTATCGTAATATTGCTTTTGTTTATTAGAATTCCATTATTCAATTCATGATCGCTTTCGTTGTCAAATTTATAATCCTGTGTTATTTCTATAGTATTTTCACTTTTGTTGATTTCATCCTGGAGGGTTTTGAAGCTTTCTCCAGAGGAAACAACATTGAATGATATGATTACGCCAATAAGCAATATGCATAGTATTGCTATGGCAATAAGAATTACGTTTTTATTAATTTTTATCCCCCACACATATTCATTAAATATAATTTTATTATTTTTTCATTATAAAGATTATCGATAGGGAAAAATAGTTTTGATAAATTATTTTCAGATTAATTAAAAAAGAAAAAAGGATTAATTTGATTAATCCTTGATGGTAATTGTGTTTGCGATTGCCATTCCATCATACGCTGAGGTGATGATGTATTCTCCGGCCATCAATCTAATGTTTAATTTAGCTATTCCGTTGGAATCGGTGTATCTTATGTAGAATACTCTGTTGATCTTCATAGTAATGTTAACACCACTTATAGGGTTTTATTCATCGTTTATTAATGTTATGTAGAACTGTGAAGCGTTTCTGTAGTATTTCACAAATTGTCAGCTATTAATGTTCGCAATATGATTATTGTGTTTTCAACTGTTGTGCCGTTGAATGTTGTTTTGATTGTGTAGTTGTCTGATTCTAAGTTATAGTTATGTATTGCTGTGTGAAGTTCTATTTGATTATGTATATTCGCCAGATTATTGGTATTGATTTGTGAAAAATAATTATTGGTATAGTAATATTAAATAATATATATTAAAGTACTAAGATATTTATAAATAACTTATGTATTTTAATACTAAGACATTTATATATAACATATGTATTAAAATAATAAGTTACTTGCATTGGAAAATGGGGTGAATTTAATATGATGACAAAGGAAGAATTAATTGAATTTATTAATACTAAAGAAAGAGAAAATAGGATATTATCCAAAAGGAAAACAGAAAATATAATTTATCCCAGAAAAAAATACAATAAACTAAAAAATTATGTCGACAATTTCCTAGAAACAAATGGTGAATATTATAACAGGCTAATAATGATGCCGGGTTTGAGGGGTGTTGGGAAAACAACTATTTTGTATCAGATTTTTAATCACCTAATTCATGAAAAAGATATTCCAGAAGAAAACATTCTGTTTTTAGATGTCCATGACCTTAAAAGCATCAGCGACAATACAATAAAAGATGTCTTTGAAACATTTCTTGAGGACATGCACCAGTCTACACCCGTCACACTCGACAAAAAGATATTTTTCCTTGTTGATGAAGCCCAATTCGATCCTGGATGGGCAGGTTATACAAAACTGTTGTATGAAAAATCATATAATATTTTCATGATTATTACAGGCTCATCAGCAATAGAACTTGAAGTCAACACTGATGCAGTCAGAAGAATCACTCGCCAGCAGATATTTCCGTGTGATTTCAATGAATATCTTCTATTAAAATATGGTATAAATCTATCAAAAAACAACTTCAAAGACCTGATTCTTAAATGTGACGAAGAAAGCATAGCTAAAGCAGTTGAATGTGAAAAAACGATTAAAAAAGAACTGATAAACATAGGCGATGATCCGGAAATAGAATTAAAACATTATTTACATTCAAAAGGACTTCCATTTTCATTGAATCTGTCTGAAATGGAAACACACATTAAAACAAATGAGATAATAGAAAGAATCGTAAACACGGATCTGGATAAATTCACATCATTTAAAATAGATGGCATGAAAATACTTCAGATAATCTCTTATATTGCAACTAAAAAACCTGGAAAAACATCAACAAATGCAATAGCACAAGCGCTGGAATTGAACACAAAAACCGTTACAAACATACTTGATAATCTTGAAAAAACACAACTGATATTTAAAGTAACTGCATATGGTTCCGCAGGAAAAATGTTAAAAAAACCTTCACAGCACTTTTTTTTAACGCCTTCACTTAAATCAGCACAAAACTATCTTGTCGGCAGGTACAATTTGAATCATGAAAAATGCTATGGAGCACTTGCAGAAAATCTTGTGGCGTCATCAATCAAACTTTTGTCTGATGAAACATTTAACTCGGTTGGATTATTCTATGATGCAAACAAAAAAGGTGTAGATTTCATTGTAAGGCATCTGGACAGAATAATACCTATTGAAGTCGGAATCGGTAAAAAAACAAAAAGCCAACTAACAATTGCTAAAAATAAATACAATGCAGATTATGCAATACTTGTATCTAACAGGACTAAAAGCATTAAATATGAAAACGGAATCCTTTATATTCCATTATTGACTTTTGCATTGATGTGAAGTGTCACAAACTGGCAGTTTTGCTGTATGTTTTTTTAAAGATTTTCTAGTAAATCTGGCACCATATATTAAAAAAAGAAAAAAGGATTATTTGATTAATCCTTTATGGTAATTGTGTTTGCGATTGCCATTCCGTCATATTCGGAGGTTATGATGTATTCTCCGGCCATTAATCTGATGTTTAACTGGGCTATTCCATTGGAATCGGTGTGTCTTATGTAGAATACTCCGTTGATGTTGAATGTTACTTCAGCATTAGCTAATGGATTTCCGTGACCGTCAATGACTGTTGCGTTGAATGTTGAGCCGTCCATGTATTTCATTTCCATATTTTCGGCGCTTAAGACTGGTAGTACTGTAATGTTATAGGACATCATTAGTCCGGTTAATGGGTCAATTGCGGTTAGGATGTATTCTCCAGGTTCCAGGTTAATGTTTAACTTGGCTGTGCCGTTTTCATTGGTTAAACGGTCATAGAATACTCCGTTGATGTTCATGGTAATGTTAACACCACTCACAGGGTTTCCTTCACCATCTATTAATGTGATGAAGAACTGTGAAGCGTTTCTGTAGTATTTTACCAGGTTTTCAGCTATTAATGTTGGCAGTACTGTTATTGTGTTTTCGACTGTTGTGCCGTTGTATGTTGTTTTGATTGTGTAGTTGCCTGGGTTTAAGTTAATGGCCATTATTGCGGTTCCGTTTTCATTACTTGTTCTTGTGTAATTCACACCATTGATTTCAAAGGTTACTTTTTCATTAGCTACGCCGATATTTGCCTCAAATTGGGAATCGTTTTTATAGATTTTAACTAAGTCTTCAGTCACAATTGGTAAATTATCAATCGTGTAAACTTTTAAACAGGCAATCATCAGATTAGAAGTATACAAATCAATCCATTCACCATTATGGTAGTAAAAGGACTCATTTCCAGAATAATGAACTCTGGAATATTGACATATAATATAAGGCATAGTATTTGATGTTATCACTGCTTTAAATAAATCTCCTTTTTTGATTGGTATGTATTCATTTAATTTTATTGTGTGGAATCCGCAATATGGGGATATGCCGTCTTGTGTTAGTTTTAACTGGTTATTCACATAAATTTCCACGGTATAATTGATGCCGCTTTGGTTGAAGTATGTCCCGACAGCTGCAATTAAATCATCATCTGCTGCTTCATATTGATTTGAATAGGTAATGGTGCCATTATCCTCTCCAAACATGCTACTGTCTGCAAAGTTACCCTCCCATGTGAAATCATGTTGGTAGTTTTTATTGTAAGGTATTGTATTTTCAATTATTATTCCCATGGAGAAATCAATTAAATTTGGGGTTGCTACAAATGTTTTATCGTAATATGAAAGATAAAGAATACCATTATCTCCAAAGTCTGGTCCCCAGCTATTTTTAATAATCCATGCGCCATCGCCTGGTGGGGTAATTAAAAAGTTATTCGCTGAATAATTATCATCCCAACCAATAACTAAAATTTCATGATTTGAAGTAATACTTTCATTAGTATATTGTGAGGATGTTTTAGGATTGTAATAGCCCTCACTTCCATATTCTGCATAATAATTTCCATTTACTGAACCGTAATTTAGAATTGCAGACTTTATTTTTGAACCATTAGGTATCTCATCATTAGGAATATATATCACATCTTGAATGTGAATAATATTATTCTCCGTTAGGAATGGTGAAAGTTTTCCAACTTCATCATAGTTATCTTCCTCTTCTAAAATGGGTCCAAACCAAGCTAACAGGTATGATGCTCCTGTTACTGCTTCTCCTCCTTCACTGTCTGATATAGTACCGTAAGGAGAATATCTTATCATGCTATGCAAAAGATGATTTTCTGAAAAGTCATATTCGATTCCACACGCTTTTAATATTGCTGATTCTAAATTATTCAATGTTGCGAATGTCCAACAGGCACCCATATGTCCTTGGTGTTTAATTGCTGAAGTCCATCCCCAATCACGTGAATCAAATCTTGTTGGAAGGCTATTAACATTTATGGTATTATTAATTAGTTTAAATTCTAAAGATGAGGTTTCAACAAATGTTTCATAGGAATATGTCTGATCAGTAATGACACTATCATTGTTATACTCATTATTATCTAGAATGCCGGGATTCGTATCAAAATGGGTAAAAATAGCATTTGTATTGTTTTCAAATGTGGAATAGGTAATACTATAGTATCCGGTATCACGGCCATAGATTGCATTGCCGTTATATGCAGTGTTATTAATAAATCTTGAATTGGATATCGCCAAATTATTAAAATCAGAATATATTGCGCCACCATAGGTTGGATAGTCATCTAATAATTCAACACTATTTGAACTGAAAGTAGAATTATCAATTATGCTGCCAGTAAATGAGAGATAAACTGCACCTCCACTGTAAGTAGCTTTATTATTTATAAAACTGGTATTATTTAGTAATAGATAACCTCCCAATTGAATATATGCGCCACCAATCATGGAACTTGCATTGTAAAATAAAGTGTCAAGTATAGTAACACTATAACCGTCAAATAGATAATCTATGTTAACTGCACCTGCATTTTTAGAAGATTTGGTGTTGATAAATTCACAACCTTTGATATAAAGATTACCACTTCTTTTTAAGCAAATTGCTCCTGCAGAAATGTCGGCAGTCAAATTAATAAATCTGGAATTGGTTATTATTGTATCGTCACAGTATTCAAGAGCTATCGCAGGAGAATATATGGCAGATATATTTATAAAATCTGCGTTTTCTATATTGACTTCAGAGTATCTTGCCCAAATTTGGCCATATCTATTTGAAACAGTTGATGTTATGTAAGTGTTTTTAATATTTAGTTGACCATTTTCTATAAATATGGCTGATCCTGATTCAGCATGATTGTCAATGAATTTGGAATCATAACAATTGATTGTTCCGCCCTTATTTGATATTGCACCACCGCGATACTCGGTATGGTCGCTTATATAAGTAACATTATTTGAGATGAAAGTGACATTACTTAATGTTACCTCACCGGTGGAGTATACTATTCCGCCTATGTCTGTCTTACCGTTAGTAAAAACTAAATTCTTTATAGTTACATTAGTCCCGGTTATATTAAATATTCCTGATTGTTTATTTCCATCTAAAATATGGTTATTTCCATTTATTATAAAATTATCTTTTTCAATAACAACATAGCCATTATCGCTTTCATTATTGTATGTATAGTCATGTTGAATGTCCAGTATGTCTTCAGATTCATCAATTTCATTACTTAAGTCTGTAAATGTGTAATTAATTTCATTATCCGGTGTAACTTCTAATGGATCATCGATTTCTATTGTATTATTTACTTCAGTTGCTGAAACAACACTTATGGAGAATATTAAAAGAAGCAATATAATACATAACTTTTTATATTTCATAAATATTCCTCATTTAATTATCTTCATATTTCTTTTTAAAATTAAAAAAAGGATTAAATTGATTAATCCTTAATAGTAATTGTGTTTGCGATTGCCATTCCGTCATATTCGGAGGTTATGATGTATTCTCCGGCCATCAGTCTGATGTTTAACCGGGCTATTCCATTGGAATCGGTGTATCTTATGTAGAATACTCCGTTGATGTTGAATGTTACTTCTGCATTAGCCAGTGGATTTCCGTGACCGTCAATGACTGTTGCATTGAATGTTGAACCGTCCATGTATGTCATTTCCATGTTTTCGGCGCTTAAGATTGGTAAAACGGTAATGTTATATGACATCATGAGTCCGGTTAACGGGTCAATTGCGGTTAGGATGTATTCACCTGGTTCCAGGTTAATGTTTAACTTGGCGGTTCCGTTTTCATTGGTTAGTCTATCATAGAAAACACCGTTGATGTTCATGGTAATGTTAACACCACTTACAGGATTACCTTCACCGTCTATTAATGTGATGTAGAACTGTGAAGCGTTTCTGTAGTATTTTACCAGGTTGTCTGCTATTAATGTTGGCAGTACTGTGATTGTGTTTTCGACTGTTGTGCCGTTGAATGTTGTTTTGATTGTGTAGTTACCTGGGTTTAAGTTAATGGTCATTTTAGCGGTTCCGTTTTCATTACTGGTTCTTGTGTAATTCACACCGTTGATTTCAAAGATTACGGTTTCATTAGCAGCACCGATATTGGCTTCGAACTTGGAGTCGTTTTTATAGATTTTAACCAGATCTTCAGTATAAATTGGTAAAGCAACAGTATAGAGTTTAATCATGGCCGCAATATTATATTCGGTTAAATCTTCCCATTCGTCACCATCATAACTTACAAATGAGACATGTGGCTCTGCATGGGTTCTTATTGTACCAAAATTCTGCATTTGGCTTTTGGATATGACTGCAAATTCATCTCCTGCTTTGACAGGAATGTACTCATCTAATTCGACGGTTGCATATCCTTCATAATCGTATGTTCCGTTTTGTTCATATACCTTTTCGCCATTCACGAGTATAGTAAAATCATAATCGCCAGCTTGAATGATGAATGATCCGACAGCTGTAATCTGGAGGTCTTCACCTGCCACAAATTTGTTCATGGCATATGTGTGATTTGTAGTAGTGTTGTAGTTGATTTCATGCTGGTAAAGTTTGTCATATTTGTTGTTGTTTTGTATGTCGAATGTCATGGCAGGGAGGTTGGTAACAAAGGACACGTCATAATATGATATGTAGAAAAAGCCTTCTTCTCCCCAGTCGGTTCCCCAGCTGTTTTTAGCGATAAATGCACCATCTCCTGGAGGTGTTACTACAAAGTTTTCCTTAGGATAGGTGTCGTCCCAGCCGACGAGACATATGACATGGTCTACACCAGCTATTTCGAAATTGTAATATCCGTGAGTAGTTTCATTATAGTATGATGGATTAAATTCATGGTAGTAAGCAACGGCTAGAGCACCATATTTGAGCAATGCCCTTTTGAGCGGGTCATTGTCAGTTGAATTAGTTCTTGCCGGAACGAATACAATATCCTTGATTTGGACATCATCAGGAGTAGCAATTAATGAGGATATTTTTCCAAGTTCGTCGTAGGTGTCATATACTGCAGGGGATACTCCAAGCCAGCTTGAAAAATAAGGTTCGCCCAAATATGGGTTTCCACTTTCAGCCGTAAATGTTGCACCATATTTTGAATATTTTATCATAGTATTCTGCAGGTTGTTTTCAGAAAAGTCATAGGTGATATTTGCATATCTAATCAATACGGATTCCAATGCTCCCGTAATACCGAATGCCCAGCAGGAGCCCATGTTTCCCTGGTTTTTAACTGATGAAACCCATCCCCAGTCACGCAAGTCAAATCTTTTCGGAAGGGTTTCGACATTTATGGTGTTGTTTATCAAATCGAAGCGGGTTTGGGATGATTCAACATTCAAATCATAATTCGTATTGTTTAAAGACAGTATGTCCTCTGTGTAATTGTTTCCGCTTTCATAATATTCGCAGTAAACACCGTAGATGCTTGAGCCGTTTTCTGTAGGGTTGCTGAAGTAATTATCAAATAGGGATACATCACAGTCATATGTATAGAGTGATGAGCCCTCGCTTGCACTGTTGTCTTCAAGAATGCATGAATCTATGATAACATCGCTCATGTCGAAGTATGCTGCCCCACCATGTGAAAAGCCTTCGTAATATCCAATGTTTGAAGTAAATATTGAATTGGTAATGTTGACTGTCTCTACCCAGGAAGTATATATGGCTCCTCCGTCAAAGACTGCAATGTTTGAAGTGAAGTTTGTGTTGTCAATATTTAAGTATCCGCAAAGCTGAAGGTATGCCCCTCCAAATTCGGAAATACAGTTAGTGAAACGAGAATTGAGAATTGTAATGCTTCCGTTTAAATTTCCATCTTCTCCTCCGACATCCGCATAAATCGCTCCACCATTTTTCGCGGAGCGGGTGTTGATAAAGTCACAGTCATCTATTTCAATGTCATATGAATGTTCTTTTATTCCTATTGCACCTGCAGTCATTGTAGCGGTCAGGTTGAAAAAATTGGATTTTATGATTTGCCCACGACTTTTGCTGGCATAAATTGCAGTAGAATAATTTGCTGTGGTATTTGCAAAAGTGGTGTTTTCAATATACATTAAAGTGGAGGTCATATAGATTAAACCCCAGTTTTGGATTTTATCGCTTGAAAAGGTTCCATTTATTATAATCAATCCTCCGCTTGCTGAGTTAATCGCACCACCATTATTGGCATAGTTATCGATAAACTTGTCATTCATACTTATATACCATGCGTTATTTAAAACCGCACCACCTCTTCCTGTGGCCTCATTGTCTATAAAGGTAACATTGTTTGTAGTAAGGTCAGAACCAGGTAAACTTGATAAAGCTGCACCACTGTGGGCATTCCCATTTATAAGGTTCAGATTGTTTATTGTGATGTTGGTTCCATTAATGATAAAGATTCTGGCCTGGTTGGATGCATCGATGGTGTAGCCGTTACCGTTAATGGTAAAATCATTTTTATTTATTTTAATTCCATCCATAAGTTCATAATCAGTCGAATTATCATATACATAGTCTTGAGTTATTTCTAAGAAGTCCGTGCTTGAATCTATTTCATCCTGCAGTGCCGTGAAGTTTCCTTCGGCCGAAACGGCACTGAGCGAGATGAATAAAATAGCCAGTACAAGCAATATTTTAATTATCTTCATAATTTTTCTCCCATATTCAATATTATATAATATATTTTTTGGTTTTTAAAAAATTTATCATTTAATTGGGGTGATATTAAAAATTATTCAAAAAAACAAGTCTGTAAATTAATAATTATTTTCTGCAACAGATTTTCTCAAAAAAAGGGGAAGAATTAAATTAAATTTATATAAAAAATTAATATTTAATAGTTTATATTTTATTTTGTATATTATTCAAAAATAATGTTTAAAATTGATTTTTTAAAGAAATATTCATTTTATAAAGTAAAAAAATATAAATAATCTGAATTAAATAGAAGTAGTAATAACTTTTTTTGGTGTGAAAAAATGAATTTTAAAATGGACAATCGGATGCAGCTATTGGTTTTATTTACTTTAACTGCTGCTCTGATAACTATAGCTCAGGGAATTATCACAACAGGGGTTGTTTATCTGATGAGTGATTTTTCAGTCTCATCAACACAGGCTCAATGGTCATATTCAGCATTTCTTTTAGTCGTTGGAGTCATGATTCCTTTAAGCGCTTTTATTTCACGCCGTTTCAGTGCAAGAACAATATTTTTCTTTGCATTGGCAGTATTCCTTTTGGGATCCATCATATGTTATTTTTCAAATTCATTGATTGTTTTGATTTTCGGAAGAGTTCTTCAGGCTATTGGAAACGGTATAGTAATGCCTTATGTTCAGATTTTGCTTTTAAGAATCGTTCCTGAAGAGAAATGGCAGACATATATGGGATTATATGGATTGGTTGTTGCAATCGCTCCTGTTGTCGGATCTTTTTTAGGAGGATTTGTCATAACATACTATGGCTGGAGATCATTGTTTTCATTTTTCGCAATATCTACAATAATCCTTTTAGTTTTTGGGTTAATTCTTGTAAGGGACGATACCCCTACTGAAAATTATCCTCTCGACTACTTGTCAGTATTATTATCTGTTCTTGGTTGTGGAGGAGTGATGCTTGGTTTTACTAACGTTGCAGATTATGGATTTACACATTATTTTGTAATATTGCCAATTATCATTGGAATTATTGCTTTGATATTGTTTGTAAGGCGTCAGCCTAAACTGGAAAAGCCTTTAATTAATATATCTATACTTAAAAACAAGTATTTTTCAATAGGTACGGTATTTATATGTATCCTTTTCTTCGCTTTAAACGGATGCACTGCACTTGTTCCGATATTTATACAAGGTATAGCATATAACTCTGCAATTTTTTCCGCTTCAGTACTCTTTCCAGGTGGTCTTCTGATTATTGCCTTTAATTTTATTGGACCTTTGCTTACAAATAGAATTGGAATCAGAAAGGTTTTGATTATGGGATGTATTCTTTCCATAATTGGATTTGCAACCATGATGTTCTATACGCAGGATTCCTCTTTCGAATTCATTATGATAACTCAATCAATTCGTTATATTGGTGCAGGCCTCGCATTAATGCCTGCAACAACATGGGCACTGACTATGGTGTCCGATAAGGTTGAGGATGGAACTGCAGTAAACAATACATTAAGACAGATTTTTGCAGCCATAGGTTCATCAATGGTTGTTGTGATGGTGGCTGTTTTGGCAGGCGGTGCAATAGACCATAATTCTGCTTCTGTTATTGCATTCAATCAGACTTCACTGATTTTACTTGTGCTCCATATCATAATGCTGATTTTGGCTATTCTATACATTGACGATAAAGATAAAATCGAAAGTCAAAAACAGGGTTAATTTCCATTGAAGAAATTTCTCTAAAAAATCATTATTTCGTTAATAAAGTATTATTTGAATTGTATTTGTGGTATTAAGTTTTAATATATTAATATGAATGTATATTCACATCGAAAACTCACAATAAATTCATTCATGTTTTTTAAAACTACCTATTATTTGCTGTATCTTTACAAAAAATGTTTCTATATTTAAAAACAAAATTTCAAATAAAATCATTGGGTTTTTCTAATAATGGTAACATTTAAATAAATATAATAATAAAAATTAATATCGACTCAATTTGAGTTTTTTTTAATAATTAAATGAAAGGTGATTAAATGAGTATAGGAAGTATTATATCTGATGCATTAGCATATCCATTAAATAATGTTAAAGCATTAGTTGTATATTTAGTTTTAGCACTTATTGCTGCATTTATCGGAGGATCAGCCTTAGTAGGTTTTATAGGCGCATATCATACTACTGGTTTTTCCAGTGCGGCATTTGCAGGAATGGGTATTGTTGGAATCATTGTTTTTGTCCTTGTGTATTTCTTAATTGAAGGATATGCTTTAGATATTGTTAAATATGGTATTGAAAGAAGAAATGACAGTCCGGGAATTGATTTTGGAAGACAAGTTTCAAATGCTATTAAATTAATTGTTGTTAGTTTTGTTTATTTCATTGTACCAGTAATTATTACTTTTGTTTTAGGATTATTCCTTAGAAACTGGTTAGTTTCAATAATTGCATTAATTTTATTTATTGTATTTGCTTTAGCAAACTTCATGGCTAAATGTAGATTGGCAAAAACTGATGATTTAGGTGCTGCTTTAGCTATTGGAGAAGCAATTGGAGACATATCCAGAGTGGGTATTGTTAAAATTCTTGGAGTAGTTGCTATTGTTGTAATAATTTTATTGATTATTGCTATAGTTGTTGTATTGATTAACAAATTAAATGGTATGCTTGGTAATGTCGTATTAGCTATTGCTTCTGTTTACTTTGCATTCTTCTATAACAGAGCTGTTGGTTTATTATACTCCGATTAAATAATAAACCACATTTTTCTTTTTTTTCAAATTAAATAATCTAGTTTTAAATGCATTTTCCTAAAATAATTTTAACACTTTAACTAATACTATTTGTCTATATTGGTGATGTATCTATTTTACAATGCTTAGTAATAATTTTTAATTGATTTCAAGTTCATGATATACATCAAAAAAAGAAAAGGATTAAATTGATTAATCCTTGATTGTTATTGTATTTGCGATTCTCATTCCATCATATTCGGAGGTGATGATGTATTCTCCAGCCATTAATCTGATGTTTAGTTTAGCTATTCCTGAGGAATCGGTGGTTCTTGTGTAGAATACTCCGTTTATGTTGAATGTTATTTTTGCATCAGCTAACGGATTACCCTGACCGTCAAGGACTGTTGCATTGAATGTTGAGCCGTCCATGTAGTTCATTTCCAGGTCAGTTGCGTTTAATACAGGCAATACTGTAATGTTATATGACATCGTCAGTCTGGTTAACGGGTCAATAGCTGTTAGGATGTATTCTCCAGGCTCCAGGTTAATGTTTAGTTTAGCCGTACTATTTTCATTGGTTAAACGGTCATAGAATACTCCGTTAATGTTCATGGTAATGTTTCTACCGGATACTGCATTACTTTGACCGTCAATTAATGTGATGTAGAACTGTGAAGCGTTTCTGTAGTATTTTATTAGGTTTTCAGCTATTAATGTTGGCAATACTGTTATTGTGTTTTCAACTGTTGTGCCGTTGAATGTGGTTTTGATTGTGTAGTTTCCCGGATCCAGGTTTATTGCCATTCTTGCAGTCCCGTTTTCATCACTGGTTCTTTTGTATGTTCCGCCGTTTATCTCAAAGATAACGGTCTGATTGGCAGCAGCGACATTGGCTTCAAATTTAACATCGCTTTTATAGGCTTTAATTAAATCCTGAGTATAAATGGTTAAAGTTTTGGTATAGACTTTTAAGGTTGTGGTTGTATCATTTTCGTTTAAATCTATCCATTTATTGCCTAATTTCATAAAGCTTTGATTATTGAGATAGTGCTGTCTTCCATAAGCTATTATAGGAATGCTTTTTTTCGTAATTACTGCTGTAAAGTTATCCTCTTTTTTAACAGGAATTTCTTTGGTTAATTTGACTGTATGGAATCCTCTAAATGGTGCTGTTCCATTTTGAGCATGTGCCAATTCGTCATTTACATAAATCTCAAGCAAATATTCTTCGCCTTCATCTGCAAAGTAAGTTCCAACAGCGCTGATTAATTCATTTCTGATGGATCCATAGTCTATCCTATAGTTTATGTTTTCATTATATTCAGTAATTTTCAACTGTCCCACTAAATCAGTCTGATAGTTTGCGCTATAATTTTCATTGTTTTCAAAAATGAATCCTATTGTGTGATTGTAATGCAGGATGCTCGTGTCATAATATGAAATATATCCATATCCTTTATCTCCCCAGGTGTCATCCCAGCTGTTTTTGATTATCCATGCTCCGTCTCCAGGAGGTCTTGTAATGAAATTGTCTGCAGAATAGTTATCGTCCCATCCGACAAGTGCTACTGAATGGTCTTCATTAGTTATGTTATTCTGATATTGTGCTGATGTGTTTTCATTGTATCCCGGAGCTGAATCGCATGCATAATATAGAATGCTCAATGCTCCATATTTCATTATTGCTTTTTTAAATACATCAGTGTCTGTTGAATTTTCAGGAGGCCTTATAAGAATTGCATCATGGATGTGTATGTTTGGGTTTATGTCGAGTATTGGGGTCAATTTGCCCAATTCATTATATGTGTCATTTTCTGTTGGACATGGTCCAAGCCAACTTAATAAATATTCCAGACCATATTCCATCAGTCCTCCTTCAGAAGAGCCCATAACACCGTATTTTGAATATTTCACGGCGTTACCCTGCATGTTGTTTTCTGAAAAGTCATATGTCACTCCTGTTGCTTTCAGTAATGCTGATTCGAGCGCTCCATAAACTCCAAATGCCCAGCATGAACCCATGGCGCCCTGATTTTTAACGGGAGTCACCCATTTCCATTCACGCAAATCAAAACGTGAAGGTGGGGTTTTTGTGTCTATTGTATTGTTGATGATTTTAAGTTCCTGGGTATTTGAGAGTATGTACAATACAACATCAGTATCATTTAAAACCAGTTTGTCTCCATTGTATGTATTGTTGGCTATATTAGGGGCACCGAATACTGCGTGGATGGCTTCACCATTATTCTCAAATTCGTTTTTCACTATAAATGAATTAATATTGTATATATAAATTGCATTTTTGGTATTGTTTTTGAAAACTGAATTGGTTGCTATTAACATGTTTGAGTCGCAGTATATTGCTCCGCCGTCAAAGGTTTCGCTGTCAAGTATTCTGTTTGATTCGAAATGACTGTTGATTAAAGTTACATTTGCAAGGGATGTATAGACTGCTCCGCCGTTAAATCTTGCAGTGTTGTTTGCGAAACTGCAATTTAATATTGTTAAATTATCGCCTAAATGGGCAATTGCACCACCAAAATCACCATAGGAGTTATTGAATGTTGAATTTATGAAATATGTTCCATTTGACTTGTCTACCTTATCATTAACATCGACATATACCGCTCCTCCATTTTTGATGGCGGTAGTATTTATGAAAGTACAGTTGGTAATTTCCCCGTATGTTACTTCTTTCAGTCCTATTGCTCCTGCAGTTTCATTGGCATATAAATTTGTGAATATTGAATTTTGAACTATAGCTGACCCTTCAGCATATATTGCTGCGGCATATTTGGATTTTGAATTGGTAAAAGTCGAATTATTGATACCTAAACTATTGTTTGCGTAAACGCATCCTCCCCATTGGGCAGTATTGTTGAAGAAAAGACAATTTACTATTCCTAATTCTTTTGAACTGTATATGGCACCATAATCATCGCCGGTTAAATTCATAAAGATAGAACCTTTTATGTATGTTTCATCAAGACAGTGTATTGCTGATCCGCTATCTGCATTTGAATTCAAAAATGATGAATTAATGACGGTTAAACTTTTATCTGCTTTTATGCATCCTCCGCTCTTATTGGCAGTGTTTTTGTTAAAAATACATTCATTAATCACTGTTTCTTTAGAATTAGCTATTGCTCCCCCATTTTCTGCGTAATTGTTGGTGAATGTTATATTCTTTAAAATCACATCTGATTGTGAAAATATGGCTCCACCGTAATCTTTAGCATATCCATTAATAAGACAAATGTTGGAAATTGTAACGTTATTTCCAGTAATGACGAATATTCTTGACTGGAAATTTCCGTCGATTGTATGGCCTTTACCATTGAGGACGAAATTATTCTTGGTGATATAAATTCCTTCATTTTTGTCCGTTTCATTGTTAAAGGTATAATCCTTAGTTAACTCTAAATATTTGCCTGCATTTTATATTTCACCATCTAAATCAGTGAATGATGATTCATCTGCCGTATAAATTTCATCTTGCGTTATTTTTAAAATATCTCGATTATCATCACTTATATCGTCGGAAATCTCATCTGCTGCACAGACTGCGCCCACCGACAGGATTAAAACAATCATGACAATCATAATCTTTAATACTTTCATAATTATCACTGTTTAAAATTCTATGAAAAATATTATTTAAATTTATATATTCTGCTATTATTGCTTAATGATGTGTTAAATTGAAAAAAAGATTTTTAATAACTAAATTCGTTAAGCATATGCATGTGATGAAAACATTAAACGTTATTTGTCATCATTTAAAAACAATGAATGTAAGTGCTTACTTGCATGCTGGCCTTATATCATTTTTTATAAGAAATAAAGCATATGTAAGTGCTTACTTGCAAAAATCTTTATATATAATACTCTATAAATAATATAGCAAAGTAGTTGTGTTTGAGAATAGATTTAAATCAAATTCTAAAATTAAACATCAATGCTTAATGATGGAGTATGCAAATCAGATGGGGCAAACCCCAATTATTTTGTCCTCTGATGAATCTGCATTCAATATCTTGTTTTTTGTGGAGGAACTAAAAAGATGCCTAATCTAAAAAAATCAATGATTTTATTAATAGTGTGCATATGCTTTTTTATGAGCGCATCCAGTGCTTTTGCGGCTGATTTGAATCAGGCAGGTAATAATACCATTTCAGATGCACAGGATTTTGAAACTAATTTGGCAGTTGAAGAAGTAAGCGTAGATTCTGATTTAAATTCATATATTGGAGTCAGCGCAATTGATGAAGACCAACTTAACTTGGCAAATGCTGATAATGTGACAGGAAACACTGCGGGTTTATTAAACGGAATGGATTCCCAATCAGTTCCGGCTACCTATAATGACTTGCGCGATGATTTGGAAAATTTAAAAGATGGTGACATCTATGATATCAAAAAGGATTATACCATTGAACGCTGTGATTATGATTTGTCAAAAAATCGTATAATAAACATCAATGCAGATAATGTGGTAATCAACGGTAACGGCCATACAATAGATGCAAATAGGGACAAAGCATATTTTGCAATATTCAACATAACCGGAAACAATGTAAGATTAATCAATCTCAACATTAAAGGTTCCAGGGCATATGATGTGGAATATGTTTCATCAGGTTTAAACAAGTATGGGGATGATTATAACAGTTTAACAAGTCCAATCGAATGGCATGGAGACAACGGATCCATTTCAAACTGTGTATTCAATGACAACACAGGTGATTATGGAGGTGCAATAAACTGGCAGGGAAACAATGGTTTAATTGAAAACTGTATTTTTGACGATAATGCCGCAAGATTCGGTGGTGCACTCTACGTTAGCGGTGCCAATACCAAAATATCTGATTGCCAATTCAAGGATTCATATACAACTAATCATTACGAATCAATTTACTTTGCAAATCCAAAAAGTATTGCAAACGTCTTGTACTTGGACAACTGTACTTTTGAAAGCTATAAAATGGGTGCAAAAGATGTTGATTTTGAAAATGGATGTAAAGTAATATTTGGAATTAAAAATGAAAATGATTTCGTTCCAAGTTATTTCTCAGAATTGATTTACTATCTAAACAATTTAAAGGATGGCGAAGTTTTCGATATAGTCCATGATTATTATCTCCATACTTTTGATGGAAGTATCGTGATAAATGCAAACAATGTAGTAATTAATGGTAACGGCCATAAAATCTTGGGTGAAGACCCTGCATATTCCGTATTCATAGTCAATGGTAATAATGTCGCAATCAATAACCTAACATTTGACTTTACTGCTGAAGATTATGTATGTCCAAGTATTATTGACTGGAGAGGTTGTAATGGTGTTCTTTCAGGATGTGAGATTTCAGGAAATAATGCAGTAAACGGTGGAGCTGTAACATGGAGCGGAAACAACGGTGTTATTAGGGACTGTATCTTCAGCGATAACAGTGCAGATTTTGGTGGAGCCGTAACATGTAACGCAAACAACTGCAGCATTGATAATAATCTTTTTGTAAATGATGTCTCTAAATATGCCGGATCAATTTATATGGCAGGAATGGATAACACAATCAGCAACTGTCTGTTTGTAAATTCCACATCAGCAATCAACGGTGAAGCAATCTTTATTGACCGCAACCGTAAAAACATGACTTTAGACAATATTTTCTTTGATGAAAAAACATCACTTCCATTTATTGACGGGGCTAAGGTTCCTGTTGACATAAATAATCTTGTAGATTTTGCTTATTATACTTATATGGCTGATGGAAAGATAGATATCGCTCCATTGATTTTCAACTCAATCATGAAAGGCGGTGTAATCTATTATAATGACGACCTCTACTACACCAGCAGCTATTATAATAAAAGCGGTGATTTTGTATTCACAATGGTCAGGGAATTCAGAGAATATGACATAACCTATACAAAAAATTTCCAATTCAAGAATATATTCAACTATACCTTTGATAATGTTTATGAGGCTTTGCGCAATTCAAATTTTTTAAACACGTTTTCACTAGCAAAAACAGTATATGTCCATGATGTACCAGGATATTGGGATGCAATGTCCAACAAATTCACTTCATTAAGTGTATTTGATCCGATATCCGGATTTTTATCAGCTGATAGACAACATTCATATTTAGGAGAAGATTCCCTAAGTTATGCATTGAATGTAGTATTTACCGAAAGTTGTCTAATATGCTGTCCTTTAACATGGTCTTTTGAAACCTCACCTTTTGATATACTTAATATTAATGGTTGCAATTCAATAATCAGAGGTTCATTTGAGGATAGGAATGAAGATAAATGGGTTGTATTAAAAAAGGGCAGTATATTTGGAGCATCCGATATAACTCTTGAAGGATTCAACACTGTTATTGAAAATATGGGCGGATCCTGCATGCTCATCAATGCACATTTCAACAACAACAGGATGGATTACATAATCGATAGGGATTGGGGTGCAGCCATACTCAATGCAGGATTGGTAACATGCATCAATTGTTCTTTTACAAACAATTATGCGAAAAATGGTGGAGCAATATTCAATCAGGGAGTATTGGCTCTTGCAAACACTACCTTTGCAGGCAACGAGGCATACGGTGAGGGTAATGATATCTGTGTCGGTGAAGGCGGAACTGTTGTAATCGACGATAATAATATCACTTCAAATACAGGAACAGTTTATTTCGCTGACAGTTTGAACATGCTTGAAAGTACTTTAATTGGAGTTGGAGCTGCAGCATTAAGTTTCATTGCAGGTGCTGTCACTGGTTTCTTCACAGCAAACCCTGCTATTGGTATTGCTGTCGGTGTTTTAGTCGGTGCAGCTTTAGGTGCAGCAGCTTCTGCAATAATCATTTCCAACACTTATGACATAAGCCAGAGTAGAGTAAAAGTATTAGTGACTTTGATGACTGGATGTGCACTTGCCGGAGCTTTAGGAGGCGGAGTTGGCGGAATGTTTGGAATTGATTTCTTTGTAGATTTCCTTCCTTTCGATTATGCTATGTATTATGGCTGGGGAGAATTTGCTGCATGGATGTCTCTAAACGGAGTCCTTGGAATGGGAATGGTTGCTGCACTTTATAACTGTGTTTTAATGTAGTTTTTGGGATTAAAAAAAGTTAATGATTGGGATTAGGCAGGACCAATGATGCCTAATAATTAAATCATCGTTTGGATTAGGAATTTTTCACTAATCGGATGATTGTATCTTCGGTGCATGGGGGTTGCACTGGAGGTCTATACTCCCTATCAATTAATTAAAGTTATTTTTTTTAGAATCGATATTTAAAGTTGGCTTGGTGAATATTGCCGATATTTTTTCTTTGTATTTGATGTATTATTTTACTTATTTTTTGTTATTTTCTATTTCAAGCTTTTTTTTCGTTGGTTTTGATTTTAAAAACAACAGGATTAAAGCAATGCTGAATTAAAACTAAAAGAATATGCAACGAAATCAATAGAAAAAACAACTAAAAAAAAATAAAAAAGGATTAAATATATTAATCCTTGATTGTAATGGTGTTTGAAATTCTCAATCTGTCATACTCGGAGGTTATGATGTATTTTCCGGCCATCAGGTTGATGTTCAGTTTAGCTATTCCTTCAGAATCACTTGTACGGGTATAGAATACTCCATTGATGTTGAAGGTTACTTTTGCATTGGCTAAAGGTTTGCCCTGGCCGTCCAATACGCTTACCATGAATTTTGAGCCGTCCCTGTATTTCATTTCAAGGTCGGTTGCGTTTAGAGTTGGTAAAACTGTGATGTTGTATGACATCATGAGTCCTGTTAATGGGTCAATTGCGGTTAGGATGTATTCGCCTGGTTCTAAGTTGATGTTTAACTTGGCGGTTCCGTTTTCATTGGTTAATCTATCATAGAAAACACCATTAATATTCATTGTAATGTTTTTACCAGTTACTGCATTACCTTCGCCGTCGATTAATGAAATGTAGAATTGGGATGCGTTTCTGTAGTATTTAACCAGGTTTTCTGCTATTAACGTAGGCAGTACTGTAATTGTGTTTTCAACTGTTGTGCCGTTGAATGTTGTTTTGATTGCGTAGTTGCCTGGTCCTAAGTTAATGGTCATTTTTGCAGTTCCGTTTTCGTTACTGGTTCTTGTGTAATTCACGCCATTGATTTCAAAGGTTACGGTTTCATTGGCCACGCCGATATTTGCATCGAATTGTGAATCGTTTTTATAGATTTTAACCAAATCGTGGGTGTAAATAGCTAGAGGTAATGTATAGACTTTCAAAACAGCAATTACGCCTTCGCTGTAGGAATCCATCCAAGGGGTTCCGTCGATAGAAACAAATGAAATATTGCTGGTATAATGTGTTCTCATAGTGTCAAGCCTCATGAATGGTATATTTTTTGTGGTTATTACTGCTTTGAAGACATCACCTTCTTTTACCGGTATGTATTCATTTAATTTGATGGTGTGGTAGCCCATATAGGGGGTCACTCCATTTTGAGTTAGTTTTAATTCATCGTTTACATAGATTTCAACAGTATAGTTGTCATCGCCTTCCTGGAAGAATGTTCCGACTCCGGCAATCAAATCATCGTCCAATGCTTCAAACACATTCATATAGCTTACAGTTTCTGCACCCGGTAAGAAACCGCCATCCCATGTCACCACATATTGATAGTTTTTATTGTATGGAACAGTATTTTCAAGAATTACTGCAGTAGCATGTCCATTCAATTCATCAGGACCACATTGTACGAATGATTGGTCGTAATATGAAACATATAAATATCCATTTTCTCCCCACTCAGGGCCCCAGCTGTTTTTGACAATCCATGCACCGTCACCAGGAGGGGTAGCCAAGAACTTTTCTTTTGGGAAATTGTCATCCCATCCCACAACTGTAACAGCATGATTTTGCTTTGTAGGCACATCAACATATTGTGCATATGTTTCAGTATTATAATACAGGCTTACTTCATCGTATTGGGATTGTCCATAATAATTGACATTTATAGAGCCATATTTCATGATTGCCTCTTTAAGTTTTGTACCGTTAGGCACTTCATCATTAGCTATGAATATCACATCTTGAACATGAATGTCTTGAGTGGTTGTGATTACTGGTGAAATTTTCCCCATTTCATCATATGAATCCAAATCTTGTGTAAATGCTCCGAGCCAACTCAACAGGTAACTTGCTGCAACAGTGTTTAATCCACCTTCAACTAAATCCAAATCCCCATAAATAGAATATTTTATCACGGTGTCTTGCATGTTGTTTTCTGAAAGATCAATTCTGAGACCTGTGGCTTTTAATAATGCAGATTCTAAGGCACCTGTCATTCCGAATGTCCAGCAGGAACCCATCCAACCTTGAGCCCTAACTGGTGAAACCCATCCCCAGTCACGTGAATCGTATCTGGATGGAAGAGTAGTGACATTGATAGTGTTGTTAATCAAGGTTAACTGCATGCCTTGCCCAACCATTATTGTTGCATAAAATGTATTGTTGGTTGAGATGTTGTTGTCATTGATGAAAATGTTTGTTTCATCTATAATGGCTTGTTTATCGAAAACTGAATAAATAGGATTTGTATTGTTTTCAAATATTGAATTGCTAATGGTGTATGAAGAATCATATGCATAAATCGCAGCACCTGCACTTGCATTGTTATTGAAGAATTTGGATTCGGAAATGTTATAGCTGCCCATATCCAACAATATTGCACCGCCATAGGTTGGATAACCTTCAATAACATCAACACTGTTTGAATCAAATGTACAGTTATTAACTGCACCGTTTACATATGAAAGATATACTGAACCTCCATTATATCTTGCATGGCCGTTTATGAATTCTGTATTGTTTAGGAATAAATCTCCACCCAATTGAAGTAATGCTCCACCAAAGTCAGAATAGGTATCCTTAAAGACAGTATCAATTATTGTTAGATAACCACCCTCACCCTCTCCGGCAATATCTGCATAAACAGCACCTGCATTTTTAGATGATGTAGTGTTTATAAATTCACAATTTTTGATATATATCTCACCACCAAATCTAACGCCTATTGCACCAGCAGTAATATCGCCTCTCAAATTATAGAATTTAGAATTGATTATTGAAGTTTTAGTATTTCTAAGATACAATGCCGGTGAATAAGAAGAACTAGTATTGGCAAAAGTAGCATTTTCTATATTAATTACAGAATGCCTCAAAGCAGCAATTTGAGAATACTTATTGAAAATTTTTGAACTCACTTCCGCATTGTAAAGATTCAATTTGCCTTTTTCCACATATATTGCGGAACCTGCTTCAGCATAATTATCAGTGAAATCCGTATTGTCACAGTTAAGAGTTACATTACCGTAAAGCCCTACAGCTCCCCCTTCTGTTTTCGCATAGTTGTTTATGAAAGTAACGTTGTTCAATGTCAATGACCCTCTAGCATAGATTGCTCCGCCTTTTTGAGCATTACCGTTGATTAAAACCAAATCCTTTAATGTAATGTTGTTTGCAGTAATGTTGAATATTCTTGATAGGTTTTTTGCGTCAAGTATGTGGCCGTTACCGTTAAGGACAAAATTATCCTTGTTGATTAAAACTCCAGTATTATTATCAGTTTCATTGTAGAATGAATAATCGTCGTCCAGAGTCAAATATTGGCCTGATGCATTTATAAGTCTTTCCAATTCTGTAAATGTATTTGTTGTATTGGTTTTGTTTGAATCTGCAACGGTGTATACTTTTAAACATGTAATGTAACCTAAGTCATAAGAATCTTTCATAGGTTCTCCGTCGAAGGATATGTATGAGAGATTTTGACTGTAATGTGACCTGACAAAAGTTAAGTTAACGGTTGGTGCAGTTTTTGAAGTTATTACTGCTTTGAAAACATCACCTTCTTTAATTGCTATGTATTCATCTAACTTGATTGTTTGGTAACCGTAGTATGGTGATACTCCAGTTTGGGTCAATTTCAATTCGTCATTCACATAAATTTCAACTGTATAATCCATGCCTTTCTTATCGAAGTATGTTCCGACAGCTGCAATTGAATCATCATCCAATGCTTCAAATACATTCATATAACTTACATTCTGATTGCCTGATTGGAAATCACCTTCCCATATGAGAGCATATTGGTAGTTTTTATTGTATGGTTCAGTATTTTCAATTATTATTGAAGTAGCGTAAGTTGTCACGTCTACAGATTTTAGTAATGTCTTATCGTAATATGAAATATAGAAGAATCCATTCTCTCCCCATTCTGTACCATAACTGTTTTTGACAATCCATGCACCGTTTCCAGGAGGTGTGATTAAGAAGTTGCTTGCATCATAATTATCGTCCCATCCTATAATTGAAACAGCATGAGTTGCTTGTATAGATTCATTAACATAATGTGCATGGGTTTCTGGATTATAGTAATGATTTACTTCATTAATTGAGGCCTGCCCGTAGAAGGACACGTCTATTGAACCGTATTTCAAGATTGCCAATTTGAGCTGTGTGCCGTTTGGTATTTCATTGTTAGGTGTGAACATCACATCCTGAATGTGGATATCATTTTGGGTTGTGATTACTGGTGAAATTTTTCCAACTTCATCATAGGTATCAGCATCCTGTGTGAATGCTCCAAGCCAGCTTAACAAATAACCGGTGGAAATACAGTTGGCTCCACCTTCCACAATTTTAGTGCTTCCATAAATTGAATATTTCAGCATGGTATTTTGCATGTTGTTTTCTGAAAAATCAGTTGCGATGTTTGCAGCTTTCAGTAATGCAGATTCCAGGCTGCCTGTCATTCCGAATGTCCAGCAGGCACCCATCCCTGCTTGATTTTTAACGGATGAAACCCATCCCCAATCACGTAAATCAAAGCGTGCCGGAAGAGCTTCCACATTAATTGTATTGTTAATGAGTTCAAGTTTCATGCTGTTCCCGTTTACAACAGACTGGTAATTGGTATCATTTAAAATCAGGATATCTTCGTTATACTCATTATCTTTTAATAAAATCTTTTCACCGAATACACAGTGAACAGCTTCTAGGTTTTTTTCAAATTCATTGGCGATTATACTCATATTGCTGTCATAAGCATAAATTGCATTTTTCGTATTGTTTGTAAATGTTGAAGAAATTGATGTAAAGTCTGCCATATCGCAGTAAATTGCCCCTCCATTAAATAAATAGTCATAATTTATTTTATTGGAGTTAAATGACGTGTTTTCAAGATAAATGTTTGTATGTGAGGTATATATTGCTCCACCGTCATATTCGGCGGTATTATTTATGAAAGTAGAATTCATTATTGTCAAATTACTCATTAATTGGACTAAAGCGCCACCAAACTCCCCATTTGAATTAATAAACGTTGAGTTTACAATAAGTGTGCCTTCGCTTTCTTCAGCCAGGTCGAAGTCGATATATACCGCACCAGCGTTTTTATTTGCAGTAGCGTTTATAAATGTACAGTTAATTATTTTTATTTCATTTGCTTCTCTTAGCCCTATTGCTCCGGCAGTTTCATTGGCATGTAAATTTTCAAAAACAGAGTTAATGATGCTGATAAAATTTCCTTGAGAGTATATTGCTGCAGCGTAGGCGGATGCTGAATTGGCAAATGTTGAATTGAAAATGGCAATATCTTTTAGGCAATAAACATTTCCTCCCCATTTGGCAATATTGTCAGTGAATGCTGAATTGCTTATAACTATTGGGTTCATGCTAAATATCGCTCCTCCTTCAGCTCCATAGTTATGTTTGAAAGTCACATTGTTTAAAGTAACTGAACCTAATGAAAATATTGATCCGCCCGGATTTTTATCCCCATTTCCATTAATTAAATTGATGTTTGAAATCGTGACATTATCTGAGAGAATACTAAAAATTCTGGCCTGATTTGATCCGTCAATTGTGTAACCGTTCCCATTAATCACATAATTGCTTTTATTTATTAAAATTCCGGCATCAAGTTCAAAATCTGTTTCATCATCGTAGACGTAATCCTGTGTTATTTCAATGCTGTCTGTGCTTGAATCAATTTCTTCCTGAAGTGATGTAAAGTTTCCTTCAGCCGAAACAGCACTGATTGAGATGAATAACACAAGCAAAATTAGAAATATTTTAATTTCTTTCATCATTTTTTCTCCAAATCAATTGATATGTATATTATATTTTAAAAAAAGTTTATATTATTTTTTGATAATTTCGTAGAAAAATTATTTAATCAATTAAATTAAAATATTAAAACATAATAAACTCGTGATTTTTATGGCTATCAAAGATGAAATTAAAAAGATTAGAGATAATGTTTATGAAGTTCCGGGAAGCTATAACAAGAAGATGAGGGCTTCCGGAAGATTATATATTGACGATGAAAGTTTTGAGGCGCTTGAAGAAGGCGCCGTCCAGCAGATAGTTAATGTTGCATGTTTGCCTGGAGTATTCAGATATTCCATTGCCATGCCGGACATTCATTTCGGATACGGTTTTCCAATAGGCGGTGTTGGCGCATTCAACATGAGAAACGGTGTCGTATCCCCTGGTGGTGTCGGTTTTGACATTAACTGTGGTGTCAGATTAATCAAATCCAATTTACGCCAAGAAGACGTCGAAGGTCACTTGGATGAACTTGTAGATGCTTTATTTAAAAACGTTCCTTCTGGTGTCGGATCTAAAGGAAAAGTAAAACTCTCCAAAGAAGACATTAACAACGTACTGGATTACGGTGCAGAATGGGCTGTTGAAAACGGCTACGGATGGGAAGAAGACTTGGAAGTTTTAGAAGAAAACGGTAGAATCAAAGCCGCAGATTCATCTGAAGTCAGTGATAAGGCTAAAAAAAGAGGAATTCCACAATTAGGTTCTCTAGGTTCAGGTAATCACTTTTTGGAAATTCAAGTCGTCGATGAAGTCTACAATGAAGAAGTGGCTAAAGTTTACGGTCTTGAAAAAGGAATGATTGTAATTATGGTTCACACAGGATCTCGTGGATGCGGACACCAGGTATGTTCAGACTATTTAAGGTTAATGGATAAAGCTTATAAAAACTATAAAATTGATATTGCAGACAGGCAACTTGCATGTGCACCGCTTGATTCTAAAGAAGCACAAAGCTACTTAAAAGCAATGTATGCTGCAGCCAATTATGCATGGGCCAACAGGCAAATGATTACTCACTGGATTCGTGAATCCTTTGAAGACGTCTTAGGAAAATCCGCACGTGACATGGACATGCAGATTGTTTACGATGTGGCTCACAACATTGCAAAAGAGGAAACTCATGACTTTAATGGAAGGGAAGTTGATGTTTTGGTTCACAGAAAAGGAGCAACCCGTGCATTCGGTCCTGGCCGTGAAGAAGTTCCATTGAAATATCGTGAAGTCGGTCAGCCTGTATTGATTCCGGGAACTATGGGAACAGCATCCTATGTGCTTCATGGAACACAAACCGCAATGGAAGAGACATTCGGTTCAACCGCACATGGTGCAGGAAGGGTCTTGTCACGTTCACAGGCTAAAAAAGACTATAATCCCGATGATATCGTAAATAATATGGAAAGCAATGGTATTAAAATCAAAGCCACATCCAAAAATGTTATTGCAGAAGAAGCACCTGGCGCATATAAGGATGTTGACAGCGTAGTTCGCGTATCTGACTCAACAGGTATTGCAAAACTCGTCTGTAAAGTAAAACCATTAGCTGTTACAAAAGGATAGTACTAACATGATTGGAATAATCGGCGGAAGCGGAGTTTATGAAATAACTTCCAAAGCAGACAATGTGGAAAAAAAGATAGTCAATACAGAGTACGGGGATGTGGAAGTATCTATTTTAGATATCTTTGAAAAAAAGGTTGCATTTATCCCAAGACATGCCTCAGGCCATAGCATTCCTCCACATAAAATCAATTTCAGGGCAAATATCGATGCATTAAAAAATGTTGGAGTGACACAGATAATAGCAACAAATTCTGTGGGGTCAATGAATTTGGAAATGCCTCCAGGGTCATTTGTCATTCCTGACGATTTTCTGGATTTTTCTGAAAACCGCGAAAAGACATTTTATGAAGACAAGGTTGTTCATATTGACGTTACAGAACCTTATTGTCCGCACTTAAGAGATATTCTGGCAAAATCAGGTGACGTGATTTTAGGAGGAACCTATGTCTGTACACAGGGACCAAGATTTGAAACTCCTGCTGAAATAAAGATGTTTAAAATGCTTGGCGGAGATTTGGTTGGAATGACAGGACTTCCTGAAGTAACTCTCGCTCGTGAAAGGGAAATGTGTTACAATTCAATTTGTATAGTTTCCAATTATGCATCAGGAATATCTGAAAGTGAGCTGACCATAGATGAAGTTTTTGAAATGGTTAAGGAACTTGAAAACGATTTACTCGAATTAATTTATAATTTCATTAAAAATTCTGAAGAAAAGGATTGCACTTGCAATCATGCACTTGACGGTGCTGAAGTTTAAAATGGTGATATAAATGAAAATAGCTGTTGTATCTACAAACGGGCAGGATGTTGATTTACATTTGGGAAAAGGTTACTCATTATATGTCTATGAGTATGAAGATGATGATTTGACTTTCACAGAACACAGGGAAGTTGACATTGACATGGAAAGCCAACATCAGGGAAGTAAAGTCATAAAAGCGTGTGAAGACTGTGATGTTATCATTGCAGCCCAATATGGTTTTAAATCAAAAGTTAAAGCAGACCAGCTGAACATAAAACTGGTCATGGATGAAGGATCTGTTGATGAAGTACTGAAACGCTACATCGATCATTATAACTTTATGAAAAATTAGGCTTGCTCATTTAGAGCAAGTTTTCTGTATTTTTTCATGTCATTTATTTTTGTATTCTTATTTTTGTGCTTGTTTTTTAAAGACAAATCCACAATGGTGTTGACGTATCCCTGTTTTTCAATCAGTTTGGAAAGCCTTTTGGCATATGTAACATTAGGTTTTTCAAGTCTTAATGTCATCAAATCAAGCATGTCGTGGTAATAGATTCCCAATTCATCAACCATGTGGTGCATTTCATTTATTAATTCCAAACCCCATTCTTTCAAGGTTATCTCTTCACCATCTCGAATAAGTCTCATTTTATCATCAAATGCTCTTTCTGCACTTAATTCTTCATTGATTAAAGCTTCTTCCTGCCAGTTTTCATAGTCACTTTCATTTTTAACCAGCATATAAATTATAAATAGGTGTAAAAATTGCATATCTCTTTTTGTAATGCCGCATCTATAGAATGGATTAATGTCAAGAGTTCTAATTTCAACATATTCTATTCCTGTCTCTTTTAAGGAATTTAATAAATCCTTTGGATTTTTTGGTTTTAATCTTATTTGTGTGTAAAGCTCTTTTGCTTCAGACAAATCTCCAGATTTGATATATGATGTAATGTCTTGTGTAAACTCTTCAACACTATTATAACTTGGGTATAATTTCTTTAAGTTTTTATAGCCACAGGATCCGTTTCTAAGCGAAGCCCCTTTTGTTGAATAATAATTGCCATATTCATCTTTTTTATCCATTAAATTAATACAATCCTCAGTAAATGTCTCATGACAGCTTATGGAACTGCCTGTCAGATAAATTACCAGCCAGCAATATCTGATGAAGTTTCTGGATATCTTCAGGTATACTTTATTTTTAAACTCTTCAAAAGTACCTTCTTTTTCAATGGAATATAATTTCTTTAATGTTTCATCAGCAAATGAAAAATTAAAGTGAATGCCTGAAATCATCTGTTTTTTAAGACCGTATTTTTCAGCCAGTTTTATACGGTATTCTTCTGATTTTCGCCCTTCTTCATCATCACCGTAATGTGCAATAGGTATCTCATTTTCTTCAGGCAGAATACATGGAAGCGAATGGAACCAGAAATATTCATGTTCGGGTAAAGCTTCATTAACCATATCCGACAATGAACAGAATGTTGAAAATGCTTCATCAATATTATTGAATGTAGGACTTATTATTTCGATTTGACTTTCTGAAAAATCTGTTGTAATGATAGGATTTGCTATTTTATCGCCAAAGATTTTTGGATGTGGAGTTAATGATAATTCTCCTTTTGAATGGACACGCAATGTTTCTCTTTCAATTCCAAATGAACCGCATAATATTTCATCTTTTGTTAATTTTTTCAAATGTGAAAAATCCATTCATACGCCCCCATATTCTTTAATAACTTTTTCAATATCTGTTCCACTATTTAATGATTTTATAATATCTTTTCCAGGATTTGTGTGGTTTTTCACACGATTAAATAATGTTTTAAGAAAGATTTCTTCACCTGCTCCTCTTTCAACCAGCCCTTCTTTTGCAATATCTAGAGTATTGTTTGTCAGTGAACATAATTCTTTTTTATTGATAAATGTTGGAAGTTCGTCCTGAATTAATAATTTCCTAAGTTCACTTGCAGTATATCCTTTATGATATATTACTCTGTCATTTGATATTAATTCATTCAATTCGTCAATTTTATCTTTAAGGCCTAAATGAAATGCTGCCACACTCATGGTATCCCTGATTGGTTGAGTGCATACGCTTCTGAATTCCAATGTTCCTCTGAATGTTAAATTAATAAATTTGAATGCTCTTAAGTAATCGATATCATCAATTTCAGGTTTTATTTTTATCTGTTCATATTTGTCATTTTTATATATTTCGCCAGTAATATGACTATTTTGGAAGTAATCCATCACATTCATTGATTCGAAATTAATATATGCCCCATTACGCATTACGCAGTATATATTCAATGTTTCAAGATAGTTTAAAATATCATCTACGCTTTCAAAATCAACATCATACATTCCGATGTTGTGGGGATTTATCCCATGAGTACTGTATTCCCATAATGCATCCCTATAACAGGTAACATGTTTGTTTTCATCCATAAGGACAGAATTTGAAAATAATAAAGCTTTTATTGGCTCTATTTTAGTAAATGTATTAATTGTTTTTACTAAATCATCATGATGGACATCCAGCTGCACCTGTGAAGCACTGGAAAACATTCCATAGCCCGGATAATTGTGAAAATGCATTGGTATGTCATTATATTTGTTGAATGATTTCAAATGATGATAAAGCATTAAATATCTTTCGGAAGGAATTGGGATTTCTCTATTGTATCTGCGATAAGGATTAATTCCCATTCCGGTTAAGGTATAGTCATATTTTTCAAATTCCTCTTTCACATAAGAATAATATGTAATAAACCGATCATTTATTGTAAATAAGTCTTTTTCACGGCCCATTGCAAATTCTATATTGTTGTAAGAACAGTCATAGCATACAATATCGGAATTTTTGGGATTTTTCAGTGAAAAAGTATTTCCATCATAATCTATTCCGTTAGGAGAAAAATCATTGAATTCCTTTTGAAAGTTGCCGGTGATTTTGTGAACGATATCGAAGTCAACAGGTTCTTTATTTAAATTGATAATTGGAACTTCTATTTCTATTCCTATAAAGTTTTTCTTTTGCTTTGTAGGTTCAATGAATTCCTTATATAACTTATCTCTAATTATCTTCTCCATTTTTTTCACCTAATGACTCAATGAATTCGTTAATGTAAGCTAATTGCTCTTCAGTTTGTATATATTCATTTGAATGTTCTTCACTTTCAAGAATTATTTCACCATTGTGCAAACAGAATAATTTGTTTATTTCTGCAGGTTTCCAATTTTCATCATCGGTTACTGGTGTTGTAGCAATTAATATTCCCTCTTCATTTTTAAGGTAGTATAGGGAATTTTGCATGTTGGAATGTATGTACATTACTTCTCCATCAAATATCATTAGATTTAACTTGTTGTTGAATGACAGATCTTCTATTAAGTGTTTTAATAGTCTAAATCGTTCGAATGGAGTAGATTTACAGCCTTTTTTAGATTCAAATTCGTTCACTTTATCGATAATATATAATAATATTCTCTCAGAGTCGGTATCTCCATTTTCAATTTCCTTATATTCGTCTAATTGTGGATAATCAAAGATTGTTCCATTATGGATTAATACCCAACTCCTATTATTATCATCTATTTTTGTAAATGGATGACAATTTGGTGATATAATTTCTCCTATTGTTGCGAGTCTTATATGTGCAAATATGTTATTTCCAATTACTGGGTGTGACAATATGCTTTTTAAATGTTCGCTGCATGATGCTTTTACCGGTTCTTTTGTTATTTCAAAGTTGTCATCGTGCATGTTTGCAAGTCCCCAGCCATGCGGATGTTCTTCACTATGGTTATAAAAACATTTTAGACATTCATTTACTTCTTTTGGCTTATCTGAATTAAAACAAAATATTTCACACATATAATTTACCTCCCCATTTTATTAAAATATTATTTCAATAACAATTGTTATATTTTTCATGGTATATAAATCTGATTGTAGGAATATCAAAAATATTTATTTAAGAAAAATCATAACTTTATTATTATGTCAAATATTGATTACTTTAACTTTGAAAACAAGGATTTAGATTTCCCGGTTTATGATAAAAATCCTCACATCCCAAAAAGAGGCTGGGTTGTATTATTGATTGCCATGTTTGCAGGATTCATGATGCAGGGATTGACAGGCAATGAAATGATTGATGCTATATTGTTCTGTTTTATCGTTCTTATTCCTTTATTATATTATTTGAAATGGGATTACAGGGCATTATTTCAAAAACCAAAAGCAAAAGAAGTTGGACTTGCAGTGGCCCTTTTTATCGGATATATTATTTATTCATTAATTGTGGGTTCTGCTTTGGATTACTTTTCCTTAACGGGAACATCAACTATTGAGGGAGTTACTCTTACATTTGCAAGCATTCCGCCATTGCTCTTTTCATTAATGGGTGAGGAATTGATTAAGCTTATTCCGTTCCTGTTCTTTTTAAGACTATTCTTTAAATTCAGCAATAACCGTAAATTGTCAATTGTTGCAGCAATGACTCTGGTAATGGTATTTTTTGCAATGTTGCATCTGATGGATCTTAGATCACTGCTTTCCGTTTTGCTGATACAGGGTTTAGGTTCAATATTTGAGTTTTATGGTTACATTAAAACAAAAAATGTGTTCATATCTTATACTACTCATTTGTTAACGGATGTGTTTATTTTTACCCTTGTAATCATGGGGGTGGCTTAAATGAAAAAAATATTATTTGTGCTATTGCTTGTGGCTCTTCTGGCTTTAGGAATTTCTGCTAACTTTGCAGCAGACTCACTAACCAATACGACAGATTTAACATTTTTGTGCAAGAATTCTCCGGCTTCTGCAAGCCGGAGATGAATTGCACTTTAAAGGCATTATCATATTATTTTTTTAGAGTTACTTATTTTTTTTAGTTCAATGGGGGTGTTAGTTAGATAGGATTGGATGATTGCTCATCCGCACCCTCTGTGGAACCGTACGTGTCCGTTTCCGAACATACGGCTCGAGCAGAACTTTATCCGAAAGTTCAACTATATTATTCATCGATTCATAAAGTAGTCCTCTTTACTT
>NZ_JAZRKF010000008.1:0-6078 GCF_045646205.1 Methanobrevibacter sp. | reverse complement strand
ATTAATATTGCACTTAAAGCATACCCTCCATTTGGCTATATGTATCCATTAACAACAGCAATTAATGTATTTTCATATTTCTTAGACATGTTTAACTTTGGAATAATCTTCGGTTTATTGCTCATCAGTCTCTTTAATATACTAAAAATCCCATTACAAACTCCAAAAAATGTATTTAATAGAATTGATATTAAATTCAACTATTTCACAGTAATGTTTATACTGATGGTCTCTTATACGATTATAATTTTAGCCACATCTTTTGACAATGCCCTTGTGAATACAGTCTTTCTTTTAATATTCCTAATCACTGCAACATTATTTATTTTAAATAAACTTGATACAAATATTGAAAGAAAATGGACGAATTATTCAATTATCGAACAGATTATCCTAATATTTTTAGCGATATTGACTATAGTGACATATGTAAACTTCGATACACTTACATTATTAATTCAACATCTTACTGGAGCTTGGGTTACCGATATCAATTTTGCATATATGATTGCTATCGCTTATGGAAGCGCATTAGTTTTATTCTTTTTAATATACCACATTATCCATATCGAAAGATTTCTAACAAATCCAATCTATGATTTAATAAGTGCTTTAGATGCATATAAAAAAAATAAAGAAGTGGAAGAAAATACTGAACTAAGCAAAAGATTGAACAGATACAGCAAAAGGGACGATGAAATCTCTAAATTAGTTAAATCTTTTGTTGAAATGCTAAAATCTATTGAAAATTATTTATCTGAAATTAAAAAAACAACTATTGAAAAAGAAAGAATTGAAACTGAGTTCAATGTTGCAAATAATATCCAAACACATATGTTGAAAACCGATTTTGATGAATTTTCTAAAGATAAGCCTTTTGAAATTTCTGCGTTTATGAATCCTGCAAAAGATGTTGGCGGAGACTTTTATGACTATTTTGACATAGACGATGAACATATAGGATTTGTAATTGGGGATGTCAGCGGAAAAGGAATCCCTTCAACATTATTTATGGTTAAGACCATGTATCTGATTAGAAATCACAGTAAATCCCACGATAATCTTAAAGAATTTTATGAAAATGTAAATGATTTATCCTGTCAAAGGAATGAAGAAAATTTATATGTCACATCATGGTTTGGAAAATTAAATATAAAGACTGGAAAACTAAATTTTGTAAATGCAGGCCATGAAAAGCCATTGATTAAAGAAAAAAACAAAAATTTTGAATATTTAGATACTAATCCCAATTCTGTTTTGGGAGTAATGGATGGAAGGACATATGACGATCAGGAATTAAGTTTAAACCCAGGAGATTCAATATTTTTATATACTGATGGAATTACAAATGCAAATAATAACCACGGAGGATTCTTTGGTAGTGACCGTTTAAAAGAAACTATAAATAAGTATAAAAATGAAAATCCAAATGAAATACTCGAAAAAATTAAGAATGAATTATATGAATACTGCAATAATGAAAATCAATTTGATGATATGGCAATGTTAATAATCAGATATAATGGATGTGAGAATAGTGGAAAATAAAAGGGAACTTTTTAAATCAAGGAAATTTATTGTATTATTCTCAATTGTTTTAACTACAATTCTTTTTGGACTCTCCAGAATTTTCCCCCAATTGGGAGACATTCACATAGTACTACTCCCAGTTTTAAGTTTAATTTTAGGACCTTTTGCAATTTTAGGATTTGCACTGATGGAATTTATTGATTTGATGATAACACATCCCGAATCCATTTTATTAAATTTATTAATTGTATTCATCTTTTTTATCAGCAATTTTACGATATGGAAATTGTGGTACTCCATTATGAATAAAAATGGATTGGAAAGTCCGGATTTTCCAGGAATATATAATTTAATTAAATTATTCATTATATTCTCACTATATGCCATAACAATATTGATTTTCTTTGATTTTATCAGTGCAGAAATAATAAACTATGAGTTTAAATTTGATTTCATTTCAACGATATTCAGTTTCTTTATTGTTATAATATTCACATATGTTATTAATTACTTCGAAATACCAATGTATAGTCCAAGAATACAATTTAAACAGTTTTTACCTAAAAAAATATATCCTATTTTTTTAATATTGTTCTTCACTATAGGATTACTTCAAACATTTTTCCTAGATTCCAATTATGACATATTAATGTTAGTTATCACGATATTTCTTATAATCTATTTATTAGAGCCATATGATGGTGATATTTTCAAAATTAAACACAATACTACACCAAACCTATTTTCAAAAGTAAATATTTCCATAGTATTGCTAATCTTGATTATCTCAAGTATTACAGTAATTATGGATTACATTTTGGGTTTGGGCTACAGTGAAAGCTATTTAAATATCACCAGAACTGCAATGTATTTATTTATCATAATATCAATTCCACTATTGTTTTACTTATATTTCTTAGAAAAAAATGTAACAGAACCATTGAATAAGTTATCTGAAATCATGACTGAAAGTATTTCAACAATTGAAGACCATTCAAAACATGGGAAAAAATTGGAACAAATCAATGTAAATAACGAAATAAGAATACTGATTGATTCATTGCGAGATATGGAATCTGATGTAATAAAACATGTACAAAACTTGAAGAAAGTAACCTCTGAAAAAGAAAGATATGAAACTGAACTGAAATTGGCCAGCGATATTCAAAATTCAATGATTCCAAAAGATTTTGAAGAATTCCATGATAAATTTAGTGAAAACAGAGACAAGTTTGAACTTTGGGGAATAATGAAAGCTGCCCGTCAGGTAGGGGGAGACTTTTACGATTATTTCCAAATAGATGAAGACAATATCGGATTTGTAATTGGAGATGTCAGCGGAAAAGGAATATCAGCTGCATTAATAATGGTTAAAGCAATGACATTAATTCAGGATTATACAAAGCAGTACAATGATTTATCAAAAGCATTTTATAAAACAAATAATGATCTCTATGAAGAGAATGTGGAGGATCATTTTGTTACCTGCTGGCTTGGAAAAATTAATTTGAAAAGCAATGAATTGTCATTTGTTAATGCAGGTCATAATTCTCCATTAATTAAATTAAACAATAATGATTTTGAATATATGAATATTAAACCGGGATTAGTATTGGCAGCCATGGAAGATACAGAATATAAAACACATGTTATCCCATTTAAAAAAGAAGATACAATATTTTTATATACTGATGGTGTGACAGAAGCCAATACCAATTATGAAGGATTTTACACTACAGAAAGACTAAAAAATATTATAAATAAACACAAAAACGATAATGTTAACAATATAATAGAATCCATAGAAAAGGACGTTGAAGACTTCTGCAATTATGAAGAACAATTTGACGACATAACCATGTTTATTATCAGAGCAAAATAACTAAATGATGTTAATACTTTGACTAGCTGTGAATAACATTCTAAATCACAGTATGGGGCACCTAATGTTATTTTGCATAATCACCAGAATAAACCAAATCCAAGATTAACAACATCATTTTAATTGAATATATGATTAAAAAAATTAATGATAACTATCAAATTCAATGAAATAAATGAGGCTAATTTTATAATAATCGAATGATATCTAAAAAACAGTAAATCCAAATATTGTTATCTAATGAAAAAAAGAAAAAATGATGGGAAAGTTAAATTATAACTTCCCACCCCTAAGCGGTTACAGTTACTACGTTAGCTATGGCCGCTTGGCCATATTTTGAAGTAATTATGTACACGCCAGGTTGTAAATTAATGTTTAATTTCACTATACCATTACTGTCACTTGTTCTGTAGTATAATATACCATGGATGTTGAATTCTACTTTTTGATTAGCAGCAGGCTTACCTTGTCCATCGTATACATGAGCTTCGAATTGATCAGGTTCACCGAATTTTTTAGTTAAGTCTTCAGCAGTTAAAATTGGTAAAACCGTTACATTGTGAGCAACTCTAGCTCCTTTATACTCAGCAGTGATAATGTATGTACCAGGTTCCAAGTTGATGTTGAGTTTTACATGACCTGTAGCATTGGTTGTACGGTTGTAGAACACACCATGGATGTTGAATGAAACAACTTCACCAGCACCGATAGGGTTACCGTCATCACCTAAAACTCTGAGCACATATTGTGAATCATTTCTGAAGTATTTTACAAGGTCGCTATCTTCAGTGAATCTGGATAAAACAGTAATGTTGTTTACTTTAACCTCATCTGTTGTAGGGTTGTATGTAAATATTGTGTAGTTACCAGCCACCAAGTTGATTGCAATGGAAGCTTGACCATTAGCATTAGTAGTTCTGGTGTACTCAATACCATTAATTAAGAAAATAACACTAGCGTTAGCTAAAGGATTACCTTTGCTGTCAGTGAAGTTAGCAACAAATCTGTCAGGAGCTTTTTCCACTTTAACGAGATCATCTGCAAAGATTGTTTCTTTAGGTAGTATCTCAATAGTTTCAGTAGAGTTGGCTGAAGCATATTTCTTATCACCAGTATAGGTAACACTAACAGTATGGTTACCCGGAGCTAATTCAGGCAATTCTAAGATTGTAGTACCTTTTTCTACAGGAACATATAATCCAGTACCGTCAACATCAACCAACATGTAACCGGTGGCGTCTTCAGGTAATTCCATTATGACAGCATCTTCGGAAACTGTTATGTTAGCTTTAGGATCTACACCAGTTTCGTTTTTAGGAGGAACAGTTACAACAACAGTTGTCATAGCAGGTGCGTAGGTGTCGTCACCGTCATAGGTTACAACAGCTTCGTAGGTTCCTTCATCCAATCCGGTAACTTCAATAGTAGTCTTACCGTTTTCAATTGGAGCATAGTAACCTCTACCGTTAACTTCAACTAAAATGTTACCGGTAGCGTTTTCTGCTACAGTTACAGTAATAGTAGTGTTTTGAGCATCTGCAGTTAAGTTAGCATCTTCTGGGATAACTTCAGGAACTTCAACAGTAGCATTAACTACAGCCGGAGCATACTTATCATCACCAGAATAAGCAACCTCAACAGTGTAGTTACCAGGACCAAGATCACCTAAATCCAATACAATATCATCATCAGCATCGAAGTAATAATCTATACCATCAACACTAACAACAACATAACCTTCCGCATCTTCAGGCAATTCCACACTAACAACAGTACCATCAACATCAACAGTAACATTAGCATCTTCCGGAATAACCTCAGGAACTTCAACAGTTGCGTTAACTTTAGCTGGAGCATATTTACTGTCACCAGAATAATCAACTTCAACAGTGTAGTTACCAGGAGCAAGATCACCTAAATCCAATACAATATCATCATCAGCATCGAAGTAATAATCTATACCATCAACACTCACAACAACATAACCTTCCGCATCTTCAGGCAATTCCACACTAACAACAGTGCCGTCTACATTAACAGTAACATTAGCATCTTCTGGAAGTGGGAATTCAACGTCCTTGGATGTAGTGTTGGTGTTGAATACTGAATCACCCATGTATGTTGCAACTACAGTGTAGTTTCCAGGCTCAATGCTATTGGTAAATGTTTCCACATGACCATCTATAACATCCATATACATAGTATATTCTTCACCAGTCTCTTTACATACCATATAGAATTTAACCAAACCAGTTGCGGTTTCATTCAAATCAACCACAATCAGAGCGGTGTCTTCATAAACTGTTATATCAAGATCAATAGTAGTATTTTGCTTGGAAACCTCAGTTATGGTAAATGTAACTTTAGTTTTGTTCATATTGAAGTCATCATCACCAAGATAAGTTACATCAACAAAGTAACTGTTTGCAGGCAATGTTAATGTTAGTGTTGCAACACCATCCACTAATTCAACATTTGCAACAGTATCGCCAATGATTAGTTTAACAAAACCAGTAGCATCTTCATCAACATTAACAGTTAATGTAACTCTGTTTCCAATCACATCAGCATCTGCTGAGATAGGAGTATCCTTCTTAATATGACCTTTGATAGTGAAATCTCCAGAAGTAATGTTGGTATTAAACCTACTGTCTCCCATATAAGTT
>NZ_JAZRKF010000007.1:0-59844 GCF_045646205.1 Methanobrevibacter sp. | reverse complement strand
TGGTTCACCGGTGCCAAGCTTAGTAGATTTCGTACATATGTTTCCACAAAAATACTTAGAAATATTTCTAAGTAATTGTGAAGTAAAAACTATATGTACGGCCTAAGAATCTCCGGCTTCTACAAAGCCGGAGAGGTTCAATTAACTAAAAAGGAGGCTTTGAATTCCATGTTTGTAAATGGAAATGGTTATATGTTAATAAATAATGGATATGGCTCTTATTCTAGAACTATCTATGATTCATTTATTAATGCAATTAAAGAATTGAAAGAAAAGATTTATTCAAATGTTGAAAATATCATTGTTCAAAACAATCCTCCTGCTTTAGATGAGTTAATTCAAAATATAAAAGATTCCTTTGATAATACAGAAAATATCTTATCCAATCTAGATTTTTTTGAAGATGAATTCTATGACTTCTCTTCTATTAAAGACATGGCATTTTATATATTGGATAATAAATCATTATTGCACCATATTTCTATGATTAGGGGTTTATTAAACTCTTTTTACGACCTTGTTCAATTTAAAAAAGGTTCTTCTAACGAAGCCTATGAACAGAAATATTATGAATTTTCTTCGGAATTGGTTGATATTGAACAATCATTTTATGCTGAAATATATGAGCCTAGTGAAAACTACAATGAAGAAACTTTGTCTGAAATATCCAATTCATTGTTAGGATAATATTGGGGGTCATATTATGAATTCTTTTGTTGATACAAATGTTTCTATATCCTATATGTTTTCTATTGATCCTCTAAATAATAAATCAATGGTAGTTTTTAGAGAATATAATAATATTTATTGGTCAAAACTTGTTAAAAGTGAATGCAATACTGTATTTAAAAGTAAAAGGAAAATTTTAGTTAAGTTCTATAAAGATTTGGCCAATGATTTAAAACCTGAAAATTTTCATAATTTTGAATTCAGTGATTTGGAAAAATATGTGATGAGAAATTATTCCAATGGCAAAAAACGTGATTAAATTTTAAGTTCTTTAAAAAAATTTTGGGATGATTATGTCAATGAAAGATTTCCAACATACAATTCTTTCATTCAAGCTATTCAAAATTGCTTAAATGATTTGAAAAATTTAATTTATTCTAGAAAAATTCAATGGGAACAAAATACATTATTAACAGATGATAGAGTTAAACAATACCTTGATTTAAAAAAGAAATTAATGTCTTTCAATGTTCACGCTCCTGATGATGATATTGTTCTTGATGCTCATGACTTTAATTTAAAAAATGATTTTCCTTTGGATTTCATCACCTTTGATGAGGATTTTTATGGTGGGGTGTCTAAAATTGATGATTTTCAATTTAACAAAGTAAAAGGAAAATATGACTATTTATGATTGTTTTAACTAAACTATCATGTTTTTAACAAATTTTATTAAATTTAGGGTCAATATATTCCGTAAAAAAGATGTTTTACTCACAGCTTCTCTGGCAACGATTATAAAATAAAATTGATTATTTTTTACCTTCCAGCCGTTTAATAGACTTAATCAGGTTATCAAAATCAGATTCATAATTTCTATCCTGATCTATTCTGAATTCATTATACTCATTAATCGCATGAGTTTTGGCTTCAATAGCTGAAACTTTACCTTTTCCTTCCAATAGTGGCATTTGGCTTAATTCAAGATATCCATAAAGCAACGTTTTCCAGTCTTTCATGAATGTTGGCTTTTGGGAATTTGCCCTTGTTTCTGCCAATGTTAAAAAACCGTCAACAAGAGTATTCAATGAATCCAATTCCATTTCGTTTAAGTAGTTTTTTGAAATTACCACATCCGCCTGCAGGATTTTTCCATGAGGGGCGTCTTCCCATGTTGTCAATCCCATGTTAAGCTTATTTTTGTCACTGCGGGATTTAATGATTTCAGCGGCGGTTTGACCTGTTATTGCAAACAAGAGCATGTTCTGTACTGTGGCAAAGAAGTCTTTTGTTTCATCTGCATCCAGATTGTAGTCTGCACTTGTTGCATATAGATCCGTGATTTTTTGATTAAATCTTCTCTCTGAAGCACGAATTTCACGGATTCTTGAAAGCAAATGGTCAAAGTAATCTTTCCCGAATCTTGTGCCTTTTTTTAATAATTCATCATCCAGTGCAAAACCTTTTACAATATACTCCTTAAGTACTCCTGTTGCCCATCGGCGAAAGTGTGTGGCTTGTTTGCTGTTTACGCGATAGCCGACTGATATTATGGCATCCAGGTTGTATAATATTGGTTGTGATTTTGCATTAGGGTTTATAATAACGATTCTACTATTAGTGGAATCGTTCGGATTGAATGTAACTTCTGATTTTACCAATTCTCCGGACTCAAAAATATTAGTTAAATGTTTACTTATGGTTTTGATATTTTTACCAAATAATTCTGCCATAGTTTTCTGTGTAGTCCACATTGTGTCATTTTCAGAATCAATAATTACATTTATGGCTACTGCTCCGTCTTCACTGGTATATAATAATGTTTTTACAATTTCATTATTCATATTCAAGCTCCTGTGTCTAAAATTGCTATAATAATAAGTATGTTTATAATGTATTTAAAAGATTAGAGAGAGCATTTGAAGAGTAAGATTTTTCTATAATCCTAAGTTATTCTGCTACAATTTCTACTCTTAGACGATATTGCTAAAACCTAAACTCCTTAAAGAATTTCATAAGTGGCACAGGATTGGTATTTTTCCAGATTAGAAAAATTAATGAAACTATTGGAATCCGTCTCTGAAAAAATTGATGAAGAATTAAAAACTAAAAATATAAGCGATATACTTTAACTAGGATTAATTGTTTATTTTAAAATTTATCAATGAATTTAAATTAAATAAGCGTGTTCATCTAAAACTTAGGGTCAATATATTCCCAAACTTCTTCAAAACTAGTTTTAACACCTAAGCGACTATATTCATTAACGAGCGTATTTATATCCCTTTCAAGCAGTTCTTTTGATATTGGATTATCGAGAACTACTGATTGGGAAACATCAATAATGACTGGAGTTTCCTCCTTATTTAAAATGTTATAGTTGGATAAGTCTCCATGAACTAATTTGGCATCATTAACGAATTTTTTCAATTCAACCAATAATTTGTTGAAGAATTCATCAGGATTTTGTGGCGTTTGGTTTTTTGCAGGCTGCGCAGGATTTCCGTTTTCATCACCAATAAATTCAATCAATAAAACATTATTTGCACTGGTAATCGGTTTTGGAACGTTAACTCCCGCATCATATAATCTTGTCAGGTTTTTAAACTCTTTTGTAACCCATGAATAGATGATTTTACGTTTATTTTTAGTTTTAACATTAAATCTTGGATCCCCGTTAAGATAATAGTTCATCTTTTTAAAATCGGAAGTAGCTATTCTGTAGATTTTAACCGCTACAAATTTTTCATCGTCAGTTATGCCTGTAAGCACATTGGCTTCCTTGCCGGTACTTATGGCACCGTTTAAAATGTCAATGTGGCCTTGGTTTGCTAATTTGTATAGTGTTTCTAAGGTGATTTTATCAAAAATTTCATTTCCGGTTTTTCGCTCAGAATTGTCTTTTTTTCTTTTTTCGGAATGAATTTTTTGATGTTTTGCATCAGCTTTAGCTACTTTAGGGTCCATTAAAATCAGTAAAAAAAGTAAATGGTGTGGTTACATTTTTAAGTAACCTTTTCTTTCAAGCCAGTTAGATTCTGTTTTGGTGTATCTCCAGATTACGTCTCCTTTTTCATCGGATTGGAAATCCCATGGTTTTACAAGGATAACGTCGCCTTCACGAATCCAAATACGTTTTTTCATTTTTCCAGGAATTCTAGTCATTCTGATATGTCCGTCTGCACATCTGACTTTTAATTTACCATGTCCCATAATTTGTTCTACTACTCCAGGTATTTCTCCCTTTTTAGGAGTTCTAACTCTTCTATACTCTTGTTGATTATTGTTATTAGCTTTAGACAAATACTCTCCTCCAAAATTAAAATATTAATTCTCATTAATATAAATTATTTATATATTTATCAATAAACTATATATTAATTTATTGGATTTTATAAAAAAGGTGTTTAGATGGGTACCGAATTTTTAAAAATAAAAGAGTGCGATGAGGCACAGGATATTATTCAGGATTTATTTGATAAGTATTGTACTGCTAAAAGCGAAGAAATTAACTGTGAAGATGCTTACGGAAGAGTATTATTCAATGACGTTTACAGCCGAATGGACTTTCCGCCATTTGACAAGGCGTTAAAAGACGGTTTTGCGATATTGTCTGAAGACAGTTACGGTGCAAGTGAAGAGTCACCTAATACTCTTGATGTCATTGATTTTTTAGAGGCAGGTTCCATTACAGACAAAAAAGTTGAAAAGGGAAAATGTATTGAAATCAGTACCGGTGCAGCAATGCCTGAAGGTGCAAATGCCGTTGTAATGGTTGAATATTCAGAAAAAGAAGATGATAAAGTTCATTTATTCACTACTGCAACACCGTCCCAGGATGTTGCAAAGAAAGGTTCGGATATTGAGGAAGGAAATCTTATCCTTAAAAAGGGTGACGTATTGACTCCGGGTAAAATTGGCGTATTGCTGTCACAGGGCTTTAAAACAATTGAAGTATATAAAAAGCCTAGTGTTGGAGTCATATCCTCAGGAAATGAAATTACAATGCAGGGTGAAGACTTGCCATTCGGTAAAATTTATGATGTTAACGGAAACATGATTAAAAATGACGCTGTATCCTGCGGTGCCGATGCAAGATTTTTGGGAGTCGTCAGGGATAACTACGACCAGGTAAAAGAAAAGATTCAGGAAGCTCTTGAAGACGTCGACATTCTTTTGTGCTCAGGCGGAACTTCAGCAGGTCTTGGAGATGTCATAAAGCATGTTTTGGATGAGCTGGGTGAAGTTCATATTCACGGAATATCAGTTCAGCCTGGAAAACCAACAATAGTCGGCGTAATAGGTGAAAAACTTGTTATTGGTCTTCCGGGAAATCCTGTATCTGCATTAATGATATTCAATGCCTTTGTAGCGCCTCCATTAACTAAAGTTGCAGGAATCGAAAAGAATTTCGAGCAAAAGGTAGTTAAAGGCGTGATGACTAGAAGAATTCATTCTCCTGTTGGCCGTATGCAGTATCAGCTGGTTAAAGTTGACGGTTCAGATATTCATCCGATTTTTAAGGATTCCGGTGCAATATTTTCCCTGTCCAGTGCTGACGGCTATGTGAAAGTTGAAAAATCAGTTGAATTATTGGATGAGGGAGAAGAAGTAGAAGTTTATTTATTCAATTAAATTAAAATTATTATTAGGTGAAAGTATGGAACATGAGATAAAAATTATTCCAGATCAAAAATTAGCGGTTATTAATTATAAAGGTCCTATCGGTGATTTAGACATTCTGGTTTCTAAATTGATGGGATGGGTTGAAGCAGAAGAGGTTGAAGCCGATGGCGAACCATTCATTATTTATTTCTCACCAAGACATGAAGTAAATGAAGGCGATGCAGTTTACGACGTGGGAATCGCCATTAAGGAAGATGCTGATGAAAAAGACATTATCCGTGTAGTTGACATGGTGGAACATAAGATGCTTTGCGGAATTCATGAAGGACCTACAGATAACATTTTAGACACCTATGAAAAATTGGTTGAAGTTTCACAGGCCAACAATTACGATATCATCGGTTCTCCAAAAGAGGTTTTAGTTAAAAGTTTCCACAATTGTGATGACGAAAAAGAATTTATTACAGAAATCCAATTGCCTATTATTGAAATGTAGGTGGTAAAATGGCTAAAAAAGAAGAAAAATTTGATGTTGATAAAGAAATTGAAAGATTATCTAAAAATACAAGAGCAAACATTATCAAATCAGAAATATCTTATGAATCCAGACTCAATAAGTTGGAAAATGAAATTGATAAGGCAATCAAATCAAAAGAGAAACTATTTGATGAGGGTAACGTATTGAAAGAAAAACACCTTACAACCGATTATACCGACTCATCTATTGAAATTTACAGGAAAAAATTAAATAAACTTTAACTTTTCCTTTTAATTTTTTTTTTAAATGAATCCAAAAGGATTTAAAACCACCTGTCACTATAGTCCAATAACTTTCAGGTCATGAACAAGGATTTTTGGAATTATAAATGATCCTTTTTGTTTAATTTCAGATTTAACTCCTTCACAACTACCCATTAATTCATAGATGTTTCCGGATATCATTGCTTTTTTAACGCTGTCAGTTATTTCACCGTTTTCAATGATGAATGCGTTATTTGCTTCTACTGAAAAGTCTCCGGAAATTGGATTTGCAGTATGTGCTCCCAAAACACTGGTTGTTATTATTCCGGAATCGATTTCATCCAATCCGACATGTGTCTTAAAGTCAAATTCAAGGTTTGACGCAGAAATGTCAGGTGTCGTTAGGTATGATCCTCTATAACCGTTGGAAGTGCTTTCCTCACCTGCTTTATTGGCGGTATAAATGTCATATAGGAATGATTTCAATATTCCGTCTTCAACCAAAACGGTTTTTTTAGAGGCGGTTCCTTCACCGTCCGCTTTTACCGTTCCCATTGCACCTTCACGCAATGGATTATCAATGATTGAAAGGTCAGTATTGGTAATTTCACTGCCTATTTTATTGTGAAGAATGGATCTTCCTCTTAAGACATTTTCTGAATTGAATCCTGCGATAAATGTTGAAAGCAATCCTGATGCGGCGTAATAATCCAGGACAACATCACAGTCTTTGGTTTCTATTGCTTTTGGATTAAGTGAATCGTGAGCCAGCTTACAGACATCATCGGTCAGTTTTTCATATTCCAAATCCAAATGCCTTGATGCAGTGTAGTCGTATGCCGTTACAAATTGACTGTCCTTTTCTATATTTACGGACAGGCCTCCGCTGAATCCGGTTTCTTCACCATGAATGGATACTCCGTTTGAATTTAAAATCAGCTCTTCGCCTTTGGATGCTGAAAATCCGGTGGAGCTTATGTCACACTTGTTTTCTTTTGCCCTTTCAATAATGTTTTCTAAAAATTCACAGCATTCGTCAAGACTTAAGTCATCATATTTCTTATCATATGTTCCTTTAACGTCTGTGACTTTTTCAACATTTGCAAATTCATAATTTTCATCAACTTTATTTAGTTTTGCATTGTCTAAGGCTTTTTGGGCAGTTTGTGGGATTTTATCTAAATCGGATGTGTATGCAAAACCTATTTTTCCATCTTTTATTATACGGATTCCAACTCCGCTGTCAATTTCTTCCTTTGCAAAACTTAAAATATCCTTTTTTGATTCAACTTCAATACTTTCAGTGTTTGCTATATAAATTTCCCACACATCAGACAGTTTTTCAACTTCCCTTACACATTTGTCTGCAATTTCATGTATCATTCTATCCTCTCAATGCAAATTTTTCAATAGCTTCAGCAACACCGTCACCGAAGTTTTTCTCACATACGTATGTGCTGATTTCTTTTAGTGAGTCATCAGCGTTTCCGACAGCTATTTTGACTCCTGCTTCTTTTAAAAAGTCCTCGTCGTTTTCGCTGTCTCCGATTGCCATAACATTATCCATGTTAATGCCGTTATTTTCACATAATTTTCTAAGTGAGCTTCCCTTATTAACTCGTTTATCGGTTACGTGAAGCGCAAAGCCGCTGTCATAAATTTCTAATTCGTCAACATATTCATAATCCTTAAGTGCATCTTCAATAATTTCTTTTGGAATAGTTTTATAAAATACTATTTCGGTTGCACGGTAATTGTTGTCATGTGATGCGTGCTTTTGGTAATCATCACCTAGCTTTTCCTTAAGGTGCACATCCGCCTTTTCGATATATTCACGGTTAACTAAGATTTCAACAGCATTGTTGTTGTATCCTTCCTTAAAAATCATTCCTCCGTTTTCTGCTACAAGACCTCCGCTGCAGCCAACTAAAACTTCAGCGGCATATGCATAATTAACTACATTGCCTGTAACGATTATCGTAGGAATTCCTGCATTTTCAGCAGCTCTTAAAGATTCTATAGCGGAAATGCAGATTTTTCTTGTATCGTCAGTTATTGTCCCGTCAATATCAACAGCTATTGCTTCAATCTTCATATTTATCCTCTTGAATATCTGTGTGCGATGTTACAGGTTCCTTCTTTACTTACCATACATGCTCCAATAGGGTGAAGCGGATTGCATTCATTTCTGAACAGTTTACAGTCTTCAGGCCTTGCAAGCCCTCTTAAGATAGGTCCGCAGATACATCCTTTAGGTGCTTCCTTAACATCTTTAACTTCGATATCGTATTTTTCACGGGCATTGAATTCTGCAAATTCGTCTTTAATTTCTAAAACGGAATTTGGTATTTTAGGAAATCCTCTCCATTCTCTGCTTGCAACGTCAAATACTTCTCCAATCATTTTGGTTGCAATTTCATTTCCCTCTTCTCTCACTGCTCTTGCATATTCGTTATCTATTTTTGGTGTTTCATTGTGAATCTGTCTTAAAATCATATAGACAGACATTAAAATGTCTAATGGATTAAATCCGGCAACTGCCTGTGGAATGCCGAAGTCAGTAGAGAAATATTCGAAAGGTTTTGTTCCAATGATTGTACAGACGTGTCCAGGTTGGATTAAAGCGTTCAAACTGGTCTGGCCGGAATTAATTAAAAAATCAATTGCCGGAGGTATTAGTCTGTGGCAGGATAATACTGAAAAGTTTTCGGGTGGTGTGGAAAGCAATTCTGCTGCTGTTGTAGGTGCGGTAGTTTCAAAACCTGCCGCCATGAACACAACATCATTGTCTTCTTTTTCAGCTATTTCAATAGCTTTATTGATTCCGTAAACAATTCTTACATCTCCGCCTTCAGCTTTAGCATCTGCAAGGGAACCGTTTGACCCCGGAACTCTTAACATGTCTCCGAAGGTTGTGATTGTAACTCCTTTTTCAACCAGTTCCAAGCACTCATCTATCTCACGTGATGGAACAACACAAACAGGACACCCTGGACCTGCAACAATTTCCACTTCGTCAGGTAACAGACTTCTAATCCCATTTTCCATTATTGTATGTTCGTGGGAACCACATACGTGCATTATTTTAACGGGTGTTGCTAACTTGTTAATTCTATCCAATAGTTCTTTTGACATATTTTTCATTTTAACACCAAAGATTTAATATTATAATATATTAATATTAAGTATAGATATTAATTAAATTTTTTTATATTTTAGTGATTAACATGTTTAACAACAATAAAATTTTAGTAGTTATTCCTGCGAGAGGAGGTTCAAAAAGAATTCTCCGTAAGAATATACGCTTACTTGCAGACAAACCATTAATTTCATATGCAATTAACATCGCAAAGTCATCCAAGTACGTTGACGATGTTGTTGTATCAACTGAAGATGCAGAAACTCTTGCAATCGCTGAAAAATTTGGAGCAAGTGTCATCAGACGTACTCCCGATTTGGCAGGCGACAAAATCCCGATTGATCCTGTTGTTTATGATGCAACAGTTCAAAAGGAAAAATTGGCATTTGACGAATACGATATTGTAGTTACATTGCAGCCGACTTCACCACTTTTAAAGTCAGAAACGTTAGACAAAGCTATTGAAAGATTTGAAAATTTCAATATTGACACTGTCATTTCAGTAATTGGTGATAAACATTTAAGTTGGGGTTATAATGAAGAGGAAAATCGTTATTTTCCGTTATATTCTCAAAGGCTTAATCAGCAATACCTTCCGAAGGAATATATTGAAACCGGAGGAATTTTTGCTACAAGACGTGGTTTTTTAACTCCAAATTCCCGTATGGGCAATAACATTGATTTGATTGAAATTTCCCAAGAGGAAAGTATTGACATTGCTTCTTACGAAGACTGGTGGGTGGCTGAGAGATATCTGAATAAGAAAAAAATTGCAATGATAGTCAATGCTGATAAGGATATCGGCACAGGTCCGATAAGCCGGTGCATATCTCTTGCTTCAAGATTGCTGAGTGATGATGTATTGTTCCTGCTTGATGAAAATCACAAACTGGGAATAGACATAGTAAAAAGTTTCAATTTTCCATTTAAATTATATGATGGTGAGAATGAGTTATTTGAATTATTAGGAAAGTTCAATCCTCAAATTGTTGTTAACGATATTTTTGAAACTACTAAAGAGTATGTTAATCGCCAAAAGGAAATGGGCTTTTTTGTAATAAACTTTGAAGACATCGGTTCTGGTTCAGAAGAAGCAGATGTGGTATTTGACTCATTGTATGAACATGACGGCAGTTTTGGAAATGTTTTCAGCGGTTATCAGTATTATGTCTTGAGGGATGAATTTTATTTCCAGCCAACAAAAATTGTCGGTCCGGATGTCAATAATGTATTGCTGGCATTCGGAGGAAATGATGAAAATAACCTGACTGAAAGGGTATTGGAAGCTGTATCGGCCAGCGGCTATGCAGGTAGAATTGATGTTATATTGCCATTGAATTACCCGAAAAAAGCTGAATTCATTGAAAAATATGAATCAAATAATAATGTTCAAATTTTTAAGAATGTTAGAAATATCAGTGAATTCATGCTGAGGGCCGATTTGGTATTTTCATCTGCCGGACGTAAAATGTATGAGATCTGTTCTGTTGGAACTCCATGTATTTGTCTTTGCCAAAACGGACGGGAACAGACACATGATTTTGGATCCCATAAACATGGATTCATAAATATGGGTCTTGCAGAAACAGTATCAAATGAAGATATCACAAACCAATTTAAAATCGTCTGGCAGGACTTTGATTTAAGACAGAACATGAGTCTTTTAATGAAAAGTATTGATTTAAAGCATGGTTTTGAAAACATATGGTCTGTTGTTGAACAGAAATATTGGGCTCGCCAATTTGAACAGAGTCATTAGGTGAGAGAATGAAAATCTTTTATAAAACTCCATTTCTCATTGCAGATATTGGGGTAAACTATTATGATATTGCTCAAAAAGAAGAAATTTCTGATATTGATGCGGCTAAATTAATGATTTTGGAAGCTAAAAAGGCAGGAGTTGATGCGGTCAAGTTTGAATCATATAAAACTGAAAACATTATCTCTGAAGAGTCTCAGAATCAATTTGATTTATTTAAAAAATATGATAAATTCGGTGAGGATGAATTTCGCCAACTGGCAGATTATTGTGCTGAGTTAAAAATTAAATTTTTTTCAACACCTCTGGATTTCGAATCCGTAGATTATCTTGATGAATTTATGGATATCTATTCCATATCATCATCCGATTTAACGAATATTCCATTTATTCAATATGTTGCAAAGAAAAATAAACCTATTTTATTATTGACTGGTGCTGCAACATTAAATGAGGTAAAGGCTGCTGTAAGAGCTATTGAAGAAGTATCAACAGTCGATATTGCAATAATGCACTCAGTATTGGCTTATCCGACTGAATACAGGGATGCTAATCTGGCAATGATAAAGGATTTGGCCATAAACTTTCCTGATTATGAAATAGGATACTCTGATCATACCAGGGCTGATTCAAACATGTTCGTTTTAACCACTGCTTATAATTACGGGGCGGACATTATTGAAAAACATTTCACTCTTGACAAATCCCTTCCGGGAAACGACCATGAGCATTCAATGGATCCGGAAGACGTGATGATATTTAAAGCAAACATTGGATTTTTATCTCAGCTCAGCGGAATGAAAAACAAACAGCCGTTGATATGTGAGTCATCTGTAAAACGTGAATCAAGGCGTTCCATTGTTTCTGCTAAAGACATTAAAAAAGGAGATGTCATAACTCCTGATTCAATAACCTTTAAAAGACCTGGAACCGGAATTTCACCTGCACTGATTGATGATGTGGTTGGAAAGACTGCATTAGTAGACATTGAAAATGATACATTAATTGACTTTGGCATGATTGAATAAAAAGCAAAGTTTATAATGCCCAGTGTTAAATTATTAATTGGTGTTATCTATGAAATTTTGTTACGAATGCGGTTACAAACTTGAGGGTTATGAAAAAGTCTGTCCTGAATGTGGAACAGAATTAAAACGCCCTGAAGACACAGAATTTTTTGTAGAATCTATTTTAAATCAATTTTTAAGCGATGTTGACCAAATAAAAAATAATGCTTTAGACATGCTTGATGAAAATGATTTGGGCGATATAATCGATGACTTTTCAATAAATTCTAGAAAGGCATTAAACAGGGATGCGGATTATATTAACAGGGCCAGAAAAAAACTCAACAACTCCGGTGAGGAAAAAAGAGTTATTTATCTTTGTAACAAGGCATTGCTTGTCAATGACTTAAATTGGGAAGCTTATTATTTAAAAGGAAGAGCTTTAATCAATTTGGAAAGATATGATGAAGCTATTAATGAACTGATTAGCAGTTTGGCATTAAATGAGGATAATATCGATGCAAGACTTTATATTGCAAAGGCAGCTCATTTAAAAGGTGACTTAAACTATGCGCTTCAGGTATATGATTCAGTTTTAAACATCGATGAGAAATCATTTGAAGCTTTTAACGGCAAAGCTTTAGTTTATTTTGATAAGAAAGATTTCCTTGAAGCAGATAAGTTCTTTAAAAAAGCCAGTGAAATATCTGTACTTCCGGAGGATTCCAAAATTAAATGGAATTTTGCTATTGCTAAATTAAAAGAAGAATAACTGTTTTTTGTTTAAATGGTAATCTAATTATCATTTAACATATATTTTTAAAAAAGAAAAAAATTAAAATTCTGAAGAACAATCTGCAGAATATTTGCTAAGCAATACTGCACATTTATCTATAGTTTCAGAATTTAATTTGATTGTAGTATTTTGAATCGTATTTAACAATTCTTCAATAAATAAGTCTTCATCGGTTAAAGGCATATTTATTACAACCACTTCATTATTAATAAAACCTACTAACGGTTCTACAAAACAATTTCTGATATTATTGTCATTAAGGAAATTAATTAAATCTTCACCTAATGTCAATGCCTTTTGTTTTATTGCATTGTCCTGTGAAAATTTAGCCTGTTTTGTTGTGTATCTGAAGCGTTTTTTATTTCCCACCTGTGCAATCTCAAATTTATCATCTTCTCCTTCAGCGGATTTGATCAGTTCGATATTCTCATTTTCAGAGTTCAATCTATTTTTCGGATTGTATTTTTGGGAAAGAAGCGCATAGATTCCTGTAGGTCCAACAACCACGTGATTTATTCCAACAGGTGAAGTTGGGGTTTTAACATTATAGAATACATAATACTCTTCAGGTAAGGTTAACAAGTGTTCTCTGATAATTCTTGTTCTGATAGTAGTTTCCTGAGTATCTTTTGTTCTATAAAATCCATAAGCCATAATGACGATAGCTATTAATAAGGCTGCAAGTCCTACTCCACTGTTAACTAATATAACTTCAATTATGCTCAATATAAATATAACAACGCCTGCAATGATAATGTACTGGTCTGTTGTTAAATTTTTCAAATCGAAATCCGGACCATCATCAACAAGCATGTCTGTTGAAACGATTCCGTCACCAGGTTCGGCAATTGTAAATTTGCTTCTTAAGTTTCCAAATCTTCCGGTATGTTCCTCTTCAGGAGCAGTTTGATAATATACCTTCATTCCTTTAAAGAATTCATCTTTAAGGAAATTTTTTAATGTATTATAATCATTGCTTACTGGAACTGCAAACTCTTTACCGAATTTGGTTAAGACAGGTTCGGGAATTGTTGTCCTTGCTGTTCTTGGGGCATTTTCGATTTCCAATCTTTCTTGTTCAATTTCTTCTTCTGCAACTTTCTGCATTCCGTCTTCTGAAAAGAAAGTTTCAAGTTTATCAGTAATGGATTTTATGGAGCGGTCATTTGCAGAATCCTGTTCTTCTTCAGGTGATTCTTCCTGATTTTTCTTCATTTCGGCAAGTTCTTTTTTTCTTTCATCAATGTATTGATCTAATTCCTTATTCATCTCAGAATCAAGATATCTTAAAGAACCGCCACAACTGTCACATTCATAGTCAAGTATATTGTCGTTTGCTTTTATTTTATATTTTAATCCACAGTCTTCACATTGGACGATTTGTGAATTATCATATTTGATTGAACTTAATATACCAGAACCTTGTGATTGACCATCAGAATAATCTTCTAAAAGTTCTAAGTCACCTGCACATGAAGAACACTCGAATGATGAAATATCGTCATTATCATCGAGTTGGTACTTGGCACCACAGTTCTTACAACATACAACTTTCATAATATCCTCTTTAATTGCCTTTATATTATTATTTATGATGGGTTTTTATTATTAAATATATTCATTTATTCAAAAATTTAATTTCACTAATAAAAAAAGGAATGTTTGTCTTTATCCCGTTCTTTGGTATAAATACAAGTTATCAATTTGCTTTATTTCTGTAAAGCCGGTCAGATTTTTTTGTTTGTGATTTGAGATGTAATACGATACACCACTGTCAATAATCTTTTGTGTGGCGCCGCTTTCTATTCCAGGAGTATTAAGTCCTAAATACCAGTAATATGGGCGGATATTATAATTTCCTATTTGGATATCGCTCCAATTTTCTATATTTGCTTTAATGTAATCAGTCATTTCCTCCGGAGCATTGAATTCGTTTGTTTGTTCAAATGTCAATGTGAATGTAAAGCCCTGAATTAAAAAGAACACGATTAATATTATTGGCAGGAGTTTTTTCATATTTATTTTAGCATTTATTTCATCAACGCCAATCATTAAAAAGTAAATCATGGCCGGGAAAATCGGCATTATGTATCTGTTGACTTTTACAACGTAATAGGACTGGAATATCATGTATGCCAAAATCCACATCAGCATCAGGTAGCCCATTTTATTTTCACTGTCTTTTCCAATCAGCAGAAGTCCAAAGAATGCCAATATGATAGTAATTGTTGAAGAAAACTGGGAAAAAGTAGCTAAAGCTATTAAACATAAAATTATTCCAGCTATTTTTGTCTTATTAAATTCAATATTGTTTCTTTTAATCCACAGCAATGCACCAACAATTAAAATTAAAAAGACCAGCACACTTATTGGTGTAGGGTCATTTAATGCAGGAGTCTTTGCAACAAATGTCGTGTTGGAGGATGATATGAAATTACCCATGTTAAACAGATAATATCCAAAGTCCGGATTATATGAGTTATCGTGTGTAGATCCGAGATTTCCCTGGACTCCGCCTACAACCAATCCGTCAAAGCCCAAATAACCATCACCCATTGATGATACTGTAGCTAAAATAATTCCGCACAAAAGAATGGCCAAAGCCAGTCCGATTAAAAGAGGCTTTATGTCTTCTTTATTTATTTTGATTGAATTTTCATATAAATAATATAAAACTAATGCTGGCAATATCAAAGCGACGGTATATCTTGTAAAAAAGCCTATAATCAGTAAAGGCAATACTGCAATATAGTATTTCGGCTTTTTCGTTATCGCCAATATGCTTAAATATACAATCCAAATCGTGATGGTGACTGCCGGAGTATCCAGGCTACCGTTTGCAAGCCAGGCCAGATTAAGTGCAAGGCAGGCAAATACAATTGTTCCGGTAAAACTTAACAGTTTGTCGAATTTCAATCTTAAAAGTAAATACATTCCAATGTTACCCACTATTGCAAAAATTCCGGTAACAATAAAGATTGCAACTTTATCAACATATCCCAAATCAAAAATAAGGGAGGTTAAAAAACAAACAACAGGAGACAGATATATGGATTTTGTTGAATGTATATTTGTCCCGGCATAATAAAGCGCATTTAAAAGATAAACATAAACGTCAGAACAGTAAATTCCCAAATTGTTGTTAAAATTAATATAATATGCTACAAGAATTGTACTTATTATTGTAATCAGTATCAATTCCTTGTTGTCTTTTATAGTGTTGAAATCCATATAAATCACTTAAAATGATCCTATTGCAAATGATACGAATGCAATTAACATTCCTATTTTCAATAATTTTGATGTTTTGGCTGCAGTTTCAACGTCCTGATTTCTAATAAGCAGAATTCCGGAATAAATAAATATGATTACTGCAATTGCAATTATCATTAAATAGAATATATTGAATATGTGCTGGAAGTATAATAATGGGCATAAAATACAATCCCCGATAATCAGAATGAATGTGATTGCAGCGGATATTTTTGTACCGTAAAGAATTGGGAAAGTCTTTGCACCTTCCGCTTTATCTCCCTCGATATCTTCAATATCCTTTGTTATTTCACGGGCGGTTGTCATTATGAATGCAAAAAATCCTAAAAATGTTGAAGTATAAATCATTTCAGGGGTTCCAATTGAAAATCCGCCAAAAGTAAAGCATAATCCGGTCATAAATCCGACTGTCAGATTGCCGATTAACGGTGTTGATTTTAGTTTATATGCATATAAATAGAGAATAACGTCTGAAACCAGTACAATAATGAATGGAATCCAGTTATTTGTCAGATAGCTTATTAAAAATCCGCATATTGTTCCGCCTAAAAATAATCCGTAGGCATAGTTTCTGGCTGTTTTAAGGCCAATTCGTCCTGAAGGAATTGGACGTTCCGGTTTATTAATCAAATCTATTTTATAATCAAAATAATCATTAATTACATTTCCTGCACTAATTTCAAATAAAACCGCCAACATTGCAAGAATTATTGGTATTGAGATTGTATGTGATACAATTGCCACAAGTACAATAGCTATCATGGCCATTACAACATTTCCTGGCCTTAATATTTCAATATATGCATTCATTCTTATCCTCTTTTTCTTATTTATTCTATTCATAACATATGTTCTTTAAACAATAATTATATAAACTATGTTAAGCAATACATATATTAGTATATTATTTATTAAATTTATATTATTACTTTTTAGCTGGTGTTAAATTGAACAAGATTAAAATTGCTATAGTTGGAATAGGTAACTGTGCAAGTTCACTTATTCAAGGAATTCATTATTATGATGGAAAAAATCCCGAAGATGCAATAGGATTAATGCATTGGGATATTGGCGGATATGAACCTAGTGACATTGAAGTTGTGGCTGCTTTTGATGTAGACAAAAGAAAAGTTGGAAAAACTATTGATGAAGCGATTTTTGCTAAACCAAACTGTACTACTGTCTTTCAAAAAGACATTCCAAAATATGAAGCAAAAGTCAGCATGGGTCATGTCTTGGATGGTGTTGCAGAACACATGTCCAATTACGACGATGAATACACATTCGTTGTAAGTGATGAGGAACCTGTTGACGTTGTGGAAGTTTTAAAGCAGAGCGGTGCAGAAATACTCGTCAATTACTTGCCTGTCGGATCAGAAAAGGCTGCAAGATATTATGCACAGTGCGCACTTGATGCAGGTGTCGCTTATGTTAACTGTATGCCAGTATTCATTGTAAGTGATGATGAATGGGATGCAAAATTCAGAGAAAAAGGAATTCCTATTGTAGGTGACGATATCAAAGCTCAAATCGGTGCTACTATCACTCACAGGACACTAGCTAGTTTATTCATGGATAGGGGAGTTAAATTAGATAAAACCTATCAAATTAATACCGGTGGTAATACTGATTTCTTAAATATGCTTAATAGGGACAGATTGGATTCCAAAAAAGAATCAAAAACTGAAGCTGTTCAGTCCGTTTTAAAAGAAAGAATGGAAGATAGGGATATCCATATCGGACCAAGTGATTATGTCCCATGGCAAAACGATAATAAATTATGTTTCCTCAGAATGGAAGGACGTACCTTTGGTGATGTTCCAATGAACATTGAACTCAGGTTAAGCGTTGAAGATTCACCTAATTCTGCAGGATGTGTTATTGATGCAGTAAGATGCTGTAAAATCGGTTTGGAAAGAGGTGTTGGTGGACAATTAACTTCTATTTCTTCTTACACTATGAAACATCCTCCAATCCAATATACTGATGATGAAGCATATGATAATGTTGAAAAATTCATTTCTGGCGACTTAGAAAGATAATTTTTCAATTTTCTATTTTTTTTAATTTTACAAATTTTTAAATATATGGGCATACATATATTAATACATAAGGTATGAAAATTATTCAAAATTTTTTATAAAAAATTAAAAGAGGTGTTTAACAAATGGCTAAAGTAAGATTTACTGAAACTGCACTTCGGGATGCCCACCAGTCCTTGCTTGCAACTAGGATGAGAACAAGAGACATGATTCCTATTGCTGAAGAAATGGACAAAATAGGTTATTTTTCTGTTGAAGCTTGGGGTGGAGCAACTTTTGATACATGTATCAGATATTTAAATGAAGATCCTTGGGAAAGATTAAGAAATTTAAAATCTGAATTCAATAAAACTCCTATTCAAATGCTTTTAAGAGGACAGAATTTGGTAGGGTATAAACATTATCCGGATGACGTTGTAACTAAATTCGTTGAAAAATCATATGAGAATGGTGTGGATATTTTTAGAGTCTTTGATGCTTTAAACGATATTAGGAACATGGAAAAAGCTATTAAAGTGGCTAAAGATCAAGGGGCTCATGTTCAGGGAACTATCAGTTATACCATAAGTCCAGTCCATACTTTGGATGATTTCGTTGATTTAGCTAAAAATTTAGAAGCACTTGACTGTGATTCTGTAGCTATTAAAGATATGGCTGGTTTAATTACACCAACTGCTGCTTATGATTTAGTATCCAAATTAAAAGAAGAAACTGACTTGCTTGTGGATTTACACTGTCACTGTACAAGCGGTATGACTCCAATCAGTTATTATGCTGCATGTCAGGCAGGTGTTGATATCCTCGATACTGCAATTTCACCGCTATCCTGGGGAACATCACAGCCACCTACAGAAAGTATGGTCGCAGCATTGCAGGGAACTCCTTATGATACCGGTTTGGACTTAAAAAAATTAACTAATATTAAAGAGTACTTTGATGATATTAAAGAAAAGTATGCTGCTATACTTGACCCTATTGCAGAAAGTATTGATGCTGATGTGTTATTATACCAAATACCTGGTGGAATGCTCTCAAATCTTATTTCACAACTTAAAGAGCAAAATGCATTGGACAGGTATGATGATGTGCTTGAGGAAATGCCACGTGTCAGAAAAGATATGGGTTACCCTCCACTTGTAACTCCAACAAGCCAGATTGTTGGAATTCAGGCAGTAATGAATGTTTTAGGTGGAGAAAGATATAAAACCGTATCCAACGAAGTAAAAGAGTACATGAAAGGTAATTACGGTAAACCTCCAGCACCTGTTGATCCTGAAATCTCTAAAAAGATTATTGGTGATGAAGAGGTAATTACCTGCAGACCTGCGGACTTATTGGAACCTGAATTCGATAAATTCAAATCAGAAGGTATGGAAAAAGGATTTGTTAAATCTGATGAAGATGCATTAACTTATGCGTTATATCCACCAATCGCTCCTAAATTCCTTAAAGGAGAAGCTGTTGAAGAAGAACTCAAAGCCCCATCAATTGCTGATGATGCTGAAATCGGTATTCCAACACAGTATAATGTTGAAGTTGATGGTGATGTATTTGAAGTTAAAATCATGCCTACCGGATTTATGGAAGTTGAAGAAACTGAAAAAGGTCCATTCACTCCAGTTGAAGGTGGAGTATTATCTTCAATGCAGGGTATGGTAATTAAATTAAATGTTAATGTTGGAGATAAAGTATCTGTCGGATCTACAATTGCTGTAATCGAAGCTATGAAAATGGAAAACGATATTCAATCTGAAGTTGAAGGTGTCGTGAAAGAAATTTTCGTAGAGCCTGGTGATGCGGTAAGCGCCGGCGATATTTTGATGGTTATCGAATAAGATAACCTTATTTTACTTTTTTTTATAATTTTTTTAAAATGTTTTCAAAATTACGAACATTTTTCAACTTTTTTAGGTATGTTTAAATATTTATTTTTATAAACTATTATTGTCGAAGTTTTGAAAAAACTTTGAATACAATATAGGAGACAAAAAGATGAAAAACTACTTTGACATTAAAGATAAAGTTGCTCTTGTCACTGGAGCATCTTCCGGTCTTGGTTGGCAAATTGCTCAAGCATATGCTAGTCAAGGAGCTAAATTAGCATTATTTGCTAGAAGAGAAGAAAGACTTCAAGAAAACAAAAAAACATTAGAAGACGAATATGGTGTAGAAGTAATGTATGCTGTAACAGATGTCGGAGACCCAGAAAATATCGCTGAATCTGTTAAAAAAGTAGTGGATCATTTTGGAAGAATCGATATCCTAGTAACTGCTGCTGGTATGGGAAATAACAAACCTGTTGTCGACCAAAGTGCTGAAGAATGGGATAGACACATCAAAATTGATTTAAGTGGTGTTTACTACACTTGTGCTGAAGTAGGTAAAGTAATGATTGAACAAAACTACGGAAAAATCATTAACATTGGTTCAATCCACTCTCGTGTAATCTTCCCTGGTGGAGGAATTTCCGCATACTCCTCAGCAAAAGGTGGAGTAATGAATTTAACCAAAAACTTGGCTGTTGAATGGGCTAAATATAATATTACCGTTAACGCAATTGGTCCTGCAGTATTTGCAACTGAATTAACCACTGAAAGTATTGAAATGGAAGGATTCATGGACTTAATTGCTGCATATTGTCCAATGCAAAGACTTGGTGAACCTGGTGAACTCGACGGTCTTGCAATTTATTTAGCATCCGATGCTTCAAGCTTCTGTACAGGTCAGTTAATCTGTGTAGATGGTGGTTGGACAGCTATTTAAGTGTAATTTTTAATTACACTTCTTTTTTTTATTTTTCATAAACTGTCAAATCTTTTATTCCGGCTTTTTTAAATCCTCTTTTACGTCTCATGCAACTTTCACAAACGCCGCAATGATTTTCTGTTCCCTTATAACATGAATAACTTAATTCCATAGGGGCATTAACTTCATGACCTAACTTGACAATTTCATCTTTATCCAAATCAATTGCAGGAGCTTTTATTTCTATATCTATTGGTGAACCTACTTTAAAGAGTTCATTGAAACTTTCTAAAAATTCTTTTGAATTGTCGGGAAATGTGCTTGCCTCTTCCTTGTCCCATCCGACTATAATAATTTCTGCTCCAATGCTTTCTGCATATGATGCGGCAATTGATGTAAAGACAGTATTTCTTGCAGGAACCCAGACGCTGCTTGCACTTTCTTGGGATTTTTCAGCATCATCCAAATCTTTAAAATCAACTTCGGGAATTTCTTCTGAGGTATTTAAACTGGATGTGCTGATGTCTGCCAGCCAATCCAAATCAATAACGTAATGCTTAAAACCCATTTTTTCACATATTTCACTTGATGCCTTTAATTCCTGATTAAATCCTTTCTGACCATAATTGAATGTTATTGCATGAATTTCATAATCTTTGGCATAAACGCTTGTTGCAACGGTACAGTCAAGGCCTCCGGAAAATACTGCTATTGCCTTTTTCATTTTATCAGCTCTTTTACTTTTCTTAAACTCAGTCCGCTTTCAGAAGCTATTTTTTTCAAATCTTCGTATTCGGGCCTTTCGGAAATTACTTCTCCATTAACATAACCTATTTTAAAGGTTACTTCATAGCTTTTTCCTTCTATTTCATAGCTTTTTTTAACAAATTCTCTTTTAGACAGTCCTCTGTGAATGTTTGGAGTTATCCTGATACCTAAACTTCCGGTTTCCTTAAATATCAGGTTAACCAATTCATCGCGTTTGCTTTTTCTGGAAATGACTTTCAATAAACTGCCCTGACGATTTTTCTTCATTATGATTGGAGTTATTGATACGTCAGACGCTCCCTCATCAAGAAGCACGTCAAATAAATAACCGATTTCCTCGCCGGTCAGGTGATCGATATTTGTTTCAATCACATCTATTTCATCACTTTCGTTAATGTCGGATGATTTGATTAGTCTCAATACATTAGGGTGCTCAAAGTCTTTGCTTCCCGCACCGTAGGCCACTTCATCCATTTTAACCGGAGGAATGAATTCTTTTATCTCATCGCACAGCTCGGCATATATTGCGCATCCTGTCGGTGTTGCAAGTTCGCTTGAAACAGGTCCTCCTTTAAAGTTTAGGTCTTTGAGAATCTCTAGAACTGCAGGTACAGGCACAGGAAGGATTCCGTGTGATGTTTTAACACAGCCTCCTCCAACAGCAATTGGAAGGCCTATGATTTTATGTTCATCTAAATTCAGGGAGTAATATGCCCAAACTGACCCGATTACATCTGCCACAGCATCGCTTGCACCGACTTCATGGAAGTGTATTTCATCCAGACTTTTGCCATGAACTTTTGACTCTGCAAGAGCCATTCTTTTAAATATATTTAGGGATGTTTTTTTAACATCTTCATCCAAATCCAGTCCGTTTATTTTATCGACTAATTCATTATAATGAACATGACTTTTTTTATCAAGCATTTCAACATGGCAATACATAGCATCAATACCATTTTTGTTAATTTTATCAAAGTTCACTTCAACTTTTCCAACGATGCCTGCGGATTTTTCCATTATTTCTTTCAGTTTATTTTCATCGGCACCCAAATCAACCAATGCACCAATTATCATGTTTCCGGATATGCCGCTGCCTTGAGGGTCAATAATGATTGTCATAAAATTACTTCCAAATAAATTTCTGTCTATATAAACATTTAATAATAGTTTTGTTTAAATAGTATTAATAGTATTGGTGATTTGATGTTATTTGATGATGCAACTTTTAGGAACCTGCTGTATACTATGATTATTGTAAAATCCGAAAAAGATGCACAATATCAGGAAAAATTATTTAACATCGATTCCATTGATTTAAAAAATTTTGAAGAAGAATTTGAAAATATTTCCGTTGAAAGGGAAGTTAATGCAATGCTGCTCTTTCCATATCTGGATTATACTCAGGGGTTTTCATTTTTGCTTGTAACAACCGGACTAATCGAAGATGATAGGGTAATTCTTTATGAGCGTCCAAACTTCGACACATTTCAAATTGTTAGAAAAGACTCCCTGAAAGATAAGGAATTCTTCTATCTAAAGGATTTATTGATTAATGACGATTTTGATTTAGAATATTATATGAGTTATGCAATAAATCAGACTGAAAATTATAGGAACGACCAAGAAGTAGAAATATTGAGGGCATTTTCAGAAATAGATTCATGCAGAAATGAAGATTTTCCTGATGATTTCTTAACATATTTCTTCAAAGAAGGTTTAAATCCTGAAGGCATGTGGGTTAGGGGTATTGAGCTAAAAAAAGACCATATTTTAGCAGAATTACTGAATCAGCCCAGCCAAGACTTCGGCATTAGTGCCGGAGATATCATTAAAGTTATCGTTTATGAAGATGAATTAGGTGAGATATCCTGTATTGCAGATTTAGGGTGAAACTATGAAAAGGGTAAATTTTATTGAAAAAGACTATGCAGTTTTTATTAATAATCCGAATCATTTTTTAGCTATCAGTGACTTAACAGACAGTGATGGAATTAATATAGTTGAAAATGTGAACATAATAAAATCAAACAATAGTTCTAAAGTAAAAAAGGAATCAGTTAATCAGGAAAAAAGACAATATATTGCTCAGGAAACCGATTCCCTAAATTATTTCAGAAAATCCTACGGGGATATTGTTTTATACACATTTTTGGAAAATGATGTCATTATTCAGGATTTCACAGGCAATCTGCAGGTTGCCAATTCACCTAAAGGATTTGAAGATGCAAAAATCAATATAAGTCATGTTATTTACATTAAAAAAATCTTATCTAAAAAAGATTTGCTTAAAATTTATAAACTCATATCAAAAATCAAGGCAAAATATCTTGCCAATAAAAATTTACCCATCCATATAAGCAATATTTTAAACAATGACGATTTTCTGGCAGTATTGTCTGATGTTCCGGAAAATGGTGAATATGAATTCGAAGAATATGATTTTGATGAGTCAAATATAAAAAATGCAATTGTGGATTCATTGGATGAGGCCTTTAAAAGATTTGATTTAACATTCGGTATTCTTGATTACCTGGTTTCTAAAGGAATCCTAATCGGCGATTTGGTTGAAGCGGGAATGGAACTGATTCACGGCGCCGACGCATCACAGGAATTGGAAAAAAAATTGAAAGCCCAAATCTTCAAGTCACTGGAAGACATTAATGTAATCACATTATTAATGGTTGCAATAAGAGCAGAACAGGATTTCACACATAACAGGATTCGTGAATTGGCCGATAAGGATGAATCTTCCATATTATATGCCGATGAAATTTTAGGCCTGTCTGTAGCAAATCAGATTGGCGGAACAAAAGCGACATTTAATTTCAATCAGTATTATAATTTAAAACCGGGAATCCTATATGGTCTTCCCCCAGTATTAAATGATGTCTTTGCCGGTTTTATCGCAGGATGTGTGTCAAAAGTCTTAGAGGAATAAAAAATGGAACATGATGATTATTTCAAGGAGGAAGGTTTTTCTCCAGTCAAATCAATTTTGGGCTTGTTAACATTTTCAACAATCCTTCCGATTAACGTATTTACATCAATTGAATACATGACTCGTTTGGTCTGGTGCTGGCCGTTAATTCATTTATTTATCGGTGCTTTGGCAGCTATTTGCGGATATGTATGTGGAAACATCCTTCATTTAAACGCATTTTTCACAGCAGTCATGGTTTATGCATTTCTGATGTTAATTACAGGTTATAATCATCTTGACGGTGTAATGGACATGGCGGATGGAGTCATGGTTCATGGAACACCCGAAAAGAAAATCAGTGTTGTTAAGGACTCATCTGTCGGAGCAGGAGGCATAGCAACATTATTTTTGGTGGCCAGCCTAACGATTGCCGGAATAAATAATATTTTGGATTATAACTTTATAATGGGAATAGTTATTTGTGAAATGGTGGCTAAAATTTCACTTCTTTCAACAGCACTAACTTCAAAGCCTTTAACTCCGGGAATAGGGAGCTATTTTATATTGTCAACAAATTCCTTTAACTATACACTGTCAATAGTGATTGTGGGAATCATTACCTTTTTACTGGGTGGTGTAGTTGGCCTGATTGGTCTTTTGGGAGCAGTCATTTCCGGATTTTTAATATCCCAAATTGCAAAAAGAAACTTTGGCGTTGCAAATGGCGATGTGCTGGGGATGAGTAATGAAGTTGGAAGATTAATGGCTTTGCTTTTCATGTCAATAGCCCTATATTTTTTATAATGGTGATAAGATGAATGTTAATGTTTTAAGATTGGATCATAGATTAAAAAGAGATACTCGTATTACAACTCACGTATGTTTAACTGCCCGTGCATTCGGCGCAAGCAAAATCTACCTTGCCGGAGAAAAAGACAACAAATTAATGGATAATGTACGTGATACTTCAAAAAGATTTGGAGGTAACTTCGAAATAGAGCATACAGACTCCTACATGGGCGTTATCAATAAATGGAAAAATGACGGCGGAAAAGTAGTTCACCTGACAATGTACGGTTCACAGGCTCATGAAGTCGCTCCGGAAATCAGGGAAGACGGAAGCGATATATTAATCATTGTCGGAGGTTCTAAAGTTCCTGGAAAGGTTTATAAGGCTGCTGACTGGAATGTGTCTGTTACGACACAGCCTCACTCTGAAGTTTCATCTTTGGCTGTTTTCCAGCACTTGCTGATGGACGGCAAGGAATTCGACCTGGAGTTTGAAAATCCAGTATTGGAAGTCATTCCGACCGCACATGGAAAAAACGTCAATATCCATGATGAAAACCGCTAGGATATAAAGTCATCTAATCTTTTAATGGCTTTTAATTTTTCATCTTTTTTTATTCTTGCCTGGTCAAGGGCATCTTTTATTGTTTGAATTGAATTATCATAGACCTCTTTATCAACGGGGTATGGAAAACCGTCCTTTCCTCCGTGGGTAAAAGTGTATTTTACAGGGTCTTTCCAGCTTGCAGGCTCACCGTAAACCAAATCTGATATTAATGCAAGTGCCCTGATCTTTTTTGGACCAATTCCCTGAAGCAAAATCAGTTCTTCATAATTTTCAGGCTGAATTTCCCACGCATTTTTCAGGACTTCAAATTCCTTATCTGAAATGTCCATATCAAGCACGGGGTGATGGGATGGCATTGTAAAGTCTTCTAAAAGCATCTGATTATCTTTTCTTTTAAAGTATTGTCTTAAATGGTCAGGATTATCGTTAATCAAATCAACACTAATTTTTTGAGCGGATTTGCTTTCTTTATCAGTCATATTCAATGTATCTGGTGTTTTCTTGTCACAGGATATTCCACTGTGTGGATCTAAAAGTAAATCATCGACTTCTTCTCCCATCCAGTGATAACGGCGAGCATATTTGGTGTCTGTGTTCATCCCCTGCTGTATGACGGCCCAGTCGCCATTTTCAGTAACAAAAAAGTTATGCTGGTATAATGTATAGCCATCCTGAATGCAGGAATTGTCAATTTTAGCAGATAATTTACTTGTTTCAATCAGCTTTTCGGTTGTTTTTGTTTTTAAATTAAACACGTCTCCGGCATGTGCAATTCCTTCGGGAGTTTTACGGGATTTGGCACCTTTACCTCCGCTTAAATAAATTCCATGTTCTTCGGGAGACAATGATTCCTTAAGCGCTCCCATTGTGGTGGTGGTTGTTCCGGAGGAATGCCAGTCAAAGCCTAGAACACATGAAAATGCCTGAAACCAATATGGATTGGAAATTCTTCTAATGAATTCATTTAAACTGTATTCTTCAATAATCACTGACGTTAATGCTCCAGACAGTTCAACCATTCTTGAAAATAGCCATCTTGGCGGATGTCCTCCATGCAGAGGTAAATTTACTGCTCCTCTTCTTTGCATGAATATATTTTTATCATTAATATTTATAAGAATTTGGTGAGAGCATTTGAATAGTATTGCAAAACAAAACTTTAATAAGTAGTATGTGATATAACTATATAATGTTATAATGTTTATTAATTATTATAGGAGCGTTATTATTTATGGCAATTAAAGACGGCGATTTCGTTCGCGTAAATTTTACTGGTAAAATTAAAGAAACTGACGAAGTATTTGATACTACTTATGATGAAATAGCTCAAGAAGCTGAAATTTTTGATGAAAATAAAACTTACAAACCAATTCCTATTGTAGTTGGAGGAAACCACTTATTACCTGCTATCGAAAAAGAAATTGTAGGTCTTGAAGCAGGTGACCGTAAAACTGTTGAAGTGGAAAGTGACAACGGATTCGGTCCACGTGATCCTAAAGCTATACAATTAATACCTATGAAAGAATTCAAAAAACAAGGTATGACTCCATATCCTGGTATGAGAATTTCTGCTGAAGGTGGAGAAGGTAGAATTTTAACCGTTAACGGTGGAAGAGTAAAAGTTGACTTTAACCACCCATTAGCAGGTAAAGACTTAGTTTATGATGTTGAAGTAACTGAAATCATTGAAGACAATGACGAAAAAATCAAAAGTATGATTGAGTTACATTACTCCAATCCAAATGTCGATATCGAAAAAACCGAAATTGAAATCAACGACGGTGTTGTAAACATCCAATTAGATGAAATGGCTAAATTCGACCAACAAACTTACATGGACATTACCTTTGCAAGATTCAGAATAGCTAAAGACATTTGGGAAAACATTGAAGAAGTTACCAAAGTTAATTTCGTAGATGCTTTCGAAAAAAGAGAAGAAACTGCTGACGAAGAAGAAGACGAAGAATAATTCTTCTTTTCTTAATTAAATTTAAGTTATTTTATTAATAACTTATTTTACTTTTTTTATTATTTTTATTTGATTTATTTTTGGTGAAATTTTGGATAATGGGTTTGATATTCAGGAATATCTGGCTAATGGTGCCGAAAATATTGTAAAAAACGCAATTTCAGCTACCCTTAAAAACCCCAAAGAAACGTTATTTTTAGCAAAGTTCATCAAAAACACTAAAAAAGCTTCAAAAATAAGAAAAGATTATGCATCAAAAGGCACTAATATCCCTGCTTTTTTAATTGCAAGCATCACAAGTAACTGTAACCTTCACTGCGCAGGATGTTATTCCAGAGCAAATGGGATCTGTGATGACGTTTCAGATAACCAGCTTTCCGCAAATGACTGGAAAGACATATTCTATCAATCCAGAGACTTGGGAATTAATTTCATTGTCCTTGCTGGTGGAGAACCCTTAATCAGGGAAGACGTGATTTTAAAGGCATGTGAATTTCCCGAAATCTTGTTTCCGGTTTTCACCAACGGAACCCTGCTGGATGAAAAATATTTTGAGCTAATCGATAAAAATAGAAATATTGTCCCGATACTTTCCATTGAAGGGGATGAAAAGCTAACGGACTCAAGAAGAGGCGAAGGCGTATATAATCAACTGATTGAATCAATGAACCACATGAAAGACAACAATCTGATTTTTGGCACGTCCATTACAGTCACACGTGATAATATTTCACATGCTCTTTCAGATGATTTCATTTCAGAAATTCAGAAATTGGGTTCTAAGGTACTGTTTTTCATAGAATTTATCCCTATTGATGCCAGTGCAAAAGATTTGATTATATCAGATGCACAAAGAGATTATCTGTTTGAAAAAATTATGGATTTACGAAAAGCTTATCCTGAAATGTTATTCATGTCATTTCCGGGTGATGAAAAGGAAAGCGGAGGATGTCTTGCAGCGGGACGTGGATTTTTCCACATTAACTCACATGGTGGTGCTGAACCCTGTCCTGCTTCCCCATATTCTGATATAAACGTAAAAGAAACATCTGTTTTGGAAGCTCTTGGATCCGATTTTTTCAAGTCTCTCAGAAGCAATGAACTTTTAACGGGTCATCATGATGGTGCATGCGTATTGTTTGAACATGAAAAAGAGGTTCAAAAACTATTGAACAATAAATAATTATTTAAAGACTTTTTCCGCCACTTGCCGCAACTATTCCCGGAATATTTTCCACTTCTAACCTGTACATGGCTTCCATGCCTTCATTTTGAAATGCGATGCATTCCTTTTTTAGGACTTTGCTTGTCAGCAATGCTGCAACAGGCGGTGTTATAACAAAAATTGAATTATTATCATCGAGTGCTTTTATGGTGTTTTCATGAAGCATTCCTTTCCCGATATGAATTTTAACTCCATTTTCGCTTAAAAAGGGGATTGTGGATTCAATTTCCTCCTTGTTGCTTGTGGTCGGTGCAATTCCCGCATCACTTACGGCAGTATGCATTATTGCAGAACCTTTGATATCGAAGTCCAGTTCATCCTTTTTAATCAGGTCAACAAGCTGAGGAAGTGCCGCATCACGGCCAGTAAACATTACTCCTGAAATGGAAATCTGATCGCCCACATTCAGGGATAATATTTCCTCATCACTTACCGGAGTTATAATTTTTTTCATGTTAAATCATATAACTTTAATTTATTTTAAAATTTCTCATTTTTCCAAAATACTGCAATATTTGATAAGTTATTTAAAGGTTTGATAACATATATATTATACATTATAATTTAATGATTTGTTTAGGAGATTGTAAATTTGATTATAATTAACGAGGATTTATGCAAAGGATGCCACCTTTGCCTATTTATGTGCTATAAAAATGTTTATGCAATATCTTCTGAAGCTAATAAGAAGGGAGTGCAACTTCCTTACGTTAATTTTGAAGATAGATGCACTAACTGTGGTGTTTGTGAAGTAATTTGTCCTGATCAGGCTATCACAATAGATACCAATACGAACTGGTGGGTTGGTAAGGAAGATAATTCTTTCAATCCTAAATTTTCAAATGGGAAGAAATAGGTGTTAAAATGTCAGAAGAATTTTTTATTCAAGGAAATGAAGCATGTGCAAAAGGTGCACTAAAAGCCGGTTGTAGATTTTTTGCAGGATATCCTATTACCCCATCCACTGAAGTTGCAGAAACTTTATCACGCGAACTTCCAAAAGTTGGAGGATCATTTGTCCAAATGGAAGATGAAATCGCATCTGCAGGCGCAATCATTGGAGGTTCTTGGGGAGGAGCCAAATCAATGACCGCAACATCAGGACCAGGATTATCTTTAATGCAGGAAAATATTGGATATGCATTTATTACAGAAACCCCTATTGTTATTGTTGACGTTCAAAGAGGTTCTCCATCAACAGGTCAGCCGACTATGGCTTCACAAAGTGACATGATGCAGGCACGTTGGGGATCTCATGGGGATTACGAACCTATTGCATTATCTCCTTCAAGTGTTCAGGAATTCTTTGATTTTACAATTAAAGCATTTAATTTGGCTGAACAGTACAGGACTCCTGTTTTTGTCATGGCTGATGAAATAATTGGACATATGAGGGAAAAAATTACTATTGATGAAAATATTGAAATTGTTCCAAGGCAAATGCCTGAAGATAAGGATAATTATTTACCTTTCAAAAACGTTGAAAACGGAACAAATCCTATGCCTTCATTCGGTCAAGGATTCAACATTCACGTTACCGGTTTAACTCACGATGAAAGAGGTTATCCTGATACCAATGACCCTGAAACTCACACTGCATTAGTTCAAAGATTATGTGATAAAGTATTGAATAACCGTGATAAAATCTGTTCTGTCCAATCCAAATATTGTGAAGATGCGGATTTGGTTATCATATCATACGGTGCTCCTGTCAGGTCAGTTTCTGAAGCTTGTGAAAAAGCAAGAGCTGAAGGCAAAAAGGTAGGTTACATTAAACTGGATACTCCATGGCCTTTCCCTGAAGAGCAGGTTAAAGAGCTTACAAAAAACGCATCCGATGTTCTGGTTGTGGAATTGAACTTAGGCCAAATGTTTTATGAAGTGGACCGTGTCCTAAGAAGAGATGCGGAAGTTCATCTTATGGGTCAAATTGGTGGATTAATGCCTACTCCGGATGAAATATTATCTAAAATTAATGAAATGGGAGGAAATTAAATGTCTAAAGAAAATAAATTTACTCCATACATGAGAGAAGACAGACTGCCACATATTTTCTGTCCTGGATGTGGAAACGGAACTATCATGAGTGCTTTTTTAAGTGCTATGGAAAAAGCAGAAATGGACTTTGATAATATTGCGATGGTTTCCGGTATTGGATGTTCATCAAGAATTCCTGGTTATATGGAATGTGATTCCCTTCATACCACTCATGGTAGAGCATTAAGTTTCGCTACCGGTTTAAAAACTGCAAATAAGGATTTGGATGTTGTAGTTTTCACAGGTGACGGAGACTGTGCTTCAATCGGTGGTAATCATTTAATCCATGCTGCAAGAAGAAACATTAATTTAACTGTTATCTGTATTAATAATAACATTTACGGTATGACTGGTGGTCAAATCAGTCCTACTTCTCCTAAAGGTAGTTTTGGAACTACTGCGCCTTATGGAAATATGGATACTCCATTTAATTTGGCTGAGCTTGTAGCGGCTGCCGGCGCAACTTACTCTGCAAGATGGACCACTGTTCAAATTGAAAGTCTGGTCATGGCCATTAAGGACGGTTTGAAAAATCCTGGTTTTTCATTCATTGAGGTTGCCACCCAATGTCCGACTTATTATGGTCGTAAAAATAAACTCAGGACTCCAACTGCTATGGCAGTAACTTTAAAAATGAATACTGTATTTAAATCTGCTGCTGATAGAATGAGTAAAAAAGATTTGGAAGGTAAAATAGTGGTCGGAGAATTCGCTAATTCACAAAGAGCAGAGTTCACAGAAAACATTGACAGAATTAGTGAAGAGAAATTTGGTAAGAAAACTTTAATTAATTCAGCATATGAAGAGGAGTTATAATGAGAACCGAAATTAGAATTGGTGGATTTGGAGGTCAGGGAGTAATTCTTGCAGGAATTATCATAGGTAAAGCTGCAAGTATCTTTGATGAAAATGAAGCTGTTCAAACTCAATCTTATGGTCCTGAAGCTCGTGGAGGAGCTTCTAAATGTGAAGTCGTTGTCAGTGATAGTGAAATCGATTATCCTAAAGTGCAAAGTCCGGATATTTTAGTGGCAATGTCTAATGAAGCTTTAATCAAATATATCGTTGATTTAAAAGATGAAGGTACTTTAATTGTTGATCCGGGAACAACCGACATTGAAGATGTACGTGATTTCATAGACCAGCATAATATTAAAGTTTACGAAGCTCCTGCAACAAAAACAGCAAACGATGAAATCGGTCTTAAAATCGTAGCTAATATTGTTATGGTTGGAGCAATTACAAAAATTACTGGTGTTATATCTGAAAATGCAGCTATTGAAGCAATAAAAGATAGTGTTCCGGCAGGAACTGAAGAGAAAAATATCAATGCATTTGAAGCAGGATATAATTTAGTTTAATATAGGTGTAGAATATGAGATTTTTCGAAAATGTAGCAAAAAAAGTTTTTAATCAAGAAGGAATTAAAATACTTGAAGGTCATGTAGCATACTCTCCGGAAGAAGCTGTTGCAGTTTGTTCCGAAATGGGAGTGCCTGTTGTTGTAAAAGCACAAGTTTTAACAGGGGGTAGAGGTAAAGCAGGTGGTGTAAAATTCGCAGACAACCCTGGTGAAGCCTTAAAAGTTGCTGATGAAATTTTAGGTATGGAAATTAAAGGTGAAAAAGTAAAACATCTATTAATTGAAGAAAAAGCAGATATTCAACAGGAATATTTCTTAAGTATTTCAATTGACAGGTCAGAAAGAAGACCTCTTATCATGGTAAGTAAAGATGGTGGGGTTGAAATTGAAAACCTTGCAAAAACAAATCCTGAAAAAATCATTAAATATTATCCACAGCCTTTAATCGACTTTTTACCATATGAAGCTCGTGAAATTGCTCGTAAAATGGACGTACCATCCGAATTAATTTCCCCTATGGGAGATGTAATCTGGAAATTGTACAATATCTTTGATAAATATGACTGTGAAATTGCAGAAATCAACCCATTGGTGTTAACTCCGGATGGATTAATAGCAGCCGATGCTAAAATGGAAGTTGAAAACGATGCATTATACAGACATCAGGACTTAGTTAACATGTTGCACTATAAGAAAAAAGCTGTTGACTTTGTCAAATTGGACGGAGATATTGCCGTTATCGGAAACGGTGCGGGATTAACATTGACTGCAATGGACATGATTAAACTCAATGGCGGAGAACCTGCAACATTCCTGGATATTGGTGGTGGAGCTTCAGAACAAATCATTAATCAGGCTTTAAACATTGTTTTAAATTATGATCCTGTTAAAGTCGTATTTTTAAACGTATTGGGTGGTATCACTAAAGCGGATGATGTTGCTCGAGGTGTAATTAAGGCATTGGAGCAGTCCGATAGGGAAATACATATTGTTATCAGATTGACAGGTACTAACGAAGAAGAAGGTCAAAGACTTCTTGAAGAAGCCGGAATTCCATATGAAATATCCATGGAAAAGGCAGCTAAAAAAGCAGTTGATTTATGTAACGAATTAAAGGCTAAAGAATGAAATTTTTTGCTATAAACGGAAGTCCTCGAAAAGTCTTTAATACTGCACAGCTACTGGACAAATCTTTAGAAGGAATCAAATCTGTTCTTCCTGAGGCCGAAGTTGAAAGAATAGATTTGTATGACATTCCTTTTAACGGCTGTAAAAGTTGCTTTGCATGTAAAAAAGTAAACGGTCGTCATTATGGCAGATGCGTCTATAATGATGATTTTAAACCTATTTTAAATAAAATTACTCAATCTGATGGACTCATTTTGGGTTCTCCAGTTTACTTTGGAGATTTGACTGGAAATATGAGATGCTTTTTAGAAAGATTCATGTTTCCATTTCTTGCCTACAGCACCACAGAGACAGTTGACCATAAAAGAATGCCTTTGGCTTTTATTTACACCATGAATGTTTCTGAGGAGGCTTCTTTTGATTTGGGTTATCATGACCTATTCGATAAATATGAATCTGTTTTAGAAAGGCTATTTACAAAACCTGAACACTTGTATGTTCATGAAACTTATCAGTTCAGCGATTATGACCGATACGTTTCTGATGTTTTCGACGAAAAAGAAAGAAGACATATTCACGAAACAAGATTTCCTTTAGATCTTGAATCTGCTTTTAAAATCGGTCAAAATATAGCAAAAAGAGCAAAAAAAGATTAATAATTTCTATTTTTAAAATAAAAAAAGTTCTTTAAAGAAAAAAATTCTTTAAAGATAATTACATTACACTTTCAAATCCTTTTGTAGCCAGTAATCTTGTAAATGAACCTTCTGGGGTCATTATAATATTTCCTTTAGAATATTGGTCTAAAGCGGTTTGAATCATTGTACTTTTCTTAGCAGGATCTTTTGCAGCATCTGCAAGGGCGTTAACTAATACCATTACTGCATCTCCTCTGGACATATTTCCTTGAACGTTTTCATTTCCAGGATATCCGTTATATGCATCATTTTCACGGATGATGTCTTCTGCACTAAGGTTAGTATCTTCGCCGTTGACTTTAAGCGGTTTGACTGAATTAATAATTGCATCAATACCATCAGTATAAACAAGAACAACTGCATCAGCATGCATTCCGGTATTCGCTTCTACTATTTCACTAGCATACTGCATACCCGGTTTTACACCATTCCACAGACAGTCGTGGAGAAGCATTCTTCCTCCAACTCCAGGAACGGGCTCTGATTCGCTAGGGTGAGTCATACCTCCAGGATATACTGGAGTGTAATTTGATATGGATCCGTTTTCTAAATGAACCATGAATGCCATATCTACAGCACCATTTTGCTGTTCTCCTTTATCGGAAGCTAAAACAAGCACGTTTTTATTTTCATCGGTCAAGCTTGGACCTCCCATTAGTGCTCCAGCAATTATTGTCAATAATCCGATAAGAATAACTAAAAGGATTGCTATAATTAGTTTTTTTGATCTTTTCATTTAATTCACATTCCCTTTTTATGAATTAATAAAATTAAGTAAAATTATTTTTACTAAATATAATTATGGAAATTAAATTATATAAACATTTTTTTATTTTGCACTTTTTGGCCATATTTTTCTAAATAAAAAAATAATTAATTTAAAATCAATTGAAAAATTTAATTAATAAAAAGTTATATATTATAAAAAGAAAGTGATTGAAATGCATCCTCATGAAGTTGAATTCAAAATAAGAAATTTGTCTACGGTCAATAATTACAGAGGTGCTGAAAGAATTTTAATTGAATTAAAAAATTACTCCGGCCCAATAGATGAAGACCAGTTATCAAGATTTTGCTTTGCAGTCATTACTAATGAACAGGTTTATAACTGTTATAACTGTAAAGGTTATTTAAAAATAATTCTAAATAAATATAAGGATAAAATTGACGAATCTCAATATGAAGAAATTGAAGAAATAATTAATAAATAGGTGAAATCATGCTTATTAACCTCGGTGCTGAATTTGGTACACATCTGGAATCTAATGAAATTGCAATTGAACTGGTTGATATTTTAAATAAAATACCTGAAGATGACTTTATTCTAGATTTTAAAGAAGTGATATTTGTTACTATGAATTTCGCTCAGGCATATTATCTGGCCAAATCAGAGTCATCTAAAAAAATATCTGAAATTAACATATCCGACAGTATTAAGGTAACTATGGGAGCTGCGGATGAAGCGGTAAATCCATAAATAACTATTTTTAGGAAGTTACTAGAATTTTTCCAGTAATCATTCAAGAAGCACAACACGGCTAACTTCGGATTCGTTAACTATTTCTTTTCCACATGCATCTGCAATTTGTGAAGCGAAGTCTTTAACCTCATCAAAAAGAGGCATATTCTTTAAAGTCAGTCTTTCACGTGATGATCCAACACACATATATGCCTTGACTTCAACAAAATCCGGATTTGCCTTTTCGATTAATTTTGCATATCCTTCAGGGTTAACCATATTCCTTCCTTTAACGCAGGTATTACGTATACATGTACGTGAGTTAAAAGTAGATAAAGTTTCAAGAGATTCATTTAAATTGTTCCAGGCATCATCTATTTTAGGTCTGCACACCTGATTGAATATTTCCTTTGTCGGTGCGTCAAGGGAAAGGTATAGTTGGTAAGGGTCATTTTCCAGATTTCTTAATCTTTCAACACATTGGCCGTTACTCACTACAAAAGTGGTGAAATCTCTTCTGTTGAATTCGCCAATAAGCTCGTCAATTTTCGGATAAAGTGTCGGCTCACCTGCAAGTGAAATTGCCGCATTGGTAGGATTTCTCAATTCCTCTAATTTTTTCTTATTGGCCTTGTCATTTCCATAATAGCCACATAACAGATTATATTGGGCCTTAAGGGCTCCGTCAATTATTGTTTTAGGATCATCGTATTCATCATCTTCCCATTGGGTTTGGGTATAGGTCAAATCTCTCCAGCAAAATTCACATTCCTGCTGGCAGTTCGGAACTGCAGGAGACATCTGGAGGCATCTGTGGGACTCAATTCCATAAAATTTTTCCTTATAACAGACTCCCTTATCCACAATACTTTGGCGAGTCCAGTGGCATGTTTTAACAGCTGCATGGCCGTGCGTTCCCACAAATCTATATCCGCTTTTTTCTAATTTTTCTTGTTGGCTTTTATTGAATGACATAAAATCATTTCTATTTTTTGTTTTGTTAGTATTAGTATTTTATGAAATATGTAATTTTTCCAATCCCAAATCAATATTGCTTTTAAAAGGTTATTTTATGTTAATTCGTAAGTTAAATTTATTAATGACTAATTACTTAATCATTACTCATGCAATTATGGAACAAAGAGCAGGAAATTTTATTTTTCAATAATTCTCAAAATTTCGCATCAATCCCTCAGCTCTTCAATGAAACCGAAGACGGCAGATTTCTTGCATACTGGCCGAAAAGCTATAAGGGCAAAAAGACAACACTGCAGTCCAGAAATTCACTAATAGGTAAGTTCAGTGAAAAATGGGTTGCAGACTTGCTGGAATATATAATAACTGATGAAAATCTTTTCGTAATACAGTAGGCCCAAATCCCATCCATCGGAATTACTTCCAACTCTCCGGCTGACGTGGTAATAGCAAGAAAGAATAAGAAAGTTTTAAGTCCGGAAGATGTAAAAATAATATTTGAAGTTAAGATGTCACTGGTATGGAACTGGGAATATGATGTCACTACAAATTCGCTGACTGAAATTGGGGACTACAGGACTCACAAGGGCAAGCCCAGCTTTACCCGTTCAGATTCAATTCTAAAAGCTATTGGAAAGTGTATTGACATTAGGGTTTCCAACTGGAAGGCTTCCAAAATACCGTTGATTGTTATTGGAAATGCTCCTTTATCAAACGGTTTTTGCAAAAAGGCAGATTATTTAAAAAATGCCGGCATTATTCAGGGATTCTGGTCTTTAAATCCATTTCCTCTAAATCATGGAAATACTCGTAAAATCACTCCTAAAAAAGGTTTCATACGCTTTGATGATATCGATGAACTGAAATATAATCTCGATAATATGTTTGATGAGAATCTCAATTTCTTTTTGGGGATGAAAAATCCTGAAGAATTGGGTAAAATAATTGAAATGGCAAACAATCAAAATAATTATCAAAATAAGGGTTTAAAATTTTTAGAGTTAATTAACGGGTCTTAATATGTACAGAAAAACTAAAACTTCCTCTTTCGGATCAATTGTAAGGGAAAGTCATGATTCAAGTAAGTTTTACGCATCAAAATTATTCGATGATATAAAAATCCCTAAAAAAGTGGAATATGTGGAAAATAAGATTCCAGAAAGTGATTTGGATAAGCTGTATGCCAAATCCAGTGAAAATATGGATGAAATTCCGGACAATTCCATTCATCTTATGATTACATCACCCCCATATAATGTGGGAAAGGAATACGATAATGACTTGACATTAATGGAATATGAAGAGCTTTTGGGGAATGTTTTTGCCGAAAGCTATAAAAAACTGGTAACCGGCGGAAGGGTATGCATTAACATAGCCAATCTTGGAAGAAAACCATATCTGCCATTACACATGATTGTAATTAACATAATGCTGAACCTGGGATTTTTAATGCGTGGGGAAATAATCTGGGACAAATCTGCCAGTGCAGGAGGTTCATGTGCCTGGGGAAGTTGGATGTCTGCTTCAAATCCTGTTTTAAGGGATTTTCATGAATACATTCTTGTTTTTTCAAAGGAGTCCTATTCTAAAAATAAGGCTCAGGAGAAAAAGGACACCATATCCAAACAAGATTTTATTCAATGGACAAAAAGCATCTGGACTTTTCCGGCAGTTAACGCCAAACGAATAGGTCATCCCGCCCCGTTTCCTATTGAATTACCGCATAGATTAATCAATCTGTATAGTTATGAAGGGGATGTGATTTTAGACCCATTTTGCGGTAGTGGAACAACCTGTTTGGCAGCCATTCAAAATAATCGCAGATACATTGCCTATGATATTAATAAGGACTATATCGACCTATCTGAAAAAAGAATTTCCAAACATAATACCACTACAAAGAAGAGAATATAATAAATAATCCCAACAAATAATGACTGGTAAAAACAAGAATTATGGCGTGTTTTTATATTTTACTAGGAAAACATGCAGTTTAACTTACTGTATTATTTATTAATACAATGTTTAAGTTTCCAATAGAATAATGACTACTACTGTTAATATAAATTAATAGATACATTTTCTTTTAATTTAATACGTTGATATTAACATTAATATCCGTGTTTTTGGATTTAGGTTTGTTTTTTGGGCTGTGATTTATTAATGAATGGTTTCAGAAAGTTAGTTTTGAGTAGCTAATAGCGGATGTTAATGCGAATACTTTATTAAATGCCTTAATTTTTTTCGCACTTAAAACAGAACCGCTATATATATATATCCGTTAATAGATTTTCAATTAAATTGATAAAATGTGATTTTTATGGGATTATTTGATAGATTTAAAACACAAAAGTGGCAACATGATGAAGAAAATGTTAGGATGGAAGCTGTTCGAGAATTAAACGACCAAAAAATTTTACAAAAAATTGCCAAAAATGATGATAGTCTTTATGTTAGAAAGGCAGCTGTTAAAAAAATCAATGATGAAGTCTTTTTACAAGATGTTGCCAAAAATGATTCAGCATGGATGGTTCGTGAGGAAGCTATTGAAAATATTAAAAATAACAATATTTTAATAGACATTGCTAAAACTGCCAGCGAATATGATTCCCGTAGAGCAGCTATAAAAAGAATCAGTGACACAGATATTTTAGCAGATATTGCTCAACATGATTCTAGTGAATATGTTCGTAGGGAAGCCGTTAAAAAAATTAATAATGTGGATCTTTTAGCAGATATTGCTCAACATGATTCTGATTGGCAGGTTCGTAGTGATGCTGTTGACAAAATAAATAACATGGATATTATAATTAATCTTGGTCTAAATGACCCTGATTGGCAGGTTCGTAATCAGGCGGTCAAAAAAATTGATGACCAATCTGTTTTAGTAGAGATAGTTCAAAATGATTCTTATTATACTGTTCGTGAAAATGCTATTAAAAAGGTTAATGATGTTGATGTTTTAAACAATGTTGCTCAAAATGATGAAAATGAGTATGTAAGAGAAGAAGCAATTAAAAAGATTGAAAAATTAACTCCATCTTCACAAGCTATGGATGAGGGAGAAATTAAAACGACTGAAAATTTAACTCCTTCACAAAATATTATTAAGAACACAATCGAAAATGTTGGTGGAAGTTTTGGAACTCAATCTATAGTAAATAAATCGGATATTGAAATTGCAAAGAATGGAGCTCCTGATGATCGTTATGATGCTATTTTACGCATTAATGATGATAATATTTTAAAAGAAATTGCTTTGCACCAAACTAATGATAATATTAAATCATTTACTATTAATAGAATTAATGATAAAGAAATTTTGACATTTTTCTCAAAAGATAGTAATAATCAAATATCTCAAACTGCGAATAATAGATTAAAACAACTCGGTTATAAGTAGATGTTATCTACTTATAATATTCTTTTTTAATATTGAGAAATAAATAAAAGTTTTAAAAGAAAATTTTAAATTTCATTGGATGTTATCTCATAAAAGAAAAAGAGTTAATATTAACGACTACATTTTCACAAATCAATCTTGTTTTCCATTGCGATATAAGCACCACTACAGAAAATAATCTCTTCTTACCATATACTTTTTCTAAACATAAGTCTTTTTAATAATGTTATCCAAACATATATAATAATAAGTTAATATGGGGATAATATGAATACACCAATAGTGATATTAAATTATAAAACTTATTTAGAATCAAGTGGTATAAATGCTTTAAATCTTGCACGTGATTTAGAGAGTGCTGCTGCAGAGTCTGGAATTACAATGGTCGGTGCTCCTCAGGCAGCGGACATTTATAGAATTTGTGATGAAACATCTTTACCTATTTTTGCTCAACATATTGATCCAATCACTCCTGGAGGTCATACTGGTGGAAACTTAATTGAAACACTGGTTGAAGCGGGGATTTCAGGTTCTTTAATTAATCATTCTGAAAAAAGAATGCAGCTTGCAGACATAGATGAAGTTATTCAATTATGCAAACAAAATGAAATTGAATCCTGTGTCTGTACAAACAATATTGCAACCAGTAAAGCAGTTGCAAGTTTAAACCCTGATGCAGTTGCTGTTGAACCTCCTGAACTTATCGGTACTGGCATACCTGTATCACAGGCACAGCCTGAAGTTGTAGAAGACAGTGTTAAAGGCGTAAAAGCCATCAACAAGGACGTTAAAGTTTTATGTGGTGCTGGAATCACTAATGGTGATGATATGAAAGCAGCTATGGATTTGGGTGCAGATGGTGTGCTTCTCGCTTCCGGAATCATAAAAGCTGAAAGTCCAAAGGATGCTTTGCTAGACCTCGTAAGTAAATTATAGATGAGTGGGAGTATGTCTGGAAATTTTAATACTATAGATGATTTTGATATTGAAGATAAAACTGTACTTGTCCGTATTGATGTTAACTCTCCGGTAGATCCTGGTTCTGGAATTATTTTGGATGATACAAGATTAAAACTGCACGCCCAAACAATCAAGGAATTGGCTAAAAAAGGTGCCCGTGTTGTAATTCTTGCTCATCAAAGCCGTCCGGGTAAAAAGGATTTCACTACCTTATCCCAGCATGCTGATGCTTTATCTGATATTTTAAACTTAAGAGTTAAATATGTGGATTCTATTTTTTCAACTTCAGCTAAAAAGGCTATTAAAGATTTAAAAGCTCATGAAATTCTTTTGCTTGAAAATGTAAGATTCTTTTCAGAAGAAACCCTTTCAAGGAGTCCTGAAGAACAGTCAAAAACCATTCTTGTAAGAGAATTATCTCCATTAATTGACTATTATGTAAATGATGCATTTGCTGCAGCTCATCGTTCACAGGCATCACTGGTAGGTTTTACAGTTAACACTCCATCAGCGGCAGGCCGTGTAATGGAAGAGGAGTTAACGGTTATTCAGAACGCTTTGGATAATGTGGAACATCCTTGCGTATTCCTCCTTGGTGGAATGAAACCTGACGATTCCATTGATGTTATGGAAAATGTATTGAGCAATGGAACCGCAGACTCAATATTGACTACAGGTATTGTTGCAAATATTGTTTTATGGGCGGCAGGTGTTGATATCGGTCAAGTTAATCGTGATTTTATTGCAAGTCGTGGATATGAAGATATGGTTGCCAAATCCAAGGATTTGATTGACAGATTTGGTGATAAGGTCAAATATCCTTTAGATATAGCTATTGACAGAGATGGTGAAAGAGTAGACATTGATTTTGAAGAAATTCCTAATGAATCCATTTTTGATATTGGTGTTAAAACTATCGCTTACTATGCAAATGAAATTAGGGATGCTAAATATATATTTGCCAATGGTCCTGCAGGAGTATTTGAAGACCCTAAATTTGCAATGGGTACTGAAGATTTAATCAATGCTATGGCAAATTCCAATGGTTTTTCATTAATCGGTGGAGGCCACATTGCAGCGGCTACCGCCGGACTTGGCTTGGAAGACCAGATGAGTCACTTAAGCAGTGGTGGCGGAGCTTGTATCAGTATGCTTGCAGGTAAAAAACTTGCTGCTGTAGAAGCTTTGAAAAACAGTAAAAAATAATCTTTTTTACTTTTATTTTTTTATAATGTATTATGAAGAATTTAGCTAATTTAATTTCATTTTCAAGAATCATATTATCAGTTTTTTTGTTATTCACACAGCCTTTATCCGTATATTTTTTCATGATTTTCATTCTGTGTGGAATCAGTGATATTTTGGATGGATATGTTGCCAGAACTTATGCTTTAAATAGTGATTTTGGGGCTGTTTTGGATTCATTTGCAGATGTTGTTTTCTTTTTCTGCTTTTTAATTCCAGTATTGTCTGTTCTGAATCTTAGTTATTTCATGATTTTGTGGATAATATGCATTTTTTTAATTAAATTTGTCTCTTTAGCTATTGGATTTAAAAAATTCAATAAGTTTTCATTTATTCATACGATTTTAAATAAAATAACTGGTGCATTTTTAATTTTACTTCCATTTATATTGCTCTTGTCCAAATCAAACTTAATTTTGGTTATTTTGTGTATGCTTGCTACTTTTGCGTCTTTAGAAGAAATGCTCATTTTAATTACTAATAAAAATTTAAATCTGGATTGTAAAAGTATTTTTGAAAAATAGAAAAATTAGCTATTAAAAATATTTAATAGCTCTTCAGATGCTTTTTTAGGATTATCCGCACTCATTATTGCACTGACTACTGAAAGTCCTGCAATTCCTGTATCTTTTAATTCACTGGCATTATCCAAGTTTATTCCGCCGATGGCAACAACGGGAATATTAATGGAATTAACTATATCAATCAATTCTTCTTTTGAAACACTTTCGGCATCATCTTTGGTTGCTGTTGGAAAAACGGCTCCGGTTCCTATATAGTCGGCACCGTCACGCTCTGCCTTTTTTGCTTCTTCAACAGTTGCTGCTGAAACACCTAAAATTTTATCCTCGCCAATTAATTTGCGCGTAACGTCACATGGCATGTCGCTTTGTCCTACATGAACACCGTCTGAATCAATAGCCAGTGCTATATCAACACGGTCATTAATTATTAGCGGAATATCATATTTTGTAGTTATTTCCTTGACTTTAAGTGCCAGATTATAAAACTCCAAGGTATCTGCAGTTTTTTCTCTGATTTGAACTACACTGACTCCACCAAGAATGGCTTCTTCAATAGTTTTTAGAAATTTTTCCTGGTTTTCACTGTTGTCTGTCACCAGATAAAGGGATAAATCTATATCATTCATAATATCTCAATTTTGGAATCGCTAACCAGTTCTTCTGCATCAGTTTTGTATAATTCATCGATTAAGAATGTTCTGAATGATGCTGTTCCGAGGTCATTTTCATCCACTTTTGCTCTTGCTTTTTCACCTGCTTTATTCATCATGAGTATTGCAAGTAAAGCTCCTTCAAAAGGACTTGTAGCCCCTACACAGCTTCCGACAATTGAAGATAACATACAGCCACTGCCGGTAATTAACGGCATCATTTCATCTCCGCCATGAATGGCTATTGTTGTTTTACCGTCACTTAAAATGTCAATAGGGCCGCTGGCAAGTATTACTGTATTTAATTTTTCAGCTGTTTGTGCAATGATTTCGCCGTTTGCTTTTAGGTTTTGGGTTGTGATTACATCATCATCACAGACGTCAACGCCTTTTGCGGTATTGTTTTCATCAATAACATTGAATAATTTTGCTATAGTTTTTATTTCGGTGATATTTCCACGTATTACTGCAATATCGTTATTTTCGATTAATTCGATTGTTGTATTGTTCCTGATTTCACTTACACCGACACCTACTGGATCTAATGTAATTGGTGTGTTTGTTTTTGTTGCGTGTGCTGAGCTGACTTTCATAGCTTTTATCTGGGATTGGTGTAATGTTCCAATGTTTATCACCAATGCACTTGCAATATTAATGATTTCTTCCATTTCTTCAGGTTCATTGGCCATAATTGGTGATGCACCAATTGCAAGAACTGCATTTGCACAGTCATTTACTGTAACGATGTTTGTAATGCAGTGAGTCAATGGACTTTTTTCTTTTACATTTTTCATTAATTCAGGTATTTTTTCCAGTAATTCGTTTTCACTATTTGTCATGATTATTAATTATAATTTTACTTTTATTTATAAATAGTGTTTTTAGATGATAGTTTTACGAAAAGTATTTAAGTGATATTTTATAAATTATATTATGTTGCATTAATAATATATTAGTTGCCTCGGTGGCTCAGCCTGGTAGAGCGCCAGACTTGTAATCTGGTGGTCGCGGGTTCAATTCCCGCCCGGGGCTTTAATATGTTGTTTTTCATGCTAAGTTAGTTAACTTTATATATAAAGAAATTTATATTATAATATGTTGTATGTTGTTGGGACCGTAGGGTAGCTTGGTCGATCCTTTGGGCTTTGGGAGCCTGAGACTCCGGTTCAAATCCGGGCGGTCCCATTTAAGTCCCGCCTTAGCTCAATTTGGCAGAGCGTTGGACTGTAGATCCAAATGTTGCTGGTTCAAGTCCGGCAGGCGGGATTTCAATTATTTTATTGAAGTCAGATAATTTTTTTTAAAAATCCTATCTTTTTTCAAAACATTTATATATGATGAGTGTCATATTAAATTAATAGTGTATAATTGAATACATCATTTAAGTGTTTTGCCCTGGTGGTGTAGGGGCTATCATGCGGGCCTGTCGAGCCCGCGACTCGGGTTCAAATCCCGGCCAGGGCGCTTAAATTATCATATGTTCATGGGCCCGTAGCTCAGTCTGGCAGAGCGCTTGGCTTTTAACCAAGCGGCCGCGGGTTCAATTCCCGTCGGGCCCGTTCTAATTTTATATTTAACTTTTCTAGCTGGAGGAAGAAATTTGAAGATAGATATTCAACAACATGATTTAGTACCAAAGCATGAAGTTATTTCAGAGTCTGAAAAAGAATTATTACAACAGAATTCTGATTTTGATATTAATAACCTTCCGAAAATAAAAATTAATGATCCTGTAGTTAAGGAATTAGCTAAAGATAGCGATATTTCTGCAGGCGATGTTTTAAAAATTACTCGTAATAGTAAAACAGCTGGTGAATTTATTTCTTATAGGATTGTTATTGAAGGTTAATATAATTTTAGAGTAAGTTTATATTGTTTAATTTCTGTATTTTTATGTTTTTTTAGAAATTCATTATAAATTAGTTTGAGATGAATTATCTTTTAATTAGATAGTTGGGAGTAAATTAAGAATAATGATTTAAAAATAATAAATAAGTTAAATTTTTGTTTATATTTATTTTTTTATTGTTTAATTTATTATTATGTTTATATAATGCTGGAGGAAGTCAATGACAGATAATAACTGGAAGTTAGTTGATGCATTTTTTGATAAATATGATTTAGTGGATCACCATATTAAATCATACAATGATTTTGTGAATAACAGAATTCAGAAAATTATTGACATTAGTGAACCTATTGTTATTGAAAACGATGAGACTGATGAAGAAACTGGTGAAATCAAAAAGGTTAAATACACTGTAAAAACTGGTGAAGTTAAAATCAAAAAACCATTTACTCGTGAAGCAGATGGTTCCAATAGTGATATTTATCCTACTGATGCCAGACTTAGAAATTTAAACTATTCTGCACACATGTACCTTGACATGGCATTGAATAAGGATGATGAAGAAAATCCTTTGGAAGAGGTTTACATTGGGGAATTGCCTGTAATGTTAAAATCCGATTACTGCTATCTCAACGGTCTTACTGCTGAAGAGTTATTAGAACATAATGAAGACCCTCAGGATTTAGGTGGATACTTCATTGTCAACGGTTCTGAAAGGGCTGTTGTAACCATGGAAGAGATTGCACCTAACAAGGTTATTCTTGAACGTGTAAAAGAAGTTGAAGACAGACATGCTAAAGCTGTTGTAACTTCAATCAGAAGTGGTTTCAGAGCCAGAATTACTTTGGAATATAAGAAACCACGTAAAAATAAAGCATTTTTAAGAGTATCTTTCCCTTATGTTCCTGGAGAAATTCCACTCGTTATTTTACTCAGAGCTTTAGGTTTATCTACTGATCAACAAATTATTACTAAAATTTCTGAATCAAATAACAATTTCCAAATGATTATTGCAGACGATATTAAAGTATCTGAAGAAGCTCTCAAAATAGACCCTGATGAAATGGAAGGATTAACTATTGAAGAGAGAAATGAATACTTAACCACTGCTGCTATTAAGTACATTGGAAATCGTGTTGCTTTTAAAATGTCTGAAGATTACCGTATTCAACGTGCTGAAGAAGTAATCGACCGTTACTTATTGCCTCACTTAGGTGATAGTGAAGAAAGACGTGCTGACAAAGCTACTTATTTGGCTGAAATGACTGAAATGTTACTTGAAGTAATCCATGAACAAAGAGAACCTCACGATAAGGACCATTATACTAATAAAAGACTCAGAGTTTCTGGAGATTTAATGGAAGATTTATTCAGAGTTGCTTTCACTAATTTAACCAGAGATATGAGTTATCAACTTGAAAGAAGTATTTCCAGAGGTAAAGAACTTTCCATCAAACAGGCTGTCCGTAGTGATGTTTTAACTGAAAATATTAAGCATGCAATCGCTACCGGAAATTGGGTTGGTGGAAGAGCTGGTGTAAGTCAGCTTTTAGACAGAACAAGTTACATGGGTACACTTTCACATTTAAGACGTGTTGTATCTCCATTAACAAGAAGTCAACCTCACTTTGAAGCAAGAGATTTGCACCCAACTCAGTTTGGTAAGATTTGTCCTAACGAAACTCCGGAGGGACCGAACTGTGGTTTGGTAAAGAATTTAGCTTTAATGTGTAATATTTCAGAAGGTTCTGATGAACAGGAAATTAAAGATATAATCGAAACTATGGATGTTGAATTGATTTAAGGAGGTGAAATGTTGACTAAATATACTGATGAAGATGTAATTAACGCTTACAAGTTTTTTGGATTTAATAAAATAGTTACTCATAAAAAAATTAGAGATGTTTTTGAAGAATTAGCCAATAAACATCATCCTGACAATGGCGGCGATGAAGAAAAAATGTCTGAAATCAATTATCATCATGACGCTATCAAAAACTTTTTTAAATCACACAAAAAATTAAGTAAAAATACAAGACTCAATAAGGAGTTTCATGAAATTTTTGACAATATTGAAATTCCGGTTGTTGAAGACGAAGCTATTGAAGAAGCTACCATTAATGAAGATGCAGAATCTGAGGAAATTGCTTTAAGTGAAGAAGTTCCTGTAGAAGATTTTAATGAAGTTGAAGAAGTTGTAGAAACTCCAGTATCTGCTCCTAAACTCAAAACTAAAATTTATATAAACGGTGAACTTTTCGGAACTTGTGATGACCCTGTTAAATTCACTCAGGAAATGAGAATGAAAAGAAGAAAAGGTCAGATTTCTCATGAAATGAACATTACCTATTATGAAGACAATAATGAGATTTATATTTTCAATGACCCTGGTAGGGCAAGAAGACCTTTAATTATCGTTGAAGACGGTCAACCACTCCTCACTGAAGATCATATCAATAAAATTGCTAAAGGCAAATTCAAATGGGATGACCTAATCGATAAAGGTGTCATCGAATATTTGGATGCTGAAGAAGAGGAAAATTCCTATATTGCAATGAGATTAAATGAATTGAATCCTGATCATACTCACTTGGAAATTGACCCTGCTACCATGTTAGGTATCTGTGCAGGTATTATTCCATTTTCAGACCACAATTCCTCTCCAAGGAACACTATGGAAGCAGGTATGACAAAACAGGCTTTAGGATTATATGTATCCAACTATGCATTCCGTACCGATACCAGAGCTCACTTGTTACACCATCCTCAAACTCCTATTGTTAAAACACGTATCATTGACTCAACTAACTATGATTTAAGACCGTCCGGTCAGAACTTTGTCGTTGCATTAATGAGTTATGAAGGATATAACATGGAAGACGCAATGGTTATCAACAAAGGTTCTCTTGAAAGAGGATTAGGAAGGTCTTCATTTTTCAGATCTTATGACACTTCCGAGAAAAGATATCCTGGTGGACAGGAAGATAACTTTGAAGTTCCTGATAAAAACATTAAAGGATACCGTTCCGAAGAAGCTTACAGACACTTGGATGAATATGGTGTCGTTAATCCTGAATCCTATGTTGAATCAGGTGATGTATTGATTGGTAAAACTTCACCTCCAAGATTCTTAGGTGAATTCGATGAATTAGCTAGTGCTGCAGAAAAAAGAAGAGAAACTTCCGTAACAGTACGTCACGGTGAAAAAGGTATTGTTGATGCAGTACTTTTAACTGAAACCATTGAAGGTTCAAGACTTGCTAAAATCAGAGTAAGAGATACCAGGCAGCCTGAATTTGGTGATAAATTCGCATCAAGACACGGTCAGAAAGGGGTTATTGGTTTAATCTTATCTCCTGAAGACGTACCTTTCACAGAGTTTGGTGTTGTGCCTGATTTAATTGTTAATCCGCACGCTATCCCTTCAAGGATGTCTGTAGGTCAGGTGCTTGAGATGGTTGCAGGTAAAGCAGGTTGTCTTGAAGGAGAACGTATTGACGGCACTCCTTTCAATAAGGAACTTGAAAAAACAATCAAACAGCACTTATTGAACCACGGATTCGAATCTGCAGGATGTGAATCATTATATAATGGTGTAACCGGTGAAAGAATCGAAGCTGAAATCTTCGTTGGAGTAGCATATTACCAGAAATTACACCACATGACCACTGATAAAGTTTATGCTCGTTCCAGAGGTCCAGTACAAGTACTTACACGTCAGCCTACTGAAGGTAGAGCACGTGAAGGTGGTTTAAGGTTTGGAGAAATGGAAAGAGATTGTCTTATTGCACACGGTGCAGCTTTAACCTTAAAAGAAAGACTTTTAGACGAATCAGATAAATATGAAGCAATCGTCTGTGAACATTGTGGAATGTTAGCTGTTGAAGATAAAAATAGAAATAAAAAATATTGTCCGATTTGTGGAGATGTAGAAACTTATCCTGTCGAAATATCATACGCATTTAAATTATTATTAGACGAACTTAAAAGTTTATGTATCTTCCCTAAATTAGTTTTAGGAGACAAAGCATAATATTGAAGGAGCCGATACATTGAAAGAATTTATCAAAAAAATTGAAAGAATTAACTTTGGATTAATGTCTCCAGAGGATATTCGTAAAATGTCTGTTGTTCGTGTTGAAACTCCAGATACTTATGACTCTGACGGTTATCCAATTGAAAATGGTTTGATGGATCCTCGTTTAGGTGTTTTAGACCCTTCACTCAGATGTCATACCTGTGGTGTCAGAGGTGGGGACTGTCAAGGACACTTTGGTAGTATTGAACTTGCAAGACCAGTTCTTCATGTAGGTTTTGGAGATATCATTCATAAAATATTACGTTCAACCTGTAACGAATGTGGACGTGTTCTCTTGCCTGAAGATGTTTTAGAAGACTACAGAGAAAAAATATCTGATGCTTTAAATCATAAGGAAAACTTAGAGGATATCCTTAAAAAGATCCAAAATGACGCTAAAAAAGTTGAAATGAATGAAGCTAAACAAAATGATATCGTCAATAAAATCATGGACCAGCTTTATCCTGAAGACGCTGACTATGACGAAATCGAAAGAGACGAAATTTTGAAAAACATCTTAAATCAACTTTATGCTGAAGCATACATGATGAGGGATGAAACTGAAGAAAAACCTCAATTTTCATACATCGATCCAAAAATGCTTTGTCCTCACTGTAGGAAAAACCAACCTTTAGCAGACATTGAAGCAAGCTACGACGTGCTTGAAACTAAAAACACTGCAGATATTAACAAAATCAAGGAAAATATCCGTGACAATATCGAAAGTGATTACGCTAAAAAAATAGCCAAAATAGATAAAAAGCTCGAAGAACTTCAAGGTGCTGAAGAAGTGGACAGTGAAGCTGTTGAAAAACTCGAAGATGAAAGGGCTAAAGTTGTTGAAGACCAGGAAATCAAATCCGATAAAAAATTCGAAACTGAATTTAAAAGAAGTCTTCCTATATTCATCAGAACTTACGTTCAAAATCTTGTTCAGGAACCTATCATCTTGGATAAACCTACTACAATCAGTCAAGGGGATTACAAATTAACCGCTTCTGAAATCAGGGAAAGATTAGAAAGAATTACTGATGAGGATATCTACATTTTAGGTATTAACCCTGAAGTGGCAAGACCTGAATGGTTAGTTTTAACCGTTTTACCGGTTCCTCCAGTAACCGTAAGACCTTCTATTACTTTAGATACTGGTGAACGTTCAGAAGACGACTTGACTCACAAGTTAGTGGATATCTTACGTATCAATCAGAGATTAGTTGAAAACATGGAAGCAGGTGCTCCTCAATTAATCGTTGAAGACTTGTGGGATTTATTACAATATCACGTTACTACTTACTTTGATAATGAAGCTAGTGGTGTTCCACCATCCAAACACAGATCTGGAAGACCTTTAAAAACCTTAACTCAAAGGTTAAAAGGAAAAGAAGGAAGGTTCAGATCCAACCTTTCAGGTAAACGTGTAAACTTCTCTGCACGTACTGTAATCTCTCCAGATCCAAACATCAGTATTAACGAAGTCGGTGTTCCTGAAATGATTGCAAAAGAGGTAACCGTACCTGCTTATGTAAACGACTGGAACATTGATGAAATCAAGACTTATGTTGAAAACGGTCCGGATGTACACCCTGGTGCAAACTATATGATTACCGAATCTGGAAGCAGAAGGAAAATCAACGAAGAAACCAAAGAGTTCATCTTAGAGAACTTAAAACCTGGTGACATTGTAGAAAGACACCTTAAAGATGGAGATATGGTTTTATTCAATCGTCAACCTTCACTTCACAGAATGAGTATGATGGCTCACGAAGTAAGAGTATTACCTTACAAAACTTTCAGATTAAACTTATGTGTATGTCCTCCATACAATGCAGACTTTGATGGAGACGAAATGAACATGCACGTTTTCCAGACTGATGAATCCCGTGCAGAAGCAAAATCATTAATGCGTGTACAGGAACATATCTTGTCTCCAAGGTTCGGTGGACCTATTATCGGTGCAATTCACGACCACATTTCCGGAGCATACCTGTTAACAAGAAAATCAATGAAATTCACAGAAGAACAGGCTTTACAGATTGTCCGTAAATCTCATTTACCAATTCCGGAAAACGACGGTGAAAAATGGTTATTAAAAGCTGAATCAGAAGAAAGCCCTGAAATCGAAAGGGAAATAGCCAAAAAGACCAAAAATGTCCGTGGAACCAAAGCAGATAAAGAGACTTACCTTAACACTTTAGACTTAACTGAAGATGAAAAGGCTAAACGTCTTAAAGCTAACAAATGGACTGATGAAGAAAAAGAAATCATCAAAGATATTGCACACAAACGTATTGCTGATGAAATCACTGCAAAATATTCATCTGAAGGTGAAGAAAATACTGATTCACTCATCATCAAATATAACGGTGAAGAATGGACAGGTAAAGAATTGTTCTCATTACTTTTACCTAATAATTTGAACTTAACTTATAAGGCTGAGATTTGTACCAAATGTGGTCAATGTGACAGAATCTTAAGAGAAGCTCCGGATTTGGACGTTGTAGATTATGAACATCTATGCCCAATTGACGCATACGTCATGATTGAAAACGGTATCCTAAAACATGGAGTAATCGATGAAAAAGCATACGGATCCATGTCCGGTCAAATCTTGGATAAAATAGTTAAAGAATATGGTCCGGGAAGAGCAAAAGAATTCTTAGACAGATCCACTGACTTAGCTATCTGCGGAATCATGGTAACCGGTATTACCACCAGTCTAAACGACGAAGAGATTCCTGAAGAAGCTCAGGCAAGGATTAATGAGCACTTACAAAAATCTGAAGAAAAAGTAGACAGATTAATTGATGCTTATAATGAAGGTATTCTTGATGCATTACCTGGTAGAAGCCTTGAAGAAACCTTAGAAATGAGAATCATGCAAGTTCTCGGGGAAGCTAGGGATAAATCTGGTGAAATCGCAGAAGATTACTTAACTATGGAACACAACCACTCTGTTGTAATGGCACGTACCGGTGCTAGGGCATCCATGTTGAACCTAACTCAGATTACTTCCTGTGTAGGTCAGCAGGCAGTTAGGGGTGGACGTATCCACAGGGGTTACATTGAAAGAACCTTGCCTCACTTCAAGAGAAACGAGTTAGGGGCAAAGGCAAAAGGATTTGTACACTCAAGTTATAAATCAGGTCTTGACCCAATTGAATTCTTCTTCCACGCTATGGGAGGAAGAGAAGGTCTTGTAGATACTGCGATTCGTACAGCACAATCCGGTTATATGCAAAGAAGACTTGTAAACGCACTTCAAGATTTACAGGTAAAACCTTCAGGACTTGTAACTGACAATCAAAGTAATGTTGTTCAAAGAATCTTTGGTGACGATGGAGTAGATCCTGCTAAAAGTGACTTTGGTATAGCAGCAAACTTAGATAAACTCATAGAAGAGATTAAATTAGAAGAAAAATCTAATGAAATGGCAGGTAAATAAGGGGTGTAAATATGGAAGAATTAATTGAAAAAGTGCAAAATACTTTGGAAGAGCGTAATATTTGCATTCCAGAAAATTATGACATTAAAAATATTTTAATTGATTATGATTCAATAGAAGTCACAGATGACCTCTTTGAAGAAATAATCTCCAAATGCAAAAATATTAATTTAATCTGTAATTTATTAAATCAGTTTAATATGGATTTTGTTGAATTTTCAGAAACTTTAGAAGAAAACGATATCGAAATTTTAGATTATTATTATATTAAGAATATTTTCAATAAATATGATAAAAATCAGCTTTCAGATGAGGATTTGGAATCAATCATTGATGAAATCCGCATCATCGATAAGGTTTTAAAAGTCTTATTCGATAAAGGTATCGAATTCCCTAAAGGATATGTGGAAGATTTAGCAAATGCTTATGTTCGTCGTGATTTAACTGATGATGAATTAGACAAACTTGCAGACAAGTTAAAAACTGCCTATGACCGAGCTCACGTTGAAGCTGGAGAGGCTGTTGGAACAGTAGCTGCACAATCTGTTGGTGAACCTGGTACTCAGATGACTATGCGTACTTTTCACTATGCAGGGGTTACTGAGTTAAACGTAACATTGGGTCTTCCTAGACTTATTGAAATTGTTGATGCAAGAAAAGACATTGCAACACCAACAATGGATATTTACTTTGAGGAAGACAAACGTCAGGATGAAGAGTTCGTTAAAACTTTAGCTAATAAAATTGGTAAAAGTACTATTAACGACATTCTCGATGACTTTAATTTAAATTACGCTGAAATGCAAGTTGAAGCTACATTATCAGATAAAAAGATAGATGAAAGAAGACTTGTAAAAGAGGATATTATTCAAAAAATCGAGGCTGACTTCAAAAAAGAGAAACCTGAAATTAACGGTAATCTCATAATAATCAAGCCTAAACAGGATGGAGACGAAAGACACAGAATCCGTAATCTCCGTTTATTAGCGGATAAAGTTCGTGATTTACAAATCAGTGGAGTTAAAAAAATCGGTAAAGTTATTATCCGTAAAGATGAAGAATGGGTTATTCACACTGAAGGATCCAATCTTAAGGAAATTTTATCTTTTGATGGAATCGATGCTAGAAGAACTACCACTAACAGTATTCGTGAAATTGAAGATGTTTTAGGTATTGAAGCAGCTCGTCAATCAATAATTAATGAAGCTAATAATACTCTCTCAGAGCAAGGTCTTACTGTTGATGTAAGGCATATTATGTTAGTTGCAGATATCATGACTTCAGAAGGAGAAGTTAAATCCATCGGAAGACATGGTATTAGTGGTGAAAAATCAAGTGTTTTAGCACGTGCAGCTTTTGAAGAAACCGGTAAGCATTTACTTAACGCAAGTATTCGCGGTGAAGTGGATGATTTAACTGGTATCATCGAAAATATTATTATTGGACAACCAATACCTCTTGGTACCGGATCAATCGGTGTCAAAATGGCAAAAAATGAATAGGAGGCTAGATGATGGACGTAGATAGAGGAATCAGAGTAGCTGTCGATACAGGCGATGTAACTTTAGGCTCTGAAAAATCAATTCAATCTTTAAAATTAGGAAAAGGTCAACTCGTTGTTGTTGCTCAAAACGCTCCTAAAGATATCCTTGAAGATGTTGAATATTATGCAAAACTCTCAGAAATTCCTTGTCACATTTATGATGGAACAAGTGTCGACTTAGGTTCTGTTTGTGGTAAACCTTTTACCGTTGCTACATTAATCGTTAACGATCCAGGAGATTCTACTATATTAGACGATTTGAGGTAGATTTACGTGTCTATTAAATTTGGTGCAAATGAAATAAGATTCATAGCTCTATTCGAAAACATGACTGGAGCAATGGTTAAGGATTGCATTATCGATGATGATAACAATAAGGTTACTTTCGTTGTTAAGCAAGGAGATATGGGGTTAGCCATAGGCAAACGTGGAAGTACCGTATCTAAAGTTCAAAGAGCAGTAGACAGAGGAGTTGAAGTCATAGAATATAATGAAGATCCAGCTCAATTTATCAGAAACATTTTATCTCCGGCCGAGTTGCAGAATGTAAAAATTTCAACCAGGAAAACCGGAGAAAAAATTGCTACTGTTTCAACAGACAATACCAATAAGCGTATCGCTATTGGTAAAAGTGGTATTAACATTGAAAGGGCTAAATTATTAGCTAATAGACTTCATAATATTGACAACATTATTTTAAAATAGCTTTCTTTAAGCTATTTTTAATATTTTTTTTATTTCATTTTTTTGAAATTTAATTTTTTTTAATTTTTGAACTTAAAAAACCATACCTTTATAAAGGTTAAAAAAGATATTTAAATGTAAGATATCTATACTTATTCAAACTTGACTATGTGTGCTTTTTGTCAATGTTTTATTATTCAAGATATCTTTGTTTTTAGATAAAACCAATGTTTTTTTATCTAATTAATTATTATTTACTAATTTATATCTTAGAATTTAGATTGTACTGTTAGTGAGCAGTATAAATCGCAGCGGTGGATTCTTAGATATGTTTTTTGACAAAATGTTTAGAGGAAAAAATTATGCCAGGACTTTTTGCTGCAAAAAAACTTAAAAAAAATAGACAAAATTTTAAGTGGAAAGATGTAGATTACAAAAGGAGAGCTTTAAGGTTAGACGTTAAAGCAGACCCTCTCGAAGGAGCTCCTCAAGCTAGAGGAATTGTAATCGAAAAAGTAGGGATAGAAGCAAAACAACCTAACTCTGCTATTCGTAAATGTGTACGTGTTCAATTAATTAAAAACGGTAAACAATTAACTGCTTTTGCACCAGGTGACGGAGCTATCGGGTTTATCGATGAGCACGATGAAGTTATGATTGAAGGAATTGGTGGACCATCCGGAAGATCCATGGGAGATATTCCAGGGGTTCGTTGGAAAGTTTCCAAAGTAAATAATGTAGCTTTATCAGAAATGGTAAGTGGAAAAATAGAAAAACCTATGAGATAAGGACGGTAATTTTTATGAGTAAATTATTTGATAAATGGGATCTCGATGAAGTAAAAGTTGAGGACTTAGGTTTAATTAAATACATCTGTTTAGATGAAACTCTCGTACCTCACACTTCAGGCAGACACGTAAAAAGACAATTTGCAAAATCCAAAGTATCCATTGTTGAAAGATTAATGAACAAAGTTATGAGAACCCACCTCAACTCAGGTAAGAAAAATAAAGCTTATAACATTGTAAAAGAAGCATTGGAAATTATCAACAGAAGAACTAAAAAGAACCCTGTTCAAGTTTTAGTTACCGCAGTTGAAAACACTGCTCCTCGTGAAGAAACTACCCGTATCAAATACGGTGGTATTGGATACCAAGTAGCTGTTGATATTTCTCCACAAAGAAGAGTTGATTTATCTTTAGGTTTCTTAACTAGAGGTACTTTACAATCATCATTCAAAAACAAAAGATCTGTTGCTGAATGTTTAGCTGATGAATTAATACTCGCTTCTGAAGAAGATTCAAGAAGTTTTGCTTTACAAAAAGCTGAAGAAAAAGAAAGAGTTGCTAAAGCAGCACACTAATCATATTCATATTTAGGTGGTTATCTTGAGTAGAAGAGACAAAATGATTGCAAAAATCAAAGAATTAATGTATGAACCTACCCAAATCAGAAACATCGGTATCTGTGCTCACATCGACCACGGTAAAACCACTTTATCTGACAACCTCTTAGCAGGTGCAGGTATGATTTCTGAGGAACTTGCTGGTGACCAAAGATTCTTGGATTTTGATGAACAAGAACAAGCACGTGGTATCACTATCGATGCAGCAAACGTATCTATGGTACACGATTACAAAGAAAACGAATACTTAATCAACTTAATCGATACTCCAGGACACGTTGACTTCGGTGGGGACGTAACTCGTGCTATGAGAGCTGTAGACGGTGCAGTAGTTGTTGTTTGTGCTGTAGAAGGTATCATGCCTCAAACAGAAACTGTATTCAGACAAGCTTTAAAAGAAAACGTTAAACCAGTTTTATTCATTAACAAAGTTGACAGATTAATCAACGAGTTAAAATTAGAACCTGAAGAATTACAGAACAGATTCTTAAAAATCTTCATGGAAGCTAACAAATTAATCAAAAACATGGCTCCTGAAGACAAAAAAGATGAATGGGCTTTAGATTTCACTAATGGTAGTGTAGCATTCGGTTCAGCTTACCACAACTGGGCTATCAATGTTCCAACCATGCAAGAAACTGGAATTAACTTTAAAGACATCATTGAATACTGTAACGCTGAAAATGAAAAAGAATTAGCTCAAAAAGTACCTTTATCTGATGTATTATTAGGTATGGTAGTTGAACACTTGCCTTCCCCTAAAGAAGCTCAAGTTTACAGAGTACCTAACATCTGGGATGGAGACATCGAATCTCCTGCAGGTAAATGTATGATTGAAACTGCTCCTGACGGACCTTTAGCTGTAATGGTTACCAACGTATCTGTAGATAAACACGCTGGTGAAATTGCAACCGGTAGGGTTTACGGAGGAGCTATTGAAAAAGGTACAGAAGTATATCTCGTTGGTTCTCATGGTAAATCCAGAGTACAACAAGTAGGTGTATACTTCGGTCCTGAAAGAGTTAATACCGATAAAGTTCCTGCAGGTAACATTGTATATGTTGCTGGTGCAAAAGGTGCTATCGCAGGGGAAACCTTATGTTCACCTGAAGACAAAATCAAAGAGTTTGAAGGTTTAGAACACATCTCAGAACCTGTAGTTACTGTAGCTGTTGAAGCTAAAAATACTAAAGATTTACCAAAATTAATTGAAGTATTAAGACAAACCGGTAAAGAAGATCCTACCGTTAAAATCGATATTAATGAAGAAACCGGTGAACACTTAGTATCCGGTATGGGAGAACTTCACTTGGAAGTTATTGGTTACAGAATCAATGAAAAAGGTGTAGATATCACAACTTCTGAACCGATTGTTGTATACAGAGAAACTGTAAGACAACTTTCACCACAAGTTGAAGGTAAATCTCCAAACAAACATAACAGATTCTACATAACTGTTGAACCTATTGAACCAAGCCTTTACGATGCTATCCAAGAAGGAAACATCAAAGAAGGTAGGGTAAAAGGTAAAGAATCTGCTAATGACTTCATGGAATATGGATTAGATAAAGAAGAAGCTAGAAGAGTATGGGCTGTTCACAACAGAAGTATCTTCCTTAACATGACTCGTGGTATTCAATACTTGGATGAAGTTAAAGAATTGTTACTCGAAGGATTTGAAGCAACCCTTGAAGGTGGTCCTTTAGGTGAAGAAATCTGTATGGGATTAAAATTCAAACTCCACGATGCAAAACTTCACGAAGACGCAGTTCACAGAGGACCTGCACAAGTATTGCCTGCTATCAGAAACGCAATCTTAGGTTCCATGACTCTTGCAGAACCTGCATTACTCGAACCTATGCAAAAAGTAGTTATTGACACTCCAAATGATTACATGGGTGCATGTACTCGTGAAATCCAAAACAGAAGAGGTCAAATTGTTGACATGGGTCAAGAAGGAGACATGGCAAGAATCGAATCCAAAGTTCCTGTAGCTGAAATGTTCGGTTTCGCTGGTGATATCAGATCCGCAGCAGAAGGTAGATGTTTATGGTCTACTGAAATTGCAGGATTTGAACCACTCCCACGTGAAATGCAAAGTCAAATCGTGAGAGAAATCAGACAAAGAAAAGGTTTATCTCCAGAACCGTTCCCTACAAGTCACTACTTAGGAGACGTATAAATTTAAAAATTAAAATTTAATTTTTTTATTTTTTTATATTTTTTATAAAAAATTCATGAAAAAACATTATCTATTTATATGTTAAAATATAAATTAAATTTAAGCTAACATTTAAGCTTATTAATGTTTGTTAATATATATTTAAAATGAGGTATTATAATGGCAAAAGAAAAAGAACATCTTAACTTAGCATTTATTGGACACGTTGACCACGGAAAATCCACTTTAGTTGGACACTTATTATTAAAAGCTGGTGCAATCGCTGAACAACAATTAGATGATGGAGAAAACAAATTCAGATTTGTTATGGACAAATTAGGAGAAGAAAGAGAAAGAGGAGTAACTATCGATTTAGCTCACCAAAAATTCTCTACCAAAAAATACGACTACACTGTTGTAGATTGTCCTGGACACAGAGACTTCGTTAAAAACATGATCACTGGTGCTTCCCAAGCAGACGCTGGTGTTTTAGTAGTTGCAGCAGACGACGGTGTAATGCCTCAAACTAAAGAACACGTTTTCTTATCAAAAACTTTAGGTATTAACCAATTAATCGTTGCTATTAACAAAATTGATTTAGTTGACTACTCTGAAGACAAATTCAACGAATTAAAAGAAGAAGTATCAAACTTAATTAAAACTGTAGGTTTCAACCCTGCTGATGTACCTTTCATCCCATTATCTGCATTTGAAGGGGACAACATTGACGAATCATCTCCAAACACTCCTTGGTACAAAGGAGATTGTTTAATTGATGCATTAGACAAATTATCTGCTCCTGAAAAACCTACTGACTTACCTTTAAGAGTTCCTATCCAAGATGTTTATTCCATTACTGGTGTAGGTACTGTACCTGTAGGAAGAGTAGAAACTGGTGTAATGAAAAAAGGTGAAAACGTTATCTTTGAACCTGCTGGAGCTTCCGGTGAGGTAAAATCTATCGAAATGCACCACGAAATCTTTGATGTTGCTGAACCTGGTGACAACATTGGATTCAACGTAAGAGGTGTAGGTAAAAACGATATCAGAAGAGGAGACGTTGCAGGACACGTAGATTCAGCACCTACTGTTGCTAAAGAATTCGATGCACAAGTTGTTGTTTTACAACACCCTGGTGTAATTACCGTTGGATACACTCCTGTATTCCACTGTCACACTTCACAAACCGCATGTACTTTCT
>NZ_JAZRKF010000006.1:0-49822 GCF_045646205.1 Methanobrevibacter sp. | reverse complement strand
TAAAGAGGACTATTTTATGAATCGATGAATTATTATAACAGAACTTTCGGATAAAGTTCTGCTTGAGCCGTATGTTCGAAAACGGACACGTACGGTTCTAAAGAGGGTGCGGATGAGCAATCATCCAATCCTATCTAACTTTTGAAAAAAAATATTTTACAAAATTTTAATGGCCTTTTTTTGTGAAATTCATCTCCGACCTGCAGAGGTCGGAGTATTCTTTCACATTTAAGATAAAAAAGTAGGAACAAATTTTTAGAAATAAATTAACTTCTAAAAATTTCCTAAAAATGTTACTTTTTAATATAAAGAACAATTCCTGCAATAATAACAATTAAACCTAAAATGGACACTATATTAAAAGCAAGTCCCATTAATTTAAAGCCCAACTTTAAAAAGAAAGGTCCTACTGCACAGAATAATAATATTATACCTATAATTATAGCAATTAATCCACCAATTCCTTTCACTCTTTCACCTCCATAAACATATTAGCAATTAAAAATATGAATATAATCACATATACATTTTTTAACGATAATACCTCAAAATTTTTAATTTTACAATTATAGATGCGGAAAATGAATAATATTAAAAAACTTTTTAAAAAATTCTAAAGGAAAGTATAAAAGAAAACTTATTATAAACATCAACTTAAAAACTAATAATATGTTAGAACTAGAAGAACTGCTAGAAATTTTCAATGCAGGTAAAACATTAACCATGGATTTGGAAGCTGCAGAAGCATGCAACCATTACTCAAGAGAAGCGCAAAAAATAACTTGTGAATTAAATTATAAATACCATGAATTTGATGAAATACGTGAACTGTTTTCCAAATTGATTGGAAGAGAAGTTGATGAGGAATTTAGAGTTTTTCCACCATTTTATACTGATTTTGGAAAAAATATCCATCTGGGAAAAAACGTTTTCATAAATTCCGACTGCAAATTCCAGGATCAGGGAGGAATCTACATTGGTGATGATGTTTTAATAGGACACAATGTTGTTTTAGCCACACTAAATCATGAAGAAGACCCTGAAAAGAGAGGAAATCTATGTCCAAGTCCAATTAATATCAAAAATAAGGTATGGATCGGTTCCAATGCAACAATATTGCCTGGCGTTACAATTGGTGAAGGAGCAATTGTTGCAGCAGGTGCAGTGGTAACAAAAGACGTTGATGCAAAAACTGTTGTCGGCGGTGTTCCTGCAAAATTCATTAAAAAAATAGAGTGAATGTTAGTGTCAAAATTATTTACAGAAAGACAAATTATTTGAATAGTTACCAATCATGACAGTGAAATAATAAAAGAAGTGGTTAATTTAAACAATCTTAAATTCATTATTCATTAATTTAATTTACTAAATGTAGATGAAACTAATCCATTAATAGAATTTCTTTTGAACCTTTTCACTTTCAAGTTCCAGAATTGCATTTGATGAAATCCATCTGCAGGTCTTATCATCAATTTCAGATATTTCATAAGCAACTTCCAATGCATTTTTATTACAGATTAAATCCCGTTTTCCAATTTGTCTTAAAGCCCAATTAACTGATTTTTTAACGAAATTCCTATTGTCAAAGGAAGCTTTTTTAATTAAAGGAAAATATTTATCAAAATCTTCGGGACCTGCCTTTTTGTCATGAACCGCAATAACAGCAATGAGACTGAAAGCAGTTCTTTTAACGAATTCCTTTTCAGCATCACACCAGACAAAAATATTATCCCGAGCTTCAGGCAAATCAATTAAGAGATTAATGCATGCCTGATCCACAATATCCCATGAATAGAATGAATTTACCCATTCCTCCAATTGTCGGGAAGTGACTTTCTCCTTTTCCTCAATCATTGTGGCAAGCAAATGAGATTCATGAAAAGGATGATTCCACAGTTCAATAGCCAAATCATGGTCTTTTCCAATTTCTTTAGCTAATTTACGAATAACAGGAAGTCTAATACCATAAGAATGCTCACAACCTATTGCGAATCTTTTGTTGGAGTTTACAACATTCTCATCAGATATTTCTTCAAAATAAGCAATTACTTCCTGAAAATCCATATTATCTATCCAGAATAGCTTCACGAACCTTATCAACAGCAATTTCCTTTTTGGCAGGATAAGCAGCTATCTTTATTTTCAAATGAATGGAATCTCCTGAATCTTTAACGGTTAATTTTTCATCAATGGCATCTTCTTTATCCAATCTTAAAAACCAGTTACCTTTCTCATCGATTTTACGCTCTAAATCATTATTTAATTTTTCCAAATCGACAGATTCCAAAAGTAAGTTAAAAAAAGCTTTGGTGTATCTTTTTTTAGAAACAACACCTGATAAAATTATTATTTTATCTTCAGTTAATCCTTCAGCTTCCTCTGCATTGATTTCAGCTTCAGGTAAAATATTTAAAACAGCCTGAGACAATTCTTCAACATCTTCATTTTCATAAACAAAGACTCTGAATTTAATATTATGAATCATAAAAATCAAAAAAGAGTAGTAAAAAAAGAGAGATTATAAATCTCTTCTTCTTGCTTGTTCACTACCTTTTCCTTTAGATTTTATTCCACGTCCTTTGTTACCAGCACTAGTTAAGCCTCTTAAAGCTCTGTTAGTGTGTTTTTTGGAGCAAATCCAATTGATTTTTTTATCGTTAATGATAGAAGGACTTTGTGGATCTACTAAGATAACTTCGTAGTATTTGTATTTTCCGTCAGACCATACCCAGTATGAGTTTAAGACTTCTAAGTTAGGGTATTTTTTACCTACTCTTTCTTCAGCAATTCTTTGAATTGATTTAGCTTGAGTAATTTTGTTTACACCCATTCTTTTAGGTTTACGACCGCCTTTGAAACGTGATTTCCTTCTTCCACCACGTCTTACTCTAGTTCTTACTAAAACGAAACCTTTTTTAGCTCTGTAACCTAAGCTTCTAGCTCTGTCTAATCTAGTAGGTCTGTCAATTCTTTGTACTACTTTTTGACGTCTCCATTTTGGAGCTCTTTGCCACATGAGTTCACGTACGTAAGACTCATCTGGATTTTTCCAAGCATCTCTAATATATTTATACATAAATTTCACCTTTTTTTGTTCAGCTATAAAAGCCACATCCAATGGGAACTTATCCCAAAAAAAGCAAACTGCTAAAATTTTAACAGTAATAAAATATTTGTTTTAAGTACATATAAAGTTAATGTTTTTAATGGTCATTTAGAAAGATTTTGAAATTTACGAATCGGAATTCATAATTTTCATATACATCATCAACGCCAAAGCTGTCAACAACACCATAGATATGTTTACCGCCATCCATTAATTTGGACAAGACATAATTGTCCTTTCTTGGAACATATCCTATTTTTTCACCATGATATTTGACTAAAATGGCATGCTTGTCATATTCATTAGATGCTTCACGGATCAGTTCCAGTCTGTCTCCAACTCTAATTTCAGAAAATATTTCATCAATATTGTCAATATAGTCAAGCCCTGCAACGTTTAATTTGATTAAAAAGATATCCTTTAAAAAAGGCTTGATTTTTCCACCTTTCTGAATATGGCCTATGATTGTGGTGATATCTGGGTCCGGTTTTTGAATGTTAGACATTTTCAATCAGTTTATTTATTCTTTTTTCAAGATTTCTTATATCTTCTTCCCTATCTTTAATCAGCTCTAAAAGCATGGAAATATATTCATTGGAGGCATCCTCATCATCCAGCAATTCCTTTTTGTTATATGGATAGTCATCCTTGAGCTTTGATATCCTTTGTTCGAATTCCTGAATTAATTCCTTAATCTTTTCAATTTCAGAAACTTCTTCAACATCATCCTCAGGAAGTAATGTTGCCACAGATTCCAATCCTTTCAAGTCCCCGTTTTCAAAACAGTATACTGCCCTATAAAACAGATTCAATTCAAAAAATGTCTGATTTGGATGTAAATCCGGATGAAGCCTTTTAATAAGTTTGCGATAGAGCTTTTTAAGTTTTTTTGAATCTTCAGGAGATAATTTTTCAGGATTATTTTCTTCCAAATACTTTATTTCATCCATCTGTGCTTGAACCTGCTTTTCATATTCTTCAAATTCAGCATCCAACTTTTCATTTATTTTATCCAGATTAAGTTCATTTCCGTGATTGATTTCAATTCTTATAAGCTGAATTTTACGTTTCAGTTTATCTATTTGAAGCTCACGCTCATATAACCTATATTCATATAATCCAAACTTTAAAACATATCTGCGCTCAATATCAGGACAGATGTGGTTAGTCAAATCATCATATTCCAAGATTAGCTGAGATAACTCTTCCTTTAATTCTTTTACTTCGGGATGGATTATTAATGTCATATTAATCAGCTGATTATTTTATACACAAATATTTATTTTTAAATCAATATATTTTTTTCGTGAAAAAATTATGGGATGCTGTTAAGACTAAAAAATGAAAAAAAGAAGTAAATGAGATTAATCATTTACTTAAGCAGTTACTTTAATGGTATTTGCAATGTTACATCCGTCATATGATGAAGTGATAATGTATTCTCCGACCATTAAATTAATGTTTAATTTAGCCTGTCCGGTTGCGTTGGTCATACGTTCATACATTACTCCGTTAATGTTGAAAGTAACATTTGCATTAGCCAATGCATTTCCTTGTCCGTCCACTAAAGTAGCTACAAACTGATCCGGTGTACCGTATACTTTTGTTAGGTCTTCAGCAGATAGGACAGATAAAACAGTGATGTTATTTGCAACATTACATCCGCCGTATGATGCAGTAATGATATAGTTTCCTTGTTCCAAGTTGATGTTTAACTTAGCATGACCTGTTGCATTGGTTTTTCTTTCATACATTACACCGTTAATGTTGAAAGTAACAGTTTCACCGGCACCGACAGGATTACCTTCATCGTCCAATACTTTTACAATGTATTGTGAAGCGTTTCTATAGTATTTAATCAGGTCCTTGTTTTCGGTTATTTTTGGAAGAACCGTAATTGTATTGGAATGCATTTCACCATTTGTCGGATGGGCTGCTGTAATGATGTATGTTCCCTGTTCCAGGTTAATGTTTAATTTGGCAGTACCGTTTTCGTTAATTTTACGTTCATACATTACGCCGTTGATGTTGAATACAGCAGTACCGTTTGTTAACGGATTGCCTTCGCCATCAAGGAATGTTGCATAGTATTGTGTTGCGTTTCTGTATATTTTTGTAACATCACTTGCATTAACTGTTGATAAAACAGTGACTTTTGAGTTGACTTTTGCAGGATCATAGATATCATTGCCTTTATAGTAGACAACAATAGGATATTCTCCGCAGTCCAGGTTAATGCTCATTGAAATAGTACCGTTTTCATTGGTTTTACGGGTATTGTTTACGCCGTTAATATTGATAATAACTGTTTCGTTTGCAATGGCCGTGCCGTTGGAAGTTAATGAAACTAAAAATTTAGTTCCGTTTTTATAATACATTTCAATCTTTGGAGCTTTTAAATCAACTGCTTTAGTACTGTTAACAAAAATTGTTGCCTGTTTTGTTATTCTGCCAAAATCATCATCGCCCATAAACCTTACAGTAATAGGATATTTACCATTAGGCAAAATTGCTGTAATATTTGCCACACCTGAAGAATTAGTGACAGCAGAGTATGTTTCTTCACCGATATCAAATAGTAAAGTTCTATTGGCTATTCCACTCATATTATTATACATTAATGCAGCATTGTATTCAAATTCTGTGCTATTAGTTGTTAAATCTCCTGCAATTAATCTTACATCAAGAGGCACTTTTTCAAGCAGTTTTTTTCCATCTTCAAATGCTTTGCTTTGCACATCATTACAGTATGAAGTGATATAAATTGCCCTGGCATTAATATCTGTCATTTTTGCTGCCTGTGCAAGTATTTCGCTCATTTCAGCAAACATATTACTTTCTGCATTATACCAGTACTCTTTCACAGGCTTACCATAAATGTCATAGTGATCCGGTCCGACACAACGATAACAAAGTTCTTTAAAGACATAATATGGGTAATTATCTGTATCAAAGACTCCTTTTTCCTCTGCAGGCTGATTAGCTCCATAAGCCTCACTGACATTTATACAAGCATTGGATACTGGTACAAAAACTCCATAAATTGGCGGACCGCAACTGACCCAGCTAACACAGGACATTTCTGCCGGAAGATCGGGAAATACCTGCAATACATGGGCGCTTAATGCATTTTCAGTTCCAATAGGCCTTGTAGTAATATTAGCTATCTCATCAGGAGAGTATTTTGTTCCTTCAAATCTATTACGCAAAATTTGACAGACGTCTTGCAGTGAAACATTCCTATCCGGTGTAAAACAGAGAGGATACAGGGCGCTAATATTGTAGTCTGCACCGAACTGTGACGGTGCTAAAATTTGATGTCCAATCCAAGTCCTCATATGGCAGACATCCCTAGCCATCTGACTTCCAGAATATGTTTCAAATAAATTAATCTCATTATTTTTACCATATACAGCAAAACCGTTTTCCTCTGCAAGAGTAATTAAATCTTTAGAGGTAATAACTTCCTCAAAATCAGACAAGTATTCTAAACTATACTCATTACCAAAAACAGCTACTTTATCGCTAGGCAATTTAACTGCAGCATACTGATATCCAGTATACATTTCAACATACCATGCTTCACTTTGATCAGCAATGATAGCTATATTGGACTCGCTACTGCCATATTTATCAATGATACCCAAAAGAACTTCTACAGCCCCCCTAGCAGTTTTACTCTGACAAATCACAAGATCCACAGCAGCATCTTCACAAATTCCACTATCTACCCGTGGATCTGCTGTCAATGCCGCTTTGTTTGGATATGCTGTAACAGACATGGTCATGACTACACCGTATTCATTAGTGCATGCAGCCGCATCATAAACACCTTCTTCATTGAGTGCTACCGCACTGTCCATATATGGCGTCGCAGTGTATTTATAGGTAGTTTCAGGAATCTCTGTTTTTACATTTCCATCCACACTTACAGGCATGGTTCTGCCTGATTCATTCTCTACTCCAGGAGTCACTGTAATATGATTTCCCCAAACTGCAGGGTAGTCATTTGACCTGGCAACAATTACTGAACCGTCATCACTAACATCCGAGCCCACATATACTGCAGTACATGCGAAGCAGGCTTGCATACTACACAACAACAGTACACAAAAAAGTAAAAATACCAATTTTTTTGGCAAATAATTTAACTTCAACATGAATTTCCCCCAATTAAAACCTTTAATTCATCAATACAAAAATATTTATTTTTAAATCAATATATTTTTTTTCGTGAGAGAGAATTATGAAAATGCCAGAAAATATTGATTCAAAATTGCTTGCTCCATGCGGAGTGAATTGTATTAGTTGTGAGAGATTTGAAAATCCATGTGTCGGTTGTTTAATTGGAGATGACGGTAAAAACAAGGCCAGTTTAAAATGCAGGATTAAAGCCTGTTTCGATACAAAAAACTTCAGTTACTGTGGAAGATGCAGCGAGTTTCCATGCCCGTTAATGAAAAAGCATTCCAAAAAATATGTTAAAAGACATGATTTAAATACACTGGAAAGTGCCAAAAGAATCAAAACAACAGGTATCGGAAAAATGATGGCTCAGGATAAAGAGAAATGGACATGTCCGGAATGTGGTGGTATCATTCACTTTCAAACAAAAAGATGCAGTGAATGCGGATTCGAACAAAATATTTAAATAATAAATATAACAATAGTTTTAAATGTGAATAATTAACTATTGTTATTAATTCGCATGAATTTGACAATTCATATTACTCACCCATTTGTATATATTTGAGAGAGGTAGGGTATAAACCCTATTAACTTCTCTTTTATTCTAATTTTTGATTTATATCCCTTGCCTGTAAATAATAATAGATATAAAAACCAAACCAGAACACAGCAGCAAAAATAACTGAAATTAAAATCCATTCCATAATGACACTGATACCCAAATCCAAAGGCAACCATGCCAGGTATATTGCAACGCTGAATAATGCTGTAAAACCTATTGCCATTTGAAAGATTACCTGGAAAGGCAACGGCCAATCAGTATCATATATAAAACCGCTTAAAGAAAATCCCCATCCAATAACGATGGATCCAAAAAATGCGTTGATAACATCATATCCTGAAAAACTAACAAGCTGAGGCCCATACTGAAGGGCAATGAGAACTTCAATGAGCGCAACAATAAAACATCCCACAAATGCGCCCAAGGCCAATTGTTTTATAATATCTGAAATCTTCATATTATCACCTTACAAATCCAAAGCTTTTTTAAACTCAGGCAAATATTTTCTTGAAATATTGTCCTTCAATCCATTTTTCAGCATTATAAACATCATTCCCTTAAGTGAAGGAGCTACACGATCTATTTTTTTGATATTGACAATGGTCGTTTTTGAAATACGAACAAAAGACGGGTTTAAAGACTCCTCAACCTGATACAATGCTTTTTTAATCAAATATTTATCTTCCTGAGTATACACGTTAACTTGCTTATCTTCAACTCTAATCATGAATATTTCATCAAAATTCAAAAAAGAAATATCCTTGCCTTTTTTAACTGCAAGCATGTCCATTTTAGAATCATCTTCCAAAAGGGTAATCGCCTGCTGGATGTTATCTGTCAATTCATTGGTATGAATCTCGGCATGAGGCTCGGATATATCCCTTGAAAAGAACAAATCTACCTTCATAATCCCATTTTCTCCATTTCTTCAGCTATTTTTCTTTGCCTATAATCTTCACCGAAAGCATCTGCAAATACAAATGCTTTAAAGAAGTCTACAACGACCCCAATTCCCCAAAAGAACGCTGGGAATAAAACCCACCAAAATTCTGGTGTGAACAAAAAGTTAATTACTGCCAAAAAGGCATTAACTAAAACATATGCCATGAAATTTCTGTAAAACTTAATTTTCTTATCTACTCTTTCAGCTGCTCTATCAAAATCATTCATTTAAATAACCTCTTTATTTTTCGTTAATAATAATTAGATTATTGGCATATAAAGGCATGATTATCAAAGTCTGTGAAATGCAAATAATCAAAACCAAAATGCAAAAAATAAAAAGTGAAATGAAAGTAACTATAATGTAATAGTTACCAGATAATATAAGATAGAGGTCAATGCAGGAACTGTTAAATTGTCAATTCCACCATAACTTAAAGCTTCACAAACCGTTGCGATAGCAGAAATTCCTAAAATCGCCCATAAGTTAAATTGAGGCATAGGATATCCGATAGTCATGAAAACCATCCATACGAATACACTCATAACGGTTGTAATTACAAACATTGTAAGTGACCCTTCAAGAGATTTTTCACCGCCGAATACTTTATATTTGACTTTACCGAATTTCTGACCGATTAATGCTGCAAAACCGTCACCATATACCATAGGTACGATAGCAAGAGCAACAATCCACAAGTAATTTGGGAATACTAAAATTAAAACCGTCCAAATAGCTGAATAGAAGAATAAACCTAAAGCGTGGCCTGATTCAGTTACACAATTTTGAATTTTAATCGGTGAATACTCAGTAAGCAGGAATGTTCCAATCGTTGCCGGAAGCGTTAAAAAAACAATCATTATCCAAGGCTCTGAGAAAAATGGCATGGCAAAAATCATATTACCAACCATAATATGTAAAAACTTACGTGAAACCTCAGGTTTTGTCTTCAATACCTTTTCAGACAAAATAAAGATAGCTATTACATAGATATATACGGCAATTAAAACTATTATATCTGCAAAATTCATTCTTTATCATACTCCCCATATTCACATCCGGCATTTTCAATTTTTACATGGTCAATTAATGTGCCGTCTTTTTTATATAATTTAATTTCGCCCCAACCGTTTCCACCGTTCCATAGACGATTGTGGAGTTTTTTACCGTTAGGAGCTTCATAATTAATTAATAACATTTCATCACGTTTACAGTACAGTACAAGTTCCATACGTGAGTTTTTATTTGATGCGTTAACATGCCATGTATGGACATCTTCCCCCTCTTCAAAGTCAAAATCTATTTTAACCATGTTCCAGAACCTTGCAAAGTTGTATTCATACATTGTTCCTTCATAGTAAAATCCGATTAATAATTTACGAGGAATGGAAATTCCAAATGCCTTAGGTCTTCCACCACCGGCTTCAAATGCGGAATTATTCAATTTTTTACCTGTTTTTAAACTGGTTAAATTACATGAAGAAATCCAAAGCCATGGGCTTGTAAAGTCTCCACCCCAGTTTTTATCAGCATAACCATATGATTTTTCAGGAATAACTTCATATTCAACTCCGTCCAACCATATTGATCCGCTGTATTGGGTTTTGATTCCTTCAGCATGCCAAAACATTTCAAATGAGTTTAATTTTCTGAATAATTTACTAGCACCATATCCCACATTAAAAGTGATTTGCTTATCAATATCCAAATCCCACCTCATATCACCGGCATCACACATAAGTTCAGGATGGTCTTTAGCATCTTCTTCAGTCACTTTACATGAGCCTCGCATATGAGTTTCACTTAAAGAACAGTCCCCTACGCGAATATCCAGCTTATCATCAGGACATTGGAATTGTTTCATTGAGTAAAAATTATGTATTTGTTTAGCATCCTTACCCCATGTTCCCACTTTCATCATAAAATAAGAGGGTTTTTTACCTTCTTCTTGATTTTTAGGATCCTGACCTAATGTAGGTTCATCTTCAGCTAATGCAGGGTTACATACAAAATATTCAATAAAAAACGGCTTTGCTTCGCCAGTTTCCTTGTTATATGCAGTTAAGGAATGCCACCACCAATCATAACCTTTTTTTGCAAGTGGTCCTTTGAGCATATAATAGTTTCTTTCCAAATCACTTTTATTCATTTAAAATCCTCCAATAAGATAATATATAATTTATTTAAAGTTTAATAAAAAGATTATTGTTTTTAAGTAAAATAATGCCAATAATATATTACAAACGAATAGTAAAAGATGAAATTTAGTTAAATTCCTCCGGTTCAACATTGTCATGTATGAATAGAATAACAATTAACAGCATTATAACTGCCAAAAATGCCATGGTCAGTGAAGTTTCACCAAATGCTGAAACTGAAACCCTATTATGGGCAAGAGTACCTCCTGCAAATAGTGCCAATATTACAACAGAAAGGGCAGAACCTATTGCACCGATAAGCTGTCTTACGGTAGTATTAATAGCTGTTGCATCTTCAATATTGCCTGACACTACACTGATAGTCCAGGTTACAATAGGCATTAAACCTAAACCTGCACCTATAGCCCTCAATATTTGGGTAAACATCATATAATTAATGCTTGAGTTAATATCATAAGTCATCATGACCAGATAGCCTGCAATGGTAAATAAACAGGAGATTATCAATATCTTTCTTACACCAAATTTATGGGCCAACATAGCACCAAGGAAATTAAATACAATCATTATGATTGTGGCAGGAAGGAGTACGATACCTGATTCCGTTGCAGAGTAATATGAAATACTTTGAACAAATAACGGCATGAGAACATTCAATCCACACATTGTAAAGTATAAAATTGCAGAAAACATAGTTCCAAAGAAGAAATATTTATTTTTGAAAATTCTTAAATCCAAAAGAGGAGCTTTAATATTGAATTGGCGTCTGCCAAATACAATTAACGCAACAGCACCTATAACAATTGGTAAAATAACATAAATTAAACTGAAACCATGACCTGCAATATTTGAAAATCCAAACATTAATCCGACACAACCAATAGTACACAATATTAATGAAGCGATATCCAGAGAGTAATCGCTTGTTTCAAATTCAAGTTTAACTCCAATTGCAGAGATTATAATCAGGATAAATGTTATGATTGAAAATATTAAAAATATTGGTCTCCAACCTGCTGTGTCGATTATAAATCCTCCTATAGTAGGTGCTAAAGCAGGAGCAATACCTATGATAAAACCAAATAACCCCATGAACATTTGCCATTTTTCCTTAGGAATTATTCTAAGAATTACAATTTGAGTAATAGGTAATAAAATACCCGCTCCAACAGCCTGTATGACTCTTCCTAAAATTAATACGTAAATTGAAGGAGCAACATATGAAATAATTGATCCTATCAAGAATAAAATAAGGCTGTAAACTATAATTTTTCTTATTTTAAATCTACGGGCAATAAATGCAGATGTTGGAATCATAACCCCTAAAACCAGCAGGAATGATGAATAAATCCACTGCGCAGTAGTAGAAGATACATGAAAATCTGCCATAATCCCCGTTAATCCTGTTGTAACAACAGTTTGAGAAGTACTTAAGAATGTTGTTGCAATAAGAAATATGATTAATGTTATATATTCTTTTGTTAACTTCATATAAATCCCTTAATTTATTTATTTGAGAAAATTATCTTATCATTTATTTTTACTTTCAATTACCGAATACCAGAAATTACTTGAATCATCATCGAATAATTCTTTAATAAGCTGATTTCTCTTTTTAGAGATTTCATCAAATTTTTCAGGATTATCTCTTTTAAAATCCTCTAGCATTTCATTAATTATTGAATTTAAACATGAATCAAAATCCTGTTTTTGACCATCATCCAAACAATCAAAAAGATCATAATCAATTGAAGGTTTTAAAACATGACTTCGACCCTTTTCAGTTAATTTAACAAGTAAAACACGTTTATCTTCATCTGATTGCTCTTTAACCGCAAAGCCGTTCTTTTCCAATTTTGTCAAAAGAGAATTTAATGCAGATATACTGATTCCCAAAATGATAGCCAAATTTTTAGTGGAAATGTTGTCTTTCCTTTTTAAAATAGCTAGAACCCTTCCCTGACCTCTAGAAAGATTATTCATTTCAGATTGGTTCATTTTACTTTTCTGTTCAAACATTTCATTGATAAAATACAGTTTATGAAATAAAATCTCATTCAAATATACCACATTCAATAAATTAATTTCCTCAAAATTTATTGCAAGTACTTGCAATACATTATAATTTATTAAATTACTGTGTAATAAATATATCATAAAAATGAAAAAAAGAGAAACTAAAAATAATTATTTAGTCCTATAAATAATTTAATATAAATGAACTAACATGATATGAACATGACAAAAGAAAATAAATGGAGATTAATCAAAATCCCCGTAATTTTGAGTTCCCGGTGCCTGACCAGGTTTAAAAGTATCTGAAGATGAACTGCCGGAATCAGAAGAACTACTTGAACTGGAAGAACTACTGGAACTAGAAGAAGAACTTCCTGAGCTTTGAGAATCTGATGAAGGGGAACCGGAAGAACTGCTACTTTGAGATTGCTGTGAATCAGTGTTTACATTATTTTGAACTGATGTATTGGTATGTGAATTATTTGTAATGTTTGTAGCACTGTCCTGATGAGTTATGGAAAAATTGCCAACATTCATCAGCAATACAACACCAGTGACCACAATAATAACAATGATTAAAATTAAAATTATTGCATTTTCCAATTTCATGTTTTTAACCTCCCATTAAATAATAAAATAATCCATTTATTGAAAATGAAGCTACTGACGGGACTTGAACCCGCAACCTCCGCCTTACGAGGGCGGCACACTGCCAATTGTGTTACAGTAGCATACTAATTAATATCTTTAATTAAAAAAATAAATAGTTTTCTGAAAAACAACTAAAATTCGAGTTTTTCAGAATTGAAGACATCAATCACAAGGTCTGTGGAAAGTAAATCTCCGATGTTTTGACCGAATTTAAGGAAATGATCTGTCTTCATGTGTTTTTGAAGGATTTCAAGGGATTCCCATTTTTCAACAAACATTAAAGAGTTATCAGAAGTATCTTCATATAGATTATAGTCAATATTGCCTTCTTCTGATTTGGAGTTTTCAATTAAATCCTTTGAAAATTCAATGATTTCATTTTTCGCATCATCATCTTTAGCTATTGCTTTTGCCAATACTATAATCATATTATCACAAATGAAATTAGTATAAAGTTGAAATTAACCACACTATTTTCTGGCCCTTCCAACTTTTCTAGCAATTACCATTTCTCCAACAGAAATTAGACCTGCAAAGAATTTTTCCAAACCTCCAGTTGCCCAGATAGCTTCTCCAAAAGTTGAATTCATAATACTTTCTTCATATTCCTCAGGAGATATCTTTTTACCAGTAGTCTTTTTGGAAACCAAAGCTGAAGCAGCCATTAACTCTTCCCAGGTTACTCCTTTCAGCTGATTTTGCATAGCCTTATACAATTTTGATACTTTGATATCATAAAGTTCAGACAACAATTCAACGATATCACAGGCACGAATCATTCCTATAACCTGATTATCGTCATTAATAACAGGTACGGTAACAAATTTATTGTTTGCCGTTAATAGCACTGCAAGTCTTGCAGGCGCATCTTCATGAATAGTGGTAATCTCTTCATAAGAACTCATGATTTCATTAATTTTCTCGTTTCCTTCTCTTAAACCTCTAGTTATGTCAAATGAAGTGACCCATCCAACTAATTGCTTATTGTCATTTACAACAGGACAGGTAAATCTTCTGATTTCTTCCATGACTTTTGAGACTTCAACAACACTGTCTTCACAGTTTAAATATACAAATTCTTTATCCATTAACTCTTTAGCTTTCAAAACAAATCCTCCTATTCAATTTCTACACGTTGTAGTGCTCCTACTGGACAATGGTTAGTACATTCGACACAACGAATACACTTATCATTATCTAAAACTACCTCTCCATCCTCTAGCCATATCGCTTCAACAGGACAATTTTCTTCACACAAATAACAGTTAACACACAAATCATGGTTAACGTCAATTCTTCTTACATGAACTATCGGCCCCATTATCCTATCTAATGCAATGGCATTATCATTTTTTGAGATTTCAACACAGGCACTGCATCCAATACATAATTTCTTATTGATATAAGGGTATAACGTATCTTCATCTAAATCAATTCCTGTATCAACGCCCAGATTCTCAAAAAATTCTTTAAATTCTAAAGTAAATGCATTGGTTGGACATAAATCCGCACAATCCTGCCAGTTATTGTCTTGAGAGTAATCAATTTCAATTTCATTCATTCTTACGACTCTGTGAGGACAGCGGACATTGTTCAAACTGTATTCTATGAAATCATTTTCACTTTCACCATCATAATCAACTACATTTTTAATCAATTTAATAGCTGAAACAGGACATGTTTGAACACAGATTTCACATTTAACACATCTGTCAGTGATTTTAGCCAATCTAAATATATTGGCCGGATCAATAGCACCTACCGGACATGTACCAACACAAGTATTACATCTTACACATTTTGGTGCAACAGCAATAATTTCCTCTTCAGCGTGAAAACTATCCAATTCAAACTGGAAATCATCACCGTCATCATCTAGTTCAACAGATTTCAAAAGAACTTCACGTTCCAAATTTTTCATCTGCTTGATAAACGACACATTCATATTAATACCAACCTATGTAACTTTTTAAACGTCAATAAATTCTTTTAACTCATTTAATGTAGGGAATTTATCCATCCCAAAACCTTCAATAGCTTTGCTAGCTACCCAATTACCAATTTCGCATGACTTTTCTAAACTGTAATCATTCAGATAAGCGTATAAAAATCCGCTGTTGAAACTATCTCCTGCACCTGTAGTGTCAACAACATCACATTCAAATACACCAACATCACACTCTTCATTATTATTACAGGCATAAACGCCTTCAGAACCTCTTTTAACAACAACAATACCAATTCCATCATTTAAAAATTCTTTTGCCAACTGTTGATATGAGGTTTCTTCATCGTTGAATAATAATCTTAATTCAGATTCATTTATAAGCAGGATATCGCATCTCTCCAATATAGGTTTTAGTTCATCCAAACCTTTTTGAACATACAGCATTCCCGGATCGAAACTCAAAACGGTATCATTATTTAAATTATTGATTAAATCGATTTGAGTCTTAAATGAATCTCCTACAAAGGAAGTATAGTGCATTATCTTACATCTCATGATGTTTAAAGTATTGATTTCATCAATGACGATGTCGTCATTAACTCCTGAGTCAACATAAAGACACCTGTCACCTGAAGCATCGACAAATCCCAGACATTTACCTGTACTTCCTTCATCAGCATAAATCAAATTATTTGAGAAAACTCCATTCATAGCCAAGTTATATTCTATTAACTCCCCATCATCATCTTCTGCAATCTTTCCAATGATGGAGGTAGATACTCCCAATTTTGATAATCCAACTATGGTATTTGCTGCTGAACCGCCAGGAGTGTCCTGACTGCTTTTAATAAAGCTTTCCTCATCAGCTCCCGCAATGTTTTCAACAGAGTATAGCTTATCCACATTTAGGGCTCCAAATCCTATAACTTCTGCATTTAAATCGTCGTCAAATATTTCCATATTAAAACCTTATTTTAACACATCTAATAAATTATAAATTTTATCTCCAAGCTTACCGTCAAAATTACCTGCAGATATTCCGATTACCCCATCAACGTCGATGGCTGCATCAATTCCAACTTTTAAAGCTTTAAACATTGATTCCACATCAGTGGCATTAATAACTATTTCAGGAATATAATTAACATTATCTTTAACTTTGGACTCGGAACCTAAACGTTCTTTTAAAGACGGACAGTAATAATGATTTGTTGTAGGTCCGATTTCAGGATAATTTGTTTCAGGTTTTGAAGCTGCTGAACAAACGTCAAATGGTGTTGTTGCACCTTCAACTTCCATTATTGCATTAATGACTGCATCTCCTGCAGTAAGTACTGCTTCGGGAGTTTCACAAAGATACCAGAAGTTACCTCCCATTATTCCATCATTAATTTTAAATTTTTCTTCAATCTGAAAATCAGGTACTGCAATAGGCACATTAATCATGCGACGGCCATATTCTTCAACAATCCATTCCCATCCATCACCGCAATGGCCTACAATGTCCATCATTTCAATATAATCATCACTGTCGCCATCAGAGTAGTCGAATATGCGTGTAAACGGTTTGACCAGCACATCCTGTCTTAAACGATAGGACAATTCAAATGCGAATTTTTCTTTATCATCTCCACCTAACCAGTATTGCACTACAGCACCAAAACGGCCGTCAGGAGTTTCATCCTTATCTAAAAATCCTTCAACGCCACCTTCTACTCTGCCAATGACTGCACTTGGAGTGGAGGTGGAGTCGTATGCTGCTCTTTTAACAATTTCTTCAGTCGGGCCAGTAATCAAAGCTCTTACATATTTACCTTCAAAAGCTTCAAAAAAGGTATCTTCAACTTTATCATAATTCATTTTATCCAAGTCCTCCTATATCTTCTCCACGAATGTTATTTCGCATATAGACACTTTCTTTTAATATTTCATTATAGTTATCTTCGTTAATAATTTTAATAATAGGATAATCCTCATCATCAAAGACTTCAAAGAATTTTAATGTGATTTCTTCTTTTATTTTGTACTCATCAAAGAGTTCTTTTAAATCATCTTGTGAATTGTAATCATTAATGAATTGTAAAACTTTATTTCTATCATTATCTGCATAAACATTAGCAATTACTGCTGTAGCTACTGCACTTGGTGAGACTATGGCTATTTCAGCCACTTTAAGAGGATATTCATTACCATTGAATGAAATGGATATGCCGTTGTTTTTGCGTGCAAACTGCAAGGGTTCCACATCAGTAATGCTGTCTCCAATGTAGAGCATCTCATTAACGTCAATATGATCCTTTTCAATTATATCGTCAATGGCCAGTTTCTTACCTAAACCTCCGACAACGTCAATTTCCTTAATTTTTTCGTAAATGCCCATTTTTGGAATCTCTTTAAAGAATATCTCATCAAACAATTCATAGTCTTCGGGATTGTCAAGAATTTGATTTTTATATTCTGCAACTTTAGCTGATTCTTCGTCATTTAAGGATAGACTATCTATATCAACTTTTGTATAATATGTATTTTCAAATGGAAATTCCATATAATTGGATAGTGCTTCAATATATTGGCCATAACTTGTACTGACTATGTAAGAATTCATAGCTTCCTTCAAGTATTTTAACAGGAATTTTGAATCCCTGATGGCATAGATATTGTTTTTTGAAAAATCAATCAAATCCTGATTTTTTAGATTTTCAAGAACAAAAAACGGTAAAATAAATTTTAACGTATTCCCCACTTTGTAACCTTCTTTTTTCACTACATCAGCAAGATAATCATCATACAAACTGAGAATCTTAAATAGCTCATCCCCATTTTCTATAAAATGAGCACACATTTCAAATGCGTTATCATTAAGGGTCAATGGACCTTCACAGTCTGTAATAAAAGATTTTTCCAACATCAAGTCACCTAAAGTTAATTATTCTTATGGAATCAACAGGACAAATTGCTTCACATGTTCTGCAGTAAATACACTTATCTTCAATGAATTCCACATGACCATCTCCCGGAACCAATGCATCGGTCGGACAGTTTCTCACACAGATTTCACATGCCTGACATTTGGTTGTGGATATGGATAAATCGCCTTCTCTTTGCTTATAAAGATAAGATCTTGCATAATATAAGTTAGAGTCCTTACTATAATAATAATCATCATAAGCACCGATAGCATCAAATTGGCACTGTTCTACACATTTTCCACAGTACACACAATTGTCATTGATTGTGATTGGATTAGGACCATTAAGTTCAATTGCTTCAACAGGACAGACATTATAACATTCCCCGCAGGCAAGGCATTTCTTAGTATAAACCTCAATGTTTCTATCCATCAGATAAGAACCGAATAGTTCATCAAAATCATTTAGTTCGATGCTTGAATCTAAAACAACACCCAATTCCTTTTCCATCTGAGTGTTTACTTTACATTCAATGAAGTTTTCAAAGTTCTGATCATCAAATTCTAAAGACATTGAAGTAGCAACTCTTTTCAATACAGAATTTAAACTTATCAAATCAAGAGATAACCTTTTCATGTCATTATCGACAATGCTTGAAACAATATCAAAGGATTTGATTTCACTATACATTTTATATGCCTTTTTACGTGAAGCATATCTTATTGCACCTGAAGGACAGGAATGCATACACTCCTCACATCTTGCACAGTATCCAGGATTTATATAAGGCAGCTTATTTGTTCTTGCAACATTTATTGCACCTGTTGACGGACAAACCCTTGTACATGTCATACAGCCGATACACTTATCCTGATTAACGACAATTGCCTTTCCTCCCTTAACAGTCTTCGGAAGCAATTGACCATATTTGATTGCATCAGTAGGACATACCCTAAAGCAGTATCCGCAGCGAACACAGGTATCCTTATCGATTTCACTGTGGGGAGGATTGTTTCCATCATTGAAAATATGGATAGATCCGTTTTTACATGCCTGAACACATGCTCCGCAAGCCTTACATAACTTAATGTTAATGTTTGGAACTTCCTCTTTGATTGGAGGATCCATTTGAACATCCAAAGTAATTGCATCGTATGGACATGCATTACGGCATAAAACACAGCCGAAACAGGTGTTTTTAATTTTAACAAGACCCTCAACATCATCCATATAGATTGCATCAATAGGACAGGAGTCAAGACATGGCTTATCTGCACAATCCTGACATTTGGTCTGATTAATTAAATAATCAACATCAACGTGCCTCAATGGCCTTGGAGTTTTAGTATAACTATCAATCATGACACTCACTCCATTAAAATCTCCTCATTTAAATTAGATGCTTTCACAGTAGTATGAATAATTCTATCATCTCCAAGTGAGAATTTAGCAATAAAGTATTTTATTACTGAGAAAGGACATGTCTGGTAACATATACTGCATCTTAAACATCTATCTTTGTCTCTAACAATCGTATCTTCTTTTTCATCAAATGAAATACACTTGGTTGGGCAATCCGGAATACATAACTGACATTTTTTACATTTACTTTTATCCCAATCAATAATCCTGATTTTAAGTCTGTTAACAGCATTGGAAATGATTTCAAAACTGATTTCCTCATCAGGAATGATTTTAAGTGCTTCATCCCAAATGTCATCCAAAGGAACGTCATACTGAAGCAGGCTGTCTTTTTCAAGAGCCCTTAAATCTTCCTCCTTGGAATTAATGTAGTCTTCCAGGTAATTAACTGTCAAAAGAATCAAATCCTTCTGGTCCTGCAGGTTTTCAACAAACACTCCTTTCATTGCACCGTTAACCGGACAGACATCTATACATTCACCGCATGCAATACAGTTGAGCTGGTCAACGTGAAGCTTATCGTTAACAAGAGATATTGCATTAACAGGACATTTTTTCATACATTTCTTACATTTGATACATAAATAATCATCAACAATATATTGTCTTTTGGAAGGAATGATATTGAATTCAGGCTTTATCAAGTGATTGTGACCGCATTCCAAAGTTTTAGGTTCGGTCGGACATACTTCCGCACAGAATCCGCAGCGTATACATGCGCCGGGATAAATTTCAGGATAAGTCAGACCCTCACCGCTTTCATCATCTTTTTCACGAACAATTTTAATAGCATTAGGTGAAGGACAGGAAACCGTACATGCACCACAGCCAATACAATACTCCTTATTTACTTTAGGAAAATCCCTAAACCTTTCCGGTTTTTCTGCCAATTCAGGTAAAGATTTAGCATTTGTAAATGCATCTGCCCATGCCTTTCTTGCAAAATCATAAATATACCACATTAAAGATGACATTTACTTTACCCCACATACATCAGTTAAATAAGTTTTGCCGTGTTCATTTGTAACTGCAACTCTTTCAGCACAAGCGACACACGGATCACTTGAAGCATAAGTGGAAATAGCATCAGAAACTGAAGCCACATCCCTAATCATATATTTGGCACATGAATCCATATTCGGAATACTTGGAGTTCTGATTGAAATATGCTTAATCAAATTACCGTTGGTTTCAATTGTATAGGTAACTTCACCACGAGGAGCCTCGTTTCTCCATTGCGCATAACCAGATTTAAGCTCAACAGGGACACGAATATCTCCTTTAGGAATATTGTCAATAGCCTGTCTGATTAAACTAATGGATTCTGGAATTTCATCAAATCTATTTAAGGTTCTTGCGTAATTATCCCCTTCTTTTCTCCAGATAGTTTTAAAATCGAAATAATCCTTGTAAGTATAATGGTCTTCACGATAATCGTATTTGATTCCGGAACCTCTTCCGATAGGGCCGACTGCCCTTCCTTTAATAGCTTCTTTTTTGGTCATCACACCGACACCTTTACAACGAAGAGCTAATGCAGGACCTTCAGCAAACATTTCACGGGTTCTCTCGAAACCTTCTTCAATCTTTTCAAGATTTTCCAAAATAGGTTTGAAATGACGTTCATCAGCATCCATTTTGACTCCGCCAACAACATTCCAACCCATGTTAACCCTATTTCCAGTCAACAGTTCAATAGCATCCATTGCATATTCCCTCAATTCCAATACATGCATGAATAGAGTTTCATGGTCCATTGATTTGAAAAATGTTGAGTTTCCAAGAAAATGACTTTGAATTCTATCCAATTCATTAGTGATTACTCTTAAAAACTGTGCTCTAGGAGGAGCCTGGACCCCACAAATGTTTTCAATAGTTTCTGCGAATGTTTGGGTGTGTTCATAAGAACAGATTCCGCAGACCCTTTCTGATAAGTAAATACCTCTCTGCCATGTTTGACCTTCAATAATTTTTTCAATACCTCTGTGAACATAACCGTATTCAATTTCTGCTTTGACAACCCTTTCTCCTTCAGTTTGGAGTTTAAGTCTTATAGGCTCTTTTAAAGCAGGATGAATAGGACCAATAGGCATTATCATTTTTCTTCCCTCCCACGATCGGCAATAGCTTGAGGACCAACTGCAAGTATGGCTTCTAGAATTTCACTAGGCCTTGGAGGACATCCCGGAATTGCAGCATCAACAGGAATGAAATCGGAAGCAGGAGCATAAACGTGACCTCCTTCCTGATTAAATACATCTCCGGATTGCGGGCAGTTTCCAACAGCCACTACAACTTTTGGTTCAGGAGCCTTGTCGTAAACTCTTTTTAAATTTTCTCTCCATTGCTCGGTTACAGCACCGGTTAACAACAGAACATCAGCCTCACGAGGATTATTGTGAACATAAATACCGTATTGCTCCAAATCATATCTTGGAGACAATAAGGCAACAACTTCAACATCACATCCATTGCATCCTCCACAATTTACGATACAGACGTGAATTGAGCTTTTTCTCACAATGTCCTTAATTGAATCTAACATTTTCTCCCTCTTTATTTAGAATTTTTTATTAATGTGAATACTTCTTTTTGACCTTCTTTTAAAACATCAGAATAATCCTGACCATCCATTATCTTTTGCGCCAATCTTTCTTTAAGCTCGTCGGCATCTTCCTTGGTTATCAGTTCCAAAGTTCCTATAAACCAGCAGAGCCTTAAATCGGCATGTAATTTTTTAAGTAAACATTCATACTGTGAAGTTTCAAAGGTAGCATGAAATGCCAATAACTGAGACATGTCGAGCTTATCGAAAAAGACATGCTCCAATTCTTCAGTCGTACAGTCAAAATCTTTGGATAAAGGCTTTATGATATCCTTTTGACAGACATATGTTTTAACTATACGATCTTTCATTAATTCTAATTTTGCTTCATCATCCATTGAAATCACATCATACTATCAAGTGTAATACTAAATAAATAATAATAGCTACTGCCAAACCAATAGCCGTTTCTTTTCTTCCATAACCCGGTCTTTCACCCATGACAAAACCTGCCAGGAGAAATCCAATTCCTCCAAAAATCATATTACCTGAATTTAAACCTAAATTCCAACCAACAACAGAAATTATGCAGGTTTTAATATCCAACTTGCTATCAACTATATAAGGTTCGCCATGGAGCTTATAGCTGTATAATAATCCTAAAATGGAACCGACAACAAATGCAAGCAAATAAATTAAATATCTTAACATAATAATCTCCTTAAATTGGTTTGTAAAGTAATATAAATGAACATACAATTACTATAAAAGTTACGAAAAACATTATTTTTTCTATATTCTCAATCTTGTGTGCAAAATTACCTTTATTAGTCATCAATACAAGAATAGCTAAAATTATTCCCAAAATTGGAATTGGCGCTAAAAGTGTGGAATGAAGAAGCGTTGCAAGCAATCCCACTACAATTATACCGATTGCAACCAATGAAGTTAAATATACAATGACTTTTTGTGAACTCATCTTATCCCCATCCCTAAATTAATATCATTAAAACTGTTCCAACAAAACATACCGCTCCAATAGTTATCTGAGTCATTACGGAATGATTCGGATTCAAAATTGGAGTTACCGCATTGATAAATCCTGTAATGAATGTTATTGCAAGCATTCCAATAAGATAACCGACAGCAGTTAACGGTCCGAAGAATATTGTTAGGAAAACCCACAACATCACATACCATGAAATGGACTCTGAAAACATTATGAATCCTCTTAAAAATCCAAAGTGCTCTGTTTCAAAACCTGAGATTAATGCTTTGTCTTTTGTTATTCCAAATGGAGAGTATGGAGATTTTGATAACAATAACAAGAAAAACATTATAGCTGCAAGAGGTATTGAAAATGCCAATGGACCATTTGCTGACTGATAACTGATAATATTTCCTATATTCATTGAACCTGTCTTTAAGTAAACAAGAACAATTGCTGCAAATAATGGTAGTTCAGTTGCTGCTGATAAAACAGCCCTTACACAACTTGCTTTTCCATAAGGTGAACCGGAACTTGATCCTGAGTTATGCTCCACAATTTTATAAACTGCATAAACACCGAATAAGATTAAAAGTGAATCTTTAGAAACCGGACCTACAATTACACCCACAATCCAAACAGCAGCCAATATAAATACAATACCTATATAAAAGGGCATTGACACTGTTTTTGGAAATGCAGTTTCCTTAAAGAAGAATTTTAAGGAATGCAACAGGTGCTGTATAATAGGTGGACCTGGCCTTTTCTGAACACGTGCCATTATTTTTCTATGCAAACCTAAAAGCAGGCTTCCTGCAAGGAATGCAATAATTACATTAATTAAAATATCTGCCATTAAATTCATAATACCACTAATATCCAGTAAACGGTTCTTTCACCCTTTCTTCCACATCTTCCGCTCTAGGTTTGGCCATTGTAAGCAGACCAAATGATAAAACCCAAAGTGGAATACCAATAATAGCTACTGAATAAACAATCCATGCTTCAAGGTTAACAACCAAGCAAGCCAGAATAGCTATTGTTGATATAATTAATAATATAATACATAAAGTTTTATTTACCATACTCCCACTACCATAATACCAATAATAATATTTCAACAGCTCTTACAATAATAAACAAAGAACTTAAGTGAATAATAACAATGAACGGAGAACCGGGTGTTCTAAACATTTCCGCCTTACTTGCGAAAAATGGTGCTACACCGCTTTCACCCAATATACCGAGTAACATTAAAACCGCACCAAAGACAACCATTGGAGTTGCAGACATCTGTGATAATACTGCAAGGCTTAATGTTCCGGTTGATGCAAGAATGATTGATGCTCCACCGAATAAAGGTAAACTGCACATCATTGCAATTAAACCGTACTGATATGCTGAGTTTAAAACCGTGGTTTGTTTAACAGCTGAAACGATACCGATATTTAAAATACCTATTAATGCCATGAATAATGTGAAGTTAAACAAATCACCGGTAAGCATTGCTCCGGCAGAAGCAATACCACAAATCACCGCTAAAAATCTTCTTTGTTTGAATTCTTTCTTGCCCACTTTAACATCAGTGTTTGAAAGTTTCATAAATGTTGCTTCAACCTGTGTTTCTGTTTTACTTATTGCAATTAAAAGAGTAAATACTAGCAATACTGCAAATAAGAATAAACTAAGTGGCGTGATATATAATACGATATCACCCAATGGTATTGTACCGAATAAATTTCCTCCAAGTGTACCAAAATCCATTTTACCACTACTCCTTATCAATGTCCTCTCTCATAAGTAGCCCAATTAAACCAACTTTTGAAGCTACTTTTAATAATAAACCACAAGCTGCCAAGAATAAACTAAGTATCCACAAACCAGGAGCGACAAAGAATAATGCAAATCCTATAATCCATAAACACCATGCAATACCAGAAACACCAGCAATTCCATCAATTACTAAAACAGGAAGTCCTCTTGCCTTTTTGGATAATGCATATAAAACAATTCCCCCACCTGCAACAGCACCACCAGTAAATCCTGTCAGGAATATGCCGTAAGCTATTAACACCAAAGCTATAAAATTAGGTGCAGTAGTCATTATTTCCATATCCAAAGCAAAAGGCTGTGGGAATAGGGAAGTTGACTTAGTAAGGTTTCTTCTTGGGTCTGCTTCTATCTTATGCATTTCTCTTGAAAGCAATATTTCTGAAATAGCCAAAGTTTCTGCAAGCTCAACTACCAGACCAGGCAATATTAATGCCTCTGCCAAATCAGTACCTACTGCAGATACTACAAAAATCATTGCAAGGCCAATCAAATCGGTTAAGATAAGAATATGAATCTCTTCTCTTCTCATTGCTATTGCCATTGATCCTATAAAACCTACAATCAAACCGGCGTAAATGGCCGGCAGATACATTGAAATAAATTCAGCAGGAACATGAGGAGGTATGAAAACCATCAGTTATCCCTCCTTAACTGTTTGGCTCTTGCCTTTTCATCGTTGATTTTAACCTCACGTGCAAGGTTTGCAGAGTCATTTGCTGCCTTTTTAAGGTCTTTTTCAATGTCTCTTCTGTTCATTGTATAATTAACAGTTAACCATGAGGCAATGATAAATGCCATCATCAATATTGAAGACTCTAAAATTGTATCGAATCCTCTAGTATAATACAGTACTTCATCAATAAGTCCACCAGGAGATGAATAGATAGACGTACCGAAATACGGAGATATTGATGATACCCATTCAGCCAAAGGAGACATGTAAGCAGTAATCATTCCCAATTCCTTGGAATTTTCAGGGTATTGGGCATGAATGATTCCAGGCTCTTTTAATATTACGCCACCCCTGTCATAAGGTGCGATTGGAAGACCTTCATCAATTTGCTCCTGAGGAGCCGGTCTTGTGTATAACTGATCAGGATTTAAAGCCATAGGGACAACAAAACCCACAATCAAAATGATTCCCAAGCAGAATGCAAAGAGGCGAGGAACATTTTTTGGGTCAGCCAGTTTATTCCAAATTCTTCCAATCTTCATACGTCTGCCCCCATTTCTTCTAAACGAATAATAGCTCTAAATAAGATTAAAGTAATAATAACCGTTGTTGCAACCAGTGTCAATAAAGCTAAAACATGATTATATGAAAGCAATACCAGACATACACCGATAGATGCCACTTCAGTATTGAATGTTCTGACAATAGGATCTTTAACTCCAGGACCCCATGCGGTAGCCAAACTACCTACAATAGCTAAAACAATTCCGAAATAGAAAAATAACTGAACACTAATCATGTATCTCACCACTTTCTACTTTTTTAGCTCTAATCTCTTTGATTTTAACAATAGCCATTATGAATACCAATGTTGACAATGGACCTGAGAGTGAAACAAACAAGGCCACATCAAGGTACTTGAATAACACTACAGTCAGTAAAAAACCTGCATCAAGGATAGAAAACATTATAACTTTATCCATAGGTTTTTTAAGCAAAATGATACCTAAAGCACCAATAACCATTAACGCAATTGCAATTATAGATACTACAAACTCCATATAATCCCCTCAGTCTAAAAGTATCTCCTCATCTAATTTTTTTAATGTGTATGCAATTGCATTTGCACTGATTGTAGAGCATATAAAGAATGCCGCTGCAACTATAAGGGCAAATGGCGTATTGATTACAAGGGCAATAAGTGCAGACACACCGAAACCGATAACGTTCAGATACAATAATCTCTCTGCCCTGTTTTTAGTTATCAATGCCCTCAATGATACAAATATTAAAATTACACCAATAATTTCCACATACATAAATATCACTCTTTAGCATGTCTATTAAATTTTTCAGCTATCTTACCAAGAATGATAGATGCTCTAACTTGATCGATACCTTGGATAGTCAATATTGCAATAACCATACCTACAATGAACATTTCAGGAGTTAATCCGATAAATGAGAATATAAAAATAAGTAGCGTAGCAGTTAATGATCCGACAGTTCCAGCATAACCAGGATCAGCACATAATCTGTTTCCAATCAAAACTAAAAATGCTGCAATAATACCTCCAGGAATACCCAGAAGCAGATATCCAATAGATGCCATTAATGTACCGGCAGATGCGTCCGGAGAACATAAGATGTTTCCCTGGAAAAATCCACCAGCAATATCTCCATTTCTTTTCTTAATTGATTCACCTATAATACGAGCCCCTTTAACTCCCGGCTGTTCTGGAAGTCCGAAATAAGTATCAACAATTACAAAATTCAACCAACATATAATTGTTGCAAGTATTATTCCAATAATCTCATTCATTTATATCCTCCCCCTCACTTGGAGCTGGAAATATGTAATAAAATAAATACTTTACGAACAAAGCAGAACAAACACCAATAATTACAGCGAGTAAAAGTCCATTAAATGCAAAAGTGTAATTTAAAACTAAAAACAATGAAAGAATACCTATTGCAAAAATTGGAGTTGGATAAATCGCACTAACATCAAAGGAATACCTGTCAGAAGGTATCAGCGGAACTTTTAAGATTAATGCAATTATGATAGATACAATAATAGCTACAATATAGGCTAGAATTATATCAAAATAACCGATTGTTATATTAGCAAGACCATAAACATTAGCAATTGATGCTGAGTTTACGGTAAAATGAACTAACTCAAACATATTAAGACTCCCTCTTATATTATAATATATAAATTTATAATCGAAAAAATATATAAATGTTATGACTTAAAAATTATAAATAAAAGCATTAATAAGGTTAAATTAATAAAATAAGATTTTTTAAAGATTTATAAAATATATTAACTCGTTTTTAATTAATTGATTAAATTTTATATGTTAATCTATGAGTATGGTTAAAATAAAGCGCATTACAGTTAATATGAATAAATAAAGTTAAAAAAAAAGTTAAAAATTTAGTGGAATCCGCATCCACTGCAGGTTTCACATTTTTCTTCCTCTAAAGGATTATACTGTTTATCCTCTTGTAAAGTAGCTGAAATGAAATATTGATCCATTTCGTTTTTATTTTTTAAAACAGGTGAAAGTCCTTTGAATTCACATCTGATGTCGCCAGTTCCACCAATATCTACAAGAATTGGTTCACCTATTTTGAATCTTTTAAAGTAACCTTCAACCTCATCCTTCAAATCTCCAGGAATTCTGAAATTAAAAGATAAAATATTATTTTCTTTCATTTTTAAACCAACATATTTTTGGTCTATTTCATAATTTAATCCTAATTGTTTTTTGAATATAACATTATTACCAATATCTGATGTAGACATAATTATAATCTCCGAAATATTTTAGTTACATTAAGTTAGTTTTTTATAATATATAAATATTATAGACAAAGCAAACCGGATTTCACAAGTCCAGCTAAAAAAATAAGTATACTAAAACTCCAATTCAACAGGCAAAAAAAGTCAAAATTTTTTATATATTGAAAGCACTGGACGTGTTTGGGTCCAGTGCTAATTTGGTATTTTTGGATTATTTTATTAAGATTTGATATATCATTTAAAATGATATAGAACAAATCGACATTGAGGCTTTAAAATGTATTAGTAATGATATTAGACCAGTTTATTCATTGGGTGATAATCAACAGGTTCAGTTCCTAAAGGTTTTGCAGCTTCACATATGAACATGTCTGTTTGAGCAACAGCCGGAAATGCAATATCTGCATTTTCAATAGGTCCGAAAAGAACAAAGTCTCCTGCGCACATTACCTGTACGATATTTGCACCTATATCACAAACAGTAAATGCTGTTTTGTTTCCTGCCTTTTTATATTCCCTTAACCAATCCCATGCGGATGGCACGTTGTGAATTCCAGATCCTACAGGATATCCCCATTTAGCTTTTTCGGCAAATGAAGTTCTTGCAGCAATACCCGCACCCTGACCTAGCGGTGTTACAGCAGTATCCATCATGAATCTATCAATACCACATTCTTCAGCTACTTCAAGTAAACCTTTTTCATAAGCACCATCATCTCCATCTTCCCACATAGCCATTTTACCTTCAACGGTAGCGTTCATTGGGTTGAATCCTAAAATAATTGAAGCTGATATATCAGTTTCAGCAAGTGCCTCCAATTCAGATTTATCAGCTGCCATGTTAATAGAGTTATAAATTGCTCTTTCAGTTAATCCGGTTTCATCAGCGAACTGTGCACCAGCAACTCTAGCATCACCAGATGTTGAATCTATAAGGAATGGAGCATCACAGATATCACCAACGAATTCAATATATTTTGGTAATGCCTCAACAGTTTGTCCAAACACTTGTACAATATAAGGATTACCAGTTACATCTGAAATAGATGCCATGTCGTTGATTAACTGTTCAGCACGATCTTTATCAAAATCTCCGGTTAATTCGTCATCAAGAATATTGTGTCCACCATAGAAGATTGTTCCTGCCAAAACAGTAGGATATTCTCCAGGTTGTCCACCCATTTTGACTCCTGCGAAGTCAAAAACTTGTTGTTCTTTATCAAATTTAAACATTTAAAATAACCTCTTTAATTATGACCTAAATTTGTTCATTTATACTTTAATAAAATTCAATTTAGGTCTAACATAATTTATTAATTTAATTGTATATAAATTTAACTAAAAAAATTACAATAATTATACTAAATTATACTAAACTGTTTAATATAATAAATAATTATTATATAATGATTAATTTAAAAAATATTGAAAATATATCATATATAATTGAAAATGCTTATTTGCATCCATTATTTACTAATTTCATCGCAAAATAAGAAAAATAATTAAATGTTAATAGTTAATCATGATTATTTTTTATTAATGAAAATACATAGAGTTATAATAAAAATAGCTATTAAAAATATATATTAACACCAATAAGCCTATCAAAATTTGAAAAATTTTTTAAAAAGACCACTGAAAAACAGATTTAAGAAAATAAGTAAAAATAATATTATTTTTTATAAAGTATATTTGAATGTTATTTGCCGGCAATATCTGAGTAATATTTTGCAAAAAGTTGTTCATAGAATCTTTCAAGCACCGTGTCTTCCGGTTCAAATTTCTGTACCTTATCTGAAATAAGATCCATTTCTTTTATCCCATCATCCCGGCCAATATTTCGGGTTTTAATCAAAACACCAATAAATACTCCCTGTGCATAATATGCGTTAGCATCCTGCGGGAAATCCCTTAACCAATTTTCAACCACATCCGACATGGCATCAAAGTCATCAACCTTGAATTCTTTCATAAAATCCATTGCATACCTTGATGAAGATTTTCCGCTTTTACCTTTATCTTTACCTAATTTTGTCAACATCGATAAAACATCCCCACATCCCTAATTAAACTTTATTGAAAAGACATATAAATCACTTTCTTAAGATAATTTTAACCTAAAAACACGAACAATAATTTTAAAAACAGACAATTTATAATAAATTATCACGATTTTTAAAAACCTTTATATAAAGTATTATATATAATTATTATATGTTATAGATTTAAGGTGTTAAGCATGAATGAATATAATAAAGATATTGGAAATAGAGTTAAAGAATTAAGAGAACTTTCTGATATTTCAGTACAAGATATTGCACAGGAATTGAATGTTGATGTGCAGACATACACCCAATACGAAACTGGAGAAGTTGACATTCCTGCCAGTTTCCTTTACGAAATAGCTAACATTTTCCAAGTAGATTTAAGTTTACTTTTAACTGGTGAAGAAAGTAGAATGAGCATCTTTGACGTTACACGTGCAGAAAAAGGTGTTTCAATTGACAGAAGAAAAGAATATAAATACAAAAACTTATGCTCAAAATTTATCCATAAAAAAGCAGAAACCTTTTTGGTAACAGTAGACCCTAAAGAAAATGCAATTCCTTCACTGAACGCACACCCAGGTCAGGAATTTAATTATATTCTCGAAGGAAGTGTTAAACTTTACATTCACAATAACGAAATTATTTTAAATGAAGGAGATTCAATATTTTTTGACTCAAGCCATAGACACGCAATGATTGCGCTTAATGACAAACCGGCTAAATTCATAGCTATATTAATGTAGAAGGTAGTTATTATGACATCTGTAATAGGGGATTTTGTAGAAAGAGTTGATTTTAACTCGTATGAGGATTTTTATGAAAATTTCAAATTAAAGTATGAAGATGATTTCAATTTCGGTTTTGATGTAGTGGACAAATATGCTGAAATCGATCCGGATAAGATTGCATTAATTTGGACTAATGATGATGAAGAAAAGCACATATTCACTTTTAAAGATATGAAAGAGTATTCCAATAGAACTGCAAATCTATTTAAAAGTTTAGGCATTAAAAAAGGCGATTGCGTAATGCTCACATTAAAAAATAGATATGAATGGTGGTTCTGTATGGTGGCTTTGCACAAAATCGGTGCAATAGCCATTCCAGCAACCCATATGTTAAAGCTTCACGATATTGACTTCAGATTAAGGGAAGCTAATGTGAAACTTGCAGTATCTGTTGAAGAAGACTCTTTACTACCAGATTATGAAGAAGCAGAAAAAGAATTAGGCATTAATTTGAAAAAACTTGTAATTGAAACTGAGAGAGACGGCTGGATTAACTTTAATGAAGCAATTAAAGAACAAAGTCCTGTTTTTGAAAGACCAACAGGCGAAGATAAAACTTATGCGGAAGAAGTATTCCTCATTTATTTCACATCAGGAACAAGCGGACTTCCTAAAATGGTATCACACAAACATACATATGCCTTAGGACACATTCCAACAGCAAAATACTGGCATAATGTAGTTGAAGATGGAATTCACCACACAGCAGCAGATACAGGTTGGGGAAAGGCTGTTTGGGGAAATTTATATGGCCAATGGATTAGCGGAACCGCAATATTCATTTATGATTATGTTAGATTCAACGGAATTAAATTGCTTGAAAAAGTTATTGAAAATAAAGTAACAACATTCTGTGCACCTCCAACAATCTATAGATTCTTAATCAAAGAAAAAATCGAAGGATATGACTTTTCAAATATTACCTATGTAACAACCGCAGGTGAACCTCTTCCTCCTGAAGTTTCAAAAAGATTTAAGGAAATTTCCGGCTTGACGATTAAGGAAGGATTCGGTCAAACCGAAACCACATTGTCTATAGGTACGTTCATATGGTTAGATGCTAAATTAGAATCAATTGGAAAACCTTCCCCATTATTTAATTTAGAGCTATTAAATGAAAATGATGAAAAAGTAGAGATAGGTGAGAAAGGAGAACTCTGCTTTAAAATGGAAGATGGTCCAAATCCAGGATTATTTAAAGACTATGTAAACGATGAAGTGAAATACAAACAGCAAATCCATGACGGATACTACCATTGTGGAGATACAGCATGGGTGGATGAAGAAGGATACGTTCATTTTGTTGGAAGAAACGACGATATAATCAAATCCTCAGGATATCGTATTGGACCTTATGAAGTGGAAAGTGCAGTGCTATCACACGAAGCTGTTACGAACTGTGCAATTACCGGTTATCCAGATGAGGTCAGAGGCCAAATTGTAAAAGCAACAATCATATTACAGCCTGGCTTTGAGCCATCTGATGAACTTACTAAAGACATACAGAATCACGTTAAACGTGTTACAGCCCCTTATAAATACCCAAGAATGATTGAATACGTGGATGAAATTCCAGAAACAATCAGCGGTAAAATAAGAAGGGTAGAAATTAGAGACAACGACAAAAATCAAGGAGATTAAAATGGCGGACGAAGACATATCTTTTCCTGTAATCAACATAGAAGAATGCAAAGGATGTCAAAGATGCATTACTGGATGTCCTCAAAATGCAATTCTTTTATCACAAGACATGAATAATGCAGGATATCAATACGCTTATTATAGTGGAAATGGCTGCACTGGATGTAAAGACTGTTACTTTACCTGTCCAGAGCCATTGGCACTTGAAGTACATCAATACAAGAAAGTTGTTGATGATGAAGTGAGTAAAATGATTAAAGCTAAAGTAGCTAATAAAGGGGGAGAATAAATGAGTAATCAAATGGTTAAAGGAAATACAGCCGTTGTCATTGGTGCAATGTATGCCGGCTGTGACTGTTTCTTTGGATACCCTATTACTCCTGCAAGTGAAATATTGCATGAAGCATCAAAATACTTCCCGATGGTTGGAAGAAACTTCGTTCAGGCGGAAAGTGAAGAAGCTTCAATCAATATGGTTTATGGTGCATCAGGTACAGGTCACAGAGTTATGACATCCTCATCAGGACCTGGTATCAGTTTAATGCAGGAAGGATTCACATTCCTTGCAGGTGCTGAATTGCCTGCAGTTATTGTAGACATCATGAGAGCAGGACCTGGACTTGGAAATATCGGACCTGAACAGGGAGATTATAACCAGATTGTCAAAGGGGGAGGTCACGGAAACTATAAAAATATAGTTTTAGCTCCAAACAGTGTTCAGGAAATGTGTGACTTGACAATGAAAGCATTTGAACTTGCAGACAAATGGAGAAACCCTGTAGTTGTTTTGGCAGACGGTACTTTAGGCCAGATGGCAGAACCGTTAGAATTCCCTAAAGAGGCAATAGAACCTAAAAATGATAAACCTTGGGCCGTTAAAGGAACTGGAGAAACCATGGACAATCTTATCACTTCCATTTTCAATGACTTTAATGATTTGGAAGATTTCAACTACAAGCTTCAGGAAAAATATGCTAAAATTGATGCTGAAGAGGTTATCTTTGAAGAATATGAAGTTGAAGATGCAGAAATCGTTTTGGTTTCATACGGAATCAGTTCAAGAATTGCAAGGTCCGCTGTTGACAAAAGCCGTGCAAACGGACTTAAAGTTGGTCTTTTAAGACCTATCACATTATCTCCTTTCCCAACTGAAAGAATCAAAGAACTTTCAGACAAAGGAGTCAGCTTCATTTCAGTTGAAATGAGTAACGGCCAGTTATTAGCTGACGTTCAGTTTGCAGCATTAAGAAAAGAAGATACGCACCTCGTTAACAGAATGGGTGGAAACTTAATTGAACTGAAACATGTTCTTGCAAAAATCTATGAAATAGCCGGATTTGAAGATGAGACTTTAGATACTTCCGAGAGAAGTGAAGAAAAAGCTAGTCCAAATATTATTGATTAAGGATGTGGAAAAATGAATATTGAAGATTTAAAAAACAATAAAGATTATGAATTGCAAATACGTAGAAATCCACAATCCCTTTTAGAAGAATATCCGAGAAAAGGAACCAATATCAAATCAACTCACTACTGTGCAGGTTGTGGACATGGAATTTTACATAAATTAATAGCTGAATGTATGGATGAACTCGGAATCCAGGAAAGATGTGTTATGATTTCTCCTGTGGGATGTTCAGTATACGCTTATTTCTACTTTAACTGCGGAAACTTCCAGACCGCTCACGGAAGAGCACCTGCAGTAGCTACAGGTATTTCAAGAGCCGAAGACAATGCTATTGTAATGAGTTATCAGGGAGACGGAGATTTGGCTTCAATCGGATTGAACGAAACCTTACAGGCTGCAAACAGAGGAGAAAAAATTGCAGTATTTTTCGTGAACAATACCGTTTATGGAATGACCGGAGGACAGATGGCTCCAACAACATTGATTGGTGAAAAAACAGTAACATGTCAAACCGGAAGAGATCCTGATTACACAGGACATCCTACACACATGTGCGAGTTAATTAACACATTAAAAGCACCGGTATTTATTGAAAGGGTATCTCTTGCAAATCCTTTAAAAATCAGACTTGCCAAATTCGCAATCAAACAGGCACTTACCGTTCAAAAAGAAGGAAAAGGATATTCATTTGTTGAAGTATTATCACCTTGTCCTACTAACTTAAAGCAAGATGTTAAAAGTGCTCAAAAATTCATCGAAGAACAGATGGAAAAAGAATTCCCTGTTAAAAACTTCAGAAATGATTTATATAAAAAAGATCCTGTCGTAAGACCTGTCAGTGATTTTTCAACAGAATCCCTTGATAAAATATTTAATGTTAACAGAGACGATGATTCAGGATATATTGATGATGAAATCAAACCTGTAAGCATCAAAGTTTCCGGATTCGGCGGACAGGGAGTATTAAGTGCAGGACTTACAATTGCTGAGGCAGCATGTGCTGAAGGAAGACATGTATCCTGGTATCCAAGTTACGGACCTGAACAGAGAGGTGGAAAATCAAACTGTTCTGTTGTAATTTCCAACGAAACCATCGGAACACCAGTAGTTGATGATATTGACATTCTCATTGCATTGAATAAACCTTCCCTAGAACAATTCTCACAGGATGTTAAAGAAGGAGGAATCATTCTTTACGATGCAAAAATTGGGGAATTTGAAAGTGACAGGAACGTGAAAGTCATTCCAATGCCTTGTGTTGACATTGCAGAAGAACATGGAAATGCAAGAACCGCAAATACTGCACTTTTAGGTGCATTAACAGAATTAACTGATGTATTGAAAAGTGAATCTTACGAAAATGCTATTAAAGCAATGTTTGCTTCCAAACCTAAAGTTATCGATGTAAATATCGATGTTTTACATGCGGGAGCACAATGGATTAAAGACAATTCCCAGTAGCGTGATTTAATGACATACAAACAAAATGCTAAAAAATATATAGAAGATTACGGTTTAGGCATAGGAGATAAAATCAAAGTGAATAAAGAGGATATCTCCTATACAGGTATTTTACTTGACAGACCGGAAGATGCTGATGATGGATATTTGGTTTTAAAGTTATCCAGCGGTTATAATATCGGTGTAGCCATTGAAAATACCACTGCAGAACTTTTAGAAAAAGGTGAAAAACCAAAAATCGGATTTGGAGAAAGTGAAATCCCGATTGACGAATCCAAACAGAACATTTCAATCGTATCAACGGGAGGTACTGTCTCATCAGTTATCGATTACAGAACCGGAGCGGTTCATCCTGCATTTACAGCATCCGATCTGGTAAAGGCAAACCCGGAATTACTGGATTATGCCAACTACAATGTAAAGGCATTATATAATATTTTAAGTGAAAACATGAAACCTGAATACTGGGTTAAAGCTGCAGAAGAAATAGCTGATGACATTTCAGAAGGTGCTGACGGTGTTGTTATCGCACACGGTACCGATACAATGCATTATACTTCAGCAGCATTGAGCTTTATGCTGAAAACACCCGTTCCTATTATTTTAACCGGAGCACAAAGAAGTTCCGACAGGCCTTCAAGTGATGCCAACATTAACCTGATTGATTCTGTAATTGCGGCAAAGTCAGACATTGCCGAAGTATGTGTTTGTATGCACGGAAGTTTAAATGACGAGTTTACCTATTTGCATAAAGGTACAAAGGTCAGAAAAATGCACACATCTAGAAGAGATACATTCAGAAGCATTAACTCTCAGCCAATAGCTAAAATTGAAAACAAAGAAGTTAACATCAATCCTGATTATTCATACACAAAACGTGGAGAAAACGAACTGGAATTGAAAACAGGCATTGAAGATAAAGTCGGATTCATCAAGAGTTTTCCAGGAATTTCTGAAGAGTTCATTGAATATCACATTGATAAAGGTTATAAAGGACTTGTCATTGAAGGAACCGGTCTTGGACATGTTCCGGATAATTTAATAAACTCATTTAAAAGGGCTCGTGATGAAAATATTCCAGTGATAATGACTTCACAATGTCTTTACGGAAGAGTTAACATGAACGTTTATTCCACAGGACGTGAAATTCTGGATGCTGGAGTAATATCAGGTCTTGACATGACTCCTGAAACCACATACGTAAAATTATGCTGGGCATTAGGTCAAAGCGGCGATTACTCAGAAGTTAAAGAGATTATGCATAAAAATATTGCAGGTGAATTTTCTAAAAAATCTTCTATTAAGGATTTCTTGAATTAAGGTGATAACATGGATTACAATGAATTAGGATTAAAAATGGGACTTGAAATTCACCAACAATTAAACAGTGAGCATAAATTATTCTGTCCATGTAAAACAGAACTTGTTGATGATGATTACAGTGAACTGATTCAAAGAAAATTAAGACCAACACAATCTGAACTTGGAGAAATTGACAGGGCAGCTCTCCAGGAATCCTTAAGAGGTCTTAATTTCAAATATGAAAACTTTGAAAAACATACCTGTCTTGTTGAAAACGATGATGAACCACCGCACAGTTTGAATGAAGAAGCCTTAGACATCTGTATTACTATTGCATGTTTGATGAATATGCATATTGTGGATGAATTCCATACAATGAGAAAACAGGTTATTGATGGAAGTAACACAGGAGGATTTCAAAGAACAGGTATGGTTGCAACTGACGGATATCTGGACACTCCATATGGAAGAGTTGTCATTGAAAGTTTAGGTCTTGAAGAGGATGCTGCAAGAAGAATAGAAACCACAGACGAGTTTACCGAATTCAGACTTGACAGATTAGGTATTCCTCTTGCTGAAATTACAACAGACCCTTCAATGCATGATCCGGCACAGGTACGTGAAGTTGCATATATGCTCGGACAGATTTTAAGAAGCACAAATGTTAAAAGAGGTCTTGGAACAATCAGGCAGGATTTAAACATCTCCATTGCCGAAGGCGCACGTGTTGAAATCAAGGGTGTTCAGGATTTGGATTTGATGGCAGAAATCGTGGAACGTGAAGTTCAAAGACAATTAGTATTAATTGACATTAAAAAAGAGCTTGAAAAGAGAAATGCTGAAGTATTAGACGAAATTCATACTTTAGATGAACTCTTTGAAGATACTGAATCCAAAATATTGAAATCTGCCCAAACAATTAAAGCAGTTGTTTTAAAAGGTTATGATTCTTTAATTGGTCGTGAAGTACAGCCTGGCAGAAGATTCGGTACTGAAATTGCAAGCTATGCTAAAAAACGTGGTGTTTCAGGTATATTCCACTCAGATGAATTGCCTGCTTACGGAATCACACAGGATGAAGTTGATAAAGTAACTGATTTCCTAAATATCGGTGCCGATGATGCCTTCATTATTGTAGCTCATGATGAAGATATTGCAATATCCGCTTTAGAGGAAGTTAAAAGAAGAGCTGAACTGGCTTTGGACGGTGTTGTTGAAGAAACAAGAAAAGCACTTGATGACGGAAACACCGAATACATGAGACCGCTTCCTACTGCAAACAGGATGTATCTTGAAACTGACATTCCATTATTCAAGATTACTCAGGATAGAATTGAACCTATTGCAAACAATTTACCTGAACTTCCTGACGTCAAGCAAGCAAGAATCATTGAAGAATACAAATTAAGTGAAGATCTGGCTACACAGCTTGTCAAAAGACAGGAAGCAGACACCTTTGAAGCAATTTTAAAAGATGTTGATGTGGATGCAACGCCTGTAGCTTCACTTCTTGCATATGATTTACGTGAAATCAAAAGGGAAGGACACGATGTTACAGTATTAACATTAGACCACTTTAAAGGAATATTTACTCTTTTAGCTGAAGGTAAAATTGCAAAAGACAGCGTACGTAAATTAGCTATTGAAACCATAAAAACACCAGACACTGAAATATCTGAAATTGCAGAAAAAAGCAATTTAACCATGCTCAGTGAAGATGACGTGGCTGAAATCATTGCAGGAATTGTTCAAAACAATGAATCAATGGTTAAGGAACGTCAAATGGGCGCCATGGGTCCTTTAATGGGAATGTGTATGAAAGAACTTAAAGGAAAAGCCGATGGTGGAATGGTTAATAAAATCGTTCGTGAAGAAATTCAAAAATTAATATAAAACTCTATAAAAGAGTTTTATTAACTTATTTTTTTAAGTCATGATATGCTGAAGTTGCTGCAACCGCTCCTTCGCCGCATGCTACAACCCACTGTTTCAGGCCAACACAGACATCACCGATTGCATATACATAATCAACATTCGTTTTCTGCTCCTTATCAATTATGATATGTCCGGATTCATCCAAATCAACACCTAACTGGTCAGCGAGTTCTGTGTGAGGGATATATCCTACACTTATGAATATGCCGCTGATAGGTAAGTCAGTCAGTTCTCCGGTTTGCGTGTCCTTTAAAACGACACTTTCAACAAGCATGTCACCTTTAATTTCTTCAACAACTGCATTATAGATTACATTAATGCCTTCCTCATGAATCTGGTCCTGCAAGTGCTTTTGGGCTCTGAATTCATCTCTTCTGTGAACCAATGTAACATTGGCTCCCAGGTTATTCAGGTATAAGGCTTCCTGAAGGGCGCTGTTTCCTCCGCCCACCATGATTATGTCTCTTCCCTGGAAGAAAAATCCGTCACAGGTTGCACAGTAGCTGACTCCTTTTCCCTTGAATTCATCTTCTCCTTTTGCATTCAGTTCCCTGTGGGAACTTCCAGTAGCAAGAATCACAGTTTTAGATAGATAGGAATCCTTGTCCGTTTTAATCGTGAACCGGTATTCATCGTCATTTTTTATGATTTCCGATACGTTTTCATTTTCATGAAGATCACAGTTCTTTATTGCCTGCTCTTTCATTTTTTCAACAAGTTCCAGACCGGAAATATTATCAAAGCCCGGATAGTTTTCCATTTGAGGAACTTCACGGCCGATTCCTCCGGCAAGACCCTTATCAAGAATTAGGTTTTTCGTTCCCTGACGTCCAGCATAAATACCTGCTGTTAGACCGCCAGGTCCCGCACCCACTATTACAATATCATATTTTTCCATAATTACACAACAGTATTATAATAATGCCTTAATGGCCTCTTTAACGTCACCTAAATCTTCAGTTGGCTCGAATCTTTGAACAACATTACCTTCACGGTCAACTAAAAATTTGGTGAAATTCCATTTTATATCATTATTGTCCTTATAATGTCTGTCAACAGCTTTTAAAACCAATTTAAGTTTTGTTGCTCCTTTACCAGTAATATCTTTAAATGGCTGTTCGTTTTTAAGATATTCGTATAATGGATCTGCATTTTCACCGTTTACATCAATCTTATCAAATATTTTATAAGGAACTAACCATTTGTTACGGCAGACCTCAGCGATTTCTTCAGTTGATCCTGGAGCCTGTTTACCGAATTGGTTGCATGGGAAATCCAAGATTTCAAAACCTTCTTCGTTGAATTCAGCATATATTTCATTTAATTCTGTGTATTGTGGAGTAAAACCACATTTAATTGCTGAATTAACAATCAACAACACTTTTCCTTCATATTCACTTAAGGAAACCATGTTTCCTTCACCATCTTTTACTTCAAAATCATATACTGACATAGTTTTATCCCCCTATTATTTTAATTAGGACTTGATTTTATTATGTAAAATGGAGATATATAAATATTGTTAAAATTTAGGATAACCTAAAAAAATGAAAAGCTTTATATACCATGAAATCTAACATTAATAACAAGTGATGTAAAGTTTAGGATAACCTAAAAATAACATTGCTTTGACATACATTATTGTCCATATAACTCTTCAAATATATTAAATTAGTTTTACACAATTTTCTAATTTAATAACTCGGAAAATTATATCTGCCAAATAAGATTTTCCAACGTACAGGTGTTTAATGTGCGATTGAACACCTCATATTATCTCTTTTTTAAAAAATTCTTATAGGAATATTAAATATTTTTCACTTCGAAATAATCTTAAAATAAAACATTAAAAGTATAATAAAGTGCTTAAACAGATTTTAATGAATTATTCTATCAAATGAACACTCCTATTTTTTCAATTAATAAAAAAAATATCAAAATTAAGGAATGCTAAAATCAAATTTTTTCAATGTTGATTTTTAGTATATAACGATTAAAATAAATATGTTATAAATAATTAAATTTAATAAAAACGAAAATATTTTTAATATTTATTTATATAAATAATTTTCAAGTAATATAATAATAAAATAAACTATTTATGATTAATAATAAAAAAATTAATAGTAATAATCGATAATAAAATAAATTAATATCAATAAAAAACTTTATTAATTCATTTTTAAATACTATATAAAAAGGAGGTGAAAATATAAAGAGATGGTTAATTTTATTAATTTTCATATGCTTTTTAGCGATTCCATGCGCATCTGCTGAAAATGTAACCATTGACAATACAATGTCAATACAGGATGCAGTCGACAGCGTGCAGGATAGTGACACTATCTATCTGACTCCTGGAATATATACTGAATCAGGCATAAAAATTGATAAAAATATTACGTTACAAGGAATGGGAAATACAAGTGACATAATAATAGATGGTAATCATTCTAATACAATTATTTTAGTCAATTCTGTTTCAAAAGTCAAATTCTTCAACATTACATTCATCAACGGAAATAGTCCTGATTTCGGTGGTGCAATACACTCAGAATTAGGTGGACAAATCTACGTTGACAGTTGTGATTTTATCAATAATACCGCAAGACAAAATGGTGGAGCTATTGATATTGCTGGAGAACAGCACAGAATTAAATGGCAAGTATTTACAAATTACGGATTTTTAAATGCAACAAATTGTAATTTCATCAATAATAAAGCAGGACACGACGGAGGTGCTCTCGCTACATACTGGGGAAACTCATATGTTTACAATTCTTATTTCACCCAAAATTATGCAGAACGTGACGGAGGATCAGTTCGTGTAGGAATTTATTCAACAACATTAACTGAAAACTGTACCTTTGACAACAATACTGCAAAAGAATGGGGAGGAGCTCTTTATAACTGGCCTGGTGAATTAACTGTTAACAACTGTACAATTTCAAATAATTATGCAGGTACACAGGGTGGAGCTATGATTACATCCGGACCGCTTACAGTTACTAATTCAAAAATAATCAATAATAAAGCTGAAAGAATGGGTGGCGTAATCTTTATTGCAGAGGAAACTCCACATATTCCATCAACAGTTATCTTTGACAACAATATTATTGAAGGAAATACTGCAAAACGTGGATCTTTAGTTTATGTTGATGAAACAACAGCAACAGGAACAAGTTTTAATGGAAACTCATGGGATATTGACCCAACAAGCGATGCATGGGCAAAAGCTTTTATTACTAATGACTTAATTGATATGCCAACAAAATTCATTGATGAAAACGGCAATTTAATTACAGTAACACCAAAAGAAAAAGCAGAGGAAACTACCCCACATGTTCCTGAAGAAAAACCAAATCACAATCCACTTCCAGAAATTGAAAACAATACTAAACCAACTGAAGAGAATGTTGAAAATGACACAAATAAGGATGTAGTTGAAAATACAACACAGACAAACACTACTGACATTATCAATGAAAATACAAATACTACAAAAACAGAAACTGAAACAAATGAAGCAACAAACATTATAGAACAGATTCAGGAAGCTGTTGAAGAAATAGTCGATAATGTGAACACTCAAATCAATTCAACTTCAACAAGTATTGAAAACACCAATATCGGTTTGAGTGAAACACCTATAAGCAGTCAGGAAAGTGTTGAGGAAGCATCTCCGCAAACCAGTGACAGTGATTCTAAAACTGCACATGAAATTACTAAAAAAGATGTTTCAAAAAAGACTACAACATCCCCGATTCCTTACATAGTTGCAATAATTGCAATATTGGCAATTCTTGTATATGGATATTCAAGATATAATAAAAAAGGTGATTAAATTCATCACTTTTTCTTTTTTTTACAAAAACACCATTTAAAATAAGTAAAATGATAATATTAACTGTATCTTTCAGATAAAAACATATAAATGAAAAATGCAATTACTAAAACAACAATAAGTGGCAATAACCACATGAATATTTTTAATATAACTACAGCAATCAAAATTGCCACAATAACAAATGCTAAATCTTTAAGTTCCATGTGATTTTATTTTATTATCAATACTATATAAATTTTTGATACACAAGTTAATAAATGAAAACAACCAAAAATAATAATATAATATTTTGGAGCATAATATGACAATTATAGTAGTTAATAATAAAGGCCAATACAACCATAGAATTCAGCGCAGTTTACAGTATCTCAAAATTGAATCCGAACTGGTTTCAAATACTTTAAGCATTGAAGAAATTGAAGCTAAAAACCCAATCGGACTGATTTTAGGAGGCGGCCCTTCACTTGAAGGTGCGGGCAACAGTGAAGAATACATCAAACACTTCGATATACCGATTTTAGGAATATGTTTAGGCCATCAATTAATTGCTAAAACCTATGGTGGAGATGTGGCTACATCAAATACTGAAAGTTATGCTCAAGTTAAAATTAATATTAATAATGATGAAAATTTATTTGAAGGTCTGGCACCGGAAATGGAAGTTTGGTCTTCACATAAAGACGAAGTTAAAAGCATTCCAGAGGAATTTGAAATTTTAGCTAATTCAAAATTATGTGATATCGAATCCTTTAAACATAAAGAGAAAGATGTATATGGAATCCAATTCCACCCAGAAGTACATCATACCCCTAAAGGATCACAGATATTTGAAAATTTTTATAAAATATGTAAAAAATAGGTGTAATAATGATTGACAACGCAGAAGACTTAGCACAAAAGGCACAGGATAATAAAGCTGGATTAAAAAAACAGTATGTTAACATAGAAATTGGCGATGAAGAGTATGGATTTAGAATTTCAGGAATTGGAGCTAAATCCGTAAAATTAGAAAAATTCGTTAAATATGATGAAATATTCGAAGCTATTGAAGCAGGTAATGATAACGGATTAGAAGCTATGATTAAACAAATCATCGAAGATTACGAAGAAGAAGACGAAGAAGAATAAGTGATTATAATGTTAAGTCCAAAAGAATTTATTGATGACGCAGTTCAAAAAATCAAAGACCAAATTGGTGATGAAAAAGCTATTATTGCACTTTCCGGCGGAGTTGACAGTTCAGTATGTTCTGTACTAGTTCAGGAAGCTATTGGCGATAACTTAACTGCTGTTTTTGTAGACCACGGTCTTTTAAGAGAAGGGGAAGTTGAACAAGTTACAAATACATTCAAAGACAGATTAAACTTCAAATTTGTCGATGCTTCCGACGAGTTCATGGATCAGCTTGCCGGTGTTGAAGACCCTGAAGAAAAAAGAAAAATCATCGGAAGAGTATTCATTGAAGTATTTGAAAGAGAAGCAATAAAATCAGGTGCTAAATTCTTAGTTCAAGGTACAATTGCACCGGATTGGATTGAAAGTGATGGAAAAATCAAATCCCACCACAACTTAGCTCTTCCAAGCGGAATGGAATTGGAATTATGTGAACCTATCCGTGACTTATACAAAGATGAAGTAAGAGAAATCGGTGATGAATTGGATTTACCGAAAACTACAGTTTACAGACAACCTTTCCCAGGACCTGGACTTGGTGTTAGAGTCATTGGTGACTTAACAAGAGAGAACGTTGAAATCTGCAGAAAAGCAAATAAAATCGTCTGTGATGAAGTTGAAAAAGCAGGTCTTGATGAAGAAGTATGGCAATACTTTGCTGTATTAACAGACAGTAAAGCCACAGGTGTAAAAGGAGACCAAAGGGACTTCGGATACTTGGTAATTGTAAGAATCGTCAATTCAGTAGATGCTATGACGGCTTACGTTCCACAATTGCCTTGGGATGTAGTTCAAACCATCTCCAAAAGAATAACTTCTGAAATCTCAGAAGTGACTCACGTTGCTTTATCAATAAGTGACAAACCACCTGCAACTATCGAATTTTGTTAAATAAGAGATTTTTTCTCTTAACTTTTTTTATTTATTATGAAAACAACTAAAAATGCTTATTTAGCCAAATTAACAGAACAAATTCAAATGAAATCTGTTAATGTTGGAAAAAATCTTGAAGGAAGTACACCGCCATCCGTTTTTATTGGAAGATGGTCCTACCCAAAAGTTTATGCAGGCCCCATGATGGTTAATGAAGTCGGTGATACATCAATTATGGACTCTCCGGAATCATGGATAGGTCAGAATAAACAGCAGGAAGACATTATCAACTACCGTATGAGTCTTGTCCGTGGAAAACAGCTGATTAAGATAGATGACTTGGAAAATCCATTTGTTGAAAAATTGCAGGATATATCATTAGCATCCAAATCAATTGACAGCGAAGCCACTTTTGGAAAAACCCCGACAGGATCCATGTTTACGGAAGACAGCACCCCGCACGGACCAAGTGCAGTTATTGAAAAATTTGATATTGATGCTGTGAAATGGGATAAGCAGCTTGAAAAAACTTTTTATGATACTGATTTAAAAGCGGTGGATGCTGTTGTCAATCTTCATGATAAAGATGTTCCATTTTCAGCAATGCAAAAAGCATTTTCCGTAGGTGCAATCGGCACTAAAAACAAGAGAAAATTAGTTCCTACACGCTGGTCAATTACGGCATGTGATTCAACGCTTGCAGATGAATTCTTAAAAGACGTAAGGAAATATGAAAGACTGGATACCTACAGAGTCTTTGAATTCGGAGCTTTAAACACATATTATGTAATCATTCTAACCCCAACGGAATGGCAATATGAATGGTATGAAGCTTTTATCAAAATAATTAAAAATGAAAGATTGATCTTTTCAGATTATGAAACCAATGGCGGTAAAAAAGAATATTCCAGAGTAGGAGGATGCTATTACACAGCAAAAATGGTTGTTCTTGATTACCTTTCAAAAATTAAAAAGCAATCAGGATTAATAATCTTAAGGGAAGCATATGAAAATTATGTTCCATTAGGTGTTTTTAATGTACGTGAAAATATTAAAGAAGCTATGAAAAAACCTTACCTTGAATTTGAAACCCTTGAAGACAGTTTAAAATATGCCGGAACCAAACTTAGAATACCTATTAAGGAATTTGTAAATCAGGGAACACTGCTTAATGAAATGCTCCATACCAAACAGACCACTTTAGATATGTACTTTAAGAAATGATACTATGCAATTTGAATTTAAAACTCCAAAAGATGAAACTTTAAAAATAATGTCTGATGTTGCATCAGGCAAAGTGGAAAATACTGATTTTGAAGATAAATGTGAAAAAAGAGTCTGTGAACTCACAAATGCAGAATACGCAAAAATAACATCAAGCGGCAACAACAGTATCTTTGTTGCATTAAGTTCCGTTAAAGGAGACGTCATAATTCCTGATCAGGGAGGATGGCATGGATTTAAACAGATTGCAAAATTCTTAAATAAAAATATAATCACCCTTAAAACTGATTTAGGATTAATTAATACCAATGAATTAGACACATTAGATATTTCTGATAATTCCTGTCTGATATATACCAGTTTTGCAGGCTATGCTGCGGAACAGGACACAAAATCAATTTTTAAATACTGTAAAGATAACGGAATTGCAACAATTCAGGATGCATCAGCAGGAATTGGGGATGAAAAAGGAGTTTTAGGTAACTGTAAATATTCAGACATTGTTATTGCATCAACAGGCCAGCCTAAACTTATCAATGTTGGAAGCGGAGGATTTATTGCCACAAATGATGAAAATCTCTTCAAGGAATCATCACTGCCATTAAAATTAAGCAAAACTAATGAAATTATTTCAAGTGGTATATATGAGGAACTTAAAAGTGTTAGTGAAAACTTGCAAGTTACATTAAATGCAACAGACTATTTAAAAAAACATATACCTAACACAATACATGCCGAAAAAAGAGGCGTTAATTTAATTATTCCACATGATAATCCTAAGGAAAAAACTTGGGAACTGAAAAAAGAACTGCCAATAAACAAAAGCGGATTTATCAACAAATGTCCAAATTACAATAGGGTAAAGACAAAAGCCATTTCAATTGAAATTAAAAACCTGAATTACAGCTGCCTTAAAAAAGAATATTTGGATGAGATAATAAGGGCAGTCAATAATCTGCAATGAGTCTGGATATTCTGTCAATCAAAATATCCTCAACATCCATAATGCCTAACTCATCATCACTAATGGAATAGATTTCCTTTAATTTTTCAACATCAGGACATAAAACACTGTCATCTTTAGTAAACAGTGAAGACAGCTCTGATGTATAATCACCGCAGTCAATCAATATTGCACATAAATTCATTTTGCCTTCCTTAAGACCCAGCAAGTCAAAGGCCTTGGAAATCTGGCGCTGCGCAGAACACCTGAGACAGATTTCAACACTCAAGTCATTGGCAAGGTTTTCACCACGTTCAAATGCAAGGAATGCCTGATTGACACCATGCTCAATGTGGCGTTTTCCTGCAACTGCATCGGCATTTAATAATTGAATAATCTCTAAATCCTTTTTAATGGAATTAATTTCATTTAAAGTTTTACCGACTGAAGAAATTTCACCTTTAAATCCCAAAATCTGCAAATTCATAAATAACCCTACTCCTGAAGTAATCTGTTAACACCGGAAATGTATGCTTTAACACTTGCATCAATAATGTCCGGTTCGGTGCCTCTTGCTGAGATGATGCGATCTCCTTTCTGGAGTTTAATTATAACGTCAATAAGAGCATCGGTACCTCCAGTAATAGCATCTACGTGATATTCGATGAAATCTATATCCTGAAATATTTCCAAAGAATTAACTGCATTTATGGCCGCATCAACAGGTCCGATACCCACACCGGCATTTAGAATTTCTTCACCGTCAATATTGAGTTTTACAGAAGCTGTAGGCATGACCCTATTTCCGGAAACTACGGTAATGTCAATTAATTTGATTCTATCCAGATGATTGATTTCCAAAACATTATCTGCTATTGCCTGCAAATCAACATCAGTAACGGTTTTACCCTTATCTGCAAGCTCCTTAATATTATCACATATTTGCTGAAGCTGAACGTCTGTAACTTTCAAACCGAGTTCCTTTAATCTGGAATCAAGACCATGAGTACCCATATGTTTGCCTATAATGAATCTGCGGGTACGGCCAACAAGTTCTGGAGTCATCGCTTCATAGGTAGCGGAATTTTTAATGATGCCGTCAGAGTGAATTCCTGATTCATGAGCAAAAGCATTTTCACCGACAATTGCTTTATTAGGCTGAATATAAACACCCGTCAAACGGGCAACAAGTTTAGATATGTCATAGATTTCATGAATCTTGATGTCTGTTGAAAAATCAGGACACAATCTGTCAATAGCAACAACACATTCTTCAAAAGAGGTATTTCCTGCACGTTCACCTATACCGTTTACAGTAGTGTGGATTTCTAAAGCCCCACCTTTTACGGCAGCCAATGTATTTGCAACAGCAAGACCAAAATCATTATGACAATGACATGAAATAGGTGCATTGATATCTCTCAAATTATTGAAAAGTTCAAAAGAAGAATCGGGAGTTAATATGCCGACAGTGTCACATACGCAAACCCTATCTGCACCATGGTCAATTGCATTTAAAAAGACATTTCTTAAAAAATCCATGTCGCTTCGAGAAGCGTCTTCAGCGGACAACTCAACAATAAGACCGTGATCTTTACAATACTCAACAGCGCTGTTGGACATGTCAATAAGTTCATCTTTAGTGATTTTTAATTTTTCGAAAATATGTAAATCTGAAGTGGGAACAACAAGATTAACCGCATCAACACCACATTCAAGACAATAATCGATATCTCTGGTTAAAGGTCTGGAAAAACTTAAAATTTCTGCATTAAAACCCTGTGAAGTAATTTCCTTAATGGATTTTCTCTCACCTTCAGAGGTTATTGCAGAACCTGCTTCAATATAATCTAAACCAATCTCATCAAGTTTAGATGCGATTCTTAATTTCTCCATTGATGTTAATGAAACACCAGGCGTTTGTTCTCCATCACGTAAAGTTGTATCCAAAACTTTAATCTTCATAAAATCACCGAAAAATACATAAACATGAATAATAAGAAACAAATCAAAAAAAATAGTAAGGATTGTAATAGAGAAAGCTTGCAGCGAAATGAAATTCCCATAGAAAACCATAGTACACAAACAAAACACAAAAGGACTTCACTACTGGGATCGAAACGAGACCAGGTATAACCCCCATGCTATGACCGCAATACTTACTCTACCACACATGAAAATGAAAATAATGAAATAAAATCAGTGCAACTTTCACCCAAACTGTTAACACCTAACCAAATTGCTACCAAACCATACCATTATATAGAAGAGGTATAAGTCTACTAACAATTAAAATAATGCAAGCGAACAATTGGAAGTAGCGGACTGAACAACTCGGAAAAAAAACCTCGAAGCTTACATCCCTACCCCATCAAACAAGTCTTCTACTCGCGTCCTCAAAAGCAATCTATTTTCAGGGGA
>NZ_JAZRKF010000005.1:0-47509 GCF_045646205.1 Methanobrevibacter sp. | reverse complement strand
TTGTTAGTGGTTTGAAAGATGCTACTGGTAATGTTTCTGCTAAAGTTGGTAATGGAGTTTACATTGCTCCTATTATTGACGGTGTTGCTACTATTACTGTTCCTGGTTTAGTTGAAAATGCTACTGCAGATATCTCTTATGATGGTGATGACAAATACAACCCTGCCAAAACTAGTGTTGATATTGTTGTCAATCCTAAAGAAAAAGAAAATGCAACAATCCGCATTGATGCTCCTGAAGTAACTGAAGGTGAAAACCTTACTATTACTGCAACTTTACCTAAAGATGCTACAGGTAATTTAACTGCTACTGTTGGAGATAAGACTTACACTGTTCCTGTTGAAAACGGTACTGCTACCCTTACTATTCCTGATTTAGCTGCTGGTAACTACACAATCCCTGTAACCTATTCCGGTGATGATAAGTATAACCCAGTGACCAAGGATGTAAATGTAACTGTTGATGAAGACAAATCTGATATCATCGAAGCTCCTGATGTAACTAAATACTACAAAGGACCTGAAAGATTTGTTGTAAAAGTTACTGATTACAAAGGTAAAGGAATTGCAAATAAAAACGTGAAAATCAACATTAATGGTGTTGACTACGACAGAACAACCAACACAAACGGTACTACAAGCTTAGCTCTAAACTTGGGCAGTGGAGTATACAATGTAACAACAACTGTTGATAACACTACAATTGATTCTGTTGTAACTATTTTAACTACTGTTAACGGTACTGACGTTGTAAAAGTATTCAGAAATGATACTCAGTACTATGCTACATTCCGTGACAGTATGGGCAATTATTTAGCTCAAGGCTCTCAAGTCGAATTTAACATCAACGGTGTATTCTACTACCGTTATACCGGAGACAAAGGTTTAGCTAAATTAAACCTCAACTTGGAACAAGGAACATACATCTTAACTGCAAGAAACTTGCAAACCGGTGAAATGTCTTCCAACAACATTACAGTTCTTCCAAGAATTGTTGAAAACAATGATTTAACAAAATATTACAGAAATGCAAGTCAATACACAGTTAAAATCATTGGTGACGATGGTAAAGCTGTTGGTGCTGGTGTTGAAGTAACATTCAACATTAACGGTGTATTCTACACACGTTCAACCAATGCTTCCGGTATCGCCAAGTTAAACATTAACTTAGAACCTGGAAAATACATTATAACTGCTTCACATGCGAATTGCAGTGTTGCAAATAACATTACTGTACTTCCAGTATTGACTGCAGAGAACTTAACCAAGAAATACGGTACTCCTGATCAGTTCGTAGCTACATTGGTTGATGGTCAAGGTAATCCTTATGCCGGACAAAATGTAACCTTCAACGTCCATGGTGTATTCTATCAGAGAACCACTGACAGTGAAGGACATGCTAAGTTAAACATTAGGTTAATGCCTGGAGAATACATTATTACCTCCAGCTACAACGGAAGCAATATTGCAAACACAATAAAAGTAGAAGCTTAAATGAGAAGTTATTAATTAACTTCTCTACTTTTTTTATTTTTCTATCACATCGCTATTTTTTTAAATCAATTTAATAAGAGTTTTAATTTTAAAAAATATTATTTTGCATTGATTTTTAAAATTTTAAACTAAGCCTTTTTATATGAGTTCTAACATAAGTATACTAGTATAATTTTTCATTTTGATTATATTATATCGATATTAATTTTTATTATTAATGGGGGGAAGGTAGTTTTGGCGAAAAAATCGATTTTTATTTTGTCTATAATATTAATATTCATATGCATTCCGTTATCATTCGCTGCAGAAGAAATAAGCACGGATAATTTATCAGATGATATGATTTATACTCAATCATTTAATGATGATATTTTGTCTGCTCAGGATGTTTATTTCAACGCTTCTGCTGAAGTTGACGGTGACGGATCAATGGAACATCCTTATAAAACATTGAATGTTCAAAGGATTGGTTATGGGAATACGCTTCACTTTGCAAATGGGGTTTATAACCTACAAAGAACTGTAACAATTAATAAGGCCATTTTTATAGGTCAGGATGCGGATAAAACAATCATTAACCAGAATGGCCGTGAAATTTTTGTATCAAATTCATTGACTTTAGAGAATTTAACATTATCCAAATCATCAATTACAAATAATGCTGCTACAGTAACTGCAACAAATGTAATATTTGATGGTGGTGTGGCTAAAGTCAGCGGCGATTATGATGCCAGTTTTGGAGGAGCAATTTCAAACATGGTCGTTGAGGATTACCATTCATATGCGGCAACTCCTGAGCTTTATATTGATAATTGTACTTTTAAAAATAATGAAGCGGTCTATGGCGGTGCTATCTATATAGAATATGGTGATGCAAAAATTAACAATTCCCGTTTTATAAATAACGTTGCAGAAAACTATGGTGGAGCCATAACCGTTAATGTCGCATCCACTGTTAGCATTGCAAATTCCATATTTAGGGGAGATTACTCTAAAAATGGTGAAGCCGGAGCAGTTTATGTTGCTAAATCCAAATTGACATTGGAAAATTGTACAATAGAAAACTGTTCATCCACTCTTGGTGCGGGAATCTGTGATTTGAACTCAACCACAACAGTCACTGAATTAACGGCTTTTAACAATACTGCATATTATGATGGTGGTGTTATCTATAAGATGTACGGTTCTCTCACAGTAACAAACTCAAAATTTGCAAAAAACTCTGCAAAAAATGGGGGTGCGGTATATGTTGACAGCGCATATAACTTTATTTTAACTGACAATGAATTTAGTGAAAATCATGCTCGATTAAATGGGGGTGCACTTTACTCACTTGCAAATTCTGGAAGGGAATTTTCAAATAACACATATCTAAACAACAGTGCCTCCAGTCATGATGATGAACTGGTCACATCCAAGTTTAACCTGACTATTGGAAATGGAAATTATCAGCTGATAAAGGGTAATTTCACTTTCAATGGAACTTTGCCTGAAAGATATAATTTGCTTGACGACGGATATCTTACTCCTGTAAAAGACCAGCAGGATAGTGGAAACTGTTGGGCATTTGCTTCAATAGCTGCTTTGGAATCATGTATTTTAAAGGCAACCGGCCAGACTTTTGATTTGTCTGAAGAAAACATGAAAAATCTGATTGCAATGTTTTCAGATTACGGTTGGAAAATGGAAACCAATGAAGGCGGATGGGATGAAATGGCAATAGCATATCTGACAAGCTGGTTAGGTCCTGTAAATGAAAGTTCAGATATTTTTGATGAATACAGTCTCATATCTCCAGTAATGGACAGTATTATGCATATTCAAAATATTCTATATGTCGGACGTGAATCCTACACTGAAAATGACGCTATTAAAGAGGCAATCTTAAAATATGGTGCCGTTGTAACCGGAATGTATTATGATAGCCATTATTTAACTTCAAAAGGTGCGTACTACTATTCCGGCTCCACTTATCCAAATCATGCAGTGGCCATTGTTGGCTGGGATGATAACTATTCAAAGGAAAACTTTTATACAACTCCAAAAGGAGATGGGGCCTGGATTATTAAAAACAGCTGGGATAGATCCTGGGGAGATAACGGATATTTCTATGTTTCATATTATGATGGGGTGACTGCAAGTGTTGGAGATCCTCATTTTATGTATACTTATGTTCTGAATGATTCCATTAAATTGGATAAGAATTATCAGTATGACATTCCGGGAATCACTGATTACTTCATCACCGGAAATAATGTAATCTGGTATAAGAATGTATTCAATGCAACAGATAACGAATTATTGGCTGCATTTTCAACTTACTTCAATACAACCACTGACTGGAAAGCTTACATTTACGTAAATGACGAATTGAAATTCACTCAGGAAGGATCTTCCATTTCCGGTTATTATACAATATACCTAAACCAGTTTATTCCATTGAAAGTTGGAGATACATTCAGTGTTGCTTTAAGGATAAATGCAAGTCAGTATGCAAGTTTTCCAGTATCTGAAGACATGCGTTTTGTCAGAACTTTATATTCGCCTGGCGTTTCATTCTTTTCATATGACGGTGAAATCTGGAATGATTTGTATAAGTACAAATATATAGGATATGATCACACATACAACTCACAGGTTGCCTGTATTAAGGCCTTCACATCATTTTCCTCATTGAATACGACAATCAGGGTTGACAATTACAATCTCTCTGTCAAAACTCCATCAAACATTTTGGCTTATGTTTTGGATAATTATGGAAATAACGTCACTGAAGGTCTTGTATCTTTTGAAATAAACGGAAAGAATTATTATGCAAATGTTTCAAACGGTATTGCTAATTTAAGTGTGAGCTTTGATGAAATTGGTGAATTTGTAGTTAATGCTTTCTATACTTCTGATTCATTGTTGAATCCGTCAAATACTAGTGCATTAATTAACATTTCCAAATCCAATATCAATATATCTTTAAAGGTAAATGATGCGTTAACATATGGTGATGTTGTTGCAAATATCACCTTAAATGCTTTAAATGGTGATAACCTGTCCGAAAAGGTTTATTTGATTGTAAACAATAAAACGTATGATGTCAATGTCTTGGAAGGAAATGTTTCATTTGTCATTACGGATTATCTGTCTGCCGGCAATTACACTGCAAAAGTTATTTTCAACAATTCAGACAAGTATTATGACAATTCAGCTTATTGTAATTTCACAGTTTTAAACAGAACCGTAGAAATGAACATGTCTTTGGATGTAGTCGATGTTAAAAACTTATTGATTAACATAACGTTGAACGATACGCGGGATACTAATGTAAAAGTCATTTTGGCTAATGAAAGCCACGACGTTAATTTAACTAATGGAATCGGTCAGTTATTTTTAAGGGATATGGCCTATGACAACTATACGGTAGTTGCTGAATTTGAAAAAGAAGGCTATTTCACAATCACTACCTTTAAGGAAATTGAGTTAAGGCCAATTAAAACTGCTTTTGTAACTTCAGATGTTGTAATGTATTATCTGGACGGAACACGCTTTTATGTTAAACTTGTCGATGAGGACAATAATCCAATATCCAATCAGAGTGTTTTAGTCTCCATAAATAATCAGAATTATACAAGAAAGACTAATGAAAACGGAAGCACTTCAATTGCAATCAATTTGGACAGTGCAAACTATACTGTTGGCGTAAAATACAATGGTTCTGATATCTATCTTCCTTGTGAGGTTAAAAACAACATCACTGTTCTTTCAACCATAATAGCTCAGGACCTTACAAAATACTTCAGAAATGACACTCAATTTTATGTTACTTTGCTTGATAAGCAGGGTAATATTTTGCCGAATACAGTTGTTTCAATGAATATAAATGGGGTATTCTATAACAGGACGACTAATGATAAAGGTGTTGCAAAATTGAACATCAATCTTATGCAGAATACCTATATCCTGACAGTTTACAATCCGCAAACTTCAGAAAGTGCCGGATATAAGGTTGTCGTATTGCCGAGAATTGCTGAAAACTATGATCTCGTTAAATATTATAGAAACGCTTCACAGTACACTTTAAAAATCCTTGATAATCAGGGAAACCCATTGGGCGATAGAACTGTCAAATTCAACATAAACGGAGTATTTTATTACCGTACATCCAATGAAAACGGTATTGTGAGTTTAAACATTAATTTACATCCTGGAACCTACATTATAACTGCCGAATATGACGGATGTCTTGTTTCAAATAATATCACAGTCCTTCCGACAATCGAATCAGGTGATTTGGATATGTCATATAAGGACGGATCCCAGTTTAAAGTAAAACTGCTGGATAAGCAGGGTAATCCTGTATCTAAAAAGGATGTCCTATTCAATATCAATGGGGTTTTCTACACCAGAACGAGTGATGGCGATGGTATTGCCCGTTTAAATATTAACCTGATTAGTGGAGAATATATCATTACTTCAACTTATGATGAGTTAAATGTGGCAAATAAAATCACAATTCATTAGGGGATTAATTTTCCCTAATTTTTTTTACTCGATATGAAGTTGAACCATATTTTTAAATTATTTATTTATTTGTTAAATTTTCATTTTAAAATTTAAATTTTTATATTTATTCATTTTTTTAATAAATTTCAATATTTTATTCATTATACTCATTTACAATTAGTAGAAATAATTAAATACATTATGAAAGATAATGAATAACATGCGATTTATAAATCGTATATTTTGGGGGAAAATTCAAATGTCAAAAAATAAAAATAACTTTTTATTATTAATTTTTACTCTTTTTATACTTTTTATTATCATTCCAAATTCATTTGCTTATGATAATCAGACAGATGATTTATCAATAGCTGATGATAATGTATTGGCGGTTGATAATGCCGTTTATTATGTTTCAACAGATGGAAATGATACAAACGACGGAAGCCAAGATAATCCGTTGGCAAGTGTTAAAAGAGCATTGAACTTAGCAAATTCTAACAATGAAACTCAAATTTACATATTTGAAGGTGTTTATACGGAATATGATTTGGAAATATTATCCAACGTTAATATTGTAGGATTGGGTAATGTTACAATAGACGCTCAAGGAAAAGGAAGAATTTTTACAATTGAAGATGATACAACAGTTAAGCTGGAAAACCTCAATCTGGTCAATGGAGAAGGTCAGGATGATATTTATATCCCATATTCAGGATATCAAAACGGTGCAGGTGCAATTTATATTAAGAACGCTTTGGTAACAATCAATAACCTGACCTTCATCTCAAATGAGGCATCAACCTGTGGAGGAGCTATCGTCTGGGATGGCCGTAACGGAAAAATCAGAAACTCCAAATTCATCAACAACTATGGGGGAACCTACGGTGGAGCTATTGACTGGGAAGGAAATAACGGATTAATTGAAAACTGTATATTCATTTCCAACCAGGCTGAAAATGGTGGAGCACTATTTTATGCAGGTTTCGTTTTAAATCTACTTGATTCTCATTTTGAAAGCAATTATGCCGGATGGGGAGGTGCTATATCAGTTATCAGTACCTCACAAAGTGATGACAACTATGTAATCGGAAATACTTTTGTTAAAAATGAGGCTGATTCTTATGGTGGAGCAATCGTTTTAGACAATGAACAGCTGGTTTCATGCTCTTCCTATACAATAATTTCTCAAAACAGATTTGAAGATAATTTAGCTGCATATGGTGGAGCAATCAGTGCTTACTATGCAAATATGGATGTTATTTCAAACGTATTTACAAACCACACTGCATCCTATGGTGGAGTAATTGCAAGCAGCGGTGTACTATATCTTCAAAACAACACCATGAAAAACTCAAAAGCTTTAACAATAGGTAATGAAATCTATAACGTAGGTACATTTGAAGGATTTTTAAACATCACATTCATGGAAGGAAAAACCGTTGAAGTTGAAGGCCAGTCAATCAGATTGAACGCTTCAGTCACTGATGATATGGGTAATGCAATAAGCGGAGGATCTGTAAAGTTCACAGTTAACGGAACCGAAACATTGTACTCCCCTTCTGTTTTGACTGAAGGATTCTGTCATGTGGCTTTTGCACCACGTTTAAATGGAACTTATGTCATTTCAGGTAATTATGGCAGTGTATCAAGCAGATATTCAAATGTCACTGTAGGTTATATTATTGTAACCAATGCATCAGCCGATTACTTCGGACCAATATATCTTTCCGAAGAGTTAGGTAATGATGCAAATGTGGGAAGTGAAATAAGTCCTGTTGCAACTTTTGAGGTTGCTTACAGTTTAGCAAGCCGTGAAGGTGCATCAAATACAATTATAATCAAACCTGGATATTATGAAGTTTCAAGATATGAAATTAACTATAAATCCTTTACAATTATAGGTGAAGGAAATCCGATTCTTGACGGACAGGACAAATTCATTTTCTCATTAACAGGTTATGAAAACAGCTACTATAATATTACCGGCGTTACCTTGGCAAACGGTTATGCTGGAGCAAGTACATACGCAGGAAACTATGCTGGTGGAGCAATCTTCTTTAAGGGAGGTCACTTATATTTAGAAAATGTTTCATTCATAAATAACACTGCTGAAGATTTTGGTGGAGCAATCCATGTAAATAAAGGATTCAATTTAAACACCGGTGCAACATATATTGGTGAAGCAAAAATCATTAACTGTACTTTCATTTCAAACAGCGTCATCGGTCAGGACAGCTATGACAGAAATGTCGGAGGTGCCGTTTCAACTTATGGGGGAGTGGTAACCATTATCAATTCCACATTCATCGATAACTATGCAAAATTCGGTGGAGCATTGGCTATAGAACAGTATCATGGAGGAATGTGTGTAATTAACTCTACATTCATTTCCAACGAAGCTTCAAGAGATGGTGGAGCAATTTACTTTTACACAGTCTCTCCATTCACTGCAGAAATATATAACTCAACATTTGATGCTAATTCAGCTCCAAATGGTGGTGCGGTTTATATTGGTGACGGTGTTATTGACGGATGTGACTTTGCCAATAACTTTGCAAGCAGCAATGGTGGAGCATTATTCACAGTTGGTGATGAAACAATAACAAATAATGAGTTTAACAACAATTCTGCAGGTAAAACCGCAGGAGCATTGTATATTGACAAAAACCCGTCACAGGTATTTACAAATGTCTTTGTTATTAACCTGTCAAATAATACAATCAGTGACTGTAAAGCTTCAAGTGCAAATGAAATTTATTTAAATCCTGAATTATACGTTTCAGGCTTAACGATAACTGTTCTTGACAATATCACCAAATATTTCTCACCGTCACAGACAGCTGTTATTTATGCTAATGTCACTGATGACAGCGGTAATTTGATTACTACAGAAGCATTTGCATTTATCATTGATGGTGAAAACTTCAATACAACAGTAAACAATGGTTTTGCATCAATTGAAAGGTTTATTACAGTAGATGATAATAATAAAATCGTAAATGCAGACATACTGGCTGTTAAAAATGATGTTTTAGTAAAAACAGGTATTATTAAAATAACCACTGGCGAAATAATCATTGACTTTGATAATGCTACAGGCATTTTGGCTGAAAATATAACAATTCCTGTTCAGGTTATTGATGAGGAAGGAAATCCTATTGACAGCGGAATTTTAAACGTAACATTCAATTCAAATACTTTTAATTCAACAATATCAAACGGTTTTGCCAATGTGGAAATTACACTTCCAAATGAAGTGGCTGTTTATCCTATAACTGCTCAATATGGAAATGTTTCACTTACACGTTATGTAACTGTTCTAAAAGCAGTTCCAACAATTGCAATTGATGTTAATGACTCATTTGTCGGAAACAATCAAAGCATTTCTGTAAAATTAAATGACGATGCAGTTGGAAACGTCACAATAAACGTCAATAATGATTCATACATTAAGACATTGGAAAACGGATCTGCCACTTTGGATATTTTAAACCTCGAAAATAAAACCTATATTGTTGTCGTTGATTATTCAGGAAGTGACAAATATACCAATGCAACTGCTAATGCTTCATTTGAAGTATTCAAAATACCTGATTATGAAATGGATGTAAAATCTAATGAAATTTCAGAAGGCGAAAACCTCACTGTAACTGTATCCCTTCCAAAAGATGCAACTTCCAATGCAACAATCAGCATTGATTCTAAAAATTACACTGCAAGAGTAATTGATGGTATAGCTACTTTCAATGTGGAAAACTTAAAGGTTGGACAGTATGACTTGACTGCAACTTATATCGGTGATGATAAATATCTTGAAAATTCAAAAGAGATTCAAGTTATCATATCCAAGGTAAATGATTTTGAAATGAGTGTAAACTCCACTACTGTTCGTGAAGGTGAAAACACAACAGTAACTGTAACACTACCTGGCGATGCGGGAGGAAAAGTCACTATTATCGTAAACAATAAAACATATGATGCAAATGTTACTGACGGTACAGCTATTTTAAACATAACTGATTTAAAAGAAGGCAGCTATGAAATGAAGGTAACCTATGAAGGGGATTCAAAATATGTCAAAAAATCAGTCAATGCAAATATAACCGTTATCTCACCAATCAACGTGAAATTGACCGTAGAGGATGTTGAAAAATATTACGGCGGCTCTGAAAAATTAGTTATTAAATTGGTTGATTTGGATTCAAATCCGTTAAACAACGTTTCAGTATATATTATAATCAATAATGTTACCTATACTAGAAAGATAGTTAATGGAACTGCAAGTATGGCTTTATCATTGCCATGTGGAAAATATGATGTGTCCGTTTTATTCAATGGTACTGACAAATACGATAAGGTTAATGCCAGCGCTACAGTCACTGTTAAAAATACTGTCAATGCATCAGACCTTGTAAAGATATACAGAAATGCAAGCCAGTTTTATGCAAACTTCCTAGACTCTGAAGGCAATCCTTTAGCAAAAACATCAATAACATTCAACATTAATGGAGTATTCTACGATAGAACTACTGATGAAAACGGCAGGGCTAAATTGAATATTAATCTGGGAAGCGGAACTTATATTATTACTTCAATCAACACTGAAACCGGTGAAAATTATGCAAATAACATTACAATCATCGGTAAAATCGTTGAAAACAATGATCTGGTAAAATATTATAGAAATGCATCACAATATACCGTTAAGGTTTTGGATGACGAAGGAAATGCTGTAGGTGCAGGTGTTGAAGTAACATTCAATATTAATGGAGTATTCTACACCCGTACAACAAATGCCTCAGGAATAGCTAAGTTAAACATTAACTTAGAACCTGGCAAATACATTATAACTGCAATATATGGAGATTACATGACCTCCAACACTATTGAAGTATTGCCAGTATTATCTGCAAAAGACCTGGAAATGTCATATCTTGACGGACAGAAATTCGAAGCAAAATTAGTGGATGGGCAAGGAAACGCATTTAAAGGAGAAAGCATCACTTTCAATATCAACGGAATATTCTATGACCGTGTAACTGACGGTGATGGAATTGCAAGGTTAAACATTAACTTGATGCCTGGTGAGTACATTATCACTTCATCCTATAACGGATTGAATATTGCAAATACAATTAGAATCAGATAAAGAGGTAAACTATGAATCTTAAATACATAACCTCTTTATTATTTATATTTTTTATCTTTATTGCATTTGCGCCTCAGGCATTTGCAGAGGATGTAAATTCAACGCAAATAAATGATATGTTGCAAAGCAGTGATATGGATGCGAATCTTTCAGCCAGCGAATACTGGTATGAGTCACAGCCAACCAAGAAAAGTGAAACCGTATCCTATAATGGGGGAAATAAGGATATTGAATTTTATTCAATAATCGATGACTATTTCGGACGTCCGGATTCTCCAAGATACTTCGGAAACCTGAAATTATATGTTTATATCAATGATGACAGTACAAATCGTGTAGAACTTAAGGATTATAACGGTGCCGCTTCAAATATACAATTCAACTTGAAGCTGATTGAAAGCAAGCTCCACGACGGTGAAAATAAAATAACTGTCCATCCTGATGAAAATCAGATGAAATCATACACCTGTTATCAGTACAATTTCAATCCTGCAACCGTCTATTACAATACTGAAAGTTACTCATATTCAACTTCACCCTATCCTGCAACTGTGGATTATATAATTGGTGAAAACAGGACAGTTGCTGTTGATGTAAGATATAATAAATCCTTAAACGAATCTTTAAAAGATTTGGACATGTACATGTTCATTAACAATAATATGTCCATTAAGCTTGATGGCGTTAAGGCAACAGATGCAAATTTCACTGTCAATCTCTTTGATTTTAAGGATTATTTAACTGCTGAGAAAAATTCAATCATTTTCCACCCTAATTTGGATGGAATAACAAACAGTACATTATTCAATAAATTAACAGTGAATATCGTAGAGCCGATATATGATTATTATATATCCACGCCGGATCCAAGCGCTATAGATGAATATGAAAGAAACACTGATGAAAACATTACGGTCTATACAGAATATTGGGATGGTTTATCTCAAATATTGGGCCTTATTGACATGTGTGTTTATATAAATGACGTTGAAGGTTATAATTGGGACTTTATCAGGGGCGTTTCTGCTAATGAGACCACATTCACTTTCAATCTTAAAAACATATCTTCCGATTTGCAGGACGGTCAGAATAAATTATACTTTGCCCCATACACTAAAAACTTCTTCAATATCTTTAAAGGTGATAATTACACTTTCAATCCATTAATAATAAATGTTAAAAAGGCTCCTCAGGCAGATGACTATATTTCAACCCCAACACCTTCTGAAGTACTCTACAAATTAGATTCCAGTCAGATTGTTAAAGTAAATATCACATATCCCTCTTCTGCTGACATTAAGGGATATTCCATGTTTGTTTACATCAACGGTGAGGAAGAGAAAAATCGTGTAAAAATTGATGGTGTGGATTCAGGTGCTACATCATTCAGCTATGATTTGGCTAAAATCAGCGATAAACTGGTTGAAGGAGTAAACAACTTAACATTCCACCCTAATCCCGGGTTATTGGAGTATGAAGTCAGAGGAGATTTAATATTCAATCCGTTAATTGTAAAAGTAATATCAGGACTGATTAACACGACTTTATCTGTCAATTCAACTTTAAATGTAAGTATCGGAAAGAACTCTTCAATTAACGCAAAATATAGTCCGGAAAATGCAGGCATATCCTATTCAAGTTCAAATTCATCAATAGCTAGTGTTGATGAAAAAGGTATTGTAACCGGACTTAAAGAAGGAAGCGTTAATATTACTGTAATCGTTGGTGACGGTGAATTCTATAGGATAAGCACAGCTAACGTTACTGTAACAGTTTCAGAGGCTCCTGCATTGATCAACACTTCCGTTGTTGCAGATGAGAACATGGAATTATATGTCGGTGACAATTCAACAATTAAGGCAAATACCACTCCTGAAGGTTTGGATATTAAGTTTGAAAGTAATGATACTTCAGTTATCACTGTCGATGCTAAAGGCAATGTTGTTGCTCTAGGTGCAGGAAATGCCACCATTACATTAACTGTCGGTGATGATATAGTCTATGCAATCAACTCAACGACGGTTTCAGTCACAGTTTCCAAAATACCTACTGCTGTTTGTGTTGATACTGATTCCATGACCTTGAATGTGAGTGATGAAACAACAGTTACTCCAAAAACCACTCCGGAAGATTTGAATGTAACATACACAAGCAATGACACTTCAGTTATCAGCGTTGATGAAAAAGGTAAAGTTTCCGCTCTTTCAAATGGAACTGCTTTAGTCACAGTAAAAGTAGCTGAAACAGAAAAATACCAAGCAAGTGAAGCTATAATTACTGTCACTGTAAATTCAAAAGAAGAACCTGTAATTCCTAAAAAAGACTTGAATGCAAGCGTTTCAGCTGATGAAATAATTGTCGGTGAAGATGCATTAATTAAAGTTACAGGTTTAGAAAATGCTACTGGAAATGTGACGGCAAGTGTTAACGAAGATGTTTACATCTCTATAATCATTGATGGAAGTGCAAAAATTTATATTGTGGGTTTAATTGAAAATACAACAGCTATTGTTAATTATGCTGGAGATGATAATTACAATAACTTCACAAAAAGCGTTGAAATCATAGTCAATCCGATTGTTCCAAAAGAAAATGTTACAATGAACATTACTGCTGAACCTATCACTGAAGGTGAAAACGCTACTATTGTCGTGACTTTACCTTCTGATGCAAAGGGAAATGTAACTGCAGTCAATGTAACTTCTCCTGTTATAAATGGTACAGCAACTCTTATTGTGGAGAATTTGGCTAAAGGCAATCACACGATTCATGTAACATACTCTGGTGATGACAGGTACAATCCTGCAAGTGGAGATGTCAATGTAACCGTAAAAGGATATGAATCAGATATCATCTTCGCTCCTGATGTAATCAAATACTATTCAGGACCTGAAAGATTTGTTGTAAGCGTAAGTGATGTGAAAGGCAATCCAATAGCTAACAAATCCGTTGAAATTACCATTAACGGTGTTTCATATCAAAGAAAAACTAACGTGAACGGTACTGCAAGCATTCCTTTGGGTTTACCTTCCGGTGTGTACAATGTTACTGTAGTTATGAACAATCAAACAGTCAACTCCACTGCAAGCATTTTAACCACTGTCAACGGAACAGACTTAACTAAGGTATTCAGAAACGCTACTCAGTATTATGCAACATTCAGAGACTCCAAAGGCAATTACTTGGCTGAAGGAACAGAAATTGAATTCAACATCAACGGTGTATTTTACACACGTAAAGTCGCTGCAAACGGTTTGGCTAAATTAAACATTAACCTTGAGCAGGGAGAATACATCATAACTGCTAAAAACACTCAAACCAATGAATTGTCTTCAAACGTCATTACAGTCATTCCAAGAATCACTGAAAACAATGATTTAACGAAATATTACAGAAACGCTTCACAATACACTGTTAAAATCATTGGTGATGACGGAAAAGCAGTTGGTGCTGGTGAAAATGTAACCTTCAACATTAACGGAGTATTCTATACACGTACAACCAATGCGTCAGGAATAGCCAAGTTAAACATTAACCTGGAGCCGGGTAAATACATTATAACTGCTTATTATGGCGGATGCAGTGTTGCAAATAACATTACTGTGCTTCCGGTATTATCTGCCAGTGACCTAACAAAGAAATACGGCACTCCAGATCAGTTTGTAGCTACATTGGTTAACGGTCAGGGTCAAGCTTTTGTCGGTGAAAGCATAACCTTCAACATTAACGGAGTATTCTATCAAAGAACCACTGACAGTGAAGGAAATGCTCGGTTAAACATTAACCTTATGCCTGGAGAATACATTATTACTTCAAGCTATAACGGTCAAAATATTGCAAACACAGTAAAAGTAAATGCTTAAATGGGATAATTTCCCATTTCTTTTTTATTTTTTTAGTTTCGGTCGATATATTTTAGGTCTGAATTAGCATATTTTGTTTAGTTTTTGGCTTTTTATGACATTATTTTTGTGGGTTTGTAAAAAAATATTTGCTATATTGTTAATTTTATTTAAAATCTTTAATTTCGATAAATATGATTATATGTGTTATATATTAGTGTAAAAAACATGTCATATTGATTCTGCTAAAAAAGACTATATTACAACTATTAGAGAACAAAATAATTCATAAATCTAAAATTTTATATATGTATTTCAATAAATATAGTTATGTTATGAAATAATTTTCATTTCATAATTTTTAATTTTTTTTAATTTAAGGGAGAATATGAATTATGTCTTTAAAATATAAAAAGCACGTAATATTAATTTTTTTGATATTATTGATGCTTATAGTAATTCCAACATCTCTTGCAAGTGATGTGAGTGATGATGGAATTGTAATTGAATCTACAGATTGTACTGTTTTAGCTACATCTGTAGATAATGTGAATATTCCCGTGTCTGCAAATGCGGATGGCGGTGACGTTGTAATTGGTGAAGGTGAAGACTTGGTTATTTCCACTAATCCTAATAATGTAACTAACTATACTATTGGTACCAGCAATAAAATAACTGTAAACATTGCACAAAGCGATAAGTATAACACTTATAAAAATACATTAGGTACATTATATGCTTATATGGATATAAATGGTGGTGAACATACTGTTGATACTTTTGGAGGATGGTATCGTTCTGTAAATACATATACTACTTTTAGTTTTGATTTAAATGAAATTGACAGTAGCTATTTTAATGAAGGAGAGAATACATTTAAAATTTGTGTTGATACAACCAAATTAGATCAGTTTAACTTAACATATGATTTCATTCCATTTACTGTTTATGCTCAAAAAGCAACTTCTAAAATAAATACTACAATCACTGTAAGTCCTGAAGAAATGGAATTGAAAATAGGGGATTCAAGTTATTTTACAGCTATTTTAAACCCTAGTTCTGCAGGTAGCCTATCCTATAAATCTAGTGATGAAAGTGTCGCTACAGTTTCATCTTGGGGTAAGGTTACAGCTGTCGGTACTGGTGTTGCAAATATCACTATTTCCTATCCGGGTAATGATTTGTACAATGCGGCTGAAATAAACATGACTGTAACTGTTCCTGCTCCGGATTATACTTCAACCCCTACTGTTAAAGGTAAGGATGATGTTGATTATTTAATTGGAGAAAATCTCACTATTGATGTTGAAATTATTTATTTAACTGAAGAGGAAGATTATTGGAAAGGTTATAACTTGTCCGGTGACAATATGTATGTTTTCATTAATGGTGAAGCTGTAAAATTGGATAATATTCCATCCGATACTAAAAACTTCACTGTTAATATAGCTGATATCAACTATACTTTTGAGCCTAGCAAAAAATATTCCCTTATTTTCCGTCCTAGCAATGCTATTATGAACATGGCTAATCTTGATATATCAGATTGTATATTAAATACTTTAACTGTTTATGGACGTGAATACACTGAGGATCTTGTTATTACAACTGAACCAAGTACTGTAGATAATTATTCATTAGGTTCCAGCAAGTTAATAACTGTTAATGTGGAAAAAAGTGAAAAATTCAGAAAATTGATTACAAGTACACTCTATGCATTTATTGATATGAATAACGGAAACCATACAATCAATTACTTTGATGGATGGAGACGTTCTGTTGTCACATACAATACCTGGACTTTTGATTTAAATGAAATTGATGTTAGCTATTTCAAAGTTGGAGAAAATATCTTGAATATTACTGTGGTTACATCAAACTTGGATTCAAACAATTTAACATATACATTTATTCCTCTGGTTGTAAATGCTCTTGAAATGACTTCCAAAATCAATACTACAATTACCTCAAATATAGATAAAATAGAATTGGAAACTGGAAGGAGCACCTATTTCACAGCTACTTTAACTCCTAGTGCTGCTGGTGAATTGACATACGAGTCCAGCGATGAAAGCGTTGCTACAGTTTCATCCTGGGGAAGAATAGCTGCTGTAGGTCCTGGTGTTGCTAATATTACTATTTCATATCCGGGTAATGATTATTATAATCCGTCTGAGTATAACATAACTGTAACAGTTCCAGTACCTGTTCCTGAGTATACTTCAACCCCTACTGTCAACGGTAAAAATGCAACAGATTATGCAATTGGTGAAAATCTTACTATTGATGTTAAAATCGACTATTTAACTGAAGAGGAAGATTATTATAAGGGTTATGACTTGACTGGAGGTAACATGCATGTTTACATTAACGGTACTGCTGTTAAATTAGACAACATCCCATCCGAAGTTAAAAACTTTACAATCAATATTTCCGATATCAATTTCACCTTTGAAAGCGGTGAAAGCTATTCCCTTATTTTCCACCCAAGCAACAGTATTATGAATATGGCTTATCTGGATATAGACGACTGTCTATTCAATACCTTAACCGTAACTGTTGTCGATGAAAAATATGATGGAATCATTTACGTTGATTTAAATGGCAGTGATTCAAATGTGGGTAGTGAAGACAAACCAGTTGCAACTATCGCAAAAGCAATTGAGCTTGCAACTTCTGAAAGCAACACTGCTCATAAAATCATAATCCGTAAAGGAACCTATGAAGAAAGCGGTTTAGCTGTTGCATCTGATTTAGAAATTGTCGGTGAAGATGCAGTTATCGATGCAGCAAATGCCGGTAGAATCTTGGATATTACTGCTGGTAATGTAAACATTTCCGGTATTACATTTGCTAATGCTAATGTAACCGGTTACGGTGGTGCTATTTCAATTAAAGGTGCTACTGTTGAAGTAGATAATTGTACATTTGTTAACAACACTGCAACAAGTGGTGCTGGTGCTATTTTATGGGATGCTGATGACGGTAAATTGTCCAATTCAGTATTTGAAAATAATGCTGGTAGAAATGGTGCTGCTGTTACTATTGGATCTTTAGGTTGGTCTCCAAAAGGAGATAATACTGAAATTACCAATTGTGTATTCAACAATAACGATAACATTTATGAAGCTGCAGGATGTATTGGTCTTGCTGTTTATGCTGATAATGTTAAAGTAACTGATTCCAACTTTACCAACAGTGTTGGTCATGCCAACTCCAATCATGGTACTTTATACATCCTCGGTGATGACTGTGAAGTTTCCGGTTGTTTATTTGAAAACAACACTATGGATGGCTCCGGTGCACTTCAGGCTGACGGTGATTATGTAAATATCCACGATAACATATTCAGAAACAATATGATTTCCGGTGGTATCGCTTCCAGAGCTGGTGCAATCGAAATCCAAAGTATTAACGCTGAAATTACTGATAATGTATTTGAAAACAATGGTGGAGAAGACTGCCGTGAAGGTGGAGCAATCAACATAGTTTATGTCGATTATGACGGGGAAATTACCATTTCCGGAAACGAATTCATCAACAACAGTGCTGCTTACGGTGGTGCAATATATGTTGATGGAGGATACTCCGACACAATGGGCGAATTCACTCTCGTAATTTCAGATAACACCTTTGACGGAAACGTTGCCGGTCAAGGTGCAGGTATCTACACCTATAACACTGGTGATGCTGAAGTAACAATTTCAGACAACACATTCAAAAATCAACAAGCAACTGAAGGTGGAGCAATCTATTCCGAAGATTCATACATTGCTTTATCTGGAAACACAATGGAAAACTGTGTTGCTGAGAATGGTAACGACATTTACCTTGAATATGGTGAAGTAACTACTGAAACCAATTTAGTAATATCTGAAGACGCTTCTATCAAATTAGGTGAAAATGTAACTGTTACTGCTACATTAACCGATGACAATAATAACACAATTAGTGGTGGAGCAATTACCTTAACTGCTAACGGTGAAAAACTTGATGAATTGGATGTTGAAAACGGTACTGTAAGCTTTGTATTCACTCCAAGTGAAGTTGGAAACTACACAATTTCAGGTAGTTATGATTTAGCAAGTGATGTAAACATAGAAACTGCATTAATTGAAGTAATTAATGCTGAAAAACAAAATGCAACAATCAGCATTGATGCTCCTGAAATCACTGAAGGTGAAAATGCTACTGTTACTGTAACTTTACCTGAGGATGCTACCGGAAATGTAACTGTTGGTAATGAAGTTGCTGATGTTATAAACGGTACTGCTAGTGTTGTTTTAACTAATTTGCCTGTTGGAAACAATACTCTTCCTGTTGTTTACTCTGGTGATGACAAGTACAACCCAATTGAAACTGAAATTAATATAACTGTTAATCCTGTATCTAAAAAATATTTAACTCTTAATGCAACTGTATTTGAAGTTATGGGAAATGCTAGTCTTATTGTTACTGGTTTCGAGAATGCTACAGGTAATGTAACTGTAACTATTGGTGAAGATATTTACACCACTCCTATTATGATGGGTATGGCATTCATGTCTATTCCTAAATTAAATGAAACCGTTACAGCATACATTTATTATCCTGGTGATGATAACTACAACAACGCTTCAACAACTGTTGAAATTATCGCTAAAAAAGATTTAAATCTAACTGCTAGTGCAGATCCAATATATGTCGGTCAAAATGCTACTGTTATTGTAACCGGTTTCGAAAATGCTACAGGTAATGTTATGGTAATTGCAGGCAAAGATGTCTATAATGCAACTATCATCGATGCTATTGTTTCAGTTTCTATCCCTGGATTAAACGAGACGACTCCAGCTTATATCATGTACTGGGGTGACGACAATTATAATATGGCGTTCACTAGTGTAAATATCACTGTTAATCCTAAGGAAAACGCTACAATCAGCATTGATGCTCCTTCAGAAGTAACTGAAGGCGATAATGTTACTGTTACTGTTATTTTACCTGAGGATGCTACCGGTACTGTGACTATTGGTAATGAGGCTGTTCCTGTTCAAAATGGTACTGCCAGTGCTGTTTTAACTAACTTACCTCTTGGAAACAATACTGTTCCTATAACCTACTCTGGTGATGACAAGTACAACCCAATTGAAACTAGTGTTAATATTACTGTTGACGAAGACAAATCCGATATCATCGAAGCTCCTGATGTAACTAAATACTACAAAGGATCTGAAAGATTTGTTGTAACTGTTACTGATTACAAAGGTAAAGGTATTGCAAATAAAACAGTTAAAATTAACATTAATGGTGTTGACTACGACAGAACAACCAACGCAAATGGTACTACAAGCATTGCTCTTAACTTAGAAAGTGGAGTATACAATGTAACAACTACTGTTGATAACACTACAATTGACTCTGTTGTGACTATTTTGACTACTGTTAACGGTACTGACGTTGTGAAAGTATTCAGAAATGATACTCAGTACTACGCTACATTCCGTGACAGTCAAGGTAATTATTTAGCCCAAGGCTCTCAAGTCGAATTTAACATCAACGGTGTATTCTACTACCGTTATACTGGAGACAAAGGTTTAGCTAAATTAAACCTCAACTTGGAACAAGGAACATACATCTTAACTGCAAGAAACTTGCAGACAGGTGAAATGTCATCCAACAACATTACAGTTCTTCCAAGAATCACTGAAAACAATGATTTAACAAAATATTACAGAAATGCAAGTCAATACACAGTTAAAATCATTGGTGATGACGGAAAAGCTGTTGGTGCTGGTGAAAATGTGACTTTCAACATTAACGGTGTATTATACACACGTACAACCAATGCTTCCGGTATCGCTAAGTTAAACATTAACTTAGAACCTGGAAAATACATTATAACTGCTTCCTATGGAGGATGCAATGTTGCAAATAACATTACTGTGCTTCCTGTATTGTCTGCCACTGACCTAACCAAGAAATACGGCACTCCTGATCAGTTCGTAGCTACATTGGTTGACGGTCAAGGTAATCCTTACGCCGGACAAAATGTAACATTCAACGTCCATGGCGTATTCTATCAGAGAACCACTGACAGTGAAGGACATGCTAAGTTAAACATTAACCTTATGCCTGGAGAATACATTATTACTTCAAGTTATAACGGTCAAAATGTTGCAAACACAATAAAAGTAGAAGCTTAAATGGGATTTATTTCCCATTTCTTTTTTTTTAGAAATATTTATTAACATTTTTTTTAAGATATTTACATATGAAGGGAATTGAAAAACTTGTTGCCGATGTGAGTGTTGACGAGTTTGTTGATGCATATGTGGATGTTGAAAAGTTTCATGGACTTTGCAAAGACTGTGAAAACTACGGCAAGAATTGGAACTGTCCTCCATTTGATTTTGATGTAATGGATGTATGGAATTCCTATGAAAAATTAAAAATCATTGCTTTTAAGATCAATTTTGATGATGAGGAATTGGCTAGTGATTATTCTGATAGGGAACTGGATTTTATCCTAAAACGACTTGAACGCATGAAGGTTAAACTGATGAATGAAATCTATGATCTGGAAGATGAGAACTCCTGCGGTTTGTTTTTGGGAAAATGCAGTCTGTGCATGAAATGTACTCGAGAGTTTGGAATGCCGTGTAAAATGCCATTTAAAATGAGATATTCAATTGAATCTCTTGGCGGTAATGTAGATAAATCTATTGAAGATATATTTGGTTTTAAGATTCTTTATGCTCAGAAGAACCGCTTACCGGAATATGTGATATATGTGGGCGGAGTATTATACGATAAAAAATAGTTTTCATATAGTTTATTAATAATGTTCAACAAATTATCCATATGAAATAATAATTATTTCGATATCCTTTAAAAAGGAGGCAAATGATGGATAAAAAGGTTTGGGGATTATTATTAATTTTTATTTTTTGCATTTTAATGCTTCCTGTCGTTAGTGCTTCTGAAATGAATGATAACAACACGGAAACATATGTCTTATCAGACGATGTTTTACAATATGTTACTATCGATGGTGAAGTATTGGGTGCTAATACTAAAGAAGTATATTTTAATGCGTCTGTTGAAAAAGATGGTGATGGTAGTATTGACAGTCCTTATAAGTATTTAAGGTCATCAAGATTAAACCAGATTACAACAGCTTATTTTGCTGACGGAATTTATCGATTGGATAATTACAGAGGAATATTTAATGATTTAGAATTTATAGGTCAAAGTGCTGAAAATACAATCATCAGATATGATGGAATGGCATTTTCCATTGGTGTTGATTCTTCACTTTCTGCAACAAACATTACATTTTTAAAAGCATCAATCCGTGATTTTGGCGTATTTGTAGCTGAAGACTGTATATTTAAGGATTGTGTTGCAGCTTTTGTTGATGAATACGGAAACTCTTTTGGTGGAGCTGTTTACTGTAAATCCGGTGGAATTTCAAGTATTTACTCACCTGGAGCATTCTTTACAAACTGTACCTTTATAGATAACAATGCAGCTTATGGCGGAGCAGTTTATGGTGAAATAGGGATTCTGTCATTTTCAGATTGTAAATTTTTCAATAATTCCGCTAAGGGATATGGCGGAGCTGTTGCGGCTGAAGACGGCTCAACGTTAATGGTTTATGATTCTATTTTTGATAAAGACAAATCACTTGATGATACGGGAGGAGCAATTTATGGAAAGACTTCTTCTATGATAATTAGAAATTCAAGCTTTTCAAACTGTCAGGCATTCTTTGGCGGAGCAATCTGTAACTTAAGGGGTCAGTTAGATATTTCCACATCTAAATTTAAAAATAACACTGCCAAATATGATGGTGGGGCAATATACTCAATGTATGGAAGAACCACTTCTTTAAAAAATGATTTTGAAAGTAATGCTGCTTTAAATGGTGGGGCAATATTTGTTGACAACTGTACGAGCGTATCAATTAATTCAAATACATTCACGTCAAATGCTGCAATAACTGGAGGAGCACTTTACTCTAATGCTAATGTAAAACTGACAAACACATCAAATACCTTCGATAACAACACGGCTTTAAGTGATGATGATTTCCACATTCAGGACAATTATCCTGTTGTTGTAAATGGGAATGGAAACTATCTGATTGTTGGAAACTACACTGACTGGGAAGGTGAAATTCCCAAAAGCTATAATCTCTTTGATGAGGGACTAGTCACTCCTGTAAGAGACCAGCAGGCCGGAGGAAACTGTTGGGGCTTTGCTTCAATAGCTACTTTGGAGTCCAATATCTTAAAAGCTGTAAACATGTCTCTTGACTTGTCAGAAGAAAATATCAAAAATGTCGTGGAACTCTATTCGGCTTATGGGTGGAAAAGAGAGACAAACGAAGGCGGATACGATGCAATGTCATTTGCCTATATCGTAAGCTGGCTTGGTGCAATATATGATGAGCTGGATACATATGATGATTATTCAACATTATCTCCTGTTTTGGATAGTGTCGTTCATGTTCAAGACATTATCTTTGCTCCAAAGAGAAATAACTACACTGACAATGATGAAATCAAGAGGATGATGCTTAAATATGGAGCGATTTCAGCAGCATATGCCCATTCAAATGATTATTATAACCCTTCAACCTATTCGTATTATTATCCGAATGCAGGTTATGCAAACCATGCAATAACTGTAATAGGATGGGATGACAGCTATTCTGCTTCTAACTTTTTAACCACTCCTCCAGGTGATGGGGCTTGGATTATCAAAAACAGCTGGAATGATACTTGGGGAGAAAAAGGATTTTTCTACATTTCATATTATGATGCAATTTTATTTAAGGTATTGAGTTCACAGGAAGCCTATACCTTCGTATTCAACAATTCCGTTAACTTCACTAAAAACTATCAGTATGATTTTGGCGGAATGACTGATTATCTGATAACGGGTAAGTCATCAATCTGGTATGCAAATCAGTTCAATTCAACTGGAAGGGACAATATAGCTGCTTTTTCAACATATTTTGATGTGGATACTGCTTATGAAGCCTATGTTTATGTAAATGATGAGTTAATGCTTACCCAAAATGGAACTAGTGTTGCAGGTTATCATACAATCAATCTGGATGAACTGATACCTGTTAATGTGGGCGATACATTCAGGGTTGCACTTAAAATAACTACTTCAAAATATGCGAATATTCCGATTTCAGAAAAGGTCATGACTACAAGAACATATTATAAGCCGGGTGTTTCCTATATAAGCTTCAACGGCAAGAAATGGATTGACTTATACAATTACACTTTCGGTTATGGATCCCACACATATACCTCTCAGGTGGCATGCCTTAAGATATTTGCTGTTGACAGGCCGGATTCCAACACTACAATCACCATAAACAGTACTGATGCTTTTGTCGGTGATTTAATCAATATCACTGCTGAAATAAGGGATGAAGACAATGCTCTGGTGGATTCAGGTTGCGTCAATTTCACAGTTTTAAACCAGAGCTATGTTGTGGATGTTTCAAACGGATTGGCCAATATTGAATTGACCTTTGACGGTGAAGGAATTTATAATCTTTCAGCCGTTTACAGTGCCCTTAAATATTATTTGCCTTCAAACACCACTGCAGTAGTAAATGTATCCAAATTGACTCCTGAAATCACAGTCAATATTTCAGATATCCTTTACGGTGATGATTTAATTGCAGATATTGATATGAGTGATGATTTGGATAACCTGACATTAACTGTTGGCGATAATGTATTTGCAGTTGATAAAAGCCATTTTGTCATTCCTTTGACATTGGATGTCGGTGTTTATGAAGCTCTCCTAAATTATGGTGGAAGCGATAAGTATAATGCGGTTTCAAATGTAACTTCATTTAAAATTTCACCTAAGGATATCTCAATGGATGTAAGTGTCATAAATATTTCAGATGCGGTTAATATAACAGTAAGTTTTACAGAAAACATTAATGATAATGTAAGCATAATCGTTGAAAATGAATCATACTCAATTCCTATAAAAAATTCAACAGCTATACTTAGATTAAGCGGTTTGGAAAGTGGCATTTATGACGTTTTAGTTAACTTCACAAATAAAAACTACATGCCGAAGTCTTTTAAAACAAGCTTTGAAGTTGAAAATGCCGAAAATGAATTGATTACTGAGGATTTGGAAAAATATTTCTCCTCTTCAAAAAGGTTTGTTGCCAAATTAATAGACTCAAAGGGAAATGCATGTGCAAATGAAAGTGTAGTATTTGAAATATATGGTTTAAACTACACAAGAGTGACAAACAGTGATGGAATCGCTTCAATTGCCATTAACTTAAACCCGGGAACATACAACATCACAACAAGATACAACAATTCACTTTCCAAGACCAATACCGTAAATGTATTGTCAACTGTCGAAAGTGAAAACCTTGTTAAATATTACAGGAACGCCTCACAGTTTGAAGCCAAAATTCTTGACAGTGAAGGAAGGGCATTGGCCAATGAGAAGGTGTCTCTTAATATTAACGGTGTCTTTTATTACAGGACAAGTAATAATGATGGTATTGTAAGGCTCAATATAAACTTAAACCCTGGAGTATATATCATAACACTTTTAAATACTGCAACAGGTGAGCAAAAAGCCAGCAACGTCACGGTTTTATCAAAACTTGTTGAAAATAATGATTTGATTAAGTATTATAGAAACGCATCAAAATATTCCATTAAGGTCTTGGACGATGTCGGTAATCCTTTAAGCGGTGTTAATGTATCATTCAATATTAATGGGGTATTTTATACAAGAACTACCAATGCAAGTGGTGTAGCTAGTTTAAACATTAATTTGAATCCTGGAAAATACATCATCACCGCAGATTATGGGGGATTGATGGTATCCAACAACATCACTGTCCTGACGGTTCTTCTGGCGGATGATTTGGAAATGAAATATCGTGATGGATCAACATTCGATGTAACGGTTCTGGATGATGTGGGCAGTCCTTTAAGAGGAGCCAATGTTCTATTTAATATTAATGGAGTATTCTATAATAGAGTAAGCGATTTAAATGGTATAGCTAAGTTAAACATTAATTTGATGAGTGGAAAATACATTATAACTTCATCATATAACAATTTGAATATTGCAAATAAAATTACGATTATTTAGGAGTTTATGGAGGATAATATGATTAGTAAAATTAGTAAAAGGCATTTGTTGATTTTTGCTTTATTGACGTTTGTTTTAATGATGCTGCCTTTATCATTTGCAAATGATACATCAGATTTAAACCAGACAGCTTTGTCTATTGATGGAAATTCACAAATGCTGGGAGATAGTCAAAAGGACATTTATGTTTCAACAACCGGAGATGACGATTCCGGTCATGGAACACAGGACAGTCCTTATAAAAGTCTGGAAAAAGCAATAAGTGAATCAAGTGCAACAACAAATACGATTTATATGGCAAATGGTACTTATAATGAGTATGGTCTGACCATAGGTAAAAATATTAATATTATAGGTTCCGGAAACACAATCATTGATGCAGAAGGTGGGGGTCGATTTTTCAGATTAACTGCAAACGTTAATTTCACTTTAAGCGATTTGACCTTACAGAACGTTAATGAAAGCCAGTATGGTGGTGCAATTTATATCCGGGAATCTGGAATTTCAATTCTTGATGCCAATCTGGCCGTCAATCGTGTAAAATTCATTAATATCTATTCAGGATATGCTGGTGCTGCAATCTATAATATAGGTGGAGCTACTGTCGGTGGACGTAACAATAACGTTTCAATTACAAATTGTGAGTTTATAAATTGTGGTTCCAAAAGCAATGGTGTGATTTTAACCCAGTCCTCAACATTAATTGCCAACTGTACTTTCATTGGAAGTAAATCCTATAGTCCGACTACGACTTATACTGGAAGTTCAATTGCCATTATGGGAACTTCTACAGCTTCTAATGTAATAAACATTACCGGATGTACTTTCATTGGCGATTCATATACAAAAGGGCCAGGTGGAGTCATTTATAATAGTGCATCAATGCTTGATTCAATAAACATCAACAACAATGTGTTCATATTGGATGAAGGATATGGGGTATTTGCTTCATCAGATAATTCCGCTCTTAAAATTAATGCAGATAATAACTGGTGGGGAACAAACAATCCGAATTTAACTGGTCTGGCCAATAACAAAAACGTAAAAATCAGTAGCTATGCTACTTTAAATTTATCTGCAGACTCCCAAATAATTGACATTGACGAAAAAGATTTGATTGATGTGGCATTTTATAATTCTCAGGACAATGCCAAAAATACATTAATTCCTTTAAGAAACATTACATTAACAAGCACCGGCGGGGAATTTGACACAAATCCAACTTCATTTAAGGGAGAAGTTAAAACGAACTTCTCATCTGAAAACATTGGCCAGTACACAATCACGGCCAAGGTGGATAACCAGGAATTGTCAACCGACATTATAGTTCGTGATTTAACCAATAAAACCGTTATAATTGCAGATAGTGAAGTAAACTATAAGGATGTGACTGTTGATGTGAGCGTTGCACCGAAATCCGTAACCGGTAATGTAACCTTTACAATAAACGGCAAAAAGGAAACGATTGAATTAACTGATGGAAATGGGAATATCACCTTATATAATCTTCCTCTTGGAGAATATGACAATATCTTATTGACATATAATGGTGATGCCAGTCACAAAAAATCAAATACAACAATATCATTCATTGTTTTCGAGAAATATCCTGCAGAGTTAAGTGCTGAGGCAATCGTTGATAAAAATTCCGTTACAATATGTGCCGAAATAAATCCTTTAAATGCAACAGGTAATGTTACATTCATATTGAATGGAAAAGAAGAAACAATCTATTTAAATGAAGGAAAGGGAAATGTCACGATTTCTGATTTGGCCAATAAAAATTACACGGTAGAGTTAACTTATAATGGTGATGAAAACTATCAAAAAGCAAGAAAAACAGTTAATTTCACCATATCAAATAGAAATCCGACTGAATTATCCATTACTCCTGTTGTTATAGGGGATAACGTAACAATTTATGCCAAAGTCAATGAGACATCAGCTACAGGAAATGTAACATTCACATTAAGATATAAGACTCAGGTAATAGAATTGACGAAGGGTGAAGGAAATATTACAGTCACTGGCGTTCCGAATGATGTTTATACCCTAACATTCACTTATGGGGGTGACGCAGACTTTGAAGCATCCAATACGACAGAAACATTTACAGTTTCCGTCAGAAAGGATACTGTTTTGACTGCAGAGGCAACAGTTAAAAATCAAATAGTCATAATTGATGTGGATATCAATTATTACACTGCAGGAGGTAATGTAACCTTTACAATCAACGGAGAGAATAAGATTATAAACATTACAAAAAGTAAAGGTTCAATCACACTGGAAGATGTGGATTATGGAAAATATTCAATTTTATTAACTTATAATGGGGACATTAACTACAATCCATCTAATTACACCCTTGACTTTGAAGTGGTCAGATATGATTATGGCAAAATACTGTATGTTTCAAATGATGGTAATGATGAAAACAACGGTTCAATCAATTCTCCTTTAAAAACAATAGCTAAGGCTGTTGACGTGGCCAATAATTTCCCTGTTGTTGAAAAAATCCACATATTTGATGGTATCTATAATGATTCTGACATGACTGTCGAAAGAAGTTTGGACATTGAAGGTGAAAGTGAAAACACTATCATTGATGCTCACAAAGGATTTATCTTTGAAATTTATGGCCTTGAAAACAATGTGACATTCACCAACATTACATTTAAAAACGGATATAATGAAAATGGCGGAGCAATAAGGGATTATGGCTATATCCTAAACATTACTGACTGTACTTTTATAAATAACACAGGTTCCGACCAGGGTGGAGCAGTCTATCACTACTACGGTTTTGCCAACATTATAAATTCAAAATTCATAGAAAACAAGGCAATTTCTGGTGGGGCTGTTTATGTATCAACATACACTGATTTGACTGTAATTAATAATTGTGAATTCACTAAAAACAATGCGTTAAGCGGTATTTATGCAGGCGGAGCTATTTACAATGCAGGTAATCTTTATGTAAACGCTTCAACATTCACTGAAAACAGGGCTGTGAGCAAATCAAATTCCACATATGACATTAGTGGTGGAGATGGAGGAGCAATATACAATGCAAACCAACTGTTTGTAAATAATTCTGAATTCACTTCAAACAGCGCTTACTATTGGGGTGGGGCTATCAGAGCTGGAGGTTACTCCTACATTTATGATTCTAACTTCACGGATAATTCTGCAGGAAGCCGTGGTGGAGCAATCCATTCATCAGGTTCCGGATCTTATTCTGCATGGACTACTTTGATAAGCGGATGTAATTTCGACTCAAACTTCATCGGAAGATCTGCTTATGAAGGCTCAACCAAAACCGGTGGAGCAATATGTGCTGAATCTCCAACGGCAATCAGATATTCAAACTTCACTGACAACTATGCTCCTGACGGCGGAGCAATTTTCATGCGTTCAAATGCAAAGTATATTGATTACTGTAACTTCATCAATAACACGGCCAATACGGGCGGAGCGATTCTTTCCAACAGGTCAATGGCCATAATTTCAAATTCAAACTTTGAAGAAAACTCTGCAGTGATGGGTGGAGCAATATATATTCATGCTTCAAATTCCATAAGTGAAGACAGTTTTGCCAATTTAACTTCAAATAGATACGTCTCAAATGTTGCTGATGAAGGAGGAGCAATCTTTTCAAATGCAGGTTATTCATCTCCTCAGGAATTGAATATCAAATACTCAGAGTTTATAGATAACATTGCCGATAGCGGTAGTGCAATCACAACAACAAACAGAGCAAACATTGAATATAATGCAATAATTTGTGATATCACAAGCAGTGATGTTATTAATGTTGCAAAAGAATGTGAAGGAATAGTTTCTGTTGAAAATAACTGGTGGGGAATAAACAATCCGAATTTAAATAACATAATCGTTGGAATTTCTGCACCTGAATCCTATGCTGTTTTAAATGTATCTGCATCCAAAAATTTAATCAGCAATAATGAAACTTCAACCATACTCTCCAAACTGCTGTGGAATGATGATTCAAATTCCAATGTGGAATTGATTCCTCAAAGAAACATAACATTAAATGCTTTAAATGCAAATTTAACCGATACCTGTGGTGTTTTAGACCCTGAATTTGAAAGTGAGTTTTCAAGCAATATCAATGGAACCTATAGGATTACTGTATATGTGGATAATGAGGAACTGTCTGTCTATGTGATTGTAAACCGGGAATCTGCTCTTCCAAAAGAGAACTTAACATTATATGCGGATAATGTTGAAATAACTGAAGGTGAAAATGCCACTGTAGTTGTCTACTTGACTGAATACGCATTGGGTAGCGTATCAATAAATGAAATAACGGCACAGGTCAGCGATGGAGTAGCTGTTTTAACAATTCCTGATTTGACTTGTGGCAATTACACATTTGACGTCCTATATTCAGGTGACTTGCATTATAACGGTGCTGAAACTGCAGTAAACATTACAGTAAATCAAAAGATTAAGAAAAACGCAACAATTGATGTTAATGATGTTGTAATAAATGAAGGTGAACGTGCAAAAATCGTTGTAAATATAGATGATGATGCCACAGGAACGATTAGCATCAAAGATAAAACACAGACTATCTCAAAAGGCAGCGCAACAATATTTTTTGATAATTTGACTATGGGCAACTATACCTTTGATGTAATTTATTCCGGTGACCTTAATTATTACAGCGCTCAAAGCAGTGTAAACATCACTGTAAAAGCCAATCAATCCAAAAAAGACCCTTCAATAAAAATAGATGCTCCAGACATTACTCGTGGTGAAAACGCAACAGTTACAGTCACACTTCCAAGTGATGCTACAGGTACAGTTACCGTAAAAGGCATTACAGCAGATCTTGAAAAAGGTGTTGCAGTTGTAAGCGTTCCGGATTTGGCTGTCGGAAGAAACACACTGGAAGTAATATATTCCGGTGATGAAAAATACAATAAAGTTAAAACAACAGTCACCGTGAAGGTAAAAAGGAATTTGACTGATGTCATTTATGCAAACGCCTCAACGGGCAGTGATGAGTTTGGAAACGGTTCTAAGGAAAACCCAGTAAAAACAATATACAAGGCAATGACTCTTGCAGGAGATAACGGAACAGTCGTATTGACAGGTAACTTTAAAGGAAATCAGAACACTGAACTATATCTATCCAGCTATATCAACAATGTAACATTCATTGGAATGGATGGTGCAGTCATTGACGGTGAACACAGACATTTCATCATTTCAATTACTGACGGACAATTCACTTTCGTTGATTTGACCTTTAAAAACGCTTATTCAAGTGGTTATGGTGCAGCATTAATTAACCAGGCAGGATACTTGACAGTTGAAGACTGTACATTCACGGATAACATTGCACAGGGTTCAGCAGCTATTGATAATACGGCAATACTCTTTGTAACCAACTCCACTTTCACAGATAACATCGCTTCTGTCTATGACGGAGGAGCAATATCCTCAAGCTGGGAAGCATACATCACAAACTCAACATTTACAGGAAACCGTGCATATCAAAACGGTGGAGCAATTAAAAACTATGAAGAAGGTTACCTATACATTGAAGACTGTATATTTAAGGATAACATTGCAACCGGCAGTTCCAAAGGAAGTTATGGTGGAGCGGTTTATTCATGGTCTTCTGATTTGGAAATCTACATGTCAGAATTTGAAAACAACCTTGCAGAGTCCAAAGGAGGAGCAGTCTATTCAAGTTACGGTAATTCATTCTATGATTGGTACACTTATATTCAAATGTCTGAATTCAAAGGAAATGAAGCACCTACAGGTTCAACACTGTTCTTGGAATTAGTTTCAGGAGAAGTATCATACAATGCATTCCTTGATGATTCAAATGTTGTATATACCTATCGCAATTTAACAACTATCGACAATAACTGGTGGGGCGTAAATGATCCTGACTGGTCAGGTCTTTTAACCGGAACAATCAAAAAACCGAATAGCTATGCTGTTTTAAATGTTACGGCAAGTCCTGACAGCATTTCTTCCGGAAACATCTCCAAATTAACATATGAATTCTTCTGGAACGGAACGGATGAAAATGAAAACATTTCATTGATTCCAAAAAGAAGCATTGAATTGTCTTCAACGGGAGGAAGTTTAAAGGACACTTTAGGAAACTTCTCCAATGCCAAATTCGAAACTTCATTTACATCAGATGATTCAGGTGTTTATAACATTACTGCAAATGTCGATAATGAAGTTTTAACAATTGGTATAACAGTTAAAGGTGGGCTTGTCATTACTCCAAGCGCTGAAGTAAACGGCAGTGATGCAACAATATATGTTGAACTGACTCCATGTGATGTGGATGCAAACATTACATTTGACTTAAATAATGCAACCTATTCAATTCCTGTAATCAACGGTAAAGGAAACATCACTTTAACTGATTTGGATAATGGAAATTACACCATTAATCTAGAATTCATGGGTGATGAAAGGTATCCGTATTCAAACGCTACAGTTGAATTCACAATCGATAACAAATCTCCATTAAATTCAACAGTTAATGTCAGTGTTGAAGTAGATAAGAACAATGTTGAAATTTCTGTTGAGGTAACTCCTGATGATGCAACAGGAAACGTAACATTCAATATTGCAGGCAAGGACTACTGTATGGAATTGATTAACGGAAAAGCCAATGCAAGCATCACTGATTTGGATGAAGGCAACTACACTTTCAATGTCAAATACTCTGGTGATGACAAATACGCTTCCTCAATTTCCGATGATGTTTCATTTGAAGTCAATAAATATGCAGTTTTAAATGCTCCTGACGTAATTAAGTATTACAGCGGACCTGAAAGATTCTATGTATATTTAACTGATTCCGATTCAAACAAACTGGCCGGTGAAAATCTGACAATTACAATCAATGGAGTTCCATATGTAAGAACAACCAATGAAAACGGTACAGCATCAATTCCTCTTAATCTCAATAGCGGAACTTATGATGTATTGGTTAATTACTCTGGAAATGAAAAGTATTCACCAGTAAGCGTTAATGCAACTGTTACAATCAAGGCAACGATTAATGCAACTGATTTGGTTAAAGTATTTAGAAACGCAACCCAATACTATGCAACATTCAAAGACAGCCAGGGCAATTACCTGCCTGACGGAAGCATGGTCAGATTCAACATTCATGGAGTATTCTATGACCGTTACGTTAGAGGAAACGAAGGATTGGCTAAATTAAACATTAACATTGAACAGGGAACATACATCATAACTGCAATTAACCTTAAAACGGGTGAAATGTACTCAAATAATATTACAGTTATTCCTAGAATCGTAGAAAACCATGATTTAACCAAATATTACAGAAACGCTTCCCAATACACTGTAAAACTCATAGGTGAAGATGGAAATGCAGTTGGTGCAGGCGTTGAAGTGACATTCAACATCAACGGTGTATTCTACACCCGTACGACAAACGCATCAGGAATAGCTAAACTGAATATTAATCTGGGTCCTGGAGATTACATCATTACGGCTTCATATGCAGGATGCAGCGTATCCAATAAAATCTCCGTATTGCCAGTATTGTCCGCTGAAGACATTACGATGAAATACCATGATGGAACAAAATTCAGTGCAAAATTGCTTGATGGTCAGGGCAAATCTTTAGCTAATGAAATGATAGAATTCAACATTAATGGAGTATTCTATAATAGATCAACTGATAGCGAAGGTATTGCTCGTTTAAACATTAATTTGATGAGCGGTAAATATATCATAACATCAAGTTATAATGGCCTAAGCATAGCAAATACCATAACCATTATTTAGGGGATTTAATTCCTCTAACTTATTTTTTTTAATTAAATTTCATTAAATAATCTTTTTTTATAGATAATTTCTAGAATAATTCATTTTTATCTGTATTTTTTTCAAAAAATAAATATTTTATATTATAAAGTTCATATCTTAATATAGGTGATAAAATGATAGTTAGTATTATTGGTGGAACTGGACCTCAAGGACTTGGAATCGGTGAAAGATTAGCTATTGAAGGCGTTGATGTTATCATCGGTTCTAGAAAAGAAGAAAAAGCTTTAGAAGTCGTTGAACAAGCTAAAAAAGATTTGGCAGACTATGATTTATCAACAATGAGAGGAATGGCAAATGAAGATGCGGCAAAAGAAGGGGATGTTTTAATCATTACAGTACCATTGGCTGCTCAAAAACCAACAATTGAAGGCATTAAGGAATTCTGTAAAGACAAAATTGTCATGGACGCAACAGTGCCTTTAGAAACAGCTATTGGTGGAAAACCTTTCAGATTCATTGACCTGATGGAAGGATCTGCTGCTGAAAGAACAGCATCTATTCTTGAAGGAACCGGTGCAAAAGTAATCTGTGCATTCTGTAATATCTCAAACTCTCACTTGGCAAACATTCCGGAAGAAATTGACTGTGACTGTTTAATTGCCGGTGATGACAATGATGCAAAAGCAACTGCTGCTGAAATCATTGATAAAATACCTGGAATAAAAACCATTGACTGCGGTATTTTGGAAAAGGCACGTGTAATTGAAAAAATCACACCATTATTGATTGGATTAAACATCAAATACAAATCCCATTATGGTGGATTAAGAATTACGGGAATTAATTTCGATTAATTCTACACTTTTTTCTTTTTTTGATAAAATGGATGAACTAGAAAGCTTTATTGGTAAACAGGTAACTGAAATATCATCAGATATCTTAACTTCTTTTGAAAGCATAGGCGTTAAGGCAGCAGTTCTGGAATACAAATATAAAAACTGCGGTGTTAGATATCCTTCAGCTTCACTGAAACTGGCCGATATAGATTATGATAACGTTATATTATTTGATGATTTGTTTAATTTTGATAAGATTTTCATTTTCTGGCATTTTAAGGGTACAGTCACTGATTTGGAAATTTTTGATATAACTTCAGATAGGGACTTGCTTAAAAAAGATTATGATTTGATTCTTTCAAAGATTATGGATGGTGAGGCTTCGCTCATTAGGGCAGGCGATACAAGGTTGCTTGCAGCTGAAAGACTAAATGAAGAAGTATTTCTCAATGATAGAAAAGTAAATATGAGAGTTTTCGTTTTAAAAAAATATTACCTTCAAAAGATTCTCAATGAACTTAAATTATATTAACCATATATGCACTATATATTATTATGGATTATACTAAAATTATAATATTTTTGCTTATTGTAATCGTTATAATGCTTGTTTTAGGTATCGCTTTTTTGAATCCCTTTTCAAAAGAAACATGCAATATTGAAATCATGTCTATGGATTCACTATATGTTGGGGGACAATTCAGCCTATATTTAAGTGATAGTCAGGGTAATCCCATTTCAAATGAGGAGGTAGCTATTGCCTTTGTCGGTTCAAATAATGAAATCGTCAACAAAAAAGCAACCACTGACGCTTCAGGTAATGCCGTAATAGCTTTGGAGGCTTTGCCTGCGGGAACGTATAGTGTTTCCTGCAGTCTTCTTGAAGATAGCAAATATCAGGCAAATTCCACATCCAAACAGATTACAATTAAGGACGTTACTGAAAAATCCACACAATCCAGTGGCTTGAGTGAGGACGGATACTCATATTATCCACAATATGGTCCTGCTGTTGACCGTGCCGGCATAACAAGGGAATATGCCATTGCAAATAACTGGCATTATATTTCTTTGAGAATTGACGGTGAAGATGTAGGTGCATATGTGCCGTATGATGCTAAGGCAGGCTGTTATCACACTTGATTAACAAGTATTGTCTGTATTTCAAATATATTAAGATGATACGAAAAAATAGAAATACTCAAAGAGATAATAGATAATAATAAGAAATTAACCTATACCGATATTTAACCGTGGCCTTATATATGAAAAGTAAATTAACCAAATCCGAATTGCTCTTGAAGATTGCAGATTTAACCAATAAAGTTGAAGGTTTAACAGAAGAGGAAATTCGCGAAATTAAGATTTTTCAGAAAGCTTTCATGAAGAAGTTCATTTCTGATGATGATGAATTGAAAGGAGAGATTGATAATATGGTATCAATAAGTGAATTAGAATTGTTAAAAGAATTGTTCCCGGAAGAAATACGTGGTTTGATAGCAGGTGAGAAAGAAAAATGGATAGAAGAAGGAAAAGAAGAAGGAAAAGAAGAAGGAATGCAAATCCGATCTGTTGAAATTGCTAAAAATATGAAGAACTTTGGCAATGATTATGAGTATATTTCAACTATAACTGGCCTTAGTTTGGAAGATATAGAAAAGTTATGATTATTTATAACATTTAACGTCTAAAACTACAAATTAATCATATTACTAAACTTATTTGCCCGTTAATTCGAAATGTAAATTTACTGGCTAGTTTTTTCTTGATTAACTATTAATATGGATTAATAAAAAAAGAATAATGGAATTATACAAAGATAAAATGTATATTTCCTAATAAAATTTGAATAGGGACTTGAAATACGTTCATTCCATTTTTAGTCATTGCAGTATCCACCGCATCACCCCGGGACATTGTTCCTGGAACGTTTTGACTACCTGCATATCCGTTGTAGGCGTCGTTTGATCTGATAACGTCAATAATGTCATCACCGAATATCGCCGCAGCGGCCTCATTGTTTACGCTCACAATAACGTGTGGCGTATAATGGTACGTATAGGTTATGATATCACGGGCAGCACCATAAGGATCATCCGGACTGTCTGCATGGACATTATGCAATGTTTGACCCTGTGCATTAAATGAACTTCCGGGATAAACCCATTCAAAGCCTGTAATTGAAAATTTTGCAGCCATATCAACACCGCCAGCTTCTTCAGTATCTTCTGCGATTACTAAAACAGGACTGACGATTGTTGAAGCAAGAAATACAACAATAATTAATACAATTGCTATAAATACAATACCTATTTTTCTCATGATTTACTTTTATAATATTTTCAGATATTAATACTTTCACTTTTTTGATTATATTTATATAATTTCAAATCAAATGTTAATTATATAAAGTCATATTGGTGTCGAAATGTTTTCAAAGAAATTTTTAATAGTCTTATCTGTTTTAGTAATGTTTTTTTATTTATCCGGTGCGGTAAGCGCATCCGATGATTTGAATGCAACCCAAATATCAGGTTATGGGGATGTTGTATATGAAACTCCTTTTGAAGAGGCAGAGGTTAATCTGTCTGCTTCAGACTGTGCTTCATTTGTTATTCAGGAGGATGGAGAAACCATTTATGCATTCAGACAGGATTCTCCCCTTAATGGTTTTGGGGTAGAAATCAATGCCGTTGACTGGTATGGATACAAGGTTTTAAAACAGGAAATCGACACTCAAGAAGATTATTTCTGCCATTCTATTATCACTGAACATGGATGGGTCTTTGGTCAGGGAGGAAGCCAATACAATGACTCTAACCGGGCTATTGAGCAGATTGCAGCTACAATGATTCAAAGCAATAACATTGCATCAAATTATCTTGCACAAATCAGTGGAATCCTTTCCCGCTATGGATATGGCCATTTTGTAATAAAGGCTCCTGACGGACGCTTTGGAATTTCATTTGTAAACACATACTGGACAGGCACTCTCCAGCCGGGACAATACCTGGTTGTTCCGAATTATTATTCATATTATAATCGTGGAAACTATAAGAACTATAACTCAAATCCGGTTGAAGCGATAATTTCAATATGTTCCTATGATTATTCCGGTTTAAACAGAAGAAATCTTTACGTTTATGATTATAAGGTTAAGGAAACGGCCGATGGTGTATTTTACGGTGCAGACGTTTATGTAACAAATGACAATGGCCGCAATGTAGGTTTAAATACAGCCGGAATTGTAACTCACTTTTTTTATAAGGGACAGTATTTCCCTGCATCGTCCGTTCCTCAGATGCCGGGTAAAATATATGCCGGAACCCATATCTTTGAAAGCCAGTACTTTGGAGATTCCATAGAACTCATTGTGGGCAAATCTAGCGTTTTAATCGGTGATGATTCTACCCTATATTACAGAATTAAATATCTTTCCACTCCAAGGAGAATAGTATTTAGTTTTGGAGAAAATGTGGACTTTGTCAGCGGAATCAAATCTCACGGAAGCTTTACCTATGATTCTGCTCAGCACAAATTGTACTGGGATACTCCTGCTGCAAGCGATAACAGAGACATTTTATTTACAATTAAGCCAAAGGCTAAGGGATACTTAAATGTTTTAACGTCCATTGAGGGAATGACCAAAACTCATAATTTCAATTATTACGTAACAGATTATGGGGCCCATTTATATGCGCAGGATGTGGAAAAATATGCTGGAGGTTCACAAAGGCTTGTAGTATCTCTAAAGGATAAATATGGAGTTCCTCTGATTGGTGAGAATATAGGCATTTCAATCAACGGACAATACTATTCCCGAGAGATAGGTGACAACGGATATGCGTCACTTGCCATTAATCTCGCTCCCGGCGAATATGATGCTGTAGTTGATTATGATGGTACTTTGGGAAAAAATAAGACCAATGTAAAGATTAAAGTCCTCGGAACAGTATTTGGTGATGATATTGTAAAATATTATAAGAACGGCACCCAATTTTACGCATCATTTTTGGACGGCAATGGAAATGTATTGAAAAATTCTGATATTGAATTCAATATTAACGGAGTATTCTACACACGTAAAACCAATGAAAACGGTGTGGCCAAGTTAAATATTAATTTAAACCCTGGAGAATACATTATAACTTCCATTAACAAAGTTACCAATGATTTATATGCTAATTCAATTGTTGTCAAGCCGGTTCTTGTTGAAAACAGAGACCTTGTCAAGTATTACAGAAATGGTAGTCAGTACACTGTTAAAGTCCTTGACGGTAAAGGCAATCCCTCAGCGGGAGAAAAGGTTACATTCAATATTAATGGAGTATTCTACACCCGTACAACTAATGAAAACGGTACGGCAAAGCTCAACATTAATCTGGAGCCCGGTGAATATATCATAACCTCAACTTACAATGGAGCAAGCGTTTCCAATAAGATCAATGTTTTAACCAGACTGGTTTCAAATGACTTATCAATGAATTATAAGGACGGAAGCGCATTTGAGGCTGTTGTTTTGGATGAAATAGGCAGGCCTGCATCAGGTGAGAATTTAACCTTCAATATCAACGGTATATTTTACAATCGTACAACCAACAGCGATGGTATGGCCCGCTTAAGCATTAATTTAATGCCTGGGGAATACATTATCACCACATATTGGAATAATTACGTCAAATCAAATACTATAAAAATAAATTGATAAGTTATTTGTATTAGATTATCCCATATTCTTATTCATGAAAAAGGTAAAGATAACTATTCTTAAAACCACGCTTCAAGAAGATCTTGCAGCTGAATATGGTGTTGAAGGATTATCAACCTGTCCTCTTATGAGTGAAGGGGAAATCTATTATGCTGATTACGCCAAACCTGAAGGATTCTGTGATGAGGCATGGAAAGCAATATATCAGTACGTTTTTGCACTGGCTCATGGAGTTAGTGATGTCTGGTATTTTGAAGACTGGATTAAGACTCCTGGAGTTGCAATCGTGTCCTGCAATGACGGTTTAAGGCCGGTTATAATGAAGCTTGAGGCAACCGATATTGAATCAGTTGCGGATGATTGAAATTTATTTTTTAATTTTAAAGCTTAAATTTACTTATTTTTAATGTAAGCGTGTACTTGCATTCGAAAAGCTTTAAATATTGTTTTTTATATATTTATTATACAAATTAAAGGATATTAATCTTTTAATTCTTTACTCATATGTGTGGGTTTTTAATATTTTCACTTTGAAAATATTATTTTCACACATTTTAAAAGGTGATAATTATGAATATTAAACCAATTATAGTCTTAATCGTTTTGACAGCTATATTGTCAGTTTCACTAGTTGCTGCATATGAAAATGTGGAACATAATTCAAATGCTGACGGAGGAATTTCCGATGTTTCTTCCAGTCATGATGTTCGCCAAAAACTCCATAATGCAAATGCAACTCATGATGGAGACTCCGAAAATTATAAAGTCAACTCTCCACAGGACCTTATGCTTCAGGGATATTTATATGGATTTGATACAATCTAGATTATTTTTTAATTAAATCAAACTCCTTTTGTGTGTTTTCAAAAAAGTATCCTAAATCTCGACCATTTACAAAAATGTGGCTGACGGTTATGGAAACGCTCATTTCATAATCGTCATTTACTTTTCCCCAAGTTATTAACGGCTGAATTTGGCGTCCGTTTGTTTGACATGAAGTAATGGAGTCAAAATCAACCCACGGAATGCAGGAAAAGTTAGCTATATTTGTAAAGTCTCTTTTCATTAAATCAAGGGTAAATCCTTCAGTTTTACCGTCCAATATTCCACCAGACAGTTCTTTAACATAGTCATGCCATTCAAAAATGTCCTCAAATTCCTGAGGTGTTTTAACTTTCATTTCACGATATATGTCTAATTCATCATTCATTATAGGACTTACGCCTTCAAGATAGTCATATTCTACAGCTTCCTCATTAATTATCCTTCTTTTTAAACTAGCTACGGAATTCACGCCGTTCATTAAACATCCAAGACTTAATATAAAGAATGAGTAGTCATTTTTTTTACAGAATTTCCATAGATTTTCAGCATTGATTCGGGCTGACATTGTATATCTTGATGATTCAAAGTCAATAAATGGGTTATTTTTCAAGTCAAAATCGATTTTTTTCATAATAATACCTTAATTATTTATATATTTATTAATATATTACATAGTGTTAAATAATTATATTGTATAGGTTTTGTTAAAATGAAAATAGTTATTGTTGGCGGAGGAGCTGGAGGAATCTCAACAGCTTCCAATATCCGTAAAATTGACAAAGATTGTGAAATTGTTGTTCTTACAAGGGATGATAAGGTCGCTTATTCACCTTGTGCTATTCCTTATGTGTTATCAGGAACGATCAAATCATTTGATGATATTGTAATGAGAACACCTGAAGATTATAAGAAAAAAGATATTGATGTAATAACTGAAGTTGAAGTTACAGCAGTCGACAGTGATAAAAAGACTGTCACTTATGAATCCAAGTCCAAATCAAAAACTATCAAATATGATAAATTGGTTTTGGCTACTGGTGGAAATCCGTTTGTTCCTCCAATGGATGGTGTAGATTTGAAGGGTGTTTACCAGATTAGAAATATTGACGACGGTATAAAAGTTCAGGAAGCAATGAAGGATGCTAAAAGTGCAATCGTCACTGGTGCTGGTTTAATAGGTATTGAAATTGCTTTTGCATTAATGAAACAGGGCTTGAATGTTACATTAAGTGAAATGATGCCTCAAATCGTACCAAGATCTTTGGATAAGGATATGTCTGACATTTTAGTTAGTTATCTTGAAAGCGAAGGAATCAATGTTGTATTGGGAAAACCGATTACCAAATTGATTGGTGATGGAAAAGTCGAAAAGGCATGCTTCGGCGATGAAGAGCTTGTTGATGCGGACATGGTTATTTTAGCTACCGGTGTTAGGGCAGAATTGGATTTAGCTAAAATGGCAGGTTGTGAAGTTGGAAGATGGGCTATTCTTGTAAACGACAGAATGGAAACTTCAGTAGATGATGTCTATGCTGTCGGTGACTGTGTGGAATCAAAGGATTTAATTTTAGGATTCAATACCATTTCCCAGTTAGGTACCACTGCAGTTCGTGAATCAAAAACATTGGCTCGTACAATCTGCAATAAAAAATCCAAATTTAACCCAGTTTTAAATTCAATGGTTTCCAAAGTAGGAAAATTGGAATTTGGTGCAGTTGGTTATACTACCAGTTTTGCTCAACAGAATAGAATCAGACCTGTTGTACAGAAAGTTGAAGCACTGACAAGAGCTCGTTACTATCCGAATGCAAAACCTATGGATATTAAAGTTATTTGTGATGGAAATGGAACCATTATCGGTTGTCAAATCATAGCTGAAGAAAGAGTAGCTGAAAGAATTGATACCATGACATTGGCTATTACTGAAGGTTTAACCTGCTTTGATTTAAGCAATATGGAATTTGCATATGCACCACCTGTATCTATGGTTACAGACCCATTAATTCTTGCCGTCGAAGAAGTAAGTAAAAAATTCAATTAAATAGGAGGAAAAATATGGCAGATAATCCACATCAAGGTCATGGCCACGGTCATGGTCACGGGGGTCAAATGACTCCTGAACAACAAAAACAAATGATTGAACAGGAAATCAAATTAGCAAGAAATTTAGGCCAAATCAAATATAAAATAGCTGTTATGAGTGGAAAAGGAGGAGTTGGAAAATCAACAGTTGCTGCTAACCTTGCAGAAACTTTCCAGAAATTAGGATTCTCCACAGGTATTTTAGATGCTGATATTCACGGACCGAACATTCCAAAAATGTTAGGTTTGGAAGGTGCAGATTTATTCATTAACGAAAACCGCAACATGGTTCCGGTTGAAGCTCCAAGCGGTTTAAAAGTAATGTCAATGGCATTCATGCTTGAAAGTATAGACACTCCGATCATTTGGAGAGGGCCTCAAAAATCAGGTTCCATTAAACAGCTTATTGCAGAAGTGGAATGGGGCCCATTGGATGTTTTAATTATCGATAACCCGCCTGGAACCGGAGATGAACCGTTAACTGTTTTACAGACTATTCCTAATACAGATGCAGTAATCATGGTCACAACACCAAATGTTGTATCACAGGAAGATGTTTTAAAATGTGTAAAAATGGTTAACATGTTGAATGTGGAAAATATAGGCCTTATTGAGAATATGGCATATTACATTTGTCCGCATTGTGGTGAAAAATTAGCTATTTTCGGTGAAGGCGATGGCGAAGCATTCTCTGAAGAGATGGAAATTGAATATCTCGGTGATTTACCGTTAACCGAAAAAGTAAGTGACTCACCAAATCAGGATGGTGTTGTATCAACAATTGACCCTGATGGTGAAGTTTCAAAAAGATTTGAAGAAATTGTCGGTAAAATTAAAGAAGAGTTTCTTACAGAAGAGTAATGTAGCTGGCGCTGGCTATATTGATTAGATATCCTAAGCAATTGGGATCATCTACTTTTTCTATTTTTTTAATCATATAATCCTTGTTTTCACTCATATCATTTAAGTCATAGTATTCCATTCCACGTTCATACTCGAGTAAATCAGTAAAGATCGGGATAACGTATTCGCCGTCATTACCATATGGAATTGTAAAGAATTCATCATTTTGACTTGATATGATAAAGATATTATCATTTAAATAATCCTTAATCTCTTCATCTGTTTTTTCAATCATTTCCTGGTTATTGTTTTCTCCGTGCAGGTAAATCATATTGATTAGCTGCTTTAATTCAGGGTGTTTTAGCTCTTCAATTTTCATTGTTAATAGTTTTGATTTAATATTATTTAGTTATATCTAAAAGCAATACTTATGGGTGGGAACAATTTTTACTTCTCAGGACAATTTTTATCACCTAAAGCAATATTTATGGGTTAAAACAATTTTTATGAGTCGCTTCAACAAAGTATTTATTTTATGAGGTTCAATACTAATTTTAACCAAATTTTAGGTGATAAAATGAAATTGGACTTATTAAACGATTTTAATAAATGTTTAAGTATAAAAGATTTTGATGAATTATCAACGAAAATAGAATGTTATTCATTTAGTTGGCCTTTATTGTTGTTTAGGAAAAATTTTGATAAATCTCTAAATGGATATATTGATTTAATTGATAATATACTATCTGTAAATCTTAATGAAGATGATGATAGATATTTAAATTTGTTTTTAGATAAATGTAACTTTTCAAATAAGAATATATTCATATTTATCTTAAGTGAATTGGTTGATAATATTTCCGATCATGCAAATTCAAACAATGCATTCATAATTGGATATTTTAAGGAAAATTATTTTGATATCATTATTATTGATGATGGTATAACTATTCCTAAGTCTTTGGAGTTACATGGTTTTAATTTTAAAAATGATTGTGAAGCAATATTGAGTGCTATTAACGGTAATTCAACAAAAAATGAATTTGGTTATTTTGAAAGAGGTTGTGGCTTGAATAATAGTTTCATGTTAATGACACAAAGTGATAATAGTTCTATTTTGGTAGCTTCAAGAAATGGCCTTATATATTCTAAAAAAGATAATATTTATAAAAGGGATATTTCAAATAATTCCATTAATGGAACAATTATAGCTTTGAGATTTGATAAAAATTATAATTTTAAAAGTTTATATGAAATTATTAAAAACAGATATGATGTAAATATGCAGGTGGTTCAATGATAATTAATCTAAAAAATGAAATTAGCTCTAATTTAATTGTTCGATTAGAAGCGGAAAATCTATTTAAACAATTAGATGAATATTCTACTAATATTACAATGGATTTTTCAGGCATTGAGTTTATTAATCGTAGTTTTGCTCAAGAATATCTAAACCGTAAATTCAGTGTTGATTATGAAATTGAAGAAATAAATGTTCCTGATGTTGTAAAAAATATGTTTAATGTTATTCTTGAATGGAATGGTTATGATATGAGATATTAGTCGAATAGACCAATATATTCTTCATACCCTTCTTTTTTTAAATCCTTTTTTGCAATAAACCTTAATGCTGCTGAATTGATGCAGTATCTTTTTCCGTCGGGTCCGTCATTGAATTCATGGCCAAGGTGTGAGTTTGCGGATTTGCTTCTCACTTCTGTTCTTACCATGCCGTAGCTGAAGTCCCTGTGCTTGATTATTGCATCATCGCTTGCAGGCTTTGAAAATGCAGGCCATCCACATCCTGAGTCAAACTTGTCTTTTGAAGTGAAGAGAACTTCACCATCTACAACGTCTACATATAGGCCATCTTCAAAAAAGTCATCATATTTTCCACTATGTGGTGCTTCTGTTAATGCAAGCTGTGTTATTTGATACTCTTTCCTGGTCAAGTGGTTGAATTCTTCATCGTCAATTTGATTTAAATCAACATGGCAATAGCCTTGGGGATTCTTTTCAAGATATTTCTGATGATAGTCTTCTGCATGGTAGAAGCCATGGATTTCATGTGCCTCGACGACGATTTTTCTATCAGCTTTCTTTTGCTTTTTGTTTAGAAATTTAACGACAGTGCTTCTCTGTGACGGCTCCTGCCAGTAGATTCCTGTTTTGTATTGTGTTCCTATGTCATTTCCCTGTCTGTTAAGGCTGAATGGATCTATTATTTTAAAATATTCCTCCAATATCTCTTCAAGGGAAATGATTTCCGGATTGTAGGTTAGCTTAACGCATTCGCTGTGGCCGGTTTTGCCTGTACAGACACTTTCATATGTTGGGTCATGTGTCCTGCCATTGGCATAGCCCACTTCTGTCTGATTAACTCCTTTGAGTCTTGAAAGATAGGCTTCAACGCCCCAAAAGCAACCTCCTGATAAATAGATAACCTGTTGAGTTTTATACATAATTCTAATTGTATAAAATTCTTGTATAAATAATTTTGTAATTAAAAAAGTATATATGATTTGATTAACTAAATTTAATATAAGTATTGGAGGAATTTAATGTTTTACTCAACAATAATGAAAATCGATTCAATTGATAGATTAAGAGATATCAGAGATGCATTACTTGTAGAACAAGGTATCAATCCAACTCGTCAAGGAGAACAAGCTATTAAAGTTGTAGTTGAAAGAATTGATGAAATTCAAGCTACATTAGATAAATCTGCTTCTAGAAACAAGTGATTTTTGTGATAAGATTATTAACTGGTCGCAGACGTTTGATTAGAAAACGGATGTATAGGGCTCCTCATGAAAGGGAAAAAAGAAATACGTATTTTCGTGAAAATAAAAAGTTAAATAAATCTTTTCAAGATGAATATGCAAATAAAGAAAAGATTTTCACTAAACGCAGACCAAAAAGAGAAGCCGTATCCGGATTTAAAATGTCCTACAGATATAAGTATTACAATCAGGAAAAACCTGAAGAAGAAGAGGATGAAGAGTTATAGCTTCAAAATTTCTTCTTTACTGATTATTTTGTTTTCAGAGTGTATATTTAAAATGAGACCTGAAAACTCATCATCATTTTTTGAAAGTTCCTTGAATAAGTCAATTGAGACTTCACAAGGTTTATAGTCTTCGATTTCCAGGTATTTGAAACCTTCGTTGTAGTTTTCAATGTCTGAAAAAACTATTATTTTGAAATCATCTATTTTTCCCATAACAAGGAAATCCTTTTCGTGATCTTCGCCTAATGTCGGACAGATGAAATTCATATCTTTCCCTCCGGATCCATTCTGAAGTTCTGTGAATGTGGATTGATGACTATTCCCTTGAAGTTTTCGTCATTTTCGCCTAATTTTTTAATGTCTTTGGGACTTATGGCCTTTTGGGTAAATTTGTCAAGAAATAGTTTCGCCAGTTTTTTGCTGCCTTCATCGTATTCGCAGACGTCGGTAAAAATCGGAATAATGTAGGCTTTGCTTTTTTCGGTTAATGTAAGTTTTATGGCTTCTTCTTTTTCATCAACCAATGTAAGATAGATTTCCTGCGAGTATGTTCTTTTGATGTTGATTTTAACACCATCAAGTTCTGAAGCGGATTCCTTTTTAACCTTTTCAAGGATTTTAGCATATAAACTAATGAAATCTTTTAACTGGCTTTTGCATCCGCCTTCAGAGGTTTTTTGATAGTATTTATAATCTTTAAGTTGCATATTTAATCGCTGCAGTCATGAACATCTTCTGTTGCTATTACAAAGTCCCATTGAGGAGCGTTAACTGCAAGACCTACGAAATCATCGTCTTCATGGTGGTCTGCAACAATTTCATTCCCTGCTTTCTTATCGCAGGTAAATTCAATATCTCCGAACTGCTCTTTGAACTCTTCAATAGCTATGTTTGCTTCTTCCTCATCAGTGAATACTGGAATAACAAATTCTTCTGCTTCTTCATCTTCTTCGCTGATGATTAATGCAACAACTTCTTTTTCATCTTCAGTCTGGTTGGAAACAATTAAAAACTCTTCGTGGAATACCATATGTTCGATTTCATGGTAAATTTCATTTAATTCGTTGATTTCGTCAGCATGATCAGCTTCGAACTGTTCATAGACTTCTTCGGATTCTTCCAAGGATTCCAATTCTTCGTTTAAACTGTCATCTAGTTCCATAAATTTTTTTATTAAATCTTTAAGTTCACTCATAATATCACATAAAAATAAGTATTTTTTAAACAAATAAGCATTCTCTTCCTAAACACCACTAAAGGAATACAA
>NZ_JAZRKF010000004.1:0-79687 GCF_045646205.1 Methanobrevibacter sp. | reverse complement strand
TCCTTGACCGTCAACTAATTCTATGAGGAACTGTGATGCGTTTCTGAAGTATTTGACTAAATTGTTTGCAATCAATGTTGGCAATACGGTAATTGTATTTTCAACAGTTGTACCATTGAAGGTTGTTTTGATTGTGTAATTACCTGGATTTAGGTTGATGTTCATTTTAGCTATGCCTTCTGCATTACTGGTTCTATTATATGTTCCGCCATTAATTTCAAAGCTTACAATCTGATTTGAAACACCAATCTTAGCTTCAAATTGGGAGTCGTTTTTATAGATTTTCACTAAATCATCTGTTAGAATTACTCCAGCAACAGTATAAACTTTTAAAGACACTGTTGAATTATCTGTAGCTAAATCATAGTATCCTTCTCCAAAATTGGCTAATGAAGTACCGTTTTTAAAGTGTTGTCTTGTTTTTTCGAGTATAGGAACATATTTTTTGGTCATCTCTACTGTAAAATTGTCATCTTCCATAATTGTAATGTTTTTGTTTAATTTTATGGTGTGATAACCTTTAAATGGAGCGACTCCACTTTGAACTAATTTTGTAATATCATTTACAGATATTTCTACAGTGTATGCTCCACCTTCTTCGTAGAAGTATGTTCCAACTGCAGCTATCAAAGCATCTTCTATTGCATTATATGTATTTCTATAGGTTGAATTGACATCTGGGTTTTTTGATTTGTAGTAATTTATCGTACCTCCCAGATCGGTCTGATAATTTGTGGTATATGCTACATTGTTTTCAAAAACGTATCCGACTAAATCGGTTTCTGTTCCTAACTTAGTATCATAATATGAAACGTAATTATATCCTTCATCTCCGAATTCTGTTCCATAACTGTTCTTTATAATCCATGCTCCATCTCCTTCAGGGGGAGTTGCGAAATTTTTAGCGGAATATGTGTCGTCCCATCCTACTATTAAAACAATATGATTTGTTGATTGGTTTCCGTAATAATATAGTGCGGATGTATTTTCATTATAATATTGTTCCTCTGTTGTAGAATGAATTGTTGCAGTTAAACCACAGTATTTTAATATTGCTTGTTTTATTGCAGTATTGTCTGTTGAATTAGTACGGGCATTAATAATTACTGCATCTTGTATATGTACATTATCTGGGCTGCTGATAAATTGTGATATTTTTCCAACGCTATCATATTCATCATCAAATGAGTTAACCATTCCTAACCAATTTATGGCATAGATTATATGGCTTACAGCATCAGATCCTTCACTCATTTGTATATTTCCGAATTTTGAATATCTTAATAAACTGTTTTGAATATTATTCACGGAAAATTCATATTCGACTCCAGCATATTTCATTAATGCAGATTCCATGGCTCCTGCACTACCGAATGCCCAGCAGGAATTCATTTCTCCTTGATTTTTAACTGAACTTACCCAGTTCCAGTCACGTAAATCAAATGCCTTAGGAAGTCTGGAAAAAATGATGGTGTCGTTATAAAGTTCTAATGGTTCAACTGTTTCACTGACAACAGTTTCATAGTATGTATCGTTTAAATAGTTCTCATTGTCTTCATAGGTATTGTTTAAGAAATAATTTTCAAGGAAAACACCATGAATAGCTTCACCATTATTTTTAAATAATGATGCGGTAATGTTTAAATCGCTGTCATAACTATACAGTCCATGTATTTCATTATTTATGAAATGATTATTTACACCAACTAAATTACAATAATCGGCATATATTCCTCCTCCATGGGTATAGTTTTTGTCTTCACATGTCAATTTATTGTTTTCAATAAGAGTATTTGCAATATAATGTGAACCAAAGGATAAGTAAACTGCTCCACCATCATATTTAGCACTGTTGTTTTTGAATGTGGTTTGGGTGATGAAGTTTTTTCCACCTAAAATAACTAAAGCTCCACCAAATTCAGATGAACAGTTTATAAACTCAGTATTATTGATAATTGTGCTTCCAGTTTCATTATATAAAAATCCTTTTGTATCGATAAATGCTGCACCAGCATTTTTGGCTGAAGTCGTGTTTATAAAACTGCAGCCGCTAATAAGCAATTCATCCAATTCTTTTATGTGTATAGCACCAGCACTTAATATTGCATTCAGATTTGTGAAGTTTGAATTTAAAATATATGTTTTTCTATCATTATAAATTGCAGGGGCATATTTTGATGTTGTATTTATGAATGAACAATCATCTATAATTAATGAGGAAAGAGAACCATAAACCATTGCCTTTTCAAAGGTATTTGAAGTTTGGAAAGAAGATCCATTGATAACCATTTGAGATTCTTCATTATAAATTGCAGAACCATCTGGAGCATAATTATCAATAAATTTACAATTGTTAATAGCAGTATCCTTTACTGATGTTAAAGCTCCTCCACGGGTATTTGCATTATTATTTATGAAGGTTACATTGTTTAAAACTAAACCATTACCTGATGAAAAGATTCCACCACCATAATCGGAAGATAATCCATTTTGTATAATTAAGTTGTTAATTGTTACATTAGTATTTAGTATTCTAAAAAGTCTTGACTGATTTTTTCCATCAATCGTATGTCCATTACCATTAATTACAAAGTTTGTTTTATTGACTAATGTTCCAATAGTATAGTTTCCATCATCTGTTGGACTATATGCATAATCTTGGGTTAATTCAATACTATCGGTACTTTCTTCAATTTGTGTCTCTAATGCTGTCAGATTTCCATCAGCACTAACTGCACTCATTGAAATAAATAATACCAATAGAATTAATGATATCATTATTTTTTTCAATATTTCAACTCCATAGTTTCAATGTATACTATTTTTTATATTGGTATTATATAATCTTTTTTAGTCTATATTGATTGGAAGAAGTATATTATATGAAATGTGGAATATAATAAAAAATGAGGATATTAGTAGATTTTAAGCAGTTTAAGCTATTATTGACAAAAGAGGATAAATTTTTAAGTTTTTTTATCAAGGTATTGTTGAATTTCAAAGCGACTAATGGTGTAGTTGCATCCATCATTATTAAAATCAGAAATGGATTTTTAATCATTAAAATAAAAAAATAAGAGCTATTCGATGAGAATAGCTGGTTTATAAGGCATTGCATTTCTAGCCTTGTTTTGTGGGTCGTATGAATCGTCAGTGTGCACGATTACTTCACTTGAAACTTCATTTGAAATGTATTCGAGTGCATCGTCAATGATTTGTGCTTCATTGATTTTACCCACGTATTTGGTTTTGGTCATTTCACGGCCGACTTTTTTAGCTACGGCAGCTATTTCTTTTTTATCATCATAGATATTAGCTCCGATAGCTCTACCCATAATCTGACCAATGTCCGGTTTTCCGACTTCGTCTGCTATTCTGTATAAGTCCCATTTCCAATCAGGAGCCAGATAAATGTGCACTTTTTTAGCGTCTTCTCCAACCATCTTTTTGATTTGATTAATGTCTTTAATGAGGTTTTGGACTAGCTCTTCTGATTTTTCAATTTCAGTACTTATTAAGCTTTCATCGGCTTCAGGCCATTTGGCAACACTTACAAAGCCTTCTCCACCATATTTTGACCACAATTCTTCACAGGTGTGTGGTGTAAACGGTGCAAGTAATCTAATCCATGATTCCACAACAGTGGACAGGACGTAAATTACTGCAGGATCCTGTTTGTCAAGTAAGTGATTTACTCTGTATAAGTAATGATCGATGTCTTTTTTAAGTAAGAATAAGGACTCTTGAAGTGCTTTTCTTGTTTGGAAAACTTCTAAAGCTTCAGTTGAAGTCTTAATATGTTGATTTAGCTGACTTAACATCCATAAATCGATTGTTCTAGTAAGTTCAACTTCTTCAATATTGCTTAAATCCAATGCGGAACCTTTGATTTCTTCAACTTTTCCTGCAAATTCTCTGAACCATTCGAGTCTTCTTTTGGTTCCAAGAACTTCTTTTTCTCTCCAGTCAAAGTCTTGCCATGGTTCGGCTGATGCCATCAGGAATAATCTTACTACGTCTGCGGTGTAATCTTCAATTGCATCTTTTAAAAGAATAACGTTTCCTTTTGATGAGGACATTTTATTTCCTTCCAAAAGACCCATTCCAAATACAACGGTTCCTTTCGGCCATTTGTCTTCAGGGAAAATCGCGCTGTGGTGGAACATTAAAAAGCTTAAGTGATTTCCAACAAGGTCTTTTGCGGATAATCTCCAGTCAAGAGGATACCAGTAGTTGAATTCGTCCTGGATTTCTTTGACAACTTCAGGTGCAACTGTGATATCATCGGAATCTTTGTTTAAAAAGACTTTATCAAAGAATGCACGATTTAAATCATCAGGGTTCATGTCTTTCAAGAACCTGGCAATTGAATAATATGACATATAGATTGTAGAGTCTGTTAAAGGTTCAATTAACCATTGATTGTCCCAAGGAAGTCTTGTTCCAAGTCCAACTTTTCTAGAACAGGCCCAATCATCCAGCCAGTCAATATAATAATTGAAATTATTTTTAACTTCAGGTGGAATTATTGTTTCTCTTTCCAATACTTTGTGGGTTTTTTCAGTCCATTCAGGATTGGAATACTTCATAAACCATTGGTCATCCATTATTTTAACGACACAGTTGTTTCCGCATCTGCAGACTACTGGTCTTTCAGCAAAGTCATACATTATTGTTGCCATGTTTTTGGAGATTAACTCATCTTTTAATTCTTCACGGGCAAATCTGACTTTTTTACCGCCGAATCCAGGAATGCTGTCAAGGATGGTACCTTTACTGTGCTGGATTTTGTATAATTCGTTTGTAGCTTCGTGCAGTTTTTCATCGTTTTGATCAGTTATTCCCAATTTTTCAATGATGTCTGCTGCAGGTATTTCTCCATATCCTTTTACGCTACATACAGGAATCGGAACCACATTTTCAATAATTCCTTCCAAATTGTATTTTGCTATCAGTTCATCATTTTTCTTTAAGTCCTGAAGTGCAATATAATCGGCAGGTGCATCTGCAGGTTCTGAAAATACAACCCCACTACCGTAGGATGCGCTAACGAAACTTGCAGGGAAAATTGGTAATTCATCGCCGGTAAACGGATTGATTGCCATTTTACCGATTAAGTCATTAGGATCAATTTCAGAGATGATTTCCAAATCTTTTATTTGGTGCTGTAAATTGTAATGAGCTTCTTTTGTTATTACCCAATTTTCGCCTTCTGCTGAAACTAAAACGTATTCAACATCAGGATTTAACCAGATATTTGTTGCTCCAACGATGGTTTCAGGCCTTAAAGTTGCAGTAACTAAAATTTTATCGTCAATTTTAAATTTAAGTAAAGTTAATTCATTAACCCCAACACCTTCTCCTTCAAGCAGGTCGTGGTCTCCAACGGGATTGTCACAGTTTGGACAGTATTTGACTGGGTGTTCTCCTTTCTGAATCAAACCTTTTTCATATAATGTTGTAATTTGCCATTCTATGAATTTTTTATATGTCGGGTCAATTGTTCTGAATTCACGTCTCCAGTCAATTGAATAACCCATTTCATGCATCACTTCATTGTATTCACTACTGAAATATCTTACAATGTATTCGGGGTCTTCTAATTTTGGCAATTCATCTTTAGGAACTCTGTGAACATTTTCATATAAGTCTAAAGTCCAAGGATCTTTTCTTTTAATCCTGTCAGCTATTCCAATAACGGGAGCACCGGTTACGTGCCATGCCATAGGGAATAAAACATTATAACCTTCCATTCTTTTAAATCTTGCATATACATCAGGCACGGTGTATGTACGGCCGTGACCTATATGCATTGCTCCACTAGGATATGGAAAAGCTACAGTAATGAATAATTTTTCTTTATCGTTAGGGTTTGATTCAAATAATTTTTCATCAGCCCATTTCTTTTGCCATTTTTTTTCTGTCACTAAATCACCATTAAAGTCTTTTTAGGGCATTCAGGAACTTTTGTCTTGTGGTTGTTCCTTTCAACTCTATCTATGATATCATTAACTTCATCAACTTCAATATCCAATTCGTCTGCAATGGATTTTGCATCAATTTCCTTTTCGATGAATCGATATAAAATTTTATCAAGCAATTCGTAAGTCATTCCTATTTCATCTTCATCAGTCTGATTATTCCATAATCCTGCTCTTGGCGGTTTATCGATGATTTCCTGAGGAACTCCTAAGTATTTGGCTAATTCGAAAACATCAGTTTTATATAAGTCTCCAATAGGCTCAATGTCACATGCACCATCTCCATGTTTTGTGAAGTAACCTATTGAGATTTCACTTTTGTTACCTGTTCCGCTGACAAGGTAGTTTTTTGAATTAGCATAAAAATAAATAATTGACATTCTTATTCTAGCTTTAAGGTTTCCAATAGCTTTTATATCATCTTCTAACTGTGTAACTGATAAGAATTCGTTTAGAATACTGTCAATAGCCATTTCTTTGTAGTTTATTCCAAGTAATTGTGCTATTGCAGTACCATGAAGTTTATCTTCTGTCGGGGTTGTTGTTGATGGTAAAACTACTCCAAAAACATTTTCTTTTCCAACAGCTTCGCAAGCTAAAAATGCAGCTACTGTGGAGTCGATTCCTCCACTTAATCCTACTACAAGTCCATCTGCATTAGCTTCGGATACTTTATTTTGAACGAATTCTACGATATCATTTTTTGTTTTTTCTACATCTATTTTTGGAATTTCGTTCATATCAAACACTCACTTAATTTTTCATTAGTAATTAATATAGTTCTCTTATTATATAATATATATCATGTCAGATGTGGAAATTTTATCCAAGAGAAATTTTGATGGTGCAGAAAAAGAAGTCCTGGACTGTTTTGTTGACTATCAGCAGGCACTGATTGATAAGGATGATGCTAAACTGAATGAATTAATGGCTGATGATTATATATTAACTCATATGTCCGGTAAAAAACAGACAAAAGCCCAATTCATTGGTGAAGTGATGGATGGTACTTTAAACTATTTCAAGTCTGTAATTCATGAACCGAGCATATTATTTGATGACAATGAAAACGCTACATTGATATCTGATGTTACTTTAACGGCACGTGTTTATGGTGCCAGCGGTGCATGGACTGTTGATACTGTAATGGACTTTAAAAAAATAAATGGTGGATGGATAATTGGTAAGTGGGATACTTAAAATTTAAATTATGGACGAATAAGATTTTGAGGTATTTCATAATCGCTGTAATTTTGAGCAATCTTATCAATAGTTCCATCTTTAAACATTTCGTCTAATGTCTTTTGGACCTGATCTCTTAGCTCAGTGTTTCCTTTTTTAAATCCAACCCCGTATTGTTCATAGGTTAATGGTTCATTTATTATTTTAAAACCTGTGGAATTGAATTTTCCAGTCATCTGGTAATTGGCAGAACCGACATCAACAAGCACGGCATCACATGCTCCACTGTCCAAATCCATAAATGCAGTATTGTAATCTTTTATTTCATTTGTTTTCCCGAATGTATCTGCAATAGTTTTATTTCCTGTCTTAAGTGCATCTGCACCGGAAGATTCGCCCAACACTTCAACTGTTTTTCCTTTCAAATCACCGATTGATGAGATGTTTGAGTCGGATTTTACAACAAATACCTGTGTGTTGTTAAAGTAAGGGTCTGACCATTCATAATCATTTTCTCTTCCATTTATTGTAAATTCACTCCATATACAATCTATTTCTCCAGAGTCCACTTCTACTTTCTTAGAATCCCAATTGATAATTGGCTGAGCTTTAAATGTCCAGTTATTTCTAGCACAAACTTCTTCCGCTAGTGCCAAATCAAAACCGGTATAACTTCCATTATCTGTTCGGTATGCGAATGGCGGAAATTCAGAACAAAATCCTACAACAAATGTGTTGTTGTCATTGTTTGCGCTGGAATCTGAGGTGCCTAGAAAATCTAGAAAACCTGCATTAACAGTACCGATTGCTAAAAATATTGTAAATACTGCTAATATTGTTATTATTTTTTTATTCATTTTATCAAACCTTTTTTAGTTACTGTTTAATCATTTGTTTTAATCATTATTTAAATTGTTGATGTGAAATTTGTTAATCTCTATATTAAGACATCAATTAATTAAATGGCTGATTTTCATAAGATTACTACTTTTCGGAGGAAAAGTTGTAAAATACTATATTATTATCATCGAGGGAACTGTTAGCTTTTTATATTTATTTAACAAATAAATATCCTATTGTTGCTTAAAATAACTAAATAGATTTTATATTTATTGTTTTGAAAGAAAGAATGTTAAAATATTTATCTTCATATATTAACTGGGAAATAAATTAAAAGGAGAAAGAAAATGGCTGACGAAACAAAAATTAAATTATTTCAAAATCAAGAAGTAAGGCTGAAATGGGATGAGGAAATAGAAGAGTACTATTTTTCAGTGATAGATGTTGTTGGAATTCTCAGTGGAAGTAAAAATCCTTCACAATATTGGAGAACATTAAAAAAAGCAGGTTAAATGATGAAGGAGCTCAAAGTGTTACAATTTGTAACAGGTTGAAAATGCCTGCTAAAGATGGTAAAATGCGTGAAACAGATGTTGCTACTGCAAAACAATTATTTCGTATCATTCAATCAATACCTTCTCCAAATGCCGAACCATTTAAACAGTGGTTAGCTCAAGTTGGTAGTGAAAGACTTGATGAGATTGCAGACCCTGAAATAGCTATTGAAAGAGCAGTTGCCACCTACCGTGAAAAAGGATATAGTGAAGAATGGATTACTCAAAGATTAAGAAGTATTGAAATAAGAAAGGATTTAACTGCTGAATGGGATAGATCTGGTGTTAAAAAAGGAATAGGATATGAAATACTCACTAATGAGATTAGTCAAGCATCTTTTGGCATAACCACTGGTGAGCATAAAAATTAAAGGATTGAAAAAGGAGAACCTTCGTGATAATATGACTAATGCGGAATTAGTTATAAATATGTTGGGAGAATTGGCCACTACTGAAATTAGCAAAACTGAAAATCCACAGGGTTTTGAAGAAAGTAAAATAGTTGCAAGAGATGGTGGAAATATAGCAGGTAATGCTTTAAGAGAATTGGAAAATAGGACTGGACGAAAAGTAGTGAGCAGTAAAAATTCTAAAAATCCAAGGTTATTGGATGAAAATTTAAAGTAGGGATAACTAACTTTATATACTAAAAAAATTAAAATAACATTTAGTAACTAAAATAATTATTATACTCGAGGTGATTTTTTTGGCATTTAGAGATTATTTTAAATTCAATAAAGATAAAACAACATTTATTTTCGTTGGTGGAAAAGGTGGTGTTGGTAAAACTTCTATTTCATCCGCAACTGCTTTATGGTTAGCTGAACAAGGTAAAAAAACATTGGTTGTATCAACTGACCCTGCTCATTCACTTTCAGATTCCCTGGAAGTACCTATTGGTCATTATCCAAGAGAAATAAAAACAAATTTATATGCAGTTGAAATTGACCCTGATGAGGCAATGGCTGAAAAACAGACTGCACTTGAAGCTCAAAAAAGTAATTCCTCTGATGACATGCTCGGAGGCCTTGATTTTTTAACTGACCAAATGGATTTGGCATCATCATCTCCTGGAGCGGATGAAATCGCTGCTTTTGAGGTATTCTTATCTGTAATGACTTCAAATGAATATGACGTTGTTGTTTTTGATACAGCACCAACAGGACATACATTAAGATTATTATCCTTCCCTGATGTAATGGATTCATGGGTAGGTAAAGCAATGATGGCAAAAGCCAAATTAGGTTCTCTTGCCAATTCATTAAAAAATATAATGCCGTTTATGGATGCAGTAGATGATCCACAAACTGCTGAAGATTTAAAAAGAACCAAAGAACAAATTGATGAAGCTAAAAAGGTATTGTCCGATCCGGATAGAACCACATTCAGAATGGTTGTAATCCCTGAAGAAATGTCAATTTATGAATCCGAAAGAGCACTTGAAGCACTGGAGAAAAATGACATGACTGTGGACAGTGTTATTGTTAATCAGGTAATGCCTGATATCTGTGACTGTGACTTCTGCCACTCAAGACATAAGTTACAGCAAAAACGTTTGGCTTTAATTAATCAAAAATTCTCAGATCAACAAATAGCTGAAGTTCCTCTCTTTAAAGATGAAGTTAAAGGTCAGGAAAAACTCTTAAACTTGGCCCATATTCTTTATGATGATATGGATAACGATGAGGTAACTCAGGAAGCTATTCAACTTTAAGGTTAAAATAATTATTTATTTTAACTTACTTTTTTTTAAAAAATAGTGAAATGATAGTTTGGTTAACTATCATATTATAATTCAAAGGTTTTTGGTGGTTCGCCTGAAAAATCAGCAATTGTTGCTTTTCCAGAAACGGTAAATACTTCAAATAGTGGGTTTTCACCTGTTTCGTATAATGCTTTAACAAGTTCGTTGGAATCAATTACTTTCTGTTTTAATTCCACATCGTCAGTGAATTCAACTTTTCCTGCGATTCTTAACCATACAAATTCTGGAGTTGCAACAACCATTTCACAGTTTGGATTTGCATCCAATTCTTTAAACATTGGTTTGTTGTTAGCAGTACAGAAGTATGGTTTTCCATCTTCTTCAAAGTAAAACAATATTGGTCTTACTTTTGCGTTTCCGTCAAGTCCACTAGTTGCTAAATATATTAAGGAATTTTCTTTTAAAAAATCAATAACTTCGCTCATTTTAATTATCTCCGTGTATTTGTAGTTAATAGTTTATTTAGACTTATATAAACCTTTTTTGTAACTGAAATGTTACTAAGTAACCTGTAGGTAACCATTACACGGATTTAAAAAAATAAAATAAGTTAAAATTTTTCAATTTTAACTTCAATTTTAGTCTTTTTTGATAAACCAATAATAAAGTTCTGCAATAATAAAAAGAATTAAACAGGCAGAAAAGAATATACTGAACGCTATTCCTGTAATCATATCATAAATAAATGCTATTATGAGCAATATGAGTAGTATTCTGATAATTATTGGTTGGTTTGACCAGTTCTCTTTTATTTGATCTAAATCCATATTTTATCTCCAGTATTTTTGTGGGACATTAAACGGACTCCAACTATCTTCTGCGAAATAGTTGTAAGTTTCTTCTTTGGTTAATGTTTTTACATTGCCTTTACTTATATATTTCACGTTATCTCTGTCATAGCTATTGTCTTTCTTTAAAGGAATTTCCAAATAATCAACGCTGCCGTCATCTTTTGGGATGTTGTAAATTTTGGTGTTTTGCATGTATCCTGGTCTTGTAAAGGTTATGTGGTCATATGCTGTATGAAGATCCTTGCTGTCAACATGATTGTCCACATAATAAACTCCAATTCCCTGTATACCTAATGCAGTTCCAAAAAGACTTAGGCCTATCGTTAGACTGCCGCCAATTAAAGCCCCTATAACACCTTTTCCAAGCAAAACTCCTTTAACTGTCAGTGAAGTTAACGGCTGTATATTGTCTCCTATGTAATTTAAAAGGTCGTTTATTGTGCCTATTCCATTATTCACATTTTTTAAAACTTCTTTTGACATGCTGTAAATGCTGCATAATCCGCAGTCTCTGGTTATTGTAACTCCCTTATATGCAAAGCCGTCTTTTACGGATAAAGGTGTTACCAAACCGCTTTTCAAATCAATCATAAAACTTGAATTTCCACTTTCATCACTCAGTATTGCAGTATTATTGTAATAAACAATGCTTGTCCTATAATCTTTGAGTGAATTGAACACATCATCAAATACAGAAGTTATATTAACGTCAGCATCCTCTGCTATCGGCTTTAAGGAAAACTGTTCTATTTTTGATAATAATATGGAATTGACAAAACGGAATTTGATAATCTCGCTTTCATTATTTCCCATAATTTGTCTTCCCATATCCGGAGTCAATATGTGCTGGTATGTATCTTTCCAGTTCATTGCCCCCAAAATCACTGTATTGTTTGTTCGGGACCATTTTAAGTCCGTGTTGGATGTTAAGTTATCGCAGACTTTGTCGCTTAAATAAGCTGTGTTTAATGATGTTAAAAACATGGTGTAAAGGCTTTGCATTTTCACGTCTGTTTTATATTCGTTTTCTCTTGTAATCCATTCATTCATTGTTTTATCACTTACTCTGTCATTAATGATTGCAAATGAGTGTAAAACATCAAAATCACCTTTATATTTATCGCTTAACCCATATGTTATCAGTTCAGATTTTTCAAACTCTATACAATTGGCAGAATTAAATTTAGCTATGATATCTTCTTCACTTAAATAACCTGCAATTTTTGTTCCAAAGTAGTTAAATGTCACAGGTTCACCAGTATTTACAAATTTAATGTTTTCTACTTCGTTTCCTATCAATTCTTTGTAGGTTTTATAATCAAAGTCGTATATTGATTTTCCGTAATACTGTGATAGGGTCAATTTCAAACCGAGTTCGTCAAAGTTGATTGTCTGGAATTTTATTTTTGCAATTGTTTCGCCATTTTGGACATAATTGATGATTTCACTTTTATCAAGACCTTTATCAATATATGCTCCAAACTGTTCGATATTGCTGCTGCAGTTATTCTTATAGATAAAATGTGTATAATCTTTACTTCTGTAAAGTATTATTCCATTTCCTGTTAAGTCTTCAAGGTTGTAACTGTGTTCTATTGTAATGCCGTCGAAAGGAAGCAGCACATATTCTGATCCAAGATATGTGGCTCCATATTCAGGCATATTTGCTGTTGAATAGGTGAAATATTTGTATCCTATTTGAATTTCAATCAATTGATTTTTTTCCATTCTGATAATGCCGTTTATACCCTCATTAATGGAATAAAAGCTGTTCGGATAAACAAATGGGAAAGTCACATTAACATAATTGGGCACCTTTATTTCATATGTAAAATCCGTACTTTTTATTTTTTCACCAATGATTTTCGGATGGATTTTAATCATGTTTGCTATTCTCAGTTCATTATGCTCTGAAGTTATAATATACTCTCCAGGTTGAAGATTTATATTTAAACTTGCGATTCCATTTTCATTTGTGGTTCTTGTGTAAAATACTCCATTAATATTGAAGTTTACCCTCTCGAATGCTGCGGGATTTCCAATACCGTCAACCAGATATACTTTAAATTTAGTTCCGTCCTGATATTCCATCAAAATATCATATCCGGTTAATGTCGGTAATATTTTAATCTTATTTGAAACATAACAGCCCTCATACTGGGCGGTTATAATATAATCTCCAGGACCTAAGTTTAGGTTAAGGCTCGCTACACCATGGATATTGGTATGGCGATAGTAAAAAACACCGTTAATATTAAATTCAACTTCATGTCCTAACCCCACAGTCGATCCATTTTTTTCAAGTATTGTAACGCTGTATTTTGTTGCATTTCTGTAATATTTCACCACATCGTTGTTATTTATAATTTGGGACAAAATTGTGATGTTATTACTTTTTTGTTCGTTATTTATTGGATTTGTTGCCGTTAATATGTATTTTCCCTGATGCAAATTCAAGTTCAATTTTGCTGTTCCGTTTTCATCTGTTGTTCTTGTGTAAAACACTCCATTAATATTGAAAGTCACGGGGGTGTTTTTTAATGCATCTCCATTTTTATCTAAAAATTTGGCATAATATTGGGTTGAATTCTTAAATATCTTAACTACATCGTCAGATTCTATGGTGCTTCTTATATTAATGGTATTGTGCACTGAATTTTCTTTTACTGTTGTTGTTATGTCATATTTTCCACTATTTAAATTAATTGCAAGTGATGCCCGTCCATTTTCATTGGTTTGGCGTGTGTAATTAACTCCATTTAAAGAAAATGTTGTTTGAGTATCACTTAGAGGATTTTCATTTTCATCGTAGCTGTTTGCAGCGAAGCGCGTACCGTCTTTATAATACATATCCACATCGTGAGTTTCTATATGAACACTTTCTTGTGGTGTACTTTGTGTTGTTATAGTTTCATTTTCTATCTCTGCAGCCGAAACCGAGCTAATTAAAAAGAGCGTTAGGAAAATAAAAACTATTATATCTATTTTTCTAATCATAGTATCGACCTACTGTTAATTATTTTTTTTACTAATTAACACTCAAACTATGATTTGAAAGATATAAATGTTTTAATTTAAAATTTAAAAAGAAAATCTTTATTAAAATGAATTTTTAACATCAATTTTCATTACTTATTATCATTATACACATATAAGTAAATTCACTTGTCGCAATATTTTTTAATGATGTTGAGACAATTTTTTCATCTGGATAGGAAAGTCTTTCACAGACCGTTACCTGGCGATTTTCGTCAACTCCATTATCAAGTAAAAACTGTGCCATATCCTTAACTTTTCTTGAAGGCAGTGCTATGGTTATTTTTCCATTGTTAATAACTTCCAAAATATCTTCAATGTTTTCTCTTCCATGAAATGTCATTACGTTGGCACTGTCCCATTGTATGTGATTTCTGGCAGCAGCAAGCTGAAGGGAACTGATTCCAGGTATAACTTCGATATTTTCTTTGGGAAATGACTTTTCTTTTGAAATTCTTAAAACAGTATTTAAAACGCCTGAAAATCCTGGGTCTCCGGTTGATAATATAGCAACGCTGTTCCCGCTTATTGCCAATTCGACTCCTTCTTCCAATTTATCAACTAGATCTTTCACATTAAATGCAATGGTGTTTTTAACATCACGAAATAGGTCAATAGCTCTTGTACTTCCCACAGTGTAATCACAGTTTTTAACGCAGTCAACTGCTTTAAGGGTTAGGTATTCTTCACTTCCGGGTCCGATTCCAATAATAAATATTTTTCCGTCCATATTAATCATTGATTCCTAATGTCTTTTTAAATGTATCTTCTAAATCATGTCTTGCTTCATCGCTGTATTGCTTATCGGTGTCATTATTCAATGTAAACATTGCCAGTTCATAGATAACTTTATTCAAGGATTTTCCATATTCAGTTAAATGATATTCTGTGCTTACGGGTTTGGTATTTAAAACGCTTTTTTCGATTATTCCGTTTTCCTCGAGTTCATTAAGACAGCTTGATAAAACCTTGTTGCTGATATCCTTATCTTCTTTAAACTCTTTAAAATGTTTTTTACCGAAAAATATGTCTCTGATAATCAGAATACTCCATTTTTTATTAATCAAGTTCATTGTTCTGTCAACCGGACAGACTATTCTTTCATCCATGAAAAATCACCACTTATATTATATTTTAATATTAATAATATTAAACTTATTCATGTTACTTTTTGGTTACTGGGTTCCCTATTTGTTACAAAAACAATTTAAATGTCCTTTCATAATATAATTAACATGAGGAGTGATTAAAATAGATTCTAACAAACAGTTAAACTATCTTTTAAATTATTTGATTGATGAAAGAAATGAGGAAATAGAAATTCCTCAAGAGTATATTGAAAAAAGAAATTTACTTCGGGCATTGATGAATGTAAGAATGCCAAATCCAATTGATGATGAGTTTCTAAAAGTTCAGGATGAATTTTTAACTAATGAAACCCTGTCAAAAGAGTTGGTCGGAGTTGATGATATTAATGTATTTAAAGGCAAATTAATGCTTTGGCAAGGTGATATTACAGATTTAAAGGTTGATGCTATCGTTAATGCAGCCAATTCCAAGATGCTTGGATGTTTTGTTCCATTACATAACTGTATTGATAATGTTATTCATTCAGCCAGTGGAATTCAACTGAGATTGGAATGCGATAGGATAATGAAGGCTCAAAATAGGGATGAAGACATTGGAAAAGCCAAAATCACCGATGCATATAATTTGGCATCAGATTATGTGATACATACGGTCGGTCCCGCAATTCCTTTGAACTCCAAACCTTCAGACACAGATTGTAAAAAACTTGAAAGCTGTTATAATTCATGTTTGGAAATAGCCAGTGCACATAATTTAAAATCTTTGGCATTTTGCTGTATCTCAACAGGAGTTTTTAACTTCCCTCAGGATTTGGCAGCAAATATTGCAGTAAAAACTGTTGATGAATACTTAAAAAACAATGAAACCTCCCTAAATCATGTTATTTTCAATGTGTTCAAGGATGAGGATTATATAATTTATAAAAATTTAATGTTTGGTGATTAAAATGGATCGTTTTGTACTCAGATTAGATAATGCTAAAAAAGCTATCGATGATGCAGATTATATTGTTATTGGTGCAGGGGCAGGTTTGTCTGCTGCTGCAGGAATTGAATATTCAGGCAAACGTTTTACTGATAACTTTAAGGATTTCATTGATAAATATTCGATGACTGACATGTACTCTTCAGGATTTTATCCGTTTAAGACTTCCGAAGAAAAATGGGCATATTGGGCTCGACACATTGATATTAACAGGTTTCAGGTTGGAAAAACAGGGTTATATCAAAAATTATTAAAACTTGTTGAAAATAAGGATTATTTTATAATAACAACCAATGTTGAACATCAATTCTGGATTAACGGCTTTGAAGATGAAAGAATCTTTGCCACTCAGGGAGACTACGGGCTTTTTCAATGCAGTGAAGCATGTCATGATGAATTATACTATAATGAAGAACAGATTAAGAGCATGCTTGAAAATACCGTTGATTGCAAAATTCCTTCTGAATTGGTTCCGAAATGTCCTCGTTGCGGAGCTGAAATGGAAACTAATCTCAGAAAAGATAATCTCTTCGTTGAGGATGCTAATTGGCATGATGCAAATGGGAGATATAAAAACTTTTTAGATAATGTTGGGGATGCTAAAGTAGTATTTTTGGAATTAGGTGTAGGTTATAATACTCCTGTGATAATAAGATATCCTTTTGAACAGTGGACTTATGATAATGAAAATGCTACATTAATCAGATTAAACCGTGATTTTCCAGGTGCAATTAAGGAAAATGAATCTAAAACAATTAGTTTTGATGAAGATATGGATGAAATTTTTGATTATTGGCTTTCAAGAATTTTTTAATTCTTCCATTTCTTTTTTTAAAAAATCATAGATTGATTTTGACCCAATCAACTCTCCAGGGTCTTGCCAATGTGAAGGATATAAAATAAATGGTCTTGTTTGGCTTCCACCTAAACCTCCGTGACTGCCTATTAACTCTTCAAATGCACAGATTTCTTCAGTTTCAGGATTATAAAAACTATTTACAAGTATGTCTGGCATATGTTCAAAGTTATTATGTCTTTTTAAATGCATTGGAGCATTTTCACTGAAGTTTTCTAATGGATTTGCACCGACTATTTTATCGCTGTTTAAATAATAGATTCCGTCTGATCCAATCACCATAGGTCCGTTAGTATACGAATTGACTAAAACAAATCCTATTCCATCATGTTTTACAAGTCCTGGAATTAAATTTGGGAATAGGGAAATTATCTCTTCATAATATAATCGTTTCCTCCACTGGGTCAAATATATCAATCCCAGATTTCCTGACCCCAGAACGATTAAAGTTGAATTTTTTGCTTTTTTGGCACTATGTTCTTGACTTTCATGTTTTTGGATATAATCCAAATCGTTTTGATATTCCTTTCTGAAGTCTTCAAGACGTTCTATATTAATAAAGTCAGGCATCTTATCCTTTAAATCATCTATTTTATTAGAAAAGAAGTCAGTATCTTTAATATCATCAACCTTATCCATTAATGTTTCAATCTGTTTGTTTTCTGGAATAAAAGCATCTCTAAAGTGATCTGAAAGGTATTGGGTTTTATCATAGCTTTTCATATTTTCCGGCAGAAGTCTTCTTACATAATCTGCAAGATTAATTCCGTATTTTTGCTTAAAGGTCTCTCCATTCCCTTGACCATGATCAGATAAGATTACAATTTCATAATTTCGATCAGACGTCTTTTCAACTTTTTCAATTCTGTCAAACTGCAAATCGATTTGTTTTAATACATTCCAGACATCATCATCACGAATGCCTGAGTGATGGGCTACTTCATCATATCCGACATAACTGGCATATGCAGAGTTGATTTCTCCTTTAAGGATACTGGCGATTAATGTTTCCGTAGTTATTTCACGTAAAAGCACATTTGCGCCAGCTCTAATTGCAGCATAAATAAACGTTCTTCTAAGGCGGGGTTTTACATTTTTTATATAATGCATTATCTGAGATTTTATTTCAACAAATATTTCCCATAAGAACAATATAAAAACTCTTTGAAAAGTGTATGCCTCTAAAAAAACAACATATAATAATTTATTGTATGTATTGGTCAGTATTTCAAATCTTGATGAGGTTAAAATTGGGTCATCACTGTCTCCAGTAAACATGTTGGTTATACTAACTCCCTTATCGCATAACAATCCGTTTCCATTGGATATTCTTTTTTCTATTATTGGGGCATGTGCTAATTTTCCTGAAACCATTATTTTATTGTTATTTTCTTTTTCAACCCATCTGTAAGCTACAATATTCTCGTTATTTCCATGAAGTATTCCTGCCTGGCTTGCACCGGTTTGCGAAGATAAATCAGTTTCCCATTCTTTTAGAACATGTGTATTGTTTTCAATCCAGCGTTTAAGTGTGGGCATCATGCCTTTGTCAATTGCTTCTTTTAAAATGTCTATTGAAAGCCCATCTATTTCAAGAATTAATAAACCGGGATATGGATTTTTATCAAGAACTTTACTTTCTTTTTTAACATATTCGGATATTTTCTTGGTGTATGAATCATAATAGTCAATATTAGCAATTTTTGAAACAATTGTTGTTGCAATAGCCATCATTAGAGGTATAACAAATGATTCACCGGAGCCTGAAGAAACGCCTGGAATTAAGCATGTAATTCCATAAAAAATAGCTGAATTTATTACTTGTGCCCCAATTCCAAATGTATAAATAATGAATTTCATTAAAAAACGACTTATCACTGGCCAAATTAATATATTGGCTATACCAGTACCTATTACAATAAAAATTGCATTATACCAATTTCCCAATGTAAAATTATCTAATATCAAAGACATTCCAATAACAACTAAAATATTGGCTATGGCAATTATTATTGTCAGTATTGATGTTTTAATAATATTGGGTATGTTCATTTAAACTCCTGTAATTCCTATGTTTTTCCTTTTGTCTGTTTTTAGATAAAATAACGTTATTTCAGGTTTACAATTTATTCTAAGCCAAAATGAATTTGTTCCAAGACCTTTACTTGTGTATTGAACCATATTTTTTACTTTATACATGCCGACAGGGTATTTTATTGAATAAGAACATCTGAATGGGGTTGTTTTAACTCCTGGTATAACCAGCTGTCCTCCATGTGAATGGCCGGACATTTGCAGGTCAAATCTATTGGTTTCAGAGGATATTTTTGCAAAATCCGGTTCATGGGCAAGTAAAATGCTGGCACCATCATCTGGAAGTTTTTCAAGGACTTCATCTATATTATCCGCACCGACGGTACAGCTGTCGACGCCGGATATGTTGAGTGTTTCCCCATTCTTTTCAAGGGTATAAACGTCATTGCTTAAATCAACAATGTCTGAATCTTTTAAGATTTCTCTAATTTTTTCAGCATCCGCCCAATGGTCATGATTTCCTAAAACAGCAAATTTTCCATCTTTTGCTTTTAATCGTTTGAATGAGTCTAAAAGAGCATCCTCATAGCCTTCAAGAATATATGATACATAATCTCCAGTTAATGTAATCATATCAGGGTTTATGCTGTTGACGTAATCCACCACGCCGCTTAAATATTCCGGACTAATCCACTGCCCCAAATGTATATCTGTTAAATTTACTATCTTATAATTATGAAATTCAAATGGTAAATCTTTAATTGTAACATCCACATCAACCAAATCAAATAAATTCGGTTTGAATTTAGTATCTCCTCTTGTTTGTGTTAATAATGTTTGAAATCCTTGACGTACTCGCATTGCTGATGGTTTTTCATTTACCAATTTTTTCACCTTATTTTTTAAATAAGTTCGTGAAACTATTTATATTTTAAAAAGTATATAATTAATGTGATTATTATGCTTCAAATTGCAGTTTGTGGAAAACCAAATGTTGGAAAATCATCTTTTTTCAATTCAGCAACAGCATCTGCAGTTGAAATGGCAAACTATCCGTTTACAACAATCGATGCCAATAAGGCTGTTGCTCATGTAATTAAAGATTGCCCATGTAAAGAATTAGGTGTTACATGCAATCCTCACAATTCTATTTGTATTGATGGAAAGAGATTACTTCCAATTGAATTAATAGATGTTGCAGGTTTAGTTCCTGGAGCACATGAAGGAAAAGGATTAGGTAATAAGTTTTTAGACGATTTAATGCAAGCTAAAGTATTTATAAATGTTATTGATGCTTCCGGTTCAACAGATCTTGAAGGAAATCCTGTTGATGCAGGCTCACATGACCCATTAGAGGATTTAGACTTTTTAGAAAACGAAATTGTAATGTGGATGTACGGAATATTATCTAAAAATTGGGTAAGGCTTGTAAGAAAAGTCGGTGCAGAGCATCTTGATATTGCTAAAGTGCTATTTGACCAATTGTCCGGTACAGGAATAACTATTGAGGATATTATAGAAGCTAAAAGAACAGTCGAACCTGACTTCAATAAATGGGAAGAGGAAGACCTGATAGAACTTACTAGAAATATCCTGCACATTGCAAAACCGATGATGATTGTTGCAAATAAGGCAGACTTGCCAACTTCCAAAGCAAATATTGAAAGAATCAAGGAAAAGTATCCGAATGTAATTCCAACTTCTGCAAACTCTGAAATTGCACTTGTCAAGGCTAATGAATCAGGCCTTATCAGTTATGTTTCAGGTGATGACCACTTTGAAATATTAAAACCTGAAGAGTTATCAGAACCTCAAAAAAAGGCATTAGATTATATTCAAACCAATATTTTGGATGTTTATGGAAGTACTGGTGTTCAGGACGCTTTAAACTACGGCATTTTTGAACTGCTTGATAATATTGTTGTCTATCCTGTTCAGGATGAAAACAAATACACTGACCAGAAAGGCAATGTCCTTCCTGACGGATTCTTGGTTAAAAGAGGATCCACTCCACGTGAACTGGCTTACATTGTCCACACAGACATTGGGGATAAATTCATGCATGCAGTTGATGCAAGATCAAAAATGCGCGTCGCCAGTGATTATGAACTTAAAGACGGTGACATTATAAGTATTATTACACGCCAATAATACTTTCATTTCTTTTTTTAGATTTTCATGACAAGACCAGCATTAACAAAGGAATTAACGCCTGAAGAATTTAGGGACTATTATTTTTTAAAGGAAGAATTAAAGGAATTTTGCAGGCATGAAGGATTAAAGGTAAGTGGAAATAAGGGAGATTTGGAAAAAAGAATAATCCATTACTTATCGACAGGTGAATCTTTAAAAGAGGAAGATATTAAGCACAAGTCTCAAGAAATTCCTTCTGAAATCACTTTGGATTCAAAGTTAGGTGAAAACTTTCGGTTCAGCGAAGATAAAAGGGCATTTTTTAAAAATGAAATAGGCAATGGTTTCAAGTTCAAGGTTAAATTTCAAAAATGGGTAAAGGCAAATCCCGATAAAACTTACCGTGATGCGATAAATGCGTACTTCGTGATTCAAAATTCTAAGGAAAAGACAGAAATATCTAAACAATTTCAGTATAATCAATATATAAGAGATTTCTTTGATAATAATAATGATAAATCATTGGACGATGCAATAAAATGCTGGAAATACAAAAAAAGTTTGAAAGGACATAATCGTTATGAAGATAGTGATTTAAAGGCTTTAAGTGGTGAATAAATTGAAAAAAGTAAAGATAACAGTTATGAAAAAAGTTAGACATGATGACCTGATTGAAAAATATGAAAACCCTCTGGAACATGAATGTGATGTGGAATTAGGTGATGTTTTCATTGCCAATGGATGGAAAAAGCCGGATGATTTTTGCGATAGCGCATGGGAAACTCTTTCTCCATTCGTATTGGCTTTAGCTAATGGGGCCAGTGATTTTTATGACGGTTGGATGAAAAATAAAAAATCAGCAATGTTGTCATGCAATGACGGTTTTCGTCCGGTAAGTTTTTTGCTTGAAACAATGGATGAGGATGCAGATTAATTTTTAAAGAGATATTATGGTTAATTTATTTGATAAAAGTTTGGATTTTTTTAAAAGGGAAATAGTATTTTCCATTTCATTAATATTGGCTTTAATATCTTGTCTTTTCGTAAAACCAACTTTTAATTATTTTAATTATATCAATTGGGATACGATAATACTTCTTTTCGTTATAATGGTGATTGTCGAGATTCTTAAGAATCTGGCTGTTTTTGAGATTCTGGTTCGTAAATTATTGCCCAGGATAGGAAATGCCAGAGGTCTTGTTTTAGTCTTGGTTTTTATCTGCTTTTTTAGTTCAATATTTATAACAAATGATGTTTCTTTAATTATATTCGTGCCATTCACTATTTTGGCTTTAAAAAAAGTCGATAGAATTGATTTAACAATAATCACTGTATCCCTACAGACTATTGCCGCCAATGTCGGATGTATGATTCTTCCTATCGGAGCTCCACATAATATTGTGATGTATACGGTTTCAAACATTTCATTTGAATCATTTTTCTTTATATTATTGCCATATGTTCTTGTATCTTTGGTATTTTTAATAATGGCATTGTTTTTTATCCCGAAAGATGATATTGTCTTGCCAAAAATGAAAAAAATAGACGTTGATAGAAAAAATTTCTTTAAGCGTGTTTTTTTAGGTGTTGATTACTTTTTGCTTTTAACTTTCATTGCTCTTTTTATATTAATAGGCAATTTGGAAAACATTGCCTTTTTCAAGGAATTATTTAGCAAATGGATTGCAGGCAATGAAGTTCTTTGGGGTATTTTTGCTTCACAAATAATTTCCAATGTTCCAGCAGCAATTTTGCTCAGTGGTTTCAGCACTAACTATGAAGCCATTATTGTTGGAATTAACATTGGAGGTTTTGGAACTCTTATAGCCTCTATGGCAAATCTAATTTCCTATAAGATTCTCATACGTGAATACGCTGATTTTAAAATTAAATATTTGATAATATTCACTGTTTTGAATGTTATTTTGCTGATAATTCTATTTGGAATTTATACTCTAATCTAAATTTTTTGTAAATGAAAGATGAATGGAATTAAGGATTGATTCCATTAAAGAGGATGTTAAGGAATTCATCACTGTATTCATTTACTTCAACATTCGGATCTTTATTGTATACTTTCCACAGGACAACTGATTGGAAGGTTATACTGAAACACATAATGGCCAATATTCTTGGATTAACGTCTCTGATTTTACCCTTTTCATTTTGCAGTTTAAAGAATTCCTCCAATTTTCCTAAAATAAGATCGGTGATTCTTGAAAGTATAAGTTTTCTTTCAGGAATTTCTCGAACTTCTTCCATAGCTATTTTCATTATGCTGAAATCTTCATCTGAAAGTGCTGAGAGTTCATTGAAGTTGTTTTTTAGATATGCATCGATTTCTTCGTCTTCATCAAATTCGAATATCTTTTCAATTTTATCAAGAAATATTTGCATATGATGTTCTTTAACAGTTTCTATTAAATTTTTCTTATTTTTAAACTTTCTAAAAATTGTTATTTCATTTACTCCAGCTTCAGCAGCTATTTTTTTTGTTGTAGCTTTTTTAACGCCTTCTTTTTGAAGAATTCTAAATGTTGCATTTATGATTTTTTCTTCAGTTGTTGTATCGATATTCATATAATCACTTCATTATTTCAATAAATCAGCTTCTTTGTTTCCAATAAATACGCAGCAGTCAACACAGGGGGATTTGTCTTTTCCATAATCACTTATTTTGTCGCAGCGAACAGTGCCGTATTCTTCCTTAAACGTGTTAAAGAGTTCTTTTGCATTGGCTTTAATTTTCACTTCATCGTCAACCAAAAGTCCGTTTGCCATTAACGCACCGGTCAGTGCCCCACATGTTCCTTCGTCAAAGGTTCCGCCCATTCCTCCTGCAAATCCGCAGGCTAATTTACACATTTCACTTTGACTTATTGGATATTCTGCAGTTTCACATAAACCCATTAAAGTTGACTCTGAACAACTTTTAAAGGTTCTGTACTCCCTTATTTTTTCTTCCAATATTTTTTTGTCAAGTTCCATAAAACTCTACCCCATCTATAATATGTATTATATATTATAATTTTTAAATAATTAACCATATTAATTTTTTATTATAGGTGAAAATTATGCATCCGAGACCAAGTCCAATTGCAGCATCCCTTTATACATTGAGGGATATGAATGTTGATGTTATTATCATGCATGGTCCTAATGGCTGCTGTTTTAGAACAGGCAGGCTTTTAGAGAGTGATGGTGTCCGTGTTTTAACAACTGCAATGGCAGAAAACGATTTTATTTTAGGTGCTGGAGATAAATTGGAAGAAACTTTAATTAAGGCTTATGACATGTTCGAACCAGAATTGATGGGAGTTGTTGGAACATGTGCAAGTATGATTATTGGTGAAGATTTAAAAGAGGCAATAGCTAATGCTGATTTGGATTGCACTGTTATTCCGGTTGAATCCCATGGGGGTTCAGGTGAAGGAGACAATACCGTTGGAGCAATCATGGTTTTAGAATCAGCTGTTGAATGCGGTGTTATTCCTAGGGAGGAAGCAGACAGACAAATTGAAATGCTTGAAAAAGCGACTGAAGTAGAAAAAACTCGAGGTATGGCTCAGGGTAAATACATCAAGCCCAATTTCGGTGATTCAAAAGAAATTGTAGCAAAAGATATTGTTCAGGCTTTAAAAGATGATAAAAAAGTTGCATTTGTATTGAATGCTAAAAAAGAGACTGCTTATTTATTTGCAGATATTATTAATTTTGATTATGCTCAAATTAATCCTCAAAATAAACCAGTAATTGTCGCTAATTTGGATGAAAACATTGGTTTGGAAAGAATCAGAGGTCATGCAACGAATATCAAAAATGAACTCCCGATGGATATTGATTTCATTACTGGAGGATTGGATGAATATCCGATAACTGCCGACAATGCATACGATTATTTAAAAGATAGGGATTTGGATTTGATTGTTGTATTTGGTGTTCCCCATGCATTTCCTATCGAAAAAATGGATGTCAAATCTGTTGCAGTTACAGACGGACCTCGTTTGGTAGAGCCTTTGCGTGAACTGGGTTATGACAATGTTGTTGCTGAACTTGATGCACATTCCAAAACATTGGGAACAGATGAAATTGTTGATTCCGACTTTGGTTTAATGATTAGATCAGCTATTGACTGGATGGAATAATATGATAACGATAATTGATTATAAAAGCGGTAATTTAAAAAGCATTTCAAACGGATTTAAAAAAATCGGTGAGGATTTTCTAATAACTGATGACATAGAATTGATTAGTGATGCCAAACATCTTGTATTGCCTGGTGTTGGAGCCTTCGGTTCTGCAATGGAAAATCTGGAACCTTTCAGGGATGTCATATATGAGCATGTCAATGATGATAAGCCATTTTTGGGAGTCTGTTTAGGCCAGCAGGTATTGATGGGTAAAAGCGAAGAAAGTCCGAATGTTAACGGACTTAATTTATTCAAAGGACATTGTGAATACTTGCCCGAAGGAGTTAAAGTACCTCATATGGGATGGAATAAACTGAATGTGGTTAAGGATTCCCCAATTTTGGACGGCGTAGATGGGGAGTATTTTTACTTTGTACACTCTTATCATGTAATTCCCGAAGATGATGCAATAGTTGCGGGAGTTTGTGATTATGGAATTGATGTTGTCGCATCTTTAAGTCAGAATAACTTATTTTCAACACAGTTTCACCCGGAAAAGAGTGGAAAAGCCGGACTTAAGATTTTAAAAAATTTTGTTAATATTAAGGAGTAGTTAATATGGATATTGAAGGATTTGTTAGAGCAAGAATCGACGATTATACTTACGAAGATTTATCTGTACTTTTAGCTGAAAGAATAAAGGAATATAAGGATATTTCAGATGAAAATTCAATAAAAATGGCTGAAGCGGTAATAGATGAAGTTTCAACCACTTTAAAATTAAAAGAAAGTGATGATGAATTTTTAAAGGAAATAACTGAAATCACCAAATCCGGAGTTGGAATGGGTGAAATGGGTGTCGGTTCCCGTGGAGCGGGAGACTTTTTCGTCCACAGAAGAATTGCCGATATTGTGGCATCAACCAATACTGCATCTCTTGTAAATCCAACAGAACAGGATGACGGTGGAGTTGTACGTTCAAAAGCTAAAAATGATGATGTTTATATCACCACTGCCGTTGACGGTATTCATTCAAGATTAAGTGAATATCCCTTTTTAGGAGGTTTTCACGTTACAAGGGCAACTTTAAGGGATGTCTGTGTAATGGGAGCAGATCCTGTAGCTATTTTAAGTGATGTTCACCTGGCGGATGACGGTGATGTAGGTAAGATATTTGACTTTACTGCGGGTGTTGCTGCGGTTTCAGAGCTCGTCAATGTTCCTATTGTTGCCGGAAGTACTTTAAGAGTCGGTGGAGACATGGTTTTAGGTGACAGATTCGTTTCCGCAGTTGGAAGCGTAGGGGTTTCTGATTATCCTCCAACTGCACGTAAAGGCGCAACAAAAGGGGATGTTATTTTATTAACTGAAGGATCCGGCGGAGGAACCATTACAACAACAGCTATTTACAACGGCTTTTTCGATGTTGTATGGGATACGATGAACGTTAATTTTGTTCAGGCATCACAATCTCTTTTTGAAGCCGATTTGGTCAAAGACATTCATGCAATGACTGATGTAACCAATGGAGGTCTCAGGGGAGATGCACATGAAATATCCAATACCACTGGCGTAGGTTTGGAGTTCTATGAAAAGGATATTAGGAATATGGTCGCTCCGAATGTATTGAATATGCTCGAAACATTAAATATTGATCCTTTGGGAGTTTCTACTGATTCATTAATGCTTGTAGTGCCTGAAGATATTGCAGAAGATGTTAAAAAGACCGTATCTTCAGCTGGTGTTGACATCTCAGAAATCGGTCAGGTCACAGACAGCGGTGAACCAATCTTGATTAAGGAGGATTCATCTACAGAAAAACTTGTTCCTCTATTCAGAGAAGCTGCATACACAAAAATTAAAAAGTTAGTCGGTGATACCACGCCGGAGGACTTTGAATTAATGCAGGAAAAAGTCCAAAAAGCATGCGAAGATGCAATTGCTAAAAAGGATAAGGTTATAAAGTATATAAATAAAAATTAATTTTTTCGCACTTCCATATTTCTTAAATACTATGGAAGTAAATCTCTTTTTATGATTGATGAGAAAGGAAATTTATATATTGCAGATGCAATGATTGCATTGGGTATCCTATTCATAGCTATGTTGATGTTAAATTCCTTAGTTTCACTTCCAAATCCGACATATTCTGATATTTCACATGACTCCAAAAATGCTCAAGACATTATGGAGATTTTAAGTGGAAAAGTCGATTTTGAAGATAAGACTTTTTTAAACTACATTACACATATTTTAAAAGAGAATAAGAATTCAAAAAAATCAGTTCAGGAAGTATCTCAAATCTGTGATGATAAATTCGCTGAATTTAAGATTGATAATTATCGTTTCATCGAATCAAATCATTTGAATTCAAAGGTTTTAGCAAGTTCTGGTGATTTTACAAAAGCAGATAGTGTTTCTGTTGCTACACGCAATTTTGATGGTTATTCATATACATTGTATGTCTGGTAATGATTATAATTGTATGCAATAGACTAGCATTATACGTGTTTTGGTGGTGAATATGCCAGCCTTTGCATACCCAAATATGCACCATACTAGCAGAGAATTGGGTTTTGTGGTGGTGATTCCCCACCAGTACTAATGCACGTTAAAAATTTTATTCTTCAATATATATAATATTTCCCCTATTTTAAAAAAACATTAAATAGTATGAAAAACTTATATTATTGTGATATCTTATTTTGTCTCGCCCCGATGGTGTAGTTTGGATAACACATGGGACTGCGGATCCCATTCCCCGGGTTCAAATCCCGGTCGGGGCATTTTTATTTCTGTGATACTATGTTAAATGCTAATACTTATGTTACGAGTCAAGAAGGTATTGGTGGATCTATTAGAAACCAATACGAAGATTTTTATGTTGAAGAAATTCCTGAAATGCTTCCAACAGGCGAAGGTCCCAATGTTTGGATTTGGATTGAAAAGATTGGAAGGACAACTTTAGATGTTGTTTTAGACATTGCTCGTGACTTGCATATTGACAGAAAAAGAATGGGCTTTGCCGGAATGAAAGACAAAAAAGCCCTCACTCGTCAATGGATTTGCATTGCTAATATGGACTCAGAAGAACAATTCAAGCAAGTTGAAAACTTGGACATTTATAAAACTGATTTTTTAGAGATTACTCGTGGCCGTAAAAAGCTCAGAATGGGTCAGCTTAAAGGAAATAAATTCAGAATCCTTATCCGTGATTTGGATGACATTGAAAAAAGCGCCGATATTGCAAATGAGGTTCTAAAAGAACTTGAAGTTACGGGAGTTCCTAATTATTATGGCTGGCAGCGTTTCGGTAAACCTAGAACCAATACTCATTTGGTTGGGGAAGCTTTAGTTCAAAATGATTTGGCTGAAGCGGTTAGAAGATATGTTGGCAACCCTTCAGAAGAGGAAAGCTTGGAAAATCAAAAGGCAAGGCAGGCTTATGATGATGGGGATTTGGAAAAATCCTTGGAATTGATGGGTAAAGGAATGCGTTATGAGAAAATGATGGTTCGCCAATTAATTAAGGATTCTAAAAAAGGTGAATTGGATGATAAAGCATATATGAATGCTATTCATGCCCTTCCAAAGCCATTACAGAGGATGTTTGTCCATGCTTACCAATCCTATTTATTCAATGATGTTGTAAGCCGTCGTGTGGAGATGGGAATCAATAAATTCATTGAAGGAGACATCATTATAGATAACGGTGAACATATCATCCGAGACAAGACTCCAGAGGAATATCAGGAATTAATTGATAATTTTGAAGTTAATCCGACAGTTCCGTTATATGGTACTAAAGTTCCTTTTGCCGGTGGAGAAGTCGGTGAAATGGAAAAAAGCGTTTTGGAAAGTTATGGTCTTGAAAAAAGTGATTTTGAAGTTCCTAAAATGCCTCGTTTAGGAAGCCATGGTCTTAGACGATCCCTACGTTTCCAGGTATGGGATGCTTCTGCTAAAGCTACCGATGATGGTGTTTTGGCTGAATTTTCAATTAATAAGGGATCTTATGCAACAGCAGTATTGCGTGAAGTAATGAAAAAAGATGTTGTATAAATTTATTTTTTTTACAATATAACCTCTTTAAATCAATATTTATCTCAGAAAGTAATTTTCAAAAATTCAATTTTAAATACTTGTTTTAACATATTATTTCATAATGATTGAATGTAGAAATATTGCAAAAGGAAAAGGAAAAGGGGAATTGATTGTTAGTTCAGAGCCAATTAGTTTTTTAGGCGGAGTAAATCCAGAAAATGGGGTAGTGATAGACCCTAACCATGAATTAAAAGGTCAATCTATTAAAGATAAAGTTTTATTCATTCCTGGTGGTAAAGGTTCTACCGTTGGTTCTTATGTAATTTTTCAGATGATGAAAAATAATACTGCTCCTAAAGCTATAATTTGTCTTAATGCAGAACCTATTATAGCTACAGGTGCCATAATGTCTGATATTCCGATGGTCGATTCACCTTCAGAAACTGAAGATTTGGTTAACGGCGCTTTAGTTGAAGTGGACGGGGATAATGGAATTATTACAATTTTGTAAGTGATTTAAATGCAGACCCTAATTGAAAATGTGAATATTATCAACCCTAATGATGAGTTTAAAGACAAACAGAACATTTTGATTGAAGGCAAATACATTAAAGAGATTTCCTCATCAAAAATTAACACTAAAGAAAATGTTAAAATCATTGACGGTAAAAATAATTATGTTTTGCCGGGATTTATTGATTGTCATACTCATATTTTGGCCAAAGGATTCCATAAAGAGGAGAACATGGCTAATCCGTTAGCTATTCATTTTTATAATGGAGTTCCTCATGGAAAACAGACCATTAATGCAGGGGTTACAACAGTTAGAGATTGCGGATCTGCAGATTTGGGCGTTAAACTGGCACAGCAAAGAGGATTATTCACGGCTCCAAAATTGGAAATCTGTGTCACTCCATTGGTAATGACTGGCGGGCATTTTGATTTGATGATGCCTTCAGGTTTTGATATGGAAATAATGTATCCCGGATTTCCTAAAGGGAGATGTGACGGTAATTTTGAAGTTTTAAAGAAAACCCGTGAAGTCAAAAGGGCAGGTGCTGATTTTATAAAGGTAATGTGCAGTGGGGGTGTTTTAACTGCAAACACTTCTCCGGAATTTTCTCAATTCAGCATTGATGAACTTAAAACGATTGTTGGTGAAGCTAAAGTCACCAATTCAAAAGTTTCAGCTCACTGTCATAGTCTGGAGGGAATAAATAAATGTATTGATGCAGGATTTTCATCTATCGAGCACGGTACTTTTATCGATTCAAAAACATCCAAGAAAATGGCTGAAAATAATGTTACCTTGGTTCCTACATTGCTGGTACATCAGTATCTCTATGAAAACGGATTTCCGTCATGGGACACTTATGCTGATGAAAAGTTGGCTAAATTAAAAGAAATCGTTAAAGTTCACAAGGAAAATATTAAAACCGCTTACGAAGCGGGTGTAAATATCGTCATGGGAACTGACAGTGGTGTTATTCCTCATGGTCACAACTTAAAGGAACTGCTTAATCTGGTTGAGTTGGGCATGTCTCCAAAACAGGCCATCGCTTCAGCAACTACCAAGGCTGCAGAATTCATGGGGCGTGATGATATCGGATCTATTTTTGAAGGAAAATGCGCTGACATGATTTTCGTAGAAAAGAATCCGTTAATTGATATTGAAATGTTGACTGACCCAAATAATATTGTAAAGGTTATTCAGGATGGTAAAGAAGTTAAAAATCAATACGGAGTTATGTAGCGGGTGCGGGCTCTGCAAATCCGTATGTATCAGAAATAATATTGAAATTGATGAGACTGCATACGAATTGGAAAGCAACTGTTTTGATTGCGGTCACTGTATGGCGGTTTGTCCTGAAGGGGCAGTTACTCTTATTAAATATGAAAATCAATCCGATATGATTGAAGAATATGATGTCCGTAAAATTCCTGTTGATTATGATGATTTATTGCAGTTTTTAAAGCAAAGACGATCCATCCGCTGGTTTAAAAACAAGAAAATTGATAAAGAAACCTTTGAAAAGCTTTTCATGGGGGCTTATTATTCACCTTCGGCTCAAAACATGCAGGATGTGGAATTTATAGTTCTCGATGAAAAACTGGATGAGTTCATGGAATTGGTGTATGATATAATTAAAATTCAGGAAGATGAGTTTTTCAGAATTAAGGAATTTGGAGATTATTTAAAAGATAAATCCTCTAAAAAATTTCATCCATTGCTTTGGGAAGGTTCACAGCTTATTTTAACATTTTCAACCGATAAGACATGTGCAGTAATAGCTAATACTCGTCTGGAGTTATTGGCCTATTCTCTTGGTTTGGGAGGATTTTATTCTTTGTTTATTTTAAAGGCAGATGAGATTAATCATGACAAATTAATGGAATTTTTCCCTGAAATTGATAAATCCAAACATATGTACTCTTCTTTTGTAATTGGATATCCTAAAAAAAGATTTAGAAGAACTGTTCCCCATGATGAGATTAATATAAAATTTATGTAAACCTAAATTTTATTATATTGGTTTAATATAATATTTTTATAGATGTGATACTATGGCTAAACTTAAAGATATGGATGTGCCAATAGAAGGAATGCATTGTGCTTCTTGTGTTTTAAGTGTTAATAAGACATTTGAACGTGAAGAGGGGGTTGAAGCAGTTGATGCAGATTTGGCTTCAAATAAACTTCACATCACAGTCAATCCTAAAAAGATGACCTATGATGAAATGGATTCAATAGTCAGAAATTTAGGTTTTGAACTGCATTCCGATGAGGTAACCTTGAGGATTGATGGAATGCATTGTGCTTCATGTACAATGAATGTAGAAAACTTCTTAATACGTCTGGATGGTATTTTCGATGTTAAGGCAGATTTGACTTCAGGAACTGCCTTTGTCCGTTATGATAAAAGCAAAGTTAGCATTGATGATATGGAAGAGGTAATTAAAAATTTAGGCTTTGAACTTTTAGGAATTGATGGACAAACTGAAATTGATGAAGAAGAGCTTTACAGGCAGGATTTAAAAAGTAAAAGAAACCGTATCATCGTTGGGCTGTTTTTTTCAGCCATATTGATGATTTTGATGTATAGTATGTGGGATTCATTAATGGGACTAACGCATCAGCTGCATCAGAGTACGGGAATTGACATTTCCTCAATGGGATTGTTATCGCTACTCATAAGTATTTTTCCATTTTTATATGTTTCACTCCCGATTTTAAAAGCAGGAATCAATGGATTAATGCATAAGAACCTGAATATGGATGTGATGTATTCAATGGGTATAGTTGTGGCCTATGGATCAAGTATTTTGGGAACATTCGGCATTGTTTTGGACCATTCTTTCATGTTTTATGAATCTGCAGTTATGCTTCCTTCATTTTTAATGATTGGAAGATATCTCGAAGCTAAGGCTAAAAAGAAAACTTCAGATTCCATCCGTGAATTAATTGGACTTCAGCCAACTGTCGCCACATTGGTCGAAGTTGATGAAAACAATGAAGTGATATCTCAAAAAGAAGTTCAGATTGCTGAAATCAATTTGGAAGACAAGCTTCTGGTTAAACCTGGAGATAAAATACCTGTTGACGGAAAAGTTATCGGCGGAGAGTCATATGTTGATGAATCAATGATTAACGGTGAACCTATTCCTAAGGTTAAAAAGGATGGGGAAGAAGTGTTTGCTGGAACCATTAACCAGGACGGTGTATTAATCATATCTGCTTTAAAAATAGGTTCCGAAACAGTATTGTCAAACATCATTCGTTTGGTTGAAAAGGCACAGTCTTCAAGACCTCCTGTTCAGAAATTTGCAAATACGATTGTCACTTACTTTATTCCGGTTATTTTAACAATAGCCATTGTGGTATTCTGCATTTGGTATTTCCTATTGGGAGCAACATTATTGTTCTCTTTAACCTGTTTAATATCTATTTTGGTTGTTGCATGTCCTTGTGCATTGGGTTTGGCGACTCCGACGGCCGTTACTGTAGGTGTTGGAAGGGCAGCTGAATTCGGTATCTTAATTAAAAATGGGGATACTCTGGAAAATGCCGGACAAATTGACGTTGCGGCTTTTGATAAAACCGGAACTATCACTGAAGGAAAACCTGAAGTCGACGATATAATAACTTATGGCATTTCCGAAGATGAACTGATAACTCTTGCGGCTTCCGTTGAACAAAATTCAAACCATCCTATTGCAAAAGCCATTGTCAGAAAGGCTGACGGCCTGGAACTGTTAAATACGGTGGACTTTGAAAACGTTACAGGTAAAGGTATTAAGGCAAATATTGATGAAAAAACCGTACTTGCCGGAAACAGGGCATTAATGGAAAGTGAAGGTATTGAAATATCTGATGAAGTGTTATCTGCTTTCACTGAATTGGAAAATCAAAGCAAAACCATAATTCTTTTGGCGGTTGACATGTCTGTTCGTGGAATTTTAAGTTTATCCGATAAGGTCAAGCCAAATTCTAAAAGAACCATTGAAGAATTACATAAGATGGGCGTTGAAACATACATGTTAACGGGCGACAATGAAAGCACAGCACTATCTGTTGCAAAGGATGTTGGCATTGATAATGTCAGGGCAGGAATTTTACCTGAAAACAAACTTGATATTGTAAAGGATATCCAGTCAAATAATTCCAAAAAGGTATTGTTCACTGGAGACGGTATTAACGATGCGCCTGCATTAACTCAGGCTGATATTGGTGTTGCAATGGGTAACGGAACCGATATTGCAATGGAAAGCGGTGATGTTGTAGTGATGGAAGGGGATTTGGAAAATGTTGTGGCTGCAGTTCAGTTCTCCAAAAAGGTAATGCGAAGAATTAAGGAAAATATATTCTGGGCATTTGCATACAATACGATATTAATTCCCGTTGCTGCCGGAGTGTTATATCCTGGCTTTGGAATAATGTTTAAACCTGAACTGGCAGGTTTGGCAATGGCATTAAGTTCCGTTACAGTAATTTCATTGTCATTGTTGCTTAAACGTTATGTGCCACCTATAAAAAGAGTAAAAAATTAATCAATTCTTTTTTTAATTTTTTTGTTTCAAATTCAAATATCAATTTTTATATGGGATTTTCAATCAATACAATACTATATAATAATAAAATATTGGTGATATAATGGAATATGAAATAACTGGTGGATCATTTCCTACTGTGGTATGTACTCTACAAAGCGGAGAAACCATGAAAAATGAAACAGGTGCAATGGCATTCATGACAAAAGGCATGAAAATGGATACTAGTACTGGCGGTGGTCTTTTAAAAGGTATTGGAAGAGCATTATCTGGCGATACAATATTTTTGAATTTCTTCACTGCACAGGAAGACAACCAGCAAATTGGATTTTCATCATGCACTCCGGGTAAAATCATACCTGTAAGATTGGACGGGTCAAATACAATCATTGGTCAGAAAAATGCATTTTTGGCAGCAGAAGATAGTGTTGATGTTGACATATACTTCAGAAATAAGCTTGGAACCGGAATTTTTGGTGGAGAAGGATTCATTCTTCAGAAATTCTCAGGAAATGGTATAGTATTTTTAGAAATTGACGGCGAAGTAATTGAAAAGGACTTGGCACCTGGTGAGTCATTGCTTTTAGATCCAGGACATATTGCTGCAATGGAAGAAAGTGTTAGTTTCGACATTGAAAGAGTTAAGGGAGCTAAAAACATATTGTTTGGTGAAGGATTGTACTTTTCAAGAGTAACTGGTCCTGGAAAAGTATGGATACAAACCATGCCATTATCCAAACTGGCTCAATCTTTAATACCTTACTTGCCGGATTGTCCAAAAGATTAAGTTTATTTTTATAAACTTTTTTAACTTTTTTTTTAAAATTAGATATTAAATTAATTAAAAAACTGTTTTTTGATAAAAAAAGAAAAAAGAGGGTTTATTTATACTTCAGAGTATAATAAACCGATAGCTCTGTGGTAGAAGAATATTATGTAAACTAATGCAATACCGAATAAAATGTCTCCGATAAGATCGTTGAGTGAAGCAATAGCTGCGACAATTAATACGATGATAAATGCTATAACGAAAACAAGAGCAGCAACTGCAATAAGTTTAACGATACCTACTCTGGATATGTCTCCAATTGCTTCTCCAATAACTAAAGCAGCACCTAAATCATCAGTTTTTGCTAATCTACATTTAGCCATAAAGTTTGCTAAAGCAAATATGATAAATAAGATTATTGAAATTATACTAATTAACCAGTTTTTGAGGAAGAATCCTAAAACAAAAACGATGATTACTGGGACAAGGTAATAAACAATATCGACAACAATTAATTTAAAAGCATTTGAAATTTGTCTTTCAAATTCAATTCCTGGGCTGTCTGTTCTTCTTTCAATACCATATTTAATAATGTCTAAAGCATAGCCTTCAACTAAAAATAGTATAATTATGAAAACAATTAATCCGATAACTCCCATTCCTGTAAAAGCACCACTGGCTAATCCGGTTGATTTTAAACCAACAATAATGCTGACTGCAGTACTTCCTCCGATAATTGCGGCAACTATTCCTAAAATCAGGAATAATATTAATGAAGGAATATTATGTAATGGGTATTCTAACGCATCACTTATGATTTCTATTATATTCATATAATTTTCACCTTTTAAAATTTTATTAACTCTATGAGTTACTATTAAGTATATTATTAGTGTTATATAAATTTAATCCAATTAATCTAATTAATTTGCGATTAAGATTTTATTTTATTTCTTTTTGTTTAATGGGTTAATATTAATATGTTATATCTAATTTCTAAAATAAAAATTCATATATTTTACTTTTTACATGGATTAATCGTGTTTTATTGGTTTTAAAAAAATTCAAAAGAAGTTATCCTGTATGAGGTGTTTTCTCAAAAAAAATAAAAAAGAAATCAAATGATTTCTTATTCAAGTTCAACTTTCAATTTTCCGATTTTTGGAGCAAGGAAATTGTAAAATGCAGCAACTAGTAATGATGCGATAAACACGATAAAAAATCCGAGTAAAACGTCTATCAATGCATTAAATATTTGAACTCCACTGATTATCAAAACTATTGCTATAATAATATTTAAAATGAGACTAATAGCACCCATAGCTATTGCAAAATTTACGGGAGGTAATAAATCAAGCTGTGTAAACCCGTTTGCTTCTGATAATTTTACAAGTATTCCTCTTTCACTGTTGGCTAAAACATTGTAAATGTAGACTCCAAGTAATGTAAACACTGAAACAATGATTGTAGAACCGATTATTCCAACTGCAATACTTATCGGATTGGATATTACAAACATTAACTGATAAACAAATGTTGCAACATCAGTTTGTGAAGCATACATCAATAATGTCATTAATGAACTTATAAACAATGGAATAATTAGGGACAGTGCCAAATAGATTACAAGAATCAATATTAAAGTTATTACACCAAAAATCAATCCGGTCTCTTTTGCTGAAACCTGTTTAATATAATCTCCTTCAATATCCAGTTTAATAAATCCTAATTTTTTGGACAGCACATTATATAAATATCCCTGTGAGAAATATAGGAAAATACTGCATATCATGGTTCCAAAAACAATTGTGGGAATTATATACATCATAACTCCGATACTGTTTGGAACGCTTGCTGCAAATATTCCTACGATAATTATGGATATTAAAATTGAAATTAATGTGGCTATTCCTGTTGATATTATGGTATATGATGCAATATCAATAGATTTTAGTTCTTTTGTTGCCATGTTATCACTTAAAACCAAGTTTTGGAGTCTTCCAATAGTTCATCAATGATAATTTCTATTGAACCGGTGTAAGTGTGAGGATCCATAATCTTTTCGACGTCTTCTTCAGTCAAGTATTTTTGAACTTCACTGTCTTCTAGGATGAGTTCGCCGAGCAATAATTTTTCCTTATTTGCTTTAATGGCATTTTTTCTTACAATTCCATATGCGGTTTGTTTTCCCATTCCTGCTCTTGTAAGTTCGGCCATTAATCTTTCAGCCATGATTAAACCGTTTGTAAAGTTTAAGTTTCTTTCAATATTTTCATCATAGAATACTAAATTGCTCATTAATTTAATTGTTAAGTTTAAGATGTAGTCTGTTAAAATACAGCTTTCCGGAAACATTATTCTTTCACAGGAAGAGTTTGTCAAGTCCCTTTCGTGCCATAGTGGGTTGTTGTCAAGGGCTGCATTGACGTATGATTTTACAATTCTTGCAACACCACAGATTCTCTCAGCAGTTATCGGATTCATTTTATGTGGCATTGTACTGCTTCCGACCTGTTTTTCAGGATCGAAGTATTCTCCAACTTCCATTATTTCTGTTCTTTGAAGGCTTCTGATTTCTAAAGCTATTTTATCCAATGTTGAAGCGATGTTTGCCAATGTTGAAATGAATTCTACGTGATTGTCTCTTTGAACAACCTGGTTTGTAATTTTTGCAGCAGGTAAATCAAGGATGCGTGCAACGGTTTTGTGGATTTTCCATCCGTCTGTTCCTAATGCTGCAGTTGTTCCAACTGCTCCGTCCATCATTGCAACACAAACGTTTGCCCTTGCATGTTCCAGTCTGTCGTATTGTCTGTGAAGTTCATCTGCCCATAGAGCAAATTTCATTCCGTAGGTTGTTGGAAGTGCATGCTGTCCGTGTGTACGTCCAATACAAACTTTCATTTTATTTTCACTGGCCAAGTCAAGCATTATTTTGGTTAATCTTTCTAATTTTTCTTCCAAAACATCAATTGAGTCACGGATAAGTAATGAGTTTGAACTGTCTACGATATCATTGGATGTTGCACCGAAGTGAACATATTCTCCAGCACCATTTTCACAAACTTCAGTAATTCCTTTTGATAATGCTGCAATATCGTGGTTGGTCTCAGCTTCTATAGCTTTAACTCTTTCTAATTTAACGTAATCTGTATTGGCTTTCCTTGCGATTTCATCAGCCACTTCCTGAGGGATTATTCCTAATTCTCCTTCTGCCTGTGCAAGTGCTGATTCAATGTCTAACATTCTCTGTAATTTATTTTCTTCTTCCCAAATCTTTTTCATTTCGGGAGTACCATACCTAAATTCAATTGGGTGTATAGCCATTTTTTATCATCTCATTAATTTATTATATACTAATATATTTTGAAAGGTCTATTATAATAGTTTAATGTATCATATAATTAAATTCAAATTTCAACAATGTTTACTTTTTTTAAATTTTTTTTCGATTGTCACTATCAAATTTAATATTCTGTAATAATATTTATATACATATCAAAAATATATTATATTAAAGGTTAACATTTAGTTGTTAATGGATACAATGGGTGATAATTTGGAAACAAAAATTCGTGAATTTCGCCATTTAAAAGGCTTAACTCAACAGGAATTGGCCGATGAGGCCGGAGTCACTCGTCAAACCATTAATGCTTTGGAAAATGCTAGATATAATCCTTCTTTATTATTGGCCTATCGAATTACAAAAATATTGGGTCAGGAAAGTATTGAAGATGTTTTTATTATAGATGGGGGCAATGAAGAATGATTTTAGATTTATATAAAGATTCTTTTGAATTTGCATCAAAAAAGATTACTATTCTTCTGATACTGGGAGTTTTATCTCTTTTCAGCATTTTAATAATTCCATTAATCTTTGTTTATGGATATGGTTATAGGGTTATTAAAATGTCTACTCAAAGCATGATTAATGGAGAAGATGAGCCTCCGGAATTTGGCGAATTTAAAAAGATGTTTATCGATGGTTTAAGATATATTGTAGTTTATTTGGCTTATTTGATTATTCCGTTTATTATTATAGCTATTTCAGCAATGAATGGATCAGTTAATTGGATATTGCTAATAATAGGCATCATTTTGATGATAATTTGTATGTTGGTTGCTTATTTGGCTGTACCTAATATGGCTGCAAATGATGATTCTATATCTGCGGCATTTGCATTTTCAGATATAATTGATATCATGGGTTCAATCGGATATCTCAGATTCATTTTAACTTATATTGGGATAGCATTGATTTCGCTGGCAATTGTTTTTGTAGCAACATTGGTAATTAGTTTCATTTTCGGCATATTGGGTGTTGCAACATTAAGCATTTCTGGAAGCGGTGTCGGTGTGGTCAGTTTAATTGGAACTATTATTTTTAACTTTGTGATGTTCTTTTTAGTAGCTCCTTATATATCATTGTTCAAAGACCGTTGTCAAGGATTAATTTATACAATAGGAAGTTAATTATTTTTTACTTCCATCTTATTATTTTTTATATTAATATATTCATATCATTTAATATGTCTTCCATACATGATAGTCTTAGAAAAATTACTATTTTTGAAGTGTTAATAGTTTCACTTGCTTTAATAGGTGTAGTTTTACTTTTTGACATATTGGGCTATCCTGTTAGTAAAGATTGGATATATGTTGGACTTATATTATATTTTGTATATAGGTTAAGGTTTTTCGGTGATGAATTTAAGCATGATTTGAATAATATTTTTTCAAAAATGTCATTTAAATCAATTTTTATAATAGTTCTTGTCAATGTTTTCTTTTCTTATGGGATGTTATACTTATCAATATTTGCACTGGACGCTATTCCGGGATTTAAACAATTTATTTACGCTCCCCTATTTTCAATTGTAGGAGTCAATTCTCTTGCAGGTGCCGGAGCTTTAATTTCAACAGTGATAATTTCACCTGTATGTGAGGAACTGACGTTTAGGGGTGTGTTTTTAAACAGGCTTAAATATCTTGTTCCAACCTCATTTGCAATTGTAATCACTTCAATATTGTTTGGAGCGCTTCACGGTTACGGCAGCGTTATTTCCGCTTTTGTATTTGGTGTGTGCATGTGTATAATTTATCTTAAAACCAAAAATATTTTAACCTGCATTTTCGCACATTTCCTCAATAATTTGCTTGCGGAAATTTTGGTCCATATAGATACAGGAAATTTAATTTTTACAAATGACATTTTCATAGTCTTATTTTCTATTTTAGCTATTGTATCACTTTATTTAATAATTATATCAATACGTCAGGAATGGAAATATATCAATAAAAGGTAGATATTCATGAATTTAAAAAAAATAGGGATTTTATTAATATTTGTCGGGATTTTCTTATCCGTATTTTTCATTGGTGATAAGACATATCTTGTCCCTGCATTAACAGTCACGGTTTTGGGATTTTTTATAACGTTAGTTGGTTTTATAGAAGATGTTAAAAAAAGAAAAGAGATTAATGACCAGCTGGATAAGGATATTGTAACTATTATACAGCCGTTAATTACAAAATATTCAAATTTGAATAGGGAGTATAAATCCTCATTGTCCGAGGAGGAATATGCTCAAAAAAGACTTGAAATGAATAAGAGTTTGGAATCTGAATTAAAGGAAAATCTCCCTTATCTTGAATCCCGTGAGATTAAAAAGATAGTCATCGACTTTAATCGTGAACAGGATAAGATTAATTAATCTTTTCTTTATTTTTTGAATTATTTTATAATGTACAAAAATGTACTACAAGGTTTTAAATAGTACATTAATCTAATAATTATATACAAAAAAATATAATTGTGATAAAATGTTTTCCCCAAGTTTAAAAGACATAAAAGAAATTTCTAAAAATGATGAATATAAAAGAATACCTGTAGCTTATGAGTTATTTTCAGATATAGCTACGCCCATAGAGGTATTGAGAATTTTAAAAGGAATAAGTAAACACTGTTACATGCTTGAAAGTATTGAGGATTCTGAAAATTGGGGAAGATACAGCTTTTTAGGTTTCAATCCGTTATTGGAATTTACCTGTCAGGACGGTGTCGTCCAAATCAAAGGTGATTGCAATTTTACAAAATTAACTGACGATGTCGTTACATTAAATACGGATAATCCCAGTGAAATAATCAGGGGCCTGATAAAAAAGAATAAATCTCCAAAATTGGATAATTTACCTCCATTTACTGGGGGTTTTGTAGGTTATTTTGCTTATGATTACATTAAATATGCTGAAAGCTCTCTGAATTTGGATGCTGAAAACCAGGATCAGTTTAAAGACATTGACATAATGCTTTTTGATAAGGTAATCGCATTCGACAATTTTCGCCAGAAAATCATTATCATCGTTAACATGAAAATGGATGACATTGAAAATAACTACAAAAATGCATGTAAAGAGTTAAAAGAAATTGCCGATTTAATCATTAACGGTGAAAAATCAGAAATCATGCCGTTAAAATTAAAATCTGATTTTAAGCCCGCATTTTCCCGTGAAGAATATGGTGATATGGTTGTCAGGGCCAAAGAGTATATTCGCCAGGGAGACATATTTCAGGTCGTTTTGTCCAATAGGATTGAAGCTGAAATCGAAGGAAGCCTCTTTGATACATATAGGGTTTTAAGAACAACCAATCCGTCCCCTTACATGTTTTATTTTTCAAGCAATGACATTGAAATTGCAGGAGCCTCTCCTGAAACTCTTGTAAAGGTAAACGATAAAAAATTATACACTTTTCCACTTGCAGGAACAAGACCTCGTGGAAAAACAGAAAAAGAGGATTTGGAATTGGAAAATGATTTGTTGGCTGATGAAAAGGAGCTGGCCGAACATAACATGCTTGTTGATTTGGGACGAAATGACATTGGAAGAATTGCTGAAATAGGTTCTGTCTCCGTTGATAAATATCTATCAATTGAAAGGTTTTCTCATGTGATGCATATTGGATCTACCGTAAGCGGAATTCTTAGAAGCGACTTGGATTCCTTGGTTGCCCTTGATTCAATTTTACCTGCAGGAACCCTATCCGGAGCTCCAAAAATCAGAGCCTGTGAGATTATTAATGAACTTGAAAACAATAAAAGAGGTATTTATGGTGGAGCCATTGGCTATATTGACTTGAGTGGAAATTTGGATACCTGCATTTCAATAAGAATAGCTTTTGCACGTAACAACAAGGTATTTATCCGTTCAGGTGCAGGAATAGTTGCCGATAGCGTTCCGGATAATGAGTTTGATGAATGCATGAATAAGGCCGCAGCAGTCATTAATGCATTAAAAATTGCAGATGGGGGATTGGAATGATTCTTTTAATAGATAACTATGACAGTTTTGCATATAATTTATATCAGTTGATTGGTGAGATAAATCCTGATATTGAGGTTTTTAGAAATGATAAGATTACTTTGGATGAAATCAAATCCTTGAATCCGCAAGCGATTGTTTTATCTCCGGGTCCGGGAAAGCCTGAAAATGCTGGAATTTGCATTGACGTTGTCCGTGAATTTGCAGGTAAAATTCCAATTTTGGGAGTATGTTTGGGCCATCAATCAATTTGTGTTGCCTTTGGAGGTGTTGTATCTCATGCAAATAGATTAATGCATGGCAAATCATCCATAATTGATGTTTCAGACAACAGACTCTTTAAAGGGCTGGATTCTAAAATTACTGTAGGCCGTTATCATTCTTTAAGTCTGGTTGAATCAACCTTGCCTGATGAACTGGAGGTTATTTCAAAGGCATGTGATGATAATGAGATAATGGCCGTTAAACATAAAAAATATGATGTTTATGGATTACAATTCCATCCGGAATCAATTTTAACGCCGGACGGTTTAACAATTATCAAGAATTTTTGTGAGGGTATTTAAATGATTAGGGAAGCTATTTTGAAAGTTTCAAGAAAGGAAGACTTAACATATGATGAGGCATATCAGACAATGGATGAAATAATGAGCGGTGAGGCAAGTGAAGTCCAGATGAGTTCCTATTTGACTGCAATGTCTATGAAAGGTGAAACGATTGATGAAATCACCGCTTCTGCTGAAGCCATGAGAAATCACTGTGTAAGGTTATTAAATGATGTTGAAGCTCTGGAAATCGTTGGAACCGGTGGTGACGGATCCAATACATTCAATATTTCAACCACTTCTTCAATTGTCATTTCAGCTGCAGGTGTCCCTGTTGCAAAACATGGAAACCGGTCCGCATCAAGCAAATGTGGGGCTGCTGACGTATTGGAGGAACTGGGCGTCAATATACAGATTGAACCTGAAAAAAGCCTTCGATGCTTAAAGGAAAATAATATTTGCTTCCTCTTTGCTCAAAATTATCATATTGCAATGAAATATGTTGCCAGTGTCAGAAAAGAGCTTGCAATAAGAACCATATTTAATATTCTGGGTCCTTTAACCAATCCTGCCGGTGCAACAATGCAGGTCTTGGGAGTTTATGATAAAGAATTAGTAGAACCTTTGGCAAAAGTATTAAATAATCTCGGTGTTAAATCAGCATTATCCGTTTATGGTGAGGATGGAATGGACGAAATATCTGCAAGTGATAAAACATTCGTCTGTGAAATTAGGGATGGAAAAACCAAATCCTATGAAATTGATCCAAGTGATTTCGGTTTTGAAAAATGCTTGAAAGAAGATTTGGTTGGAGGCGATCCAAAAGAAAATGCTCAAATCACCCTTGATATTCTCAATGGTCAGAAAGGACCTAAAAGAAATGCTGTTGTTTTAAATTCTGCCGCAGGATTATTTGTTGCAGGTGCCGTTGAATCATTTAATGATGGTGTTAAACTGGCTGAGGAAATAATAGATTCCGGTAAGGCTCTTAAACAGCTTGAAAAATTTATTGAATTTACAAACAGTTGATTTTTATGTTGGATGAAATAGTTGAAAGAACGAAAGAAAGAATTGATTTGGAAAAATCCATTATTCCTCTTGATGATTTGAAAAGAGAAATATCATATTTGGAAATTGATGAGGAGTTTCCATTTAAAAAAGCCCTTCAAGGTGATGATATCTCTATTATTGCAGAGGTAAAAAAAGCTTCTCCTTCAAAAGGCTTAATCAGTGAGGATTTTGATTACCTCCAGATTGCAAAGGACTATGAGGAAGCAGGTGCATCAGCGATATCCGTTTTAACCGAACCTTATTTTTTTAAGGGCGATGATGATTATCTAAAAGAAATAGCTAAAAATGTTTCCTTACCTATTTTAAGAAAGGATTTTGTTGTTGATGAATACATGATTTATCAGGCCAAATATTTGGGCGCTTCAGCAGTTCTATTGATTGTTGCAATATTGGACATTGTGGATTTAAAGAAATATCTGGACTTGGCCCATTCTTTAGGTTTGTCTGCAATTGTTGAAGTCCATGATTCAACAGAAATCATGAAGGCATTGAGTGTCGGCGCTGAAATCATCGGCGTTAACAATCGTGACCTGACTGATTTTAGTGTGGATATAGAAAATAGTATTAACCTACGTAGATGTGTCGGTGAGGATATTGTTTTTATTTCAGAAAGTGGCATTAAAACAAAAGAAGATATCGCCAGATTAAAAGAAAATAATGTTGATGCAGTTTTAATAGGCGAAACTTTAATGAAAAGTGATGATAAAAAAGCTATGATTTCGGAGTTGAAAAATGGCTAAAATCAAAATCTGCGGACTGAAAAGATTGGAAGATATAGAAATAGTAAATAAATATAAGCCTGATTATATTGGATTTGTATTTGCAGAATCTAAAAGAAAGGTCAGTTATGATTTGGCAAAACAAATGAGGCAAAATTTGGATTCTTCTATTCAATCTGTAGGTGTTTTTGTCGATGCTGATATTGATGAAATTCTTGAATCATATGATTTGGGAATAATTGACATTGCACAACTCCACGGCAATGAAAGTGAAGAATATATAGAGAAATTGAAGCAGAAATCTGACTATCAACTAAAAATCATTAATGCAATTGAAATGGACAGCGAAAAGGACTTGTTGGAATATGACAATTCGGCTGCAGATTATCTGTTGCTTGACAGTGGAAAAGGCAGTGGAAAAACCTTTGACTGGCGACTGATAAGAAAAGATTTAAAAAAAGAATTCTTTTTGGCTGGAGGATTAAATTCTCAAAATATTTCCCAGGCCATTCATGAATTCGACCCTTATGCTGTTGATTTAAGCAGCAGCGTAGAAACTGACGGTTATAAAGATGAATTAAAAATTAAAAAAGTCATGGAGGCAATAAATGACTAATGGAAGATATGGTGAATATGGTGGTCAATACATATCAGAAACTCTAATGAACGAACTGATTTACTTGGAAGAGCAGTACAAGCATTTCATGAACGATCCGGATTTCGTTGATGAATTGAATACGTTATTGAAAGAATATGCAGGAAGGCCATCATTATTATATTATGCAAAAAGAATGACTGAAGATTTGGGCGGAGCAAAGATATATTTAAAACGTGAAGATTTAAACCATACTGGTGCACATAAAATAAATAATGTTTTAGGGCAGGTATTGCTTGCTAAAAAAATGGGTAAAACCAGAGTGATTGCAGAAACTGGTGCTGGACAGCATGGGGTGGCAACTGCAACCGCAGCAGCCCTTTTGGATATAGAATGTGAAGTCTTTATGGGAGAAGTCGACACAAAAAGACAGGCTTTAAATGTTTATAGGATGGAATTGCTGGGAGCAAAAGTGCACTCAGTCAAATCCGGAACAAAAACTCTAAAGGATGCAGTTAATGACGCATTCAGAGATTGGATTGCTAATGTTCATACTACAAATTATGTTATCGGTTCAACAATGGGACCTCATCCATTCCCGCAAATTGTAAGGGATTTCCAGGCTGTAATAAGTGCTGAAGCACGTCAGCAAATCCTTGAAAAAGAAGGAAAACTGCCGACGGCTGTAGTTGCCTGTGTCGGTGGTGGAAGTAATGCTATGGGGGCATTCTTCAATTTCATCGATGATGAAGAGGTTGAATTGATTGGATGTGAAGCTGGGGGAAAAGGAGTTGATACTCCATATAATGCTGCAGCATTAACCAATGGACAAATTGGTATATTTCATGGTATGAAATCAATATTCAATCAAGGAGAATACGGCCAGATTGCTCCGGTTTATTCAATATCTGCAGGTCTTGATTATCCGGGCGTTGGACCGGAACATGCATATTTAAGAGATTCCGGCAGAGCCAAATATGTTCCAATCAACGATGAGGAAGCGGTGGAAGCATTTGAATACCTCTCAAAAATGGAAGGTATCATTCCCGCTATTGAGAGTGCTCATGCAGTGGCCCATGCAATGAAAATCGCACCTGAAATGGATAAGGACGATATTATAATTGTCTGTTTATCTGGAAGAGGAGATAAAGATGTTAAATCTATAGCTGACTATAGGGGAGTTGATTTAGGTGAGTAGAATACCAAACGCATTTAAAAACGGAACAGCATTTATCGGATTTTTAACTGCAGGGGATCCGACTATTGAAAAAACTGTAGAATATATTTTAGCTATGGAAGAGGCAGGCTGTGATTTGATAGAAATTGGAATACCATTTTCTGATCCTATGGCTGAAGGCGTTGTTATTCAGGATGCCAATGTACGTGCATTAAAGCACAATACAACAACCGATGATGTTTTTGAAATCGTTAAAGAGGTTCGCCAAAAAACTGACATTCCATTGGTCTTTTTGACTTATATCAATCCCGTATTTTTCTATGGGTATGAAAAATTCTTTAAAAAATGCAGTGAATATGGTATTGACGGAATCATCTCACCGGACTTGCCTTACGAAGAAAAGGGAGAAATTGCAGATATTGCAGCTCGAAATGACGTTGACGTAATTTCACTTATTGCACCTACCTCAAAAGAAAGAATTCAAAAGATTGCAGCTGATGCAACAGGATTTATTTATGTCGTTTCATCATTGGGTGTAACCGGAATGCGTTCAGAAATAAAAACGGATTTAAATGCAATAATATCCGATATTCGTGACGTCACTGATTTGCCGGTTGCTGTTGGATTTGGTATTAACACACCTGAACAGGCATCAGACATCTCTAAAATATCCGATGGTGTAATTGTTGGAAGTGCAATAGTTAAAATCATTGAAAAATATGGTGAGGATGCTTCGGATGAATTAAAGAAATATGTGTCCGATATGAAAAATGCATGCATGGGATAAGAAATATTTATAATACATTATTGACATAATATTTAATATTATTCGAAATTTTTAATGATTAAAAATTAGAGGATTATTTATGTTTAAAGCTGAATTAAGTGATTCTAGTATTTTAAAAACCAGTTTTGATGCAATTTCATCAATCGTTGATGAAGTTCAAATACAAACTGACAGTGAAGGTATGAGATTAGATGCCTTAGACCGTAGTCACATAACATTTGTTCATTTAGAGCTCAAATCTAGTTTATTTGATGAATATATTTGTGATGTTCCTGAAAAAATCAACATAGATACTGATGAATTTATGAGGGTTCTTAAAAGGGCTAAATCTCAAGATAGAGTTTTAATGTCTGTTGATGAAGGTAATTTCATCATTACTTTCGAAGGAGATGCAACAAGGACATTCAAAATAAGATTAATTGATATTGAGTATGATAATCCTACTCCTCCTCAAATTAATCATCCAACTTCATTTAAAGTTCGTTTCTCTATCTTAAAAGATTCAATCAACGATATAGAAATATTCTCAGATAAAATTGCTTTGGAAGTTGATGAAGATTACTTCATTGCATCTGCAGATGGTGAATTCGGTGATGCAAGTATCAAATATCTCCATGGCGAAAACATTACTGAGCATGAAAAAGCATTGTTCTCTTTAGATAAAATCAGAGAAATGCTCAAAGCAGATAAATTTTCAGAGGAAGCTGAAATTAGTTTAGGTACTGACATGCCATTAAGTTTAACTTTAACGATGGTTACCGGTGATGGTAAGCTTAGTTTCTTGCTTGCTCCAAGATTAGAAACAGATGATTAAACTCATTTGTTTTTTCTTATTTTTCTTTTTAAAAACCATCAGAGATGATAATAAGTGGATTTATATCAACAGTTACGTAAAATTCAGAAAAAAGAACGTGATAATGGTACATTAGCTCATGTTGAAGAAACTTTTTATGATGATATTCACAAGTATATTAATGAATTGAAACAATCCGCTATTGATGATCCATTTTCTGATGTTTACAATACTTTAAACGAGGCTAGAAGAATAGCAACTGAAATTTGCGAAAGACGTGAGCATAAAATTACAAATGCTGCCGTCTTGAACATGAACAGGTCATATCATCTTTTTTCAGGAAAGCAGGAATTTGACTTGGTCGATTCAATGCCCCTTAACCTGACTCCGGAAGAGGAAACTTTCTATTTTTCAATAATCGAAACGCTGAAAAACCACAGATTAAACCTTTCAGGTCAGGAAATAACTAAAGCACCTTCCGATGATGTTGAAGACATTGATGAGGAGGAAACTCCAGAAGTTACTTCCAACTCCCTAAGCGACATTGCTGATGCTGCAATGGATGATAATAAAGCTGTTGATGATATTTTGGACAAGGCTGATGAGTCTTTAGGTTCTGATGAAGAAAAACCAAGTGATGATGCTTCTGTAAAATCCGGTGATGAGGTTTTAGACAGGATTGATGAAATATCTAAAGCCAAAGTTATCACAGATGAGAAAAGGGAACCTATCGAAAAGCAGATTTCCAAGCCAAAAGCTCCCGAAGTCAAAAAAGACATTTCAAACAAGACTGGTGATTTCGATGATATTGAAATCTTGGACAATGATGACCAGTTCATTGATTTGGATGTTCCAAAAAGGACTAGGGAATCTGAAATCGTCACTATTCTGGTTTTGGATGAGGTTGATTCCATTATAGGCATTGATGAAAAAGTCTATGGTCCGTTCAGATCACAGGACATTGTGACCCTGCCAAAAATTAATGCAAATATTTTTGTAAAAAATAGAAAAGCCCGTTTTGTTAAAATATAGCATAACTTTAAATACTCTTAATAATATAACTATATCTCATATCTATTTGTAATATTAAAAAATTATTTATTATAATTTGGATTTTTGCTGTTTGTAGACATAAACGGTTACTATGCAGTTTTTATCTCTAACGTCTTTTGATAATAATCGAGCTTAGATAAATTTGCAATTAGATTTATAATGACTATTTAATTAAGCACTTTTCAGTGCGTATTAAAATAAAAAAATAAAGGAAATAATGGTGGAAAAATGAAAATACCAAAAGAAAAAAGAACATATTGTCCACATTGTAAAAAACATACAATTCATGAACTCCACACAGCTAAAAAAAGAAAAGCTAGTGAGTTAACTTGGGGACAAAGACAATTCAGACGTGTTACTGCTGGTTACAGAGGTTATCCAAGGCCTTTACCTGCTGGAAACAAACCAGTTAAAAAATTAGACTTAAGAGCTAAATGTAAAGAATGTGGTAAATCTCACATTAAACAATCTTTCAGAACAGGAAAACCTGAATTTGTAGCAAAATAGGTGGTTAACATGGTTAGTAAAGGTAGAGGAAACTTTTTAAAAGTTAAATGTTTAGATTGTGACAATGAACAAATAATCTTTGATCGTGCAGCTTCTGACGTTAAATGTATTATTTGTGGTAAAACTCTTGTTAAATCTCGTGGTGCTAAAGCTAAAATTACAGCACACATCGAAAAAGTTTTAAACTAAATTTTTTAGTTTTTAACTTATTTTTAACTATTTTTTAAATTTTACTTGTTTTTGGGGTGATTTTCATGGTAAGAAAAAGTCAAGAATGGCCAGATGAAGGAGAACTTATTGTAGGTACCGTTTACAAAGTTCTTAATTATGGTGCATTCGCTAAATTAGAAGAATATCCGGGCAAAGAAGCTTTCATTCATATTTCTGAAGTTTCTGCTGGTTGGGTAAAAAATATTAGGGATCACGTTAGAGAAAATCAAAAGATTGTATGTCGTGTTCTCAGAGTAAACCCTAAAAAAGGACATGTTGATGCTTCTTTAAAAAGAATCCGTGAAGATCAAAGAACTAAAAAAATCCAACATTGGAAAATTGAACAGAAAGCAGAAAAATTCTTGGAATTGTCTGCTAAATCCTTAGATAAAGATTTGGATGAAGCTTACGATGAAGTCGGTTATGAGCTCATGGATATCTTCGGTGATATCTACGGTGCTTTTGAAACCGCTGCTGATGAAGGAGCTGAATCTTTAACTGAAGAAGGAATACCTCAAGATTGGGCTGATGCTATTACAGAAATAGCTCAAAAAAATATCACCCCTCCTGAAGTTCACATTAACGGTTACGTTGATATAGAAACTTTCGTTCCTAATGGAGTTGAAATCATTATCGATGCCCTCAAGGCTGCTGAAGATAATGGTGATGAAGAAGAAGAAATCAAGGTCCAATGTGTCGGTGCTCCAAGATACAGAATCACTGTCAAATCAACAGATTATTTGCTTGCTGAAAAAGCACTTAAAGCTGCTGCTGACAGATGTATTGCTATTGTCGAAGAATCTGAAGGAAACGGTTCATTTTTAAGAGAGTTAGATGATTAGATTCTTATGAGTATGAAAATGCATAAATGTCCAGATTGTGGAATTTATACTTTAGAGGATAAATGCCCTAAATGTGAAGGGGAACTTAAAGTTATTTATCCTCCAAAATTTTCTATTGAGGATAAATACGGTAAGTATCGCCGTATATTAAAAAAAGAATTAAGGGGTAAAAATGAAAGCCGCTGAAATTACTATTTTAGAAGAAGTAGAATTAGATAATCCTATTTTTATTGAAGCATTACCTGGTGTTGGTCATGTGGGTAAATTAGTTGCAGATCATATGATTGATGAGCTTGGTGCAACAAAATTTGCTGAAATCTATTCTCCAACCTTCCCGCCACAGGTTTTGGTCGGTGAGGACGGTATGATTGAAAACATGATTAATGAGTTATATTATATCCGTGATTTGGGTGAAGAAAATCAGGATGTAATTATAATCGGAGGAAATACTCAATCATTATCTCCGGACGGCCAGTATATTGTTTGCAGTGAAATCCTGGAATTTTTAGAACCTTACAACATCTCTAGAATTTTCACTTTAGGTGGTGTGCCTACAGGTCAGCCTATTGAAAATCCAAGAGTTTTAGGAGCAGCCAGTGATGAAGCTCACATAGAACTTTTAAAAGAAGTCGGAGTTGAGATGAGATCCAACGATGGTGGAATTGTCGGTGCTTCCGGTTTGTTTTTAGGTTTAGGTATGCGTAAAGGAATATATGGGGCTTGTCTAATGGGTGAAACCCCAGGTTACTTTATTGATGCAGAATCTGCAGAAGGCGTTTTATTGAAATTAGCTGAATTACTTAATTTCGAAATTAACACAGAAAAACTTGATGAAAGAGCTGAAGAAACCAGACAAATGTTGGCTAAAGCTCAACAAATGGAACAGGATTTAATTAATCGTGCTAATGCAGGAAACGCAGATGATTTAAGATATATTGGATAATTATCCAATTTTTATTTTTTTTATGAATATTATTGTTATTCCCGATGGTGCAATGATTGTTGTGCCCTTTATTGAAAAAAACGGACATACTTATTTGTCTCCGACTAATTTTTCCCGATATGATAATGAAGTCAATTTAAATCCGGATTTCAAGGTTAATATGTCCAGTGAAACTCCTTCAGGCGTTAGGGGTAGGATTTCTCTTTTGGCACCCTTGCTTGATAAGGCTGATGCTGCAATTATTTTGGGCAGAAGATCGGCCAATTATACTCGAATGTATGATGTTTTAAATGAGCTGATCTTATTTTGCGGTAACGGCTGCAATAATGCCCATTCACTTGCAGTAAGTATTGTAAGTCAAATGGATATCCCTGTTTTGAAACTGGCCTATCCGACCACCCGTGAGGAGATAATTGATTTGATTTCAAAGGTTAATCTCTTTTTAAAGGATTTTGACCCTTCAATCGGTGATGATTTAAACGCTGATTTAAAAAAGGATAATGAAAAAGTGTCACTACATGACTTTGAAAAAATTTTTAATGAATCAATTTAATATTAACTATTATGTTGGTCAATGCAGATTTTCATATTCACAGCTGTTTTTCAATGGCATCATCAAAAGATATGCTTATTAACAATATTGCTCCTAAGGCCAAACTTAAGGGTTTAAGCCTTTTAGGTACTGGTGATGGGCTTCATCCCAAATGGTTGGATATTATTGAAGAAAATACTGTTAATTCAGGTGATGGAATCTATTCAACAGATGATGCCGATTTTGTCATAACAACAGAAATTGAAGGAAAAAACAAGATTCATCACTTAATCATCATTCCGGATATCGATATTGCAAGAGAAATATCTCAAAAATTACCCTCAAAAAATAAGAATGTGGATGGAAGACCAAAGACCAATTTAAACGGAGCTGAAATATTAGAATTGGTTCGCCAATATGACTGCTTAATAGGTCCGGCCCATGCATTTACTCCATGGACGGGAATGTATAAATCCTTTGACAGCATTTACGACTGCTATGAAAAGAAGGTTGACTTTGTTGAGCTGGGTTTATCTGCAGACACGAATATGGCTGATACGGTCGATGAACTGAAGGGCTTTACATTTTTGTCAAATTCAGATGCACATTCCCCATGGCCCCATAGATTGGGTCGTGAATTTAATCAAATTGAGCTTCAAGATATTTCATTTTCATCCATAAAACATGCGATTAAACATTCGAATATTAAAGCAAACTATGGTCTTGTTCCGAACCTGGGAAAATATCACATGACTGCATGTACCAAATGCTTCAAGTTGGTCAATCCCGAAATTGCCAAGAATAACAAAATGAAATGCGAGTGCGGAGGAAGAATTAAAAAGGGTGTTGACTTTAGAATCTCTGAAATTTCTGATTTTGATAAAGCTCATCATCCGGACTTCAGACCGCCATACGTTCATCTGATGCCTTTAGCAGAACTGATTTCAACTGTTTATGATAAGGGAGTTACAACAAAGACTGTTCAAAACATCTGGCAAAAGTTAATTGACGCTTTCGGCAATGAGATTAATGTATTGATCAATTCAGATATCAGTGAAATCGAGAAATTTGACTTGAAGGTGTCAAAGGCAATCGAAGCTTTTAGAGATAACACCATTGATATCATACCTGGTGGGGGCGGCAAATATGGTGAAATCAAATTTGATTTGCCAAAAATAGAAGAAAAAAAGCCCAAAGTCGTAACTTTGGATAATTTTTAAACGGACTTGGAGGGATTTGAACCCTCGATCTTAAGATTAGGAGTCTTACGCCCTTCCAGACTAGGCTACAAGCCCATAAAGTATTTATTATTCTGAAAATTTCATTAAAAAAAGTAGTTTTTATGAAAGCGGACCCGCCGGGATTTGAACCCGGGGTCTTCGGATTAGAAGTCCGACGCCCTATCCAGCTAGGCTACGGGCCCTCATAAATATCATTTAATTATTTTGTTTTTCTTGTTATATATACTTAATTATTTTTGCACGAAAATTTGGTGTCATTATCTTTTTAGTTGTCTTTGTTTTTAATTTCTGTTTTGTATGTTAATCTTTCAATTTTTTTTAAAATGTAATATTTTATTAATGCATAGGATAAAACTACTAATATGAATGAATTTGAACCAACTTTTTTGCCATTTAATAAAAATAATGATGATGTGAATATTGTTTATGAAAGCATACCGTTAAATAAACACTTAATTGATGAATTGTGTGCTGATAACGATTTTGATTTGATAATTATGGCCGCAGCATGCATAACATTGACGAAGTATGTCAACTCTACGGAAATTTTCATTGGAGTTGATGATTCTCTTTTAATGTTCAATGATGAAGATAGGGATAAAACCGTGTCGGAGTATATTGTTACTGTCCGGAAATACTTAAATCAGCCAGATATCGCTGATGGAGAAACTTTTTTCAACATCCATTTCGATGATGCTGATGCTGGGGAAGAAGGTGTCAATTTATTCGTTGGTGAAAATTCATTAAAAATAAGGTTCGATTCAAACAAATACACCACTTCCTATATGAGGTCATTTTTAAGAAGCATCAATAAGGTTATCACTCAATTCGCTGATTGTGGAATTGATAAGCTTAAAATCAGTGATATTGCGCTCAGGAAAGAAGAGCCTGTCCCTAAGTTCAAACTGAAAAGAAATCCTCTAATCAATGAATTGCTGGAAAAACAGGCCAATAAGACTCCTGATAAGATTGCTTTAATAAATTGCGGTAAAAAATATACATTTAAGGAGATTAACGATGAGGCAAATAGAATTGCCAATGCATTAATTAAGAGAGGATTCAAGGAAGGAAGTTCAATTGCATTTCTGCTTGAACGTAATAAAACTCTCATCACAACATTTTTAGGAATTATTAAGGCGGGTTGTGTTGCAATTCCTTTGGATGCTAATTTTACTGACGAAAAAATGAGTTACATTAAGGAAAACAGTGATTCGAAATATATCGTCACATATGAGGATATTGAGGATGCAATAAATCCCGATGATTTAATAAGTGAAGGGGATGCCAGTTTTCCGGAGGTTGACTTAAAGCCGGATGCCCCTATATTCCTTTTATACACATCAGGATCTACAGGTAAGCCTAAGGGTGTTATTTCAACTCACTGCGGAATATCTAACTTGACAACCGTCCACATCAAGACAAATTATAAAAAACTACTGTCAATCTCTTCAATTGCCTTTGACATTTCAGAAGAGGATATTCTGGTTGCTTTGACCAATGACATGGAATTAATATTTGCAAATGATGATGAAATCCAGGATATTGTATTGCTGGCCCGTTTAATTGAAGATACTGAACCTGAATTCGTTAACCTGACTCCTTCAAGGCTTCTGTCATACCTACAGGTTCCTGAATTCTGCCAGGCACTGAACAGGTTCGTCGGTGTTGGCTGTGGAGGAGAGCCATTTACAAGGAATGTCTATGATTCAATTAAAAAGAATGCGGATATAGTTGTCTATAACGGTTACGGGCCTTTGGAAACAAGCCTGACTTCAAATTCAAAAAAGATTATCAATCCTGACTACATTACCAACGGAAAGCCGCTGCTGAATTTTATCACTGATGTTCGTGACATTGACGCTAAATTACTGCCTTATGGAGTTATTGGGGAACTCTATATCGGAGGACTTGGTGTCAGTAAAGGTTACTATAAGATGGATGAGAAAACAAAAGAGGTATTTGTCACAATCAATGGCGTACCTTATTATAAGTCTGGAGACAATGCTATTCAGCTTCCGTCAAATGAAATAGTCATTAAGGGAAGAATTGACAATCAAATTAAGTTAAGGGGCCAAAGGGTAGAACCTGAGGAAATCGAACAGGTTATCCTGAAATATGATGATATCAAGAATGTTGTTGTCATGATTCAGGAATTGAACAGCGAAAAGCATTTGTGCGCATATTTCACTGCCAAGTCAGAAATAGATATCGAAGACTTGAGAAATTACCTGGCCAACATACTTTCGTCATATATGGTTCCGACGTTTTTTATCCAGCTGGATGAATTTCCCGAAACCACCAGCGGTAAAATTGATAGAAAACGTTTCCCTAAACCAAAATTCGAAACAGAAAATGTAAATCCTGCAAATGATTTCGAAAAAACTCTGTATGATTTCTGCTGTGATATTCTGGACTTCAGGGATTTTGGTGTTACGGATAATCTGTTTAAATTGGGGTTTACATCTTTAACGTTGATGAAACTGAATTCGGACATCTACCATAAGTTCGATGTATTGCTGAAGCACACTGATTTGATGGATCATCCTACAATAAGGGAAATTTCATCATTACTGGAAAATAACTCTCCAGTCAGTGAAATAGAAAAAATTAAACCTGTAAGCTCCAATAAGTATCCAATGTCCTCCCAACAGAAGAGATTATATGTTCTTTATCGTAAAGATCCGACTTTAACCAACTACAATCTGCCGAATCTTCGCAAATTCAAAAAGCCTGTGGATGTTGACCGGCTGGAAAATGCAATCAACAAAGTGATTGCCATTGAGGAGATACTCAGAACCTCATTGCATGTGGAAAATGGAGAATACATCCAAAAAATCCATGAAAGAAGAGACATTAAGGTAGATTTTGTTAAACTGGATGATGATGCAGATATTGATGAAGTGCTCTACAGTTATGTTTGCCCGTTTAATCTTGAAGATGAACCTCTCCTTAGAATAAAGGTTCTGGAATACAAAGGGGAATGTTATGTATTCAGGGATATGCACCATATTCTGGGAGACCAAATCAGTAATGACATATTGTACAATAAAATCAGGGACGCTTATTATGGCAGGCCAATCTATCCGGAAAGAATCCAATATAAGGACTATACATTCTGGGTTAAAAAACAGCAGGCTATTGAAGCTGATTACTGGAAAAACAAAGTGGTTTCAGATACGGGAAGCATGATTTATGCTGATTTCAACAGGCCGTTGGTTCAGACTTTCAATGGTGAGAAAATATCTTACAGTCTTGATAAAAAAGCCATAGAAAAGCTTGCCATGGACAACAACACGACCATTTACAAGTTGCTCCTTTCCCAGTTTGTAATATTGCTCCATAAATACACCAATGAGGATAATGTGCAGATTGGGACTGTAACAAGCGGAAGAACCCACCCTGATGTTCAAAGTACTATGGGAATGTTTGTAAATACTTTGCCGTTCATTCAGTCAGTATCCAGCGAAGATACCTTAAAGGAAACTCTAATTAAAACTGAAGATGAATTATCAAGCTTATTTGCCAATCAGAATTATACGATAGACCAGATTATTGCAGACCATAATGTATCAACAAGCAGTTCCCACAATCCATTGTTCAATATTGTATTCCTGCAGAATACTGCTGATGGATTTGAAAACGAAGTGGAATGGGACGAATCCAAATTCGATTTGACATGTAAATTAAAGAACAGTGAATCTGACCTGACAATTGAATTTGATTACAATAAGGACATTTATGCTTTCGATAAGATAAACGAAGTATTAGAACATTTTATCTATTTAATCGACAACATTGGTGGAAATATAGATAAAAAAGTAAAGGATATAAAAATATTGTCTCCTGCACATGAAGAAATGATAATGAAAATGGCAGGTTTCAACAGGGATGTCATACATGAACCTATAGTTGTTTCATTTAAAAAGCAAGTGGAAAAATATCCTGAAAAAGTCATTTTGTCCAGTGACGAGACCTCTCTGACCTATACTGACCTGAACTTAAGGACTAACAGTCTTGCGAATTACCTGAAAGATAAGTGTGGTGTTAAAAAACAGGACAATATCGTACTGATTGCCAACCGTAGCATAGAATCGGTTGTGGGCCTCTTGAGTATTATTAAATTAAATGCCGTTTATGTTCCGGTCAGCCCATTTTCTCCTAAAGAAAGGATAAATCATATCATTGAACAGGTCAATGCAAAGGTAATTCTTACCAACATTGAACTGGACGTAGAGGATGTTGATATTGTTAATATGGAGCAGGAATCCATATATGATTACGATAATGGCGATATTGAATCCACTCATGATGATTATTTATGCATACTTCACACTTCCGGTACCACAGGGGTTCCTAAAGGGGTGCAGATTACCCATTGGAACATGGAAAACTTCCTGGTCACGGCCGAAGACAGATTCGGAGGCAAGGGCTGTGAAGTCTTTTATCATACAACCAATATTGGCTTTGACACATCATTGTTTGAAGTGCTCTTCCCTTTATTGTATGGAATGCATCTCTATGTCATTAATGAAAACTATGACTTTACAAAAATCCCTGAAAACATTATAAGGCAAAAATCAATGTTGAACATTGTTCCAGCCAAATTAAAGATGTTTTTAGGTCTTGTTAACTTTGACAGGGTAATGAAAAGTCTGGGCCAGTTAATACTCATCGGTGAGATTTTGACAGAGAACTTCGTAAAGGAACTTCGTCAGAATTATCATCCAATCATGTACAACGCTTACGGCCCTTGTGAAGCAACGGTATTTGTCAGTCTTAAGGAAATACCTCCTTCAGATGAAGTCACTATTGGAAAAGCCAACGTTAATACTCAAATTTATATCTTAAATAATGAAAGGCAGTTGTCTCCAATAGGCATTCCTGGAGAACTTTGCATTGGTGGAAAACAGGTATCTGATGGATATCTTAAAAAACCTGACCGGACAGACAAAGTGTTCATTGACAATCCCTTTGGTGAAGGCAAACTGTACTGTACGGGAGATTTGGCATTTCTCGGAAAGGATGGGGACGTACATTTCCTTGGAAGAATAGACTCACAGATTAAACTTAACGGTCAGAGAGTGGAAGTTGATGAGGTCAACAAGCAGATTGAAAAAAATAAAGACATCAATCATGCAGTAACCATACCTAATCCAAACAAGACGCAATTGTACTCTTACATAGTCTCCGATAAGATCATTGATATAGACAAATTGCTGAATGATTTGGAACTTTCCCTGATTTCATACATGATTCCGGCATCAATAATGCAGGTCGATTATATTCCAATTAACAGTAACGGAAAAATCGATACTAAAAAATTGCCGATGCCTAAAGTGAGCAAAAATAAATATAGGCCTCCTAGCAATGACATTGAAAAGTCAATAGTTAAAATCTGGGAGGATGTCTTGGATGTCAGGCGTATTGGAATAAACGATAATTTCTATCATCTGGGCGGAGATTCGATTAAAGCTATTCGTATCGTTTCATTGCTTCAAAATGAAGGTATCATTTGCAATCCAAAAGATATTTTAAACTATAAAACTCCTTATTTAATAGCTAAAAATGTTAAGGACGTGGATGAGATTTCCTATCCTGCTGTTGAAGGCAAAGTGGATTTCCTTCCTATTCAGAAATATTACTTTGATGAGATTAAGAGAAACAATTACACTCAGGAGTTCATCCTTGAATCTAAAAGCGATCTGGATATCAATATTCTGCAGAAGGCTTTTGACGAATTGACGAATGTTCATGACATGATGAGAGCATCATTTAAAATGGAAAATGGAGAGCCCGTACAGGAAATATTACCGTTGGACTCAAGAATTTGTGAAATAAATGAAATTAAAATTTCCGGCGATTTTGATGAATGCATTGAAAAGATTATTCTCGATGGAAATGACTCTCTTGATGTTTTCGATAGGCTGATGGATGTTAGTCTCACCCGCCATGAAGGTAAATCATATCTTGTATTTGTTGTTCACCATTTAATCATTGACGGAATCAGCTGGTCAGTATTGTTGGATGATTTAACCTATATCTACAATCAATTGATTATGGGTAGGGAAATTGGCATTATCAGACCTTATCCTTATAAGTCATGGGTGAGGGATGTCAGGAATTTTGTAGAAGATATTTCAGATGATGAAAAGCAGCATTGGATTGAATTGAATGGATTATTGGACGATTCAGAAATAGAGGGTAAATTTAAACGCTTTAACTTTAATATAAATGATGTCAGCTATGATTCGGATAATTCTTTAATGTTGTCTGAAGAGGAATTCTTGGCATTGGCAATTGTTCGAGCATATAAAAAGACGTATGGCGAAGACATTATCCTCAACCGTGAATCTCACGGGCGTGATGAAACATTGGCTAATGTTAATAGAACTGTCGGATGGTTCACTACTCAATATCCTGTATCTGTTAAAGTTAGCGGCAATTATGATGATGTATCATTAATGATCGATATATTGAACCTTAAAAATGCATTCAAGCAAGTCAATAATTTGGGATTGAATTACTTCTCTCTAATATATATTACCGAAGAATTAAAATATAAGCACTGTCCAGTCACTTTCAACTTTTTAAGCACAGAATTCAAATTTAAAAATGAACTTTTCGAATCACGTGACCTGCCGACCGGTGATGATAAAATCGGTGAAGCATTGTCTGAAAATATCCATTACGGTATTGATTTGAATATTTTCAATTCAGATGATGGTTATATGGTTTACGGTAAATCTTCTGATGGCACATACCTTGATGACCACTTATCCGAATTCATTGATAATATTAAATCCGAATTGGAGTTCATATCTCACTCGGATAAGGCTATTATCACAGGTTTATCCGAATCCCAGTTGGGTATCTACTTGGATGAAAAGGTCAACAATAAGGGCACAGCCTATTCAACTTGCAAAATTCTTGAATGTGATTTGAACATGCCGGTCAGTGAAATCCGGGAAGCTATTTTGGCCGTAATCGACAAACATCCGATTTTAAAAGGAAGAATAGTTGACAATGACATTCATCCCCTTTTAATCTGTGATGCCAATCCGGACATTGATGTGGTTGACAGTGATGATTTATCCGCTCTTGTAAGGGAATTTGACTTTGAAAAATCACTTTCATATTTCTATATCATTGACAGAAAGGACAGGAAGGCAATATTTTATGATGTGCATCATGTAATCAATGATATTTTCTCCCGCAGATTAATTGAAAGGGATTTAATTGCTGCATTGAAAGGTAAATTGGAGGCTCCTATTGATTTGGGCTTTATAAATGCTTTTAAGGATTCATATGAATCCCAATTTGAAAACAGTTATGAATCTGCACATGAATATTATGCCAATGAACTGGCCGATCTTGAAGAAGTCAATGCATTTCCAAGAGATGTCAATGGAACTAGTGGTGTTGTTTCATTCCGTATTCCTAATCTCAGAAGTCGTGTGGATGAATTTGCACATTCTAATGGAATTACTGTAGGAAATGTTTTAACTGCAGTTTTCGCTTATACATATTCCCGATTTGCAGGCAGTGAAAAGGTTTATTTCAATTTCACTGAACATGGACGTCATGAGGATTATGCACAAAATGCTGCAGGAATGTTTACCCGTACAATTCCGATTTTAGTGGATTGTCAGGATGATCTTATTGAAAATTATTTGAGGTATTTCTCTGATTTGGCATTGGATTGTATGGTAAACAGCATTTATCCTTTCAGATTGCTTGCATCAGAATTCAATTTAAATAATAATGTACTTTTCGAATATAATTTTGACATGAATGATGTATCTCATGTTGACAATCTTGTTGTAGATGACTGGTATGTCGATTTGATTTCCCAATTCCTCTGTGTTCTCAATGATTCCGGAGATGACTTTGTAATCAGCGTATATCATAGCGATAAATATTCCAGGGAAAATATAATCCGTTTTGTTGAGGCATACTCCAGAATTTTAACTCAAATATTGGATAAGGATACATTGGCGGATATTGACTATATTTCAGATGATGACTTGAAGTTATTGGATAGCTATAATCAAACAGAGCATGTTTTGAAGTATGATGATGTTTTGGATGCTTTTAATGACAATCTTTCCAAAAACCAGGATAACACTTTGGTTTCTTATAATGATGTAAGTTATAGCTATGGCGAAGGCGCATTCATTGCCAAATCTATAGCTGATGATTTGAAAGAGTTGGGAGTTGAAAAAGGAGATAATGTTGCATTTTTGGTTGAAAGGTCTGAATTATATCTTTTCAGCATTTTAGGAATACTTTCTGCAGGTGCTGTTTATGTTCCTTTGGATAATACTCATCCATACAATTATATTGATTTCATTTTGGGTGATACCGAATCCAGGGTGGTAATTGTCAGTGATGAAACCTATGAATATGTAAAAAGCTTTAATCATGCTTTTAAAGTCCTGAACATATCAGATATTTTCAAAAAAGATATTAAAACATTGTCCGCTTTGCCTGCAGTTTACAATGATTTGGCATGTATTCTATATACCAGCGGAACTACTGGTGTTCCTAAGGGTGTTGAAAGCACTAGAAAAGCTCTTCTTAATGTATCCAGCTATTATATTGATTCATATGTCTTGGCTGAAGATGACGTCTTTGGATTGTTTTCTTCAATCGGTTTTGATGTAAGCAATTTTGTCGTTGGAGCAGTATTGTGTTCCGGTGCCTCTCTGGCAATAGTTCCTGAAGACATTAGGCTGGACATGCTTGAATTGAACAGTTATTTCATAAAGCATAATGTTACCCATTCATTCATAACTACTCAGGTAGGTAAGCTTTTCATGGCAAGTGCTGAAAATACCTCTCTTAAGGTTTTGACCGTTGCAGGTGAGAAATTAGGTAAATTTGAAAGTCCTGAGGATTATCTTTTAGTTGATGCTTATGGTCCGACAGAAGCTTTCGCATTCAATACTTCAATAGATGTAAAATCTAAAATTGATGATTCTTCTATCGGAAAATTGAATTATAATAACAAGGCCTATGTTCTTGATAATGAATACAGGCGTGTGCCTATTGGCGCTGTAGGTGAACTCTATTTTGCGGGTTACCAGGTAGCAAAAGGATATTTGAACCGTAAGAAGGAAACTGCCGATGTATTCATTGACAACCCATTTGATGATGGAAGTTATGGTGTTCTATATAGGACAGGAGACATTGTAAGGGTATTGCCTGACGGCACTTTGGCCATATTGGCACGCCGTGATGGTCAAGTAAAAATCAGAGGCAATCGTGTAGAGCTATCTGAAGTGGAATCATGTATTCGGGAACTTGATTACGTTAAGGATGTTACTGTTCAGGTCATCAGTAATGACGGCAACAATGAGTTGGTTGCTTATGTGGTTGCAGATGATGTAAACGGCGATGTTACCGGGGACAATATCTGCAGTTACGTTAGGAAAAACAAGCTTGATTATATGGTGCCTTCAGCAGTTATATTTTTGGATGAAATTCCGTTAACTGTCAATTCAAAGGTAGACAGGAAAGCTTTGCCTGCTGTCGGTGCAGGTGACCTACAGGCTGATTATGTAGGTGCCACAAACGATATTGAACAGGTGATTGTGGATGCTTTTGAAGTTGTATTTAATCAAAAGGGCATTGGATTATATGATGACTTTGTCCGTTTGGGTGGAAATTCCATAACGGCCATTCGTTTAATTTTACTGCTTCAGAAAAATGATATTTCCTGCAGCGCTATGGATATATTAAGTTACAAAACTCCATATTTAATTGCACAGAATATAGAAAATGTTTCCGACATAGCCTATGATTTCGTTGAAGGAGATGTGGATCTTCTTCCTATACAAAGCTATTTCTTTGATTATATTAACAAAAATGAATACTCACAGCATTTCCTATTGAAATCCACGGAAAATATTGATGTCCATATATTGCAGGAAGCTTTAAATGAACTTCTTAACCTTCATGACATGCTGCGTGCAAGCTATAAACTTAGTGAAAACATTCTGGTTCAAAGTATTTCTCCTCTAAATGCTTGTGTTTGCGAAATCAATGAATATGATGTTTTGGATGATTTTGAAAGCGAGGTTAATGCAATCTACATGAGATCAGTTTCTTCATTAAACATTGAAAATAAGCTGATTGATGTAAGCCTTATTCATGATAATAATGATTATATTCTTTTTGTCTGCCATCACCTGATTGTAGATGGGGTCAGCTGGAATATACTGCTTTCTGACTTAAGCAATATTTATCTTAGTTTAAAAGAAGGAAAAGAAATAAGTAATGTCAAATCTTATCCATATAAACGTTGGGTAAATGATGTAAAAGAACTTGTAAACGAAATTTCTCCTAAAGAAAAGGCACATTGGATTGAAGTAAATGGACTGTTGGATGATTCAGAAATTAAAGGAAATGGAAAAGGCTTTAATTTCACGGTTGATGCAGAATATGATGCTGATAATTTGCTGATGCTGAGCGAAGAGGAATACTGGGCTTTGGCAATAGCCCGTGCCTATAAAAAGACTTACGGCCGAGACATAATATTTAATCGTGAATCCCATGGTCGTGATGAAAGCATTGCTGATTTAAATCGCAGTGTAGGCTGGTTTACAAGTCAATATCCTGTTCCTGTCGATATCAGTAACGGTCATGATGATATTTCACTTATGAAGGATGTCTATGAACTTAAAACTGCTTTTAGAGACGTAAATAATTTGGGTTTGAACTATTCTTCACTCATATACACAACTGGGGAATTGGAGTATAAACACTGTCCGGTCACTTTCAATTTCTTAAGCACTGAATTCGTATTTAAAAACGAATTGTTTGAATCAGCAGACCTTAAGCTCAGAAACGATGAAGATAATGATGAAGTGTATGGTATCGATTTGAATATTGACCGTGTTGACGATTCATATCACATCGGCGGAGACTATGCGGAAAATACATTCATAGGGGATGAAATCAACTTATTCATTGAAAACATTAAGTCTGAACTGGAATTCATAGCTAATTTCCGCTTTAAAGATGACAGAATTATTAGTAATTTGTCAGAATCTCAATTGGAAGTTTATATGAATGAAAAGGAAAAAGATATGGGAACAGCCTATTCCACTTGGGAACGTGTTAAATGTCCTCAGGATAAATCAATCGATGAAATAAAATCCGCAATTCATGCTTTAATCGCTAAGCATCCTGTTTTGAAAGGACGCATATTGGATGATGGGGACATGCCTATTTTCATTTGTGATTCCTATCCTTTGATTGAAGTTAAGGATAATGACGATTATTCAAAGCTTATTAAAAGATTCGATTTGGGAAAATCTTTGGCACGTTTCTTCATCATAGATAAAAAAGACTCCAGATACATATTCTATGATATCCATCATGTCATTAATGATGCCGTAGGCTTCAACATAATTAAAAATGATTTGGCTGATGCATTTGAAGACAATTTGTCTTTGGATATTGATTTGGGCTTTGTATATGCAGGACGTGATTCTTTCGAATCCAAATTCAGGCCTGATTATGAATCAGCACATGATTTCTATATTGACAAATTGGCCGATATTAATAAAGCAGGGGCACTAGCGAAAGATTCGAATGGATCCAGTGTTATGATTTCACTTCCTCTCCACGGTGTTCGCAGAAAAGTTGAGGAATTCGTCGCAAATAACAATATAACTGTTGGAACTTTCCTTAATGCTGTTTTTGCATACACATATTCACGTTTCATTGAAAGCGATAAGGTTTTCTACAATTTTGTTGAGCATGGACGTCATGAAGCATACGCTCAAAAAGCTCTGGGAATGTATGCCCGTACGATTCCAGTTTTAATAGACTGTAAAAAGGACAATATTAAAGATTATTTAAGCTATTTCTCAGATTTAACCATAAATTCAATGTTGAATAGTGTTTATCCGTATAGATTTATTGCTCAGGAATTTGCTTTAAACAATGATGTGCTCTTCGAATATAATTTTGATTTGAATGACGTATCCAATATTGGAGATGTCACTGTTGTAAAAGATGACATTATCGATGCCTTTTCAGAATTTTTCTGCATAATCAACGATCTGGACGACGGTTATGTAATCCATGTAAAACAAACGGATAAGTTCGCAAGCGATACAGGAATTAATTTTGCCAAATTATACGCTAAAATATTGCTTCAGATGTTGGATAAGGAAAAATTAGATGAAATTATTGGATGAGCTTGTCAAGATGCATTTTTCTTCTAAGCATTTTTCTTAAAGAAAAGAGTATCACGACTGCAATTAAAGTCATGGTCACGATAATGAGGAAATAGTTCATCAGTCCGTTAATAGGAATATTCATGTAGTATGCTGGAGTTACATTTGTCGGGAATAAAATTGATAATTTGCCTGATAGATACATGGAAATGGAACGTGTTGCTAAAAACAATCCGAAGAAGAGTGAATAATATTTTTCAGGCGCCAAATCACCGACTAAAGAGTAGCCTGCTATTGAAAAGAGCAATTCAGATATTGCAACTAGGAGCTCAACAATCGGAATCCAAATTATGCTGATTTTATCTGTGCCTCCTATGTCTAAATAATATCCTAAGGCACTTAACATTCCAAAACATAAAACTATAACCAACAATGCAACTATTGTCCTGTTAATAAATCCGAATTCGATATTTCTTTCATTTATCATATTGTTGAATTTTATAAGTATCGGACTTAAAAGCATAATAAACAATGGGTTGAGCATAAAAAACAATTGGACAGGCACTTCAAAGTAATACAGATTCCTTTCAACAAAGATATCAATGAAAAAGACCATGGATATGCTGGTTTGAGAATATGCAATCCTGTAGAAAATAATGATTAATAAAAATATTAAAAATACGGTCAGTCTGTCTTTTTCTATTTTATCCAACGATTTATTGAATAGTAAAAATCTTTCTTTCAAATTCAGATTTTCAATTTCTAAAATGCTTTTTGAGGATACTTTTTCAAGGAGTTTGTTGCTTTCTTTCCATATGGAATTCTTTGAATGTTCGTCTTTCATTAATTTGCCTTCATTATCAACCAGATATTTATTTTTAAGCATATGAAATACAATCAGTCCAATTATCAGGATAATTCCGAACAGCAGATAAGTCCATTTATACATATGATAATTTTCCTCACCGATAATTACGCTCATCAGAATTGCTCCAAGCATAACTCCCAAATTCAGGATAGGGTAATAAAGGGAAAATGCATGAACTGATGATTCCTTGTCATTAATCGAATTTATTATGTGGGTAATTGAAAGATTGGTAAATCCTGCTCCCACTGCAAGGAATAACAATCCCAAAGAGTATGTAACGTTTTGAATACTGAAGAAATAACTGTTATATTCAATATTGCTTGGCTGATATAGGGATGTTGAAAAAGATAGGATGAACTGACTCAATATCATTACAACGAATCCTATTGTTAAAGCACGGGACTTGCTTAGGTATTTATCAGAAAGATATCCTATTAAAATAGGTAAAAGGTATGCTAATCCATAATAATAAGCATAAGTCTGTGATGCTAATGGTGTTGAAAAGTGTAATACATAGAGTAAAGATAAAATAAAAATTGAGGATATTCCATATTCAACAACAGCAGATGTTAATGAAATTGAAGAAATAAAGTATGTCCCTTTGTATTTTTTTTTATTTTCACTCATAGTAATATTTTTTAAAAATCTATTATTTATTTTTTAGTTATTGTTTTCTAAAAAATTAGTTTCTTGTTGTTTCATTAAAAAGTAAAATAAAAAATAAAAAATTGTAGGTAAATTTAAAATTATGCTCTACCTACAGCACCTGTTCTATCATTAATTTCTAAACCATCTACAACACTGTCATCAGTACTGTTGTAAATAGTAACATACCAATAACCGTTGGAATAGTATGGTGTTCCAGCATAACAACCGGATACTCCAATGTGGTCTTGTGCTATAGCTCTAATTTGGGATGAACTGTGATAAGTACCACTTCCGGATCCACCACCGGATCCTCCGCCAGATCCCCCTCCGGATCCACCGCTTCCTGAACCAGAACCAGAGCCGGAGCCAGAACCTGATCCGCTAGAACCTGAACCAGTTCCACTAGAAGCAGGGTTTGAAGTACTGGATGTATTATTTCCGATACCATTTCCGTTACTTCCAGAACCTGAGTCCATACTGGCTAAGTCTGAAAATATTGCATCTTGATTATTTATGATTCCATAAGCTGCAACTGCTGTTGCAATACATAATACAACAATGATAGAAATAATTAAATTTGCTTTGTCCATGGGTGCACCTCCATAGTTTTTTTTAATTTCTACAATTAATTGAATATTTGTTTATTTAAATACTTAAATGTTAAGTTAATACAAAAATTTTAATATTAATGCTATAAATAATTTACTATATTGAAATAATTTTTAGGAGGATTTTTCATGCCTTATCATGCTAAAACTATTGTTGTTGGTTGCGGAAACATTCTTTTTAAAGATGATGGGTTCGGACCTATTGTTGTAAATTTACTTGAAAAATATTTTGAAAATGAGACTGAAGATGATTTTGATCCCATGGTGATTTCATATATTGAAAATGACTTTTCTAAAGAGGTGCTTGATGAAGTTGAAGACATTGTCCGTGACGTTGACTTGACCGGTGAGGTAAAATTCATTGATGCGGGAAACGGCGCAACTCATTTTATCTTTTCACTTCCTGATGAATACTGGGAAAAGGTTATTGTCGTTGATGTAGTTGAGTTTGACGCTGAGCCTGGAACCGTTAAAACATTTTCTCCATTCGATATGCCTAGGGACAAATATGAAAATGTTCACACATGGTCTGTAGAGGAACCTCTTCATGAACTGTCTGAAAAGTGTGAAGTTGTTATCGTGGGATGTAAACCTGGTGAGATTCCGACTCCCGATGTTGATATGGGACTGACTGAAGAGGTTGAAAAAGCGATTCCTGAAACAGTCCGTTTAATATTAAATGAAATAAAATAATTGTTATTACTTTTTTCATTTATTTTTACCTTTTTTTATTACTTTATTTTAATTATTACTTTTTATAATTGCTTTGTTTTTCTTATTAATACTTTTTATTACTTTTAGTATTTTTTAACTATTTTTCTATCGATATTAAAGTATTTTACTAACGTTGTTTTTTTTCCTTATTTTCCATATCGGTTTACTTCTATATTATTTTAGTATAACCTAAAATTTTTACTACTATTTTTAAAATTAATAATATTCTACACGATTTATAATGATTTTACTCGTCGCAGACGGCTTTGATTTTTTATTATTTATACTTTACTATTTAAGTCAGACAGTATCACTTATTAATACATTCGAAGAAATATATATATCGTTAATTCAATTAACAAATTTTTAATACGAAAGAAGGTGACATATTTGACAGATAGAGTAGTTATATCTCCTACAACTCGTCAAGAAGGCCATGCCGAATTGGTTATGGAAGTTGACGACGAAGGGATTGTTACAAAAGGTATGTATTTTAGTATAACTCCTGTAAGGGGTTTAGAAAAGATGGTTCTTAGCAAAGCTCCTGAAACCGCACCTGTTCTTTGTCAAAGAATTTGTGGAGTATGTCCAATTCCACACACTTTGGCTTCTGCTGAAGCAATGGACATGGCATTAGGTATTGAAATTCCTAAAGCAGGTAAATTGTTAAGAAAAGCTGTCGCAGCAGCACACGGTATTAACAGTGCAGCAATTCACCACTTCTTAGTTGCACCTGACGTTGTCCCTGAGGACAAATTCGCAGATGCAGTTAACAGTGTAAGTGAAGTAAGAAAAACTGTACAGTATGTTGTTGATATGATAGCTGGTGAAGGTATTCACCCATCTGATATAAGAGTTGGTGGTATGGCAAGAAACATTACTCCATTCACCAAAGAAAGATTAATCGAAAGAATGACTGCATTCAAACCAAAACTCGAAGCACACATTGAATTTATCAAAAACTGTGTTCTCGAAGCAGGTTTACCTAATGATTTAGGTGTAGTTAATCAACCATTAATGGCTGCTGATGCAACCTACGGTACCAACGAATTTGACATGAGCAAATTCTCCGAAGTATTACCAGAAGCTTGGTATGATGATGCTGAAATCGGTACCAGAGCATGTTCAGTAATTCCATTATGGGAAGGTGTAAATGTTGAAACTGGTCCTAGAGCAAGAATGGAAAAATTCGCAGGTTTCAAAGACAAAGGTGTAGTCGCACAACACGTTGCACGTGCAGATGAAATGATGAAAAACTACAATGCTTGTTTAGAAGCATTAGATGCAATCGATCCTGCAGCACCTGCTAATGTCAGTTACGATAAAAGAGGAACCGGTGAACTTGGATTTGGTGTTATCGAAGGTCCTAGGGGAACTGATGTACACATGGCAAAAGTTGTTGAAGGTAAAACCGCATTCTACTCAGCAATTGTACCAACTACTTGGAACATTCCAACAATGGGTCCTGCTACAGAAGGATTCCACCACGAGTTTGGTCCACATGTTATCAGAGCTTACGACCCATGTTTATCATGTGCTACTCACGTAATGGTAGTTGACGATGAAGATAAATCCATTCTTAAAGATGAAATGGTGAAAATCTAAGTTTGGAGGATAATTTTAATGCCTTACGATTCGGATATTATTGTTGTTGGATGTGGGAACATCTTATTTAAGGACGATGGATTCGGTCCTATTCTCATAAATCTTTTGCAAAAATATTTCGATGACAAAAATGATTATTATGATCCTATCGTAACATCCTATGTGGAGGATGAGTTCGATAAAGATATATTAAGTCAGATTCAGAAAAAATTTGAAGCTATTTCATTACCTGATGGTGTTCAATTTGTTGACGGCGGGACTGCAGCTCCATCTAACTTCTTTCCTTTATATGAACAATATGACTGGAAAAAGTTAATAGTTATAGATGTTGTGGAGTTTAATGCAGAACCTGGAACTATCGAGGTCTTTGATCCTAATGTAATGCAAATAGCAAAATATGATAATCCTCACGGAATGACTGTTGAAGAACCTCTTCAAAAGATTTCTGAAAAATGTGAGGTTGTTGTTGTGGGATGCAAACCAAAAGAAATTCCAACTCCGGATGTTGATATGGGTTTAACAGAACCCGTTGAAAAGGCAGTTCCTAAAGCTATAGATATTATTTTAAATGAAATTGGGGTAAAATAATGTTTGATAAATTGAAAAAAGCTTTCGGTGGATCAGATGAAGCACCAAAAGCAGAGAAAAAAGTTGAAGCTGCTCCTGTTAAAGAAGAAGTAAAAGCAGAAGCTCCTGCAGAAACTAAAGCTGCTTCAGCAAAACCACGTATCGGTTACATACACTTAAGTGGTTGTACTGGTGATGCAATGTCATTAACCGAAAACTATGACATTTTAGCAACCGTTTTAACCGATATGGTTGATATTGTTTACGGACAAACTTTAGTTGATAAATGGATTCACGGAACTTTCGCTGAAGAAATGCCAGAAATGGATGTATGTTTAATTGAAGGATCTGTTTGTTTACAAGATGAACACAGTGTTCACGAACTCTTAGAAGCAAGAGAAAAATCAGGTTTAATTGTTGCATTCGGTTCCTGTGCACTTACAGGTTGTTTCACAACCTACGCACGTGGTGGCCAACAAGCACAACCTAAACATGAATCATTCTTACCTATCAGCTCTTTAGTAAAAGTTGATGCTGCACTTCCTGGTTGTCCTGTAGCTCCTGAAATGATTGCAAAAACCGTTGTCGCAATATGCGAAGGCGATTTAGATTACTTAAAACCTGCAATGGATTTAGCTGCATGCAACGCTGGATGTGGTTGTGATGTATTAACCAACGTAGTCCGCCAAGGATTATGTTCTGGATGTGGAACTTGTGGTCTAGCTTGTCCAACAAGGGCAATGGGCTATTCCGAAGGTAGACCTAGCTGTGACAGAGACAGATGTATTAAGTGTGGAACTTGTTACGTAATGTGTCCTAGATCTTGGTTACCTGAAGGAAGAATTAAAAAGGAAACAGGACTTTAGGAGGAATAGATATGCCATTAGGTACTTACAAAGAAGCATTTTCTGCAAGGTCTACTGAACAAAAAATATTAGACGTATCACAAGATGGAGGAATTGTTTCAGCATTATTATGTTACGCAATCGATGAAGGAATCATTGAAGGTGCTGTTGTTGCTGGAACTCCTGATGAAGATTGGAGACCAATTCCTACAGTTGTAACTTCTTCCGATGAAGTTATTGCAGCTGCTGGAACCAAATACTCAATGTCCCCAACTTTATCTGCATTAAAAGACGCTGTACGTCAAAACGGTCTTGAAAAAGTCGGTGTAGTTGCAACTCCATGTCAAGTACAAGGTTTAAGAAAAGCTAAAGCTTACCCATTCACAAGATTCGTTACCGATAAAGTAAACTTAATCATCGGTATCTACTGTATGGAAAACTTCCCTATGGCTTCTCTTGACACTTTCGCAACTGCTAAATTAGGATTTGACTCTTTAACTGATGCTACTAAAATGGACATCGGTAAAGGTAAATTCTGGTTAACCAAAGACGGTGAAGACAAAGGATTAGCTATTAAAGACACTCACGGATATGAACAAGCTGGATGTAACGTATGTCAAGATTACGTTGCTGAATGGGCTGACGTATCTACCGGTTCTGTAGGTTCTCCTGACGGTTGGTCAACTGTTTTAACCAGAACTGATGACGGTGACAGTATCTTTAAAGCAGCTGTTGATGCTGGTTTAATTGAAACCAAACCAATGGATGATGTAAAACCTGGTCTTCCTTTACTTGAAAAATTAGCTAAAGGTAAAAAAGACAAAAACACTGCAGAACGTGAAAGAAGAGCTAAAATGGGAGTACGTATCCCTACTATTTACTAATCTTCTTTCCTTTTTTTCTTTTTTTTAATGATTTATGGTGGGTATGTAAGCGCTCACTTTCAAAAAGCTTTATATTCTATTTTTAACATAAAAATAATTGTGAAATTTTTAATTTCTATGAGAGTAATGTTAGATATAAGCTTAGATTGAATTCATCACGGTTCAATCTAATGCAATATCTATGGTGACTGATTTTTTTAAAGTGTTGTAACTGTACAGCCCTCTTTTTCTACAATTACTGTGTGTTCCTTTTGGGAAACAAAGTAACCCTTTTTCTCTTTCAGAGGGGCATAAGGATAAATTGCCATTGCTTCTGATAACTGTTTTAGAGCAATGTTTCCACGTCTTTCTCCGAATTTTTCTGTAATCCATCTTCCTGAGAAAGGCAGGTACTGATTGTTGTTTTGAATATAGTTAAGTACCTTTTGTGTGGATTTCATTCTGAATGGTTTATTTGCCATATATGAAAATATGTAATGGGCGGGTGCATCATTAACATAACCTACACCGTTTGTTGCAAAAGGTTCAATAGCTATTGCCTGGCCTTCATCTAAAACGTATGGATCATGATTGTCGTAATTTGGAATTGAAATTCCCGCATGCAGATTGTACTGTTCCAGGCTGTGTCCGGTCAGGTTGAATATCGGGTTTAAGTTAAAGTCCTGAATTGCTTCATGAACTGCTGCTCCGATTTTTCCAACTTCAACTCCTGCCCTTACAGTCGCTATTGCAGCTTCAAGACCTGCTGCTGAGGCTTCAATTATTTCCTCATGGAGGTTTATCTCATCCTGGGAGTAATTTTCATCAATGTTTCCTTCGGCAAGTATGGTCACTGCAGAGTCAGCAATACACCCATCAACTTCTGCTCCCAAATCTAGTTTTACCATATCTCCAGCATGTATAACTGTTTTATCGTTTATTGGGGAGGTATAATGTGCTGCAACTTCATTGATTGACACATTGCAGGGAAATGCGATTCCTGCGCCTTGTTTTAAAATTTCTCCTTCAACATATTCTACCAAATCCAGGACTAAACATCCTTCCTTTATCATTTCTGATGCATCTGAGCGAATTTTAGATACTATTTTTCCGGCTCGTATATAAGAATCAATCATAATTATCACTTATCAATAATAAATGTTATATTTAATAAGATTTATATATTATCATATTAGATTAAGTGGAGGCAAATTATGGATATGACTATTCCGACTATTCCGGATCAAACGTTTATATTAATTTTGGTAATTATTCTTGCATTAGTTGTTATTATCATTGTTTTCCAATGGAGAAAAGTCGCTCAAGCTAAAACATCTGTTGAAATGCTTGATAAAGAAATCCAACTTAAAAAAATGTCTATGGTAGAAAAAGACATTGAATCCAAAAGATTAATGGACAATCCTATTCCTTTACCACAAGACCAACAGGATTCTCTAAAAGCAATCAGACAATCAACCACTGATGTAAGAAACGAAATCGGATACTTACACAGTGAGATAAATGAAAGATTAGCAAGATTGGAAGCACAAACCGAACAGAAAAAGTTAGAAAAGATGCTTAAAGAAATCGAAGCTAAGGAGAAAAAACTCAATAAGCAGAAATAGGTGTTATTATGGAAATTATAGAAATCGTTGCAATAATTATCTTGGTAATAGCTATTTTGGTTTTAGTTTATTATTACTTGTTAAACACTCCGGCAACCATGAACAAACTTAAAAGTTATGTTCCTACAAATGCTGATGCTCACATGAGTGAAGTTATAAGTAAAAATAATGACTACAACGATTTGGAAAAAGAAAAAGAATCCGAATCAATGACCAAAAGGATTAAAGTCAAATTAAGCGACATTGACATGTCCGGCATCAATACCGATGCTTTTTCCAGTAAACTTGACGCATTCTTGGATGAGAAAAGTGATGAATTGATTAAGGATTGGTCACTTGCAACAACTAATGATTTGGAAGACCTTGAAGCAAAATTCAATGAAACCACCAAATCCGTTGATGCTCTTGATAAAGATTATCAGGAATTTAAAAAATCATCCAAAGAGTTCCAAGAAGCTACTGAAGAAAAACTTAATGATATCGATAAGAGAATTGAAGCTTTAGAAAAATAATTCTCTTATTTTTTTCACTATTTTTTTAGGGCTAAGTAAGGATTGTGTAATTGCTGGCCAGAATATTAATTCGTAATATTCAATTTCATTAATTCAAATATTCTTAAAGTTGAATATATCTGATTTTATCTTCAATTTTTCATTTTATCGAAAGTTTTATATATTATCTTAAACAAAATATTTATGTTAATTTGTTTTTATAGCAGGGTGGGGTAGTCTGGTGATCCCGCAGGGCTCATAACCCTGAGATCCCTAGTTCAAATCTAGGCCCTGCTACTTTTAATTATAATTTTCATGGCAAGTTAAAGACAGCTGCTGGTTATTTTAACTAAGGAAACTCCGCCCATCACACAGATTATGGCATTGAAAGATGTATGCTGAGAAGCATGGCAATGGAGCAGAAACGACACGGCTTTTAATGGTTGACGATGATATTTAATTGAGGACATTAAAAGAATCGGTGAAACGGCTATCCCATAAGATGCAAGAGCAAAGTTGCTGATGATCACTGTTGTAGGCAAGGTAGTTCGCTAAGATGAATGCTGTTAAAACAGAAGGTGGGTTACTCTTAACAGGCCATGAATATTAATTATTTTCTTTTTTATATAAATGGTGTGTTCACAATTATGCACTTTCAAAAGATTTAATAATATTTAATTTCATATTATAAATTACTTCACTTTATATTTAATTAACCAAAGAATTTTTTTAATCATTGATTGAAATGACATATACAATTGAAGAAATTAAAAAAAGAGTTATTCCTATTGTTCGTGAGTATGGAGTAATTAGTTTTAGCCTTTTTGGTTCCTATGCTAAAGGTACTGCTGATGAAGATAGCGATTTGGATTTCGTAATGGATAAAGGAAATTTAAATGGTTTAATTCAATATGTGTCATTAGTTAATGATTTGGAAAAGGAATTTGGTTGTCATGTCGATTTAATTAGTAAGGGCAGTTCAAATAAAGAATTTCTTTCATCAATCAGAAATGATGAGGTCTTATTATATGAACAAGAAAGATGAGAAAGCTGTTAAAAAAACTCATTGAATATTGTAATATGATGCAGGATACAGTTGAGTATTTTGGCAATGATGAAGAAATATTCATGTCAAATATTCATTATCAGAATACATGTTCATTTATCATAATGCAAATTGGTGATTATGTTAAAAGATTATCTGATGAATTTTTAGATGCTCATTCTGAAATTCCATGGAGTGAAATCGTAGGTATGAGAATTATTCATGCTCATCATTATGAAAAAGTTATTGATGAGATTGTTTGGGAAACTATTCAAAATGATATTCCTTATCTTAAAGAATATCTTGAAAAATTAGTTTAATCGTTCTAAAATTACTTTGGCCGATTTTTACGTAACTCTCCCATTTTTTTTAGTACTTGCTCTTAAATATGAATATTAATTAATTCAAACCTTAACCATTACTTGAATTGTATATTTTTAGAGTTTAAGGTTTAATTAATCATGGTGATATTATGTGGTTAGTTAAAACTGATAATTCAAAAAACTTGTTGGATGAAACAATTTCTATTTTAAATAAGTATGATTTAGATTTAGATGATGTGACTGTTCTTTTTAAGGGGGAAATAATAACATCTGAAGGTGTTAAAGAAAAGTTGGATGTTGAATATGATAATGGATGGGGCAGCTCCAATTTTGAAGATATTCAGTTGATCATTGATGAATATACCTGGTTTGAAAGAGCGAGTTATGATGGCTGTGAGAAATATGTCTTAAAGGCACATCCTCTTTTAAGCGCCTATAAAAATCAGGAAGTCCACACATAATTTGGTGATATTATGATAATCAATGCATGGTTTAAAAAAGCGGATAGTCATCTGGATGTATGTGATATTTGTTTTGAAATTGAAGATTATGATTTTATTGTCCTTTCCTGTTTTTTAGCTATGTTTTCAGTTATTAAAGCATTATTAATATCTAAAAACATTGAATGCAAAACTCATGAGGGACTGATATATCTGTTTAAAATCAATTTTGTTGATACTGATTTGTTTGATAGGGAGTTATTCAGATTCTACTGTAAGACTAAAGAGCTGCATACTGAATTTTTCAGAGTGAATCTGGATATTTTCACAGAAGAGCTTGCCCGTGAGGTATTTGAAAAAACTGTAACTTTCGTTGATTATTCTAAGGATTTCATAAAACCTGTTATGTAATTGAAGATAATGTCAAAATGATGGTAGCCTTTAGCTATTTTTGATAGATAACTTCCAGTTTAAGAGGATTGCTTAAGTTTAAAATTATAATTTTCCATACTTTTCAATATATTGAATAATCTTTTTTATAGGTGCATTCAATATAATGGGGATAATTATGAAATCGGTAATGAAAATTCAATTCATGATTTTTTACAGAATCGGATTACGATGTTCCATTAATCATTACTACTTTTAACTGTATTCCATGAAAATTAGTGATGCTTTCAAAAAATATTTTTAATTAATGAAAAGTAATATAAATACTATGGAATCTGAAGACATTCTGATAGAGTTAAAAGAATTGTCCTCACAGAATACTATTAAAAAAAGTGAATTGATGGACATACTTAAAAAATACGCAAATACAATTAGCGTCTATGACTTAATGGAACTTTCACAACGCATGCGAAAAGAAGGGGAATATCTCGATGAAGAGTATCGTGAACACTTCCTGGAAATCTATATCAAAAATTTCATATTGCGCATTAAAGAACTTATAGCTTTAGAGGATTATGATGATTCAGAGATTGATAAAGAGTCTTTTGATGAAACGTTTCCAATTCTTGAGAGAATGTTTGAAAAAGAGGCATTGCCTGGTTTTGAAGGAGATAAATTTCCATTAGTTTATGCCGTCATTTCATTGTATGTAACATACATCACAGAAGAGCCGATACACCATGTTGGAAGCGAATTTCCCGGAAATCTGAAAGTTGTAGAGATAAATGGGGAGTATTTCTGTCCGGTTAAGGAAAAACATATGGATAATGTCAATGCAACCTGTCACTATTGCATTGCTAAACAGAACCCTAATGTTTAATGAATTATCTATTTTCAAAAATGAACTGTGGAAATGAATGTGGTCTTCGGATGTTTTTGATAGGTACCACCAGATTTTTGGTGAGTTGTTCTTAACTGTCTATTAATGTTGATCATTCTTATTTTACAGAGTATTTTTCTACATTTCATATTAATTATTTAAGTGGTTGGCCATATATAGAATAATATAAATATTTAAATATAATTTTTATATTTTTTAAAAAAGGAGGTTGGATTTTGAACATTGTTAAAAGTCAAAGAGACTATGCGATTGATTTATTGCGAATTGTATCTATGTTGATGGTTCCAATGGTTCATATACTTGGTCAGGGAGGTATACTTGCTGCAGCAGTTCCTTTTTCTATTCAGTATGAATCTGCATGGCTATTAGAGTCATTTTTATTGGTTGCTGTCAATTGTTTTGTTTTAATTACGGGTTATGTTTATTATGGTAAGGAAACTAAATATTATCACTTATTAACATTGTGGGCGGAAGTTTTATTCTATTCAATAATTATTATTATTGCTCTTAAATTCATGGTTCCTAATGAAATTGGTTTGGAGCACTATTGGAAATCAATTATTCCTACCTTTTTCACTAAAGGTCAATTCAGTAGATATTGGTTCTTCTCCGCATATGTAGGTATGTTTTTACTTTCCCCATTTGTAAACTTGGGATTAAAACATTTTGATAAAAAACAGGATTTGACAGTATTTTTAACTTTATTTATTATATTTTCACTATTGCCGACAATTTTAAATCAGGATCAGGCATTAAATCTCAATCAGGGATACAGTATTTTGTGGTTTGTAGTTTTATATTATACTGGAGGCATTATACATAAATATGAAATATTTAAAAAGTTTAAAACTTACAAATGGGCTTTAATTTATATTGTGTGCATGTTATTGTCTTGGGCAATTAGATTCGTGCTTGAATCAGTAGGTTTAATAGAACCGGGTTTTGCTTTATATTCATTTAACTGTTATTCATCTGCATTATACTTTGTAGGTGGTATTGCACTCTTCTGTGTCTTCAAGAATATAAATATTACTAAATCATCAGTCATATCTGTTATTAAATTCTTTACTCCAGTTTGTTTTGGTGTTTATCTGATACATAATAACATGTCATTAGCGCATTTCTATTTTGATGGCAGATTTGAATTTTTAGCTAGTATGGATCCTATTTCGTTGGTTATTGGAGTCATTCTTATTGGATTGGGAATATTTGTTGCCTGTTCTTTAGTCGATTGGGTGAGAGAATTATTATTCAGAGCATTAAAAGTTAAATCTAGGCTGGCCAAATTCGAAAAAAATGTATATTCAAAATTTAATAACTATTTAAATTTAAATAGTTAATTTTTTCTTTTTTTTAATGTTAAATGCGCTAGTTTCACTTATTATTGTAATCCGCCAAGTTGTTGTAACATAAAATCAGTTATTTAATATAAACTATTATATGGTATATGTAACATACATCACAGAAGAGCCGATACATCATGTTGGAAGCGAATTTCCCGGAAATTTGAAAGTTGTAGAAATAAATGGGGAGTATTTCTGTCCGGTTAAGGAAAAGCATATGGATAATGTCAATGCAACCTGTCACTATTGCATTCTAAACAGAATCCGGACATTTAATGCATGAGACAGTTTTTAGCTTTTCATTTTTTGATAATTTGATGACTTGTTCCGTTAAATTTTTACCATATTATTTTGAAATGTTGCTATTTCGGTTAAAAAGGCTTTTTATGGTTATTTGGGGATATTTTATGAAAATTTATATATTTTTATTTTGATATTATTATAGTTAATTACCAAACTTTTGGTATATATGTTTCAAACCATTTGTCATAAACTTTTGTATCTAAAATAGATTCTTCATAGGTTTTTATAGTTAATTCATGTAAAAATTCTTTTGATTCAAGATAATAATGTTTTATTTCTCTTTTCATTTGTCTCCAAATTTGTTCAATTGGATTTAAGTGAGGGGAGTATGGTGGAAGATATATTAAA
>NZ_JAZRKF010000003.1:0-24500 GCF_045646205.1 Methanobrevibacter sp. | reverse complement strand
AACTGTGGAAGCATATAATTCTTTTTGTGTGGTTGTTGCAGACAGTCCAACAAATTTGCTTCCAGCATCAACACCCAAACTGATGTCTTGCTTATAACCTGTTGACCAGTATAACAACTGAATGGTAAACGGTTTTCTATTTACTACTTTTGCTTTTTTATTCTTTAGTAATTTTCTTGCTTTTGATGGTTTGCATGGCATTAATGGTTTTTTATCTTTGTTTAGTACATAAACTAACGTCATTTAGTTTACCCCCTATTCCTAGGTATTATTTAGCCTTCGCCAAAGTTATTTCCGAGTTTTATATGTATGACAACACTGTTCCTCCATCTCAGAACTGTTTAATCACCATACCGCAGAGCTACAGACTAGGCTAAAACATCCGTAGGTGCCTATATAGTATTATTTCGGAATAACGTAGACCATATTCAAATGGCCTCTGGCTATTCAACCAGTGGACTGTGAAAATAATTCACAATCCACGACCTCTATAGGCCGTGGTAGTTGAATTTCCCTTACCATTTCTCCATATTCCATAATATCATTGTAAAATAATGAATTTTTCATTTCTATCACCTGTCTGCGATATTTTTCTCTAAAATATTAGTGAGGTTAATTCAGGTTTTATATTTATTTCTTATTTTAAATTTTAACTTATTTAAATCTTTTTTCAGGTTTAACTCCATTATAATTTGAAGTTAATTTTTAAAGCATCAAAAAACCACGGAATCATCTTTTCAGGTCTTTAATTGAATCCGCCATATTTAATTTCTTAATTTTACGTGAAAATAAATAATTGGTAATTATTGATATGAATATTATGATTATAAAGCTTATTAGCATGTTTGTATCTGATATGGATGCTATCATATAGAAGTTATTTCCAAATGCAGGAATCAGTATTGACAGAATATAATGGCCTATTGGCACGCCCAGTATAAATCCGATGATAATGAAAAACAAGCTCTGTGCAGCTAATAATTTCGTTAATGTTCTGTTTTTAAAACCTAACACCTTGAGTGTTGTCATATCCTGTTTCATTTCAGTAAAAGACAGCATGTTCAAATTGTAAAGAATCACTATTACAAGAACAACTGCGAAAAATATCAGTGCATTGATTATTATCGTTGAAGTTTCTTCCATCTTGTCCCAGCCATAAATCAGATCCTTTAAATAAATCAGGTCTGCTCCGTGCTGTGATTCAGGTAAATGCTGTGCAGTCACTATACTTGTTGGGGTGAAATTTAATCCCAGTTCCTCCAGTTTGCTTGGAGACATAATCAACCCTTGAGAAAATGGGCTGGAATGTATTTTATCAATTTTAATTTCAATATCCTTGCCGGTACCTATCATCTGATATTTGAGTGTGTCACCAATATCTACGCCCAGGATTTCTGCCATCTTTTTGGAAATTGACACTTCATCATTATCAATATGAAGTTGATTATGTTCATCATCTGTTGCCGTAATCAAATCCGTATTGTTTAAAACCAATAGCGAAGCTGACACGGATTTATTGGTTATCAGTTCAATGGTTGATTCCATAATTACGGCACCTCTGATTTCTCTGGAAATGGAATTGATTTCGAATAAGCTTGCATTACTGTCAAGCATCAATTTGGATTCAAAATGATTAACATCATTAAAATACCAATCCTTTGATTCATCCATCTGTTCCGCTAATCCAAATCCTGAAACCAAAAGTACAGTACATCCGATTACGCCAATAATTGTCATCACTGATCTGAATGGGTTTCTTTTAATGTTTCTGAAATTCCATCGAATGGTAAATGGAACCTTTCTCCAGATTCTTAATTTTTCAATAAATGATAAACTTGATGATTTTGGAGCCTCCGGTTTAATTATGCTGGATGCAGGTTCATTGACAATATTGCTGATTGAATAATATGAAACTGCAAGTGATAATGCTCCTAAAATAGGAATTAATATTAAAAATGGAAACATTTCAGTCTGATGCCAATATGGGAATTTAAAATAGAATATTCTGGACGGATGAGCAATTGCATGAAATATGACTGGTCCCAGGAATGTGCCCATTGCCGAACCTAATGTTATCAATAGGAAGCCCGGCAGCATGTAATGCAGGGTTATAATACTATTTTTAAATCCGTTAGCTTTTAAAATACCAATTTGTGTTCTTTGATGTGAAATAATTCTTTTCATAGTTGTTAAAAGTATCAATAGGGAAATTAAAATAAATATTGGTGGAAAAACGGAAGATAATGACTTTTGCTGAGAGATTGATTCATCAACTACCTTTACGCTATAATGATTATTCTTTTCTAAAAATGTGGTGTAATATCCATGCAGGCGATAATCCAATAGTTTTGAAAAGGTTTCAGGTTTTCCCTTAAAATTGACATTGAGAACATTGTATGTAATGTTATCTGATGGAAATGCCTTATTTGACATGTAGGCAAAACCTGTGGAATTATGATTTGGCACTGTTGAACCTGCAGGTGAATTGTAAACATATTCCGGGGAATAGCCTAATCCTTTAATCTCTTTTGTAATTTCATTTCCATGGCTTTCAAATGTGATGTTGTCTCCAACGCTAAGGTTTCTTGCATCGGCAAATGTTTTATCCAGCCATACTCCTTCGGAATCATTGATATCCAATTCTTTTCCTTCAACCAAATAAAATTTGGAAATCGTGTTGTTTTCAACAAAATGCAATACAATCTCTGGAGTATTTTCTAATTTTGCATAGGAGTCAACAACCAGCTGTCTTTCCATTTCGGTGGTTGCTCCCAGAAGATACACCTGTTCCAGAGATTCATCTACAAGATAATCCGAATATATCCAGCCGTCTGCCAGATTTGTTTCTTCATAATAATCATCGAGTGTTGTCTCAAAGCTGGCTGTATCTACATACATTCCGGTAAATACGCTTACTCCGATAAATGCCATTAGTAAAATGGATATGAACTGTACTTTATACTCCATCATATCCCTTAACATCTTTCTTTTTAGCATTTAAATTCTCTCCACTCAATAATCTGACTATTTTTATGTAATCTTTTTTTAAACGATATAAACATTTATAATTATATTTAATTTGATATTTATTTTTGTTTAAAGGTAGTCAGATTCTGAAAACTTTTAATTCTTTTTATTCTTAATTATTCTTTATTAAATACTTCAAATTTATTTATATCTTATTTCAATTCTTTATTTTATAAATTCAAAGATAAAGAGTGAATTATATGATGTTAACATTAATCATTATGGAAACAGAAAAAACGCACTGATCATAAATAAAAAATAGTAAAATAAACAAAGAGCTGGTTTTCATATATATGCAAAAACCAGCGAAAAAATCTAAAGAGGCATTAAAGAGGAGGTTTTATATGAATTAATTACCAGACCAATCAAAACATTCTTATTACCGTTAGGTGTTAATTGATTAACCGTATTACCATCGGCTGTTAATTCAAAACAATTGCCGTTGATGGTTTTATTGACAATAATTCCATTACCGTTAATTAAAAGCATTATGTCGTTAGCTATTATTGGATTGATTGCATATGTGAAATTTATTTTAATAACGTAATTGTTTCCTTCTTTTGTAATTATTATTTTTGCTGAATTCGCAGCTTCATCCTTATGCTTTTCATTGCTTTTTAATGTATGATATTCCATCAGTTTTTCATTATCGAATGATGGAGAGTTTTGTCCCCACCAGTTGTTCTTAATGGAGGTATAATAACCGGAATTGAAAACTTCCTTACCCTGGCCTGAAGCATCATCATTTACAAATGCGTTATTTGTCAATGTTAACTTGGATGATTTGGAATCAAGATAAATTGCTCCACCACGCCCATTAGTCGCTTTATTAGACTTGAAATAAGATTTTTCAACAGTTATGGTGCTTTTACCATTTACATATACTGCTCCGCCCTCTTTAGCTTTGTTTGATGTGAAAATACAATTTTTTATAGATTTAACTTCACCAGCATATACGGCTCCGCCAAGATTTTCAGCCCAATTATCTGTGAATGAAGATGAATCCAGTGATATAGTACCTTTTGAGCATATTGCTCCACCATAACGTTTTTCAACACCTCCATTGGCATTATTACCTGTAAAAGTACATCCAATAAAAGCATATTTTGACCATCTTGAGTCCATATATACTGCACCGCCATCTCCCTTATTAGCGGAATTATTTTTAAAGATGCAGTTATTAAAATTACGTACAGCTGAACATACTGTATCTAGAGAATTGATATACACTGCTCCACCATCACCGTTTTTAGCCTTATTGGATTCAAAGTAGCAATTATTCATACTAGTCATTTTATCTGAATATATTGCTCCACCATGATTTTCTGCCCAGTTATCCTTAAAGTAACATCTATCTAACGATATACGGTTGGAACAGTATATTGCTCCGCCCTCACGTTTTCCAGATCCTTTATCGGCGGTGTTTCCAGTAAAGTTACAATTATCAAAATTAACAGCATAACAACTATTAATATGTATTGCACCACCATCTCCCTTAATGGCCTGATTTTTAATAAAACTACAATGGTTTACATTGAAAGTTGTTTCATGTAAATCATCCATATACTTATCAACATATACTGCACCACCGTGACCGTCTTTAGCAGTATTTCCTTCAAAGTAACAGTCATTCATCTGGCTAACCCATTTGGCATATATTGCTCCACCGCGATTTTCTGCCCAGTTATCCTTAAAGTAATTTCCATTTGTATAAATTTTTCCCTCAGTACATATTGCTCCACCAAAACGTCTTGTAATACCTCCATCGGCATAATTTCCTATAAATATGGACTTTGAAACATAAAAACGAGTACGTTCTCCGTCAACATAAACAGCTCCACCATCACCTTTATTTGCATAATTTTTAGTAAAATTACAGTAATCCAAATAAAAATAAACTGTTTGTTCACATGCCGCAGAACGCTTAAAATAGATTGCTCCGCCATCGTCACTTTTAGCTTTGTTTTCTATAAAAGTAGAATGTAAAATTGATGATGGGTCGGTGTAACTACTGATAGCAAAAACTGCCCCTCCTTTATTGCCTGCAACATTGTTTTTAAAAGTACAATTAGAAATATACATATTACCTGAATTATCATATACGGCTCCACCACAATCTTCAGCCTCATTTTTTTCAAAAGTACAGTTGAATAATTTAATTTTATCTGAGTACATGTGGCTATAAATAGCTCCTCCACACTCTTTAGTAAAACCGTTAATAATCCTTAAATTTTTTATTATGAACAATTTACAATTGACATCAAATGCTTTACAAAGACTTTTACAATCAATGGTATGGCCATGACCATCAATGGTTAATTCCTTTGATATTGTTACAGGAGTTCCTTTAGTTGCAACGTAATCCCTATGCAAATCCAATGTGGAACTTGAATTAGCGGAATTCACTTCCTTTTGAAGATCATCTAAAGTGCCGGGTGTGGTGTCTATTGAATTATTTACTTCAATTCCCTTGTCCAAAGGTAATACAAAATCAGTTTTCTCGCATATATTTTGGGTATCATTCATATTATCTGCTGCTGAAACAGCACTGACAGAACAGAAAATTAATAAGACGATACCGATAATTAATAATCTTTTCATTTTTTCCCCCATAATAAATTATTTTTATCGATATTTTAAAATGATAATTTTTATAGCTAATAATTTGAATTAAAGAGCATATAAAGCTTTTCGAATGCAAGTACTTACTTACATGAGGTATTTCATGATTGAAAAAAGAGAGAAAATACATAATATCTGATAATTACTAAAAATTTTCATAGAAAAATTAAAGTTTCTGGAAATGTCAAAAAACCGATACATTTATATAGTATTAAGAATATAATATTAAGTACTGACTTGAAAAAATGACCGCACCATTTGAATACAGACTATATACGAATTTATCATAACATTAATGGGAGATGATAATTATGATAGCATTTGTAAAAGTCACTGGGTACACAGTGTTCTAAACCAAAATATTTTTCCTGACTGTAAACTCTATCTTTGAGTTTGACCATTTGACAATTTACTCTAGAGAGTAATAGCGTTGTTAAAAATAACCATTATCATAAAAAGAGGAGAAATATGAATATTAATTTAAGAAAAACCATTGAAAATACCGTACCTGTGTGTGATGAATTTCCATTCTACGTTGAAGAGCTCAGCCCGTCCGGCGAAATGCCAACCCTTTTAGGAATGGCTGATGAAAAGTACTCATTCAGCGAAATGGATGATGAATTTTTCGATTTTGTTTCAAGAAAAGTTCATGAAAACGGCATCTACATCAGGCTGATTCATATCATTGAAAAAAGTGCTGATGAGTCACACATTACTTTTGAAATAGAAACAGGCCTTGAAAAAACAACCATCAAAACTCAATTCAGTGATCTTGATGAAGTCACAGACATCGGAATCAAAATCCAGGGAAGCGACATTACTGTAGGAACTACAAAGTTTTCAAAAAGACCCCATTTTGAAAGAATAGATGAAAATGAATTTTTGTCTATGATTGCTGATGAACTGATTGATGATTTAATCTTTTACGATTAAATCTCTAAATTTTTTAAGGAGTGATAGCTATTAAAAATATCTTATTCATGATTTGCTATTTAGTAAGCTGTATCTTGTTTGTGAACGTGTTTTTATTATAAACCGGAGGTGTATTCAATGGAAAATTGTCCAAACTGCCAAAACCACGTATGCGTAAATGCTTCATTTACACAAATTTTGAACTTTTTGGAATTAGTCACTGAGTCTAATTCCTTTGAAATGGAGAATAATGAGGAATTCATGCTGATGGAGTTCATCCTAAGTGAGGATTTCATCAACAGGCACAAAAAACCTCGCAGAATTCCTTCAAAAATTCCCCGCAAATTGCCGAGGGAAATCTCCAACAATCTCTTTGACAGGCTCACTGAAGATAATTTCCAGGAATACTGTGGAGTTATCTCTGTAACCTGCAAGAATACGCCTCTGGTGTTTGAATACACTTCTTCAGGTGTTGATCTGGAATACCTGGATAACTAGGTGGTTCTATGATTTCATATGAGAAAGTCCATCCGGCTCAGGCCTACTGGAAGCTTAAGGCCTGGGCAAGAGACCTTTTGTGTGAGCACGACCAGTGCGTAATCTGTGGAAGCGAAAATAACCTTGAAGTCCACCATATAATCAAATGCGACAGGAAAAATCCCTTGTATTTCAGTCCCGACAACGGGGTGGTGATATGTCACAGCTGCCACAGCATGTATCACAGAAAATACTCTCAAATCAATCCCCACACATTTGTGAGGTTTTCACAGAAATATTCTCTAAAGCTTAAAAGGAAAACCGGATTGAAAAAGTGAGCTGACTATTTTTAATGGGGAGGAATAATTCCTTCTCCAAAAATATTTTTATATGCTTGAATAAATATTCATATGTTTAGGAGTGTTTGTGATGAAAAGTATTATTGTTGTAGACTGTTTTTCAACGGGAATTAATTTTATTGGCGATATTGTTAACAGAGGATATAGGCCGGTTGTACTTGAGCTTAAATCCGGATATGATGATGTTGAAGAGTATAAAGCTATAGCGAATTCATTTTATGATAAAATTGATGAAAAGTTTGACATGATTTTTGAAAAGGATTCATATGAAGAAACTTTGGAAGAGGCAAGGAATTGCAATCCCGAAATCATCGTGCCCGGTTCTGAAAGGGGAGTGATTCTTGCAACAAAACTCTCTAATGACTTGAACCTGCCATGCAATCCTATAGAAAACATTGATGCAATGACTTTAAAGGATGAAATGCACAACAGACTTGCTGAGAAAGGTCTCAGATATATAAGGGGTCATGCGATAACAACGGTAGAGGAGGCCTGTGAATTCTATGATGCGGAGGCTTTGACTGAGGTTGTTGTAAAGCCCGTATACAGCGCAGGTTCCGTCGGCGTTAAGATATGTGAAAACAGGGATGAAATGATTGATGCAATAAATTTAATGCTTTCAGAAAAGAATCTGTACGGCCAGGATATTAATAAACTGATTGTCCAGGAGCGTATAAAAGGTGAGGAATACTTTGTAAACACAGTTTCCAATGAAGGAATCCATCGTGTAACTACAATATGGAAATACAACAAGGTACATACTGCTGATGGGGACATGATATACGATACTATTGAAACAGTAAATGAAATTGGTATTGGTGAGGCTGAAATGGTTGAATATGCATATAAGGTGGCTGATGCCATAGGAATTCAATTTGGTGCTGTTCACGGTGAATATATGATTGATTCTAAAGGTCCTGTATTGATTGAAGTCAACTGCAGACCTAATGGATGCACTATGCCTGCCGAGTTCATTGATAAGATTTCAGGCCAGCATGAAACCGACAGTATACTTGATTCATATCTGAAGCCTTCACGTTTTCATGCAAAAAGAAAGGAAAGGTATCAGTTAAATGCATATGGTGCCTTAAAGATATTCATCGTTCCCGAAGACATCATGGCCCGCTCAGCTCCGATGATTACGATTTCACCTAGACTTAAAAGCTTCTATAAGACCACTCTTGATTATATTAAAGAGGATACATTTTTCATGAAAACCAAGGATTTGGAAACTTCCGGAGGTCTTGTTTATATGGTCCATAATGATAAGGGCGTATTGCAGGATGATATTGATTATTTGAGAAGTGTTGAAAGAAATGCTTTCAATCTTGTATTGAGTGACGAAAAGGACATGGATTATCAGTTGGATGAAGAAAAGATTGCAAAGGATTTGAAGGAAGTTGTTTCAATAACTGAAGAGTATGGAACCGGGCTTCTCATAACTGATCAGTTCCTGGAAGATGTTGATGTTTTGCAGGTTGGTCTTGATGATTTGCAGGATTTAAATGGTGAATTTGACTATGTCATTGTCAATTTGAACAGGAGTCTTGTTGATAAAAGGGATGATTTGAGTGCTGACATTATTTTAGATATATTTTCAGATATCAAGGTTGGTGGAATAGTGTTCATTCCTGAAACCACTTACAGATACATTTCAACTGGAAGAAAAGGAGTTGAAGCTCTAATAAAGACTTTGGATTTGAGAATTGAAATTCCTCCACATGGTTTCAACCCTGGAATTATCGCTTCCAGAAATCATTAGAATACTTGCTTTAAATTAATTTTTCCCTTTAATATTTTTTAATGGCAGGTTTAATCTTGTGTTTTAATTAAAGATGAAATCAATTAAATGCAGGATGTAATTAAAAAAATAAGTATTTGAATGATTGAATGTATGAGTATTCAATCATCTTTTATTTTCAAGTATACCATTGTCATGTCATCATACTGTTCGGCGCCTTTGGTGAAGCTTGAAATGTCATTTAAAAGCGGCCTTATCGGATCCTTGTCACTTTCAAATCTGTTAAAGAAGTTCAATAGTCTTTCTTCACCGTACATTTCATTGTCCGTGCTGTTTGCATCGGTTATTCCGTCAGTATATAAAATCAGTTCATCGTCTAAGTGGATTTCTTCTTGTTTATACTCATAGTCTTCCATAACTCCCAAAACGATTCCTGCATCAACGTTTAAATATTCAAATTTATTGTTTTTCTTTATCAATGGAGGATTGTGTCCTGCATTTGAAAATGTTAATTTTTTACTTTTCCTGTTATAGATTCCGAACCATAATGTAAGAAACATGGCCTCTGAGTTGTTTTCACTTAACTTATTGTTGAGTCTGTACATGACTTCTGTAGGGTTTTGGACGTGATCGAGCATTTCTTTTAGGGTAACCTGGGTAATCATTGCAATCAGTGCTGCAGGCACTCCTTTTCCTGATGCATCACCTATAACAATAGCTAAATTGTCATCATCAAGCATATAATAGTCAAAGAAGTCTCCTCCAACTTCCTTTGCCGGATGGGAGTATCCATTAACGGTGAAACTCTTATTTTTAATAGCTCTTGTCGGAAGGTTTGCTGCCTGGATTTTCGTTGCAATGTCAAGTTCCGCTTTGATGCGTTCCTTTTCACCTTCAATTTCATGTATGTTTTCAATATAATTATTGTTGTGATTGATAAGTTCTGTATATGAACGTGCAAGGGTTCCGATTTCATTCTGTTCGCTGATGTATTTGGAATAGATTTCAACGAGCCCTTCACTTTCGATTTTTTCGTTTTCTTTAATGAATTCCTCAATTTCTGAAAATGATGAAATCGGTTTGAGCACTTTGTTTTCAATGTATCTCAGGATGATAATTCCCGGAATAAAGAATAATATTAAAACGGCATCGCTTATTATGAGTGCAGGCATAAAAAGTAGGTAAATACTGGCTTTAGGAAGAGTTAATATGTAGTCATAGCTTAAAATGGAAAATACCAGTCCCAAAACGGCAATTATTAATGATATTATTAGGAAAGTGCGTATAACGTTTTCAACAATAGTATTTCTTGCACTTTCCATTATCTCATTTTTGAATGGTTTTGTAAGATATGCAATCAATAGAATCATGATTAAAGCTATTTCGACAATTGAGATTTTTGCACCTAAATTTAAGACCAGTGATGCTGATGAGAAAATTGAAACAATCAGCAATAAATAAAACAGTGTCCTGTATAATTTTTTATTCAGAGGTCTTTTTGATATTTTTGGGGTTTCTACAAAATCGAATTTATTGCATATCCATATTCCAAGTATTCCTGTTATGAATGCAAAATTAATGAAGTTCAAAAAATATGATACGAAAAAGAACTCGTCATATGCAGGTCCGTAAAATACTCCGTCCATGATTGCATGAACGCCTGCAAATATGAGTCCGCATATCAATATGCTTGATAAAAACAGCATAAGATGGTAAATATTATCCAATTTTGGTTTTGTAATCTTTTTTGTAATAAATTCTGTGTACCAGAGCTTGTATGCCAGATATGAAACTGCAAAACTGACTATTGCTGAAATAAAATGCATGGTGAGAAAGTGGGGGTCATCAAATCCGGTAAATATGTCAATGGTTAAGTCTCCCAATACTGCACCTAAAGCACCGTATGGGCCGAACAACAGACCAAAAACAAATAATAATCCTGAATGTGCATTTTCTATTCCCAAATTAATGAATAGGGAGTGTGAGGATATTAAAAAGATTACTTCTGTAATTAAATAGGATATGAGTATTTTTATTACTTTGGATTTCATTATTTACACATTTTTAGTAATTTTCAAGTGATTTTCACCATTTTCATAGTGGTAATCAAGTTCATCGGCAATTTCTTTTGTTAAAAAAATTCCCAGGCCTCCGACTTCCGCCTCATCAATAGTATTTGGGGCGGTAGGATTTTCCTTTAAAAGCGGATTGAATTCAAATCCGTTGTCAACAAATTCCAAGGTTACTGTGTTGTTTTCAAATTCAACATTGACTGTAATGAATTCTGTTTTTGAGTAATTCACGATATTGACGAAAGTCTCTTCAATAATCAGATTGATCTGAAAGTTTTTTTCGCCAATTTCGTTTGTAATGAACTCTGTTAAAGTGTACAGCTCAGTTATTTCTGGTTTTAAAGTAATCGTGTTCATTCTATCGTTAATATTTTGTCGAAACCGGACATTCTGAATATTTCGCTCACTGCATCGTTGACGTTTTTGATGACGAGTGGAACATTATCTGCTTTAAGTTTCTTTTGGGTTGCAATAAGCACTCTAAGACCTGCACTTGAGATGTATTCCAAATCTGTAAAGTCTAAAGTCAATGATTCAAAGTTTCCAATCTCTGAATTGATTTCTTTATCCAATTCCTGGGAAGTGATTGTGTCGATACGGCCTTCAACAGACATCAACAAATCTTTTTCATTATATTTTTTAGTGATTTTCATTTTTAATCCTCTTAACAATCAATTTTTACATTAAAAAACATTAAATAGTATTCAATTTAATAAGTTTATATATGGATATTATAGTACAAAAATATTATGATGACTTGATTAATTCTTTTGATTTTCCTACATCAATTTCACCCGATGTAAAGGATAAGCAGGTTCAATATGAATTAATTTCAATTCCTTATAATACTCGAATAAAAGAATTAAAAAGAAAATATGATTCTTCTAGAAACAACTTGTTTTTATCAGTTTTCTTGTTTAATCTGGTTAAGTTCTCATTTTCAAAGGATATTCTTGTGGGATATAATGCACAGGCTGCAGGATACCATTTCAACACTGACTTGTCTGTAGAGGATTATATCTATGACTTCAAGTCTCAGTTCAGGGATTATCCGGAATATGATGATTTGGAATTTGAAAGTGAAATTCTCTTTACAAACAGGGATTATGATAAGGAGAATTACAAATTCGTCTTTTCATATGACACTGAAAACATTATGGTTGAATATGATTCCTCATATTATTCCAAAGAGATAATTAACGCATTTCTTGAAGGATTCAACGTGCTGATTGATAAGTTCATTGATGACGCTGAAGAGTTACTCAGAAATGTTTCAATCGTCAAAAACCTTGATTATGATGAGGGTTTTGAAGTTAAACTGGCAAATGAAGGACTCATCAATAAGATATTTGAAAATGCGGTAAGCGAAAATCCCGATAAGCTGATTTTATATACTGATGACGGGGAATTTACATACTCCGAGCTCAATAAAAAGGCCAACAGAATTGCCCATGCACTCATTAAAAGAGGCCTTAAGGTTGAGGACAGGGTAATGCTCATGATGAGGCGTAACAGCGATTTGATTGCAAGCGTGCTCGGTACCGTTAAGGCAGGTGGGGCATTCATACCTATTGATCCGAACTATCCGAAGCACAGGATTGACCAGATGCTTGAAGACAGTGACTCCCAGTTTGTCATAACAAACAAGGATGTGGTTTATGAAGGCGATAACGGAGTACATGTATCAGAGCTTCTTGAGGAAAGCGATGAGACAAATCCTGATATTGAACTGACTCCGGATAATCTGTGTTTTTTAATTTATACCTCAGGTTCCACAGGAAAGCCTAAAGGGGTCATGATTACTCACAGAGGTATTTCAAACTATATTGCAAATCATCCCGAAAACGTTCCGATTTATGAGCTCAACAGAAAATGCTCAAAGTTCGTTTCAATTTCCATGATTTCATTTATCGTATTCTTGAGGGAAATATTCGGAACAATACTTAACGGACTTCCTGTTGTATTCACCAATGACGAACAGCTTGTAAACCCGTTGGAATTCTATAAGCTGTTTAAAAAGCATAATGCTGATGCATTCGGAGGAACGCCTACAAGGCTCATTGAATATTTAAGTATAAAAGAAATTCAGGAACTTGTAAGTGAATGTAAGGTGATTGTCGTTGGAGGAGAAGGTTTCCCACCAATATTATACGACAGATTAAGGGAATATACCGATGCGGACATCTACAATTCCTACGGACCTACAGAAGTTACAATCGCATCCCACTATAAGCTGATTGACAGCAATGAGATTACTGCCGGTTGGAAAATGCTCAACGTCGTGGATAAGATTATGGATATTGACGGAAACCAGCTGCCTGCACATGTTCCCGGAGAAGTTTACGTCGGAGGTGCCGGAATAGCCAGAGGTTACATCAACAATCCGGAACAGACCGAAAAGGTATTCATGACATTAAATGGAATCCCATATTACAATACAGGAGATTTATGTAAAAAGGATGAGCATGGTGAGCTTTATGTCATGGGACGTAACGACGGCCAGATCAAGCTTAGGGGTTTGAGAATCGAGCCTTCAGAAATCGAGACGTTAATAGCAAGGTTTGATAACGTTTTAATTACAAAGGTACTGATTAAAAAGGTAAACAATACAGATTATCTCTGTGCATATTTCACTGCATCAGAAGAAATCGATATTGAGGATTTGAAAAAGCATCTCCTGGACAGTCTTCCTGCATACATGCTTCCGTCATTCTTTATACAGATGGATGAGTTTCCAAAAACTCCGAACGGAAAGACTGACTTCAAGAATTTACCGGATCCTCACATTGATTTGGACGCATTTGTCGAACCTTCAAATGACATAGAACAGGGAATATTCGATATTGTTTCGCAATTGCTCGGCACAAGTGAGTTCGGCGTAAACACCGATTTGTTCCAGGTCGGTTTAACTTCACTTTCTGTTGTTCAGCTGGTATCTGCGGTCTATGATAAATTCAATACTCAGCTTATGGTTACAGAGGTAATGAAATACAAAACCATCGAAAACATTGCAAAGGAAATCACCTTTGAGGAAGAGGAATCCGAAGAGTTGCAGGAACTCTATCCGTTAACCCAAAACCAGCTTGGAGTTTACTTCGACTGCTTAAAGCATCCGGAAAAGCTATCCTATAATCTTCCTAAAAAGATTGAGTTTTCAAATCCAATTGATACTGAAAAACTCAAATCATCAATTTCAAAAGCTATTGACAATCACCCATATCTTAAAACTGGAATTGTGATGCATGACGGTGAGGTCTACCAGCAGAGAAGAGATATTGACGTTGATGACTTGATTGAAATTGTAACCGGCGAAACTGATGTTAATGACTTTGTAAGGCCGTTCAATCTTGAAGAGGATTTGCTCTTCCGCTTCAGGATAGTAAATGACTCAGTGCTTCTTGCAGATTTCCATCATATTCTTGTTGACGGAACTTCACTCAACATTTTGTTTGATGAGATTGCAAAAATCTATGACGGAGCCGAATATGAAACAGAGGAAATTGACGGCTTTGAATATTCACTTAACGAAGTTAAAATAGAAAACTCTTCAATGTATAAGGAATCCGAGCTATTCTTCTTCAATAAAATCAAGGAATTTGATGAAGCAACATTAATGACTCCGGATTTAAGCGGTGATGAGGATATCGGTGTTGGAATAGAGGAAAACCTTTACCTTAAAAAGGATGAAATTGACGCATTATGTAAAAGCTTATCAGTCACTCAAAATAATCTCTTCCTTGCAGTAACGTCATTTGTACTTTCAAAATTCGCATATAACAAGGATTTGCTGATTGCAACAATTACAAACGGAAGATTCAATCCGAACCAGCAGAAAACATTGGCTATGATGGTCAAGACCCTGCCGTTGGCATTGAATCTGAATTCCGATATGACAATTTCCGAGTTTCTCGAATACATCAACAAGGAATGGTTTGACGTACTTGCACATTCATCATATCCATTAACTAAAATTTCAGACGGATACGGAATAGTGCCAGAATTCTTCTACGCTTATCACGGAAAGATTATCAGCGACATTGAAATCAACGGCGAAAGCGTTAAAAGGGAATCTCTCGATGAGGATAATTTAAAATTCAAGGTAAATCTGAATGTCGTTGAGCATGACGGTAAATATGACGTTTCCATAAAATATAATGATCAGCTGTATTCCCCAGCAATCATCGAAACATTTTTAGAAAGCTTTTCAGTTGTTTTAAATAAATTTAAAGCTTTGAACTCTGATACTCAACTTAAAGACATTTCCATTGTTGATGAAAGCATGGAATTGTCCTTGGATAAACTTGAATATGATGAGATTGAAGAGCACAGACTTAACAAGATATTCGAAAAGCAGGTTGAACTCAATCCGGATAAGGTAATTCTATATGCAACGGACGGTGAGTTCACATATGCTGATTTGAATGAAAAGGCAAACAGAATCGCTCACAGTCTTATTAAAAAAGGAGTCGGTCCTGAAGACAGGGTAATGTTTATCCTCAATAGGGACAGTAATGTCATGGCATCAGTGTTCGGTATCTTAAAGTCAGGTGCAGCGTTCATTCCTGTTGATTCCGAGTATCCTGCAGAAAGGATAGAGCATGTATTGACAGACAGTGAATCCAAATTCATCATAGTCGATGACGTCATTGAGAAAAAGGGAATTGACTTGTCACAGTATGAGGATAATCTTTTAGACATCAATGAACTTCTTGAAGAGACAGACACTTCAAATCCTAACCCTGATGTTTCAGGAGACAATATGGCTTATCTCATCTACACTTCAGGTTCAACAGGACTTCCTAAAGGTGTAATTCTCGAGCATGCAAACATTGCAAACTTCGTTTACCCGGACCCTAGAAACGTCTGTACTTATGAACTTGTAAGTAACCTTGAAAAAGAGGATTATAAGGTTTTATCCACTACAACAGTGGCATTTGACGTGTTCCAGCAGGAACTGATGGGTTCACTTCTGAACGGTGTTCCGATGGTCTTTGCAAACGACACTGAATACAAGGATCCTATTGAAATGATGGATTTAATCGAAAGAAGCGGCGCAAACGTCTATGTTGCAACCCCTTCACGTTTACTCCAGTATCTTGAAATCGAGGCAATGCAGGAATGTATGTACGGATTCAAGGCATACATCTGTGCAGGAGAGCCTTTCTCACAGAGACTCTATGAACTGCTGTCTGAAAATTCCGAGGGTAAAATATTCAACATGTACGGACCGACCGAAACAACGGTTTACTGTAACGGTACAGAGCTTAAAAGCCCAGACATCTCAATCGGTAAGGAACTCTTCAATGTACATGAATTCATCATGGATGCTGATTCAAATCCTTTGCCTCCTAATGTTATAGGTGAGCTCTTTATTGCCGGAAAGGGTGTTTCAAGAGAATACCTCAACCGTCCTGAGAAAAACGCCGAAAGCTATGAAGTCATTAACGGCATCAGATGCTATCACTCAGGAGACTTCGCAAAGGTCACTGAAGATGGTGAGTTCTATGTATTCGGAAGAATGGACAACCAGATTAAACTCAGAGGTTTAAGGATTGAAATCGGTGAAATCGAATCAGGAATCGCAAAATATCCTGGAATTCAATCCGTAGCGGTTGTAGTTCGTGAAATCAAAGGAAATGACCATTTATGTGCATACTTCACTGTCCATGATAAACTCAGGGACAAAAACCGTGATGAAAACGGATATTCAATCGATGTTGAGGATTTAAAATCAGCACTGGCTGAAAAACTCGTATACTATATGGTTCCTACAGTCTATATGGAACTTGATGACATGCCTCAGACCTTAAACGGAAAAACCGATTTGAGAAACCTTCCGGAACCTGTATTAATAACGGAATATGTTGCTCCGGAAAATGAAATCGAGGCATTCTTTGCAAATCTCTTTGCAGAAATCTTGGGCCTTGATGAGGTAAGCGTAACCGACAACTTCTTTGAAATAGGGGGAACATCACTTCTTGTAACAAAGATTACAATGGAAGCTTTAAATCAGGATTATGAACTGAGCTACGGTGATGTCTTTAAAAATCCTACTCCAAGACTTCTTTCAGAAATCGTATCGGCAAGTGACTCATCAGCATCAAGCGATGAAATCAAATACGATTATTCCGATATTAACAGACTGCTCAAGAAAAACAGTCTTGAAAACATGATAAACGGCGAATTGGATGAAAGCCTCGGCAATGTCTTGTTGACAGGCGCTACAGGATTTTTAGGAGTCCATGTTTTAAAGGAACTTATTGAAAATGAAACAGGTACAATATACTGCTTTGTCAGGTCAAAAGGAAGCCTATCCGGTATGGACAGGTTAAAGTCAATTCTCTTCTATTACTTTGCAGATGAATTCGATGAAAATGTCTTTGATGAAAGACTTGTGGCCGTTGAAGGTGACATTACAGACTTCAAATACTTTGAAGATATAATTTCTGTTAATATTGATACAGTAATCAACTGTGCCGCTAACGTTAAGCATTTCTCATCCGGAACAGACATCGAAGACATCAATCTGGGCGGTGTAGTCAACGGACTTAAATACGCCAAGATGAAAAATGCAAAATATGTTCAGGTTTCAACCTACAGCGTTGCCGGTGAAAGTATAAATAATTTCCCACCTCTTGATGTTGCATACAGCGAAAAGGACCTGTATATCGGTCAGGGAATAGACAACCAGTACTTGAACAGTAAATTCATGGCAGAAAGGGCAGTTCTTGAAGCCGCCATTGAAGATGACCTGGACGTTAAAATCATGAGGGTAGGTAACCTTATGGCAAGAAGCTCAGACAGTGAATTCCAGATTAATTTCGAATCCAACGGATTCATCAACCGTTTAAAGGCATTTGTAACAATGGGTAAGATGCCTTATGCAATGCTTTCAAACAACGTGGAATTCAGTCAGATTGACATAACCGCAAAGTCAATCATTGAACTTTCAAAGACTCCTAAGGAATGTACTGTTTTCCATCCTTATAACTCTCACAATGTCACTTTTGCAGATATCATCGAAATCATCAGTCCTTTGGATTTAAAAATTGATCCTTGTGAAGATGATGAATATGAAAATGCATTGAAAGAGGCTCTTGCGGATAAATCCAGGCAGGAAGGTGTTTCAGGACTCATTACCTCAATCGGTTCCGGAAAGGTTAAAAAGCAGTGGCTTTCCGTTGACAACAATTACACGACACAGGTACTCTACCGTCTTGGAATTAACTGGCCTATAATATCTGAAGAATATATTTACACATTCGTCAAATATTTAAATGATTTAGATTTCTTTAGTGTAGGTGAATAAAATTGTATGCACGTAATTATAAGTTATTAAGCTCGAAATTCAGGGAATTTTTCTTCCCTACCCTTTTCACCTCAATGACAGGTAATATATGTATGGTTGTAGACTCCATCATTGTAAGTAACCTGATTGGAGCCATGGCATTATCAGCTATTCAGCCTGTTATTCCTGTAAGTACATCAGTCAATCTGATTTACTGGATGATCGGTTTAGGTGGAAGCGTATTGTGTTCTATTGCAAAAGCTGAATTTGACAGTGAGCGGAGTAACCGGATATTTTCGATATCGATAATATCTCTGCTTGTATTCGGAATACTTGTTGCGATTCTGGGTACGATATTCGCCCCGCAGATTGTTCCGATATTGTGCCGCTCTGTTGAGACTCAGCCATTGGTTTATCAGTATTATGGCGTTTATGTATTGGGAATGCCGTTTTTATGTTATATTATGAGTCTGTCATACTTCATCCGTACTGATGGTATTGTAAAATTACCTTTCAGGGCATTACTCTTATCAAATTTAGTCAATATCATGTTTGATATAATTTTCATTGCAGTATTTAAGATGGGTGTTGCAGGTGCAGCCTGGGCAACGATTGTGGGTTACGTTTTCGGATGCGTATACATGTCAACATATTTCTTCAGCTCCGAGAGAACCCTGGATTTTGTAAAGGTAAAATCAAAGGTCTTTTTCGAAACCCTGGCAAACATCTGCAAATCCGGATTTTCAGGCGCATCAACCCAGCTCTACCTGACCATTAAGGTATTTGTAATAAACACTTTAATTACCATATATATCGGTCAGTCAGGTCTTGCCGCTTTCAATATCTGTTACAACACGCTCTTTATTCTATACATGTTCTTAATAGGTACCGCACAGACCATGTCTCCGATTGTATCCGTATATTATCAGGAGGAGGATTATCGCAGTGTTAGCTATATAATGAAGAAATCCTTAAGAATTGTTCTCACATCAAGTGCGATACTTTCAGTTCTTCTTGTTGTATTTCCACAAATTGCAACATTCCTTTTCCATGTCAAAAACCCTGCAGACATGCCTGTTGTATTGAATGCGGTTAGAATATTTGCATTGAGTTATCTTGGAATAGCCATTACGTTCCTATACACTTTCTACGCTCAGGCTATTCAGAAAAACACTCTGTCAAATACAATATCCATACTTGAAGGATTCATACTTCCTGTTGGCTTTGCATGTGTCCTGTCATTCATATTAGGTCCAAACGGAATCTGGATTTCATTTACCGTAGCTGAAGTGCTTACGATACTCTATCTCTTTATCTATTCAAGGCATGTCCACAGAAAGAGCAATGGAGAATACTCAGGATTCTTTATAAACAAGCACAATGACGATACAAAGGTATTTGAACACACCATAAACGGCAAAGTTCCAGAAGCTGTTGAACTGGCCCGAGGCGTCAATGAGTACCTTTCCCCAAACAAGTCAGCTACCCTCGTAAGTCTTGCCATTGAAGAGATGCTTGTAAATATCATCAACACCAACGAAAAGGTTGATACCATTGACGTTATTGTGAGAAACAATGATGACAATATCCTGATTTCGATAAAGGATACCGGAATTGACTTCAATCCGGTAATCGAAATCGATAATGAAAATCTTGAATTTGACAATATCTCTCTGCTCAATAAGATTGCAGAAAAGATTGACTACTCAAGGGTATTGGGTTTAAACAGTACTGTAATAACTATAAAAAATTAAAAAGGGATTTATTCCCTTATTTTTTCTTATTTTAGGATGTAAGTGGCTACTTACACTCGAAACCTTTATATATTACTTAATTAATATTAATATTAAACTTTAAATAAAATATGGGAGATTTTAAAATGAAAATGCATAAAATTTGTCCGAGATGCGGATCTACAAATATCGATTGGATTATACCTCAAAACTGGTCACAATGTGTCTGCAAAGACTGTGACTATACAGGACCTGTCATCGAAGGAAACGATGAATTCGTTGAAGAAATCCGTGAAGCTTACAAAGAATCTTTAAAAGACGAAGAATAATGTTGGAGGCTTTTAAATGTTAGGCTTAAACAAAAAGCAAGTAGATGAAAGTATTAAAAATCCGCCTAGTGATGATTCATACCCTTTAATACCTCTTTTGTACACGAAAAATAAGAGTGTCGGGGTAAATGCATTGTCACTTACAGTAATTGACTTGATAAATCAGGACCAGATCAGATGCGATATCGATTTGGACGACTCATATGAAGTGGGCAAAAAGCTAACTCCTCAGGACATGGAAGTCATGAAAAAAATAACCCTTAGAATAGCTAATAAGGGTGAGCTTAAGACTTCAGAAACGGCAGCTATCAATCTGTTGAAAAACCTGAATAAGAACAGGAAGTTCAACTTAAAGGCAATGGCAAAACAGACCAACAGCTCTTCCGTTGCAAATAAATTCGAAAGTGACTTCAACGATTACATCAAGGCCCTGAAAAATGAAAACGGCTTTGAAGGTGAAAATTACTCAGATATCGTTGAAAACGGCAAATTAACATCCAAAGGAAAAGAAATCAAAAAAGGATGGAAAGAATTTGAGCATTACTTGAAGTCAAAAGACCTGACTGAAAAATATCCTCCGGAGTCTGGCGAGGAAAGTTCCTCACAGATAATCTATGGGGCATGTTTCGGCATTGAAAAGGAAGCTTTGGCTTTAAGAGAGAACAACTCTTCATTGGCTGATTTCATTGACAAGGACGGTTTTAAGTTATTAAACATTATATTCAACAACGCATTGTTGAATGTCAGTCAAAAACGTAAAGGGGATGGAATATTCTATGGTGTTAACGATAAGTATACCATTCCTGGTGGGGGATAATCCTCCACAAATCTATTTTTTTCTTAGATGCATCTACATACATCTTTTTAAAAATTTCTTTTTATACTATGTGCTCTTTTAAATTAATGATTCCTTTAAAATTTTAATAGTTTGACTTTGAAGCTATTGAATTTTTGCAGCTGTTTTTGATTAAACAGCTGCGTTTTGGTTGAAAAATTCTTCAGGAAAATTTGAGGTAGTGTCTCCTAGATGAGATTAATTCCTAAATACCACATTTGTACATATACTTAATTCAAAAAAAATTTGGAAGTGAATGATAAAATTTTCTAGGAGACTAGTTATTATTTTGTAATATGTAGTATTTAAATCTTTTTAATTCTAAAATAAAAGCAATATTGCTCTAATATTAGAATTTTACTCACTTTTAGCAATATTTACTTTGGAAGGTTTTCAAAAAATATTAAAAACATTGTTAATAAAGTATACATAATGAGGTGTATATCATGGACTACAACAAAATAATCATTATTCTGGTAATTGCAGTTGCTGCTCTTCTTATAGTGGGATTCGTATTTTTCAATCCTTTTAAAACGGATACTAACATTAATATTGTATCGGATAGTGTACTGTTTGATGGGGATAACTTTGTAGTCCAGTTAACTGATTCTAAAGCCACACCGCTAGCCAATGAGACTGTAAATCTCATCATCACAGATGCAAACGGAGGTCAAAATGCTCAGAAGCTTAAGACAGATGCAAACGGTATGGCAATACTGCAGCTAAAGGGCATGACTCCTGGAAAATATATTTTCAATGTTCAATTTGACGGCAATTTGCAGTATAAGGCATTCAATACCAGTCAGAATATTGAATTGACGGAGCTTACAAGCGTTTCATCATCAACTTCACAGTCAGATTCTTCTTCAGCTCTTCCATATAACATTAATAACCTGCCTGCGAGCAATGATCCGAATCCCGAAACTAAAAGATATCAGATTGATGAGTATCATGTAGCGCAGGAATACAGCGACCATTATAGAAGCATTGTTGATTTAAGAACCGGTGAAAGGCACGGCGGTTATTTTTAAGTAGGATATTATGAAATCAAAAACTTGTCCTTTTTGCGGAAAGGTAAATGGGGTCGACCACAGATTCTGCGTTTACTGTGGAAAGGAGCTGCCCGTTGTGGAAGTAAATTCAGCCAAAGGCCAGGACAATTTAAAAAAAGAGGATTTTATTAACTGTCCTGAATGCAACGCCCTTAATTACAGTGTGAGTGTCGAGTGCAGCGAATGCGGATATCTTTTTGATGAGGATATTAAAAGGACTTTTCGCACTTCTACAAAAAGGGAATATAAAAGATGTCCCAGATGCGGAAGTATTCTCCCTCAGGACGCTAACAACTGTGGAATATGCGGTTTTGAGCTGATTTTAATAGATTATGATAATTCAGATGAGTTTTTCAACAATCCATTATATAAGGAATACGGTAAAAACCGTGACTTTTTTAAAAGCATTAATGTCTTTCATGATTATGATGACTTTTTATTGAATTTTAAGAATTACTGTGATGAAAATGACGTTTATATGGGATTTTCCAAAAGGGGAATGGTCCAGTGTCCTCAATGCACACATCTTTTCAGCTTTATTTCCCCATATTTCATCAGAAATCACATGTGTCCACACTGTCATCATGAGTTTGATTTCGAGTCTGAGGAGAGATACTGTCCAAATTGCGAAGAGGCTGTAGGTGTTGGTCAAAAGATTTGCGGTTGCGGTTATGAGCTTGATTTTGTATCAACTGATAAAATCTACTGTCTTAACTGCGGAAGGCCCGTAAGCAATGTTCAGCTTAAATGTGATTGCGGATATGAACTGGCAGATATTCCGTGTCTTAAGTGTTTTAGCATTAATCCATATACAAACAGCCACTGCACTTCATGCGGAAGTCCTCTTCAAAGTTCTGAAGTTGAATTTCCTGATAAAGCACCTAAGGGATCTTTGTATCAGGACAATAGGCTCGTTTTAGATTTTGATTTTCTTAAAAGCCAGGCATTGAAAAATCCCTATGATGAAAACGGGATGGTTTATACCCAAACGCTTCAAAGAGAAAATTCAAAATATGAAAGAATAATCGATGAAATATCTGCAAGATGGTGGATAACATCCCCATTCAACTGCAAGTCATGTAAATCAAAGATTGATCCATTTAAGGACTCATGTTCAAAGTGCAATATCATGCATTATCCTCTTGGGTGTGAAAATAGAATCCGGGAACTTAAAACATCCAGAAACTATTATGTTGAACCGGGAAGAAGTGATGAACTGAGCGCCTTGAAATGGAGCTATAAACTAAGTGAAAATGATTTAAAAGATTATATGAATTCATTGACTCCTAGAATCGGTGAGTCCCAGCTGAATTACCGATATAGGCTTTTCAATGAATTCTGGGAAACTTCAGCTATTCTATACCTCATTAAAAGTATATGGGGAATATACTTTAAAGACAGATGTATGGGATGTTTGACTGAATTAAAGGATAATCAGATGACATGTCCGTCCTGCGGCATGAAAAAGTTTGTTTCTCCTTTATGTGAAATTTTTAACGACGAAAAGGTTGAAAGTGACAGAGTTCCTTTTGAGCATGAATGGGATGCTGAAGGACTAACATATGACGAATGGATGGATATGTACGGTTACAGGCATTAATGGTGGGAAATTGTATGAAAAGGGTAATATGTCGCAGATGCGGGAAAAAGCAGGAGGAATCCTTCAAATTCTGTAGGGACTGCGGTAATTCACTTGCTTTAAAGGCATGTCCCGAATGCGGAACTCTTCAAAGCAGGGAGTTTAAGTTCTGCAAAAAGTGCGGAGCCTTGCTTTCAGGTAAAAAGTCAGATGAAAGAAACTTTAACATTTTTGTGCAAGAATTCTCCGGCTTCTGCAAGCCGGAGATGAATTGCACTTTAAAGGTATCCTCCTATTATTAGAGTTACTTATTTTTTTAGTTCAATGGGGGTGTTAGTTTAGTCGTCAAATGCTCTCGGATAAAGTCTTTATATATGGGAGTATTATAAATATGGTTGTGGAAGAAAAACATAGTATTTGATTGATTTAAATGAAGTTTAAATTGTTAAATGATTTTATCTTTATAACTTTTAG
>NZ_JAZRKF010000002.1:0-10650 GCF_045646205.1 Methanobrevibacter sp. | reverse complement strand
CTAAAGCAGCAGGTAATGTGTAAGTATAGAAAGTACCTACAATATCATCTAATTGATCTGCGACAGTTTCAGGATCAACGGTTTTATCTTCTTGTACACCGTAGTCAGATGCAATCGCACTGATCATTTTTGCTCCTTGGTCTAATACTTTAGCAGTAGGACCGTAACATCCTCTACATTGGATACCAATGGAAGGACATTCTGCACCACATAATGATACGGTAGCAGGACCCATACATACTAAACCTTGGGTAATTAAACATAAATCAGGTTCAGGAAGACCTAATTCAAATTGTCTTTTAATGAAGTCCATAGCTAAACCTGCAGGTGGTTTTTCTCTAGGACATACTTCACAGAGGTTGGTTGAAGGTAATTCGATTGTGTCCCCTCTTAATAATGCTAAAACAGCTTCTGCTACAACATCAGAACGAGGTGGGCAACCTGGAATCATTAAGTCAACATCCATAACTTCACCGATAGGTCTTACTCTGCTTTCGAGATGAGGTACATCTTCGTGAGGAATAATGCCTTCAGGGTTTACAGTAGATACAGAATTAATGTATGCTTCTTCTTCTAATTCTTCAACAGTCCATAAGTTTCCGAGACCTGTAATACCACCGTAACATGAACAGGTACCATAAGAAATAACCATGTTAGCTTTTTCATTTAACATTTCAGCTAATTCTCTGTTTTCGTCGTTTCTTACTCCACCTTCGACAATAATAATGTCTAATTCAGGTACTTCATCATATTTAGTATCCATGAGTACAGGGGAAAATTCGAAATCTGCAAATTCCATTACATCAATTAAGGATTCGTGGAAATCCGCAATGGATAAGTGGCAACCGGAACATCCGCCAAACCACATAGTTCCTATTTTAACTTTATCTGCCATATTCAATTCCTCCAATCTATTTTTCAGCATCAATTTGTTGTTTTAATGGAGCTGGACCTAAATCTTTGATTCTGTTAACCATCATTTTAACAGATTCAGAGAATTTTTCACCTTCGGATGCGGAAATCCAATCGTGATAAACTCTTTCTTTTCCAATTCCCATATCTTCAACTAATTTATAAATTAATCTCATTCTACGATCTAATTTGTAGTTACCAGCATCATAGTGGCAGTCACCCATGTGACATCCAGCTACAAATACACCGTCAGCACCTTCTTTAAATGCTTTTAAAACAAATTGTGGATCAATTCTTCCAGAACACATTACACGAATAACTCTGATATTCGGTGGGTATTGCATCCTTGCAGTACCAGCTGTGTCTGCTCCTCCATAGGAACACCAGTTGCAACAAAACATTACAATTTTTACATCATCAGCCATAGAGTTTCTCCTCCTCTATAAATATTTTTTGCGAATTTGAAAAACTTAAAGCCCCTCAAATTCAAATTTTAAACTTTTTTAAAAAATTTTAAAATCTTTTTTAAGACTTACTGTTTTAGGTACGCCTTAAAATCACAATTTCTGTACGTAATGAGCTAGCTCAGCAATACATTATGTACTGATTAATATATTTCATTTATAATTAATATAAAGGTTACTCGGAGATTAAAGTCAAAAAGTTTATATACTATAAAACAAGATTTATTAAAAATGAATTTAAAAGTAATAAATAAGAAAAAAAGAAAATTTAGATGGAATTACATTCCATCAAGACTCATATCAATCATATTTTGAGTTTGTTGAGCTAATTCATCTGGAAGTCCAGTAATATCCATGTTTAAAAATCCTCTTACAATCATAGACTCTGCATCTTCCTCTTCAATTCCTCTAGAGGTCAAATAATTGATTTCATCTTCAGAAATTTTACCGACCGCAGCTTCATGAGACATCTCTAAATTAGCAGAACTAGCTTCAAGTTCCGGCACTGCATAAATAAAACTATCATCTGACAATACCAGTCCATGACATTCCAAATGACCTTTTACATCAGGAACAGTACCTGCCAAATGTCCTCTTGCATAAATTTGAGACTCATCCTGAGCAACAGCCCTTGAGATAACTTCACCACGAGCACCTTCTGCATTCAATAATACCCTAGAACCAACATCAATAATGGAATCCTTTTTACCACCCTGAATACTTTGGAAAATTGCTCTTGAATTTTTACCATCACAATAAGCAGTAGGGAATGATTGAATAGTGCTTACAGGACTGGTTAAAATATAATTATTAATGTATGTGGAATCATCCATCAATTTAACACCAGTTCTTGGACGCACTTCAACTTGTTCCGCCCAATTGTGAACCATTGTAAAGGTAATTTTGGAACCTGGTTTCAAATACATTTCAGAAACTCCAACATGCATAGCTGAAGCCACATCATCACCAGTTGCACAACCAGTAATTAAGTGCAACTCAGAGTTTTCTTCAGCAATGATAACATTGTGAGCTGTCTGCATAATATCAGCATCGCTAATAAACATGCATGCCTGTACAGGCATCACTTCTTTAGTTCCAGGAAGAGATCTTACAAAATAACCGCTTTTAACACCATCTTCTTTTTCACGTAATGCGGTTTTAGCTGTGTATTTGTCAGCATCAGGCTTAACAACATTCCAAAGATAATCCTCAACCCAACTGTATTTATCCAATGCAACACCAATATTCATTACTTCAATTGAATCTGACATGGAGTTATTAGTAAAAATGTTACTTTGGTCAACCTGTAAAAATGAACCAGACCTGTTTTCTTCAGTTGTGTCAACACCTACTTTTAAAAGGTCCTTTTTGGTTTGTTTTCCCAAATCATCCAAGTCATCAATCATGTCTAAAGCATTGACTGTCTCATCTGTAAAATTTTCAATAGTAATATCAGCACCTAATGCTGCTTTTTTATCTTTTGCTCTTTCAGCATCTTCATAAACATTGCGCACATTCAACACATCCATTAAAACCGTTTTTCCTAATATCTTCTAAAATTTCAGATGGATTTCCAGAACAAGAAATTACCCCATCAATTAAAACGTGTGCTTTATCTGCACTGACAAAATTTAAAATGTAACCTAAGTGAGTAATTAAAAGACCACTTCTTTTTCTACTGCGTTGTGGCTTATCTTTATCTAATAAAGTTCCAATTTCAGAAGCTAACAATTCTACATTTTCAATATCCACACCGGAATCCGGCTCATCAAACATTGTGAAATCAGGCATTTGAGCCAATAATTGCAAAATTTCAGAACGTTTAACTTCCCCACCAGAAAATCCTAAATTAACATCTCTGTCCAAAAATTCATCGCTGAATTTCAATTGTTGAGCCAATTCTTTCATCCTAGGATTTAATTCATCATTTACATCTTGATGAGAAATGATTTTTAATAGATCTCCTACAGAAACACCCCTAATAGAAGGAGGAGTTTGGAAACTTACGCCAATACCTAATTTTACTCTTTCTGCAGTTGTCAACCCAGTGATATCCTGACCTTTAAATTTAATAGTACCATTAACAACATTATAATTTGGAAAACCCAATATGGTTAAAAATAATGTACTTTTTCCAGCACCATTAGGTCCTAAAAGAACATGAGTTTCGCCTTCTTCAATAGCAAGGTTAATATCCTTTAAAACCCTTTTTCCAGATACTTCAACTGCCAAATTTTCAATTTCAAGCAACATACAATCACCTTAAAAAATAAATATGAATTTGTTTTATAATAATATAACTATGTTTTATTAAATATAAATAGTTAACAATCGATTTATATAATGAAAAAAATATTTGAAAAAAATAAAAGAAAAAAAGAGAATAACTGAAATTATTCAGTTACAATAATGAATTCGCCGACTTTTTCGACTTTAGCAAAAGGAACTAATAACAAGTCACCATTTCTTTTAGCGCCTTTTACATGAATATTACGGTCACTTTCTACTCTAATAGCTATATCAACAATTTTGCCTGTTTTTTCATTGATAATTAATTCATCTAATACTCCAAGGATACGTGCATTGTTGGTAGCTACTTGATAATTTTTGATTTCACTCCATAATTTTTCTTCTCTTTTAGGAATTTGTTGTTTATTTTCCATTTAATCACCTGAAAAAAATTAAATCTAACTATGTAAATATTTAACTTCATTATATTTAAATATAATATTCTTTGTACAATTTTTCTGCAACCTGACTATCCAAAAGGGTATTAATATTCAAAGCCAATTCCCGTTTTGGAATAACTAACTGATCTTCATCCTGAACAATATTGACACTCCTCAACACGTTCAAACCTGATGGAACATTTCCATTGAATTCATATGAATAATTGAGGCCCAAATCCCTAAAAATTTCAACCGGAACTAAAGTGGACAAGGCATCTTTATCAGATTTAAAATAATAATCCAATACATAATCAATAGTTTCTGTGGATATAAATGGCAAATCCGCATTAATAAAAAGCAAAATGTCTTTATCCGATTTTTTTTCAAAATAATCCAAAATATAGGATAAATCTGTCAGATAACTATCACCGGAAGTGTCTAATATCTGAAAATCCCCGTCAAGAGAATTCAAATATTGTGTAGTTTCGGGAGTGTGATGACTGACCGCAATAACAATTTTATCGATTAATTTAGATTCCTTTAGATTGTCAAGCACATATTTAATTAAGGGTTTATTGCATAATTTAAAGAGAGGTTTTTCGCAGGGAACTTCAAGTCTTGTTCCCATACCTCCAGCCATTAAAATTGCATAAATCATGAAAAACCACTTTCAATTTAAGCGAATTTTCCACCCATCATTTTCATACGGTCTTTAAGGATACATCTTCCTCCTTGTTTACCCCCAATAGGAACTTTAGGAGTACCCATGGAGTTCATACAACGAGCCATAATAGCAGAACCTAACGCAAGACCATCCTCAACAAATACAACATTTTCAAATTTATCCTGAACAGCCTCTAAAATAAGTTGAGGTTTGCGTCCGGTGATACCTGCCCTACCGGTAATACCTAAAGCAGAACCCGGAACAATTACATTTTCTTCAAATGCAACATCCAAACATCTGGTAACAATGTTTCTGCTTACATAATCCAAAGTTGAAAGCAGGGTTGGAAGACCATAAGCATCATAGAATTGCGCACCCAATTCCATCAATTCCGGAAGTTTGTCACCATTAAATCCAACATCACATCCTATTAAGGTAGTGCCTGCTTTTGCTGCAGCTTCAGGATTTAAAGGAACAGTACCAAATCTTTCAACATCCATTGGAACCTTGCAGATGTTAACTAACTTATGAGCCTCCAAAGCATTGGCTTCGGCTTGTTTGTGATCAGCCTTTTTCATTGCCTTATCAGAGTATAAATCTAATGCCGCACCATTTTTCTTGTCAATTTGACCTGAACCTCTAGCCAATGAGTCACTTACAACCCCTGCCAGACCTAAAAAGTTACCAACAGTATTTGCATATGGTTCATTATCATTAACAATACGTCCAGCCAAAGTGGAACCAAAATCAAGAGAAACACAAGGGTTTCTATAATCCACATCAGTCCATTTAGCACCTAATTTAATTCCAGCAGTTACAAGCTCCCCTTCCATTTCATTTGCAACAGTTTCCTTACCTTCAGGAGGAACTACACTTACAACAGCACCATCAAACATGATGTTTTCCAAAAGGGAGTGCTTTTGCAGTCTTTCTGGAAGTTGTGAAATACTCATTGCAGGAGACATTTTCCTTGGCGGAATATCCGCTTCAAGACAACCATCAGCAAGTGCAATAATGAGTTGGCCCGCTTCTTCAGCTGTAGCAAAACCTGCGGTTACTCCAGTTGACCTTACAACAAAATCCAAATCCTCATCCTTGTCAACTTGACATTTCCTAAGTGATTCCAAAACAGTATCTCTTATAAGCTCTGTTACAGCTTCCTTAGAAAGTTCAATACCCCATACTGTTTTACCGAATACCTCTTCATTAGGTTTAGGCGGTCTGATGTCCCTAGTCATTTTTACTGTTTTATTAAGTAAATAAGACTCACTAGTGTTCAAATTAGTAGCCATTACAATGGATTTGGTAGTGGTGTTACCTAATTCAACAGAAGCAGTGACATAAAAGGTATCAGGCTTTTGAACCGCTCCAGGACTTGCGGGACCTGCCCTTTGAGCCCTTAAACTAGCTAAATTACCTTCTTTAGAATGAGCAATGACAGGTTTAGGACCTTTATTAAAAATTTTACTTAAAAAAGACATTATCTAACCTCTCCAAAATATAAAGTTAATTAATAATCTCTTGTTAAGATAATATAAATTTTATTAAAAAGTTTTGAAAAAAAGTGTTTGAAAAATAGTAAAAAAATAGAAAAAAATGATTAGATGAATAAAATCATCTAATCGGGACCCTTATATCTATAATAATTTGTTAATTGGGTGGTCTTCCACAGGTTCGGTACCGATATCTTTTGCTGCTTCAGCAATCATGATATCTGCCATACCACATGCTGGGAATGCAAGTCTGGAGTTTTCGATAGGTCCGAAAAGAACGAAGTCTCCACCAGCCATTTGTTGTACGATGTTTGAACCGATGTCACAAACAGGCCATGCTTCTTTGTGTTCTTTTTTGTATCCTCTTAACCAGTCCCATGCGGATGGAACGTTGTGAATACCGGATCCTACTGGGTATCCCCATTTGGATTTAACTGCGTAAGCGGTTCTTACAGCAGGTCCTGCACCTTGACCTAATGGAGTAACTGCTACGTCCATCCATGGTTTGGTGATTCCACATTCGTCAGCCATTTCAAGAATACCTTGGTCGATAACAGATCCACCAGTTTCCCAGATTTCGATTTTACCAGGTACTCCAGGAGTCATTGGGTTGAAACCTAAGAGAATGGATGCATCGATGTCTGAGTTTTTAACTGCTTCGATTTCACCAGGTTCTGCTGCCATACTTAAAGAGTTGTATACAGCTCTTTCAGCTAAACCAGCATCTTGTACGTATTCTACACCTGCAATTTTTGCTGCAGCTGCGGTTGAATCTATAAGGAAAGGTTTGTCACAGACGTCTCCTACAAATTCTAAGTATTTTACCATAGCTTCTGCAGTAGCACCGAAAGTTTGTACTACACAAGGGTTTCCGGTTACATCAGACATTTCCTCCATGGTTTTAATTCTTTCTTCAGCAGCATCTTTATCAAAGATACCTTCTTTTTCATCACTAATAATGTTATGTCCGCCGTAAAAGATTGTTCCTGCTAAAACGGTAGGGTATTCTCCAGGTTGTCCTCCCATTTTTACTCCAGCAATATCAACGACGATTTGTTCTTTATCAAATCTTAACATAAAATAATCCTCCTATAAAAGACTAGCTAACAATGTTTGGAACATTGCGATTGCACCAAATTTTATAGATATTATCAATATAAATAATCCAAGTATAATACCATACAAAATACCAACATCTCTTCCAGATTGCTGTCCTAAACGTTGGTAATATTCACCAACAGTGAAATCAACTTTTTCTTCAGCATCATCTAATTTTGCAGCTAAAGCATTGAACTCATCTGCTGATACCATGACTTGAGGTACTGAATTTTCTTCGTCACTCATTTTAACACCTCTATAATCCAAATATCTTTGCAATAAAAGGAATAATTACTACTAAAAGGAGTGCTATACAGATACCTAAAGCAATTCCTTTAACTCTAGTTGCAAGTAAACCTGCAAAAAGTTTTCCTTCCCTTGCAAGAAGTTTTGAGCTGTATTCAGCCTCTTCGGAAGCTTTTTTAATACCAGTTACGTTAGGTTTATTAGAAATTTGCACCATAAATTATTCCTCCTTATATCAAGAATAAAAATCCGATTACTAAAGTGAAGATTAAACCAATCATTATACCTTGGACTTTACCTGCATAATTTCCTGCCATATTCCTTTGAACAGCACCAACCATTGCAATTTTGGTATTGATATTTCTGATTCTTGATTCAATGAGAGCAGTTTCAGCAGAAACAACTTTGATTGCTTCTCCTTCGTCTTCGTCACCGTCATCATCATCTACGGAAATGACCATAGCTTCTTCTTCGAAAGCACCAGGATCTTTTTCTACACATTCATTAATTTTAGATTGAATTGCTCCGATATCTTCAGTATCGATTAAGTTAACGATTTCCAATTGTTGTTGGAATCTTTCAACACCTTCTAGCGGAACATTTTCTACAAATGGAATAGCACCAGTTGCACCAATAATTTTCTTTTTGTCAGGGTCAGCACCGTTTTCATGTAACGCTAAGAAACTTTGACCGGTAATGTGTCCTTGCACTTCAGCACCAGCCAAGATTAAGAAACGGATGTTTGGGTTAGAAATGATATTAGCAACAACTTTTTCTATACCTAAGTTTTCTGTTTTACATGGGCCTGCAATAGCTGCTCCAGATAACTCTGCTTCAATGTGAGAAGCTAAGGTAGTTACTGCAACAGGACTTTCAGGATCACCTACAATGTAATCCCCACTGATAACTGGCCAGCCGTCTGCAGGAGCTTTTTTATCAGCCATCTAGATACCCCCAATTGATAATGCAGCAAATATAATAAATATAGCAATCAAGAATCCATATACCATGTTAGTTAATAAACCGGCAGTGATATATGAACCTTCCCTTCCAGGGTAAGCTCCAGCCGGACTGGTATAAGGATCTAAAGAAGCCATTAATTCATCTGCAGCTGCTTCTACTTTTGCAACACCTTCACCAACGTCATCCATAGATAGGAGAACAATTCCTGAACCTAAAGATGAACCGAGAACCCCAGTTACAGGGTCATATGCTAAATTCATTTCAGGTACAATTTGTACCATAGGTAACATTTGAGCCATTATTTATTCCTCCTATTCCTCTACTTTAGGCCATAATCCAGCCCATCTTGTTGATGCTGCATCATTACATGAAGCTTGAACGAATGCTCTGAATGAAATAACCCAACCGATTAAACCTACAACAGTAACAATGAACCAGCCTAATCCTCCACTGATTGAGGATAAGAGACCTACAAGGGTCATTGATAAGAAACCGGTTGAAGCAGCACATTTTAAAGTTCTTACTTGATCTTCGTTTGGTCCTAAACATGCGTTGAATGGGTGTTGGATAGCCATAGTACATAAGATAAATAATACAGCAATGAAACCGGATGCAACAACATGTTTATAAATAGCCATCATTTCAAAACTACCTGCAATTGCAACGGAGAATGCTAAGATAGATAAACAAGCAGCACCAGCAATTTCGATAGTACATTGAAGCATGATAGGGATTTTCATACCGACGATTTTAGTTGCAACAATAGCGATGATTGCACCGATAATAACTGCAATAACAAGAGCTGCAACAGGTCCGAGAATAGTCATTTTAAGGATTGTAGCTAAGCTTATACCAGCTAATGAAGATATAACACCCACGGATAAAGACATGTAACCGATGGATGGTACACCAGTACCTAAACCGTAACTAGCTACTCTACGAATAGCATCTGCTCCCCATACGATAGCGAGAACAGCACCAATTCCAGCTACTACTGAACCGAAATCTCCTAAAAATCCAGCTAAATAAATACAGATTAATCCACCAACGATACCTAAAGCTAATAACATAGTTGAGCTTACTGCACCTGCAGCTGCACCGTCAGCACTTCCACCAGCAGACATTTTATATACCTCCAGTTAAAATAACACAGAAAATTCCGAGTACGACAGATGCAATAGCACATGCAAGTGCACCAGTACCGATTCTTTTGAATTTAGGGTCGTGCATACCTTCGATAGTACCACCAATGTTATATGAAGCAATTACTGAATTTACAAAGAATACACCTACACCTAAAATAGCAGCTAAACCAATACTAATAGCAGGATCAGTTACAAAAGTACTGTCATTTACAGCGGTGTTGATACCGTAGTATACTAATCCACCACCGAAACCACCGAGAAGACCTCCTATAAGACCACTTATGTATGAAGTAGTAGGTACACCGTGACCTTCGGTACCAGGAGTTTTATAAGCTTCTTGGTTACGTTTGGTAATCCAGTCGACATTTACTTTTGATGCAGCAGGTACTACACCTACACCGAATATGTAGATTAAGTTAGCAATGAGCATAGTAATACCCATCATGATCATTGCACCAATAGCACCACCTATACCGACTATATAGAATGGTTCACCCGTCATAGTTGCAGCAGTAATAAGTCCTGTTAAACCTGCACCAGCAGCTAACATAGCAGTACCAGTACCTACACCGGTAGCGGTTGCCATAGCTGCAGGAGCTCCTCCTACAGGAATAAAGTGCACACCTGCACCAATCATAATACCACCGATTGCGATGAATAAAATTAACGTAATTGGATCCATAATTGAAACCTCCTTATTCTTCCTCATATGGTCCGTATTTATTTCTTGCAAATACTTCTAATCTGTCATTTATAATAATTAATAAAATAACAATTATAATACCTACAATAATACCGCCAGTTATTCCAAATACAACTGTATTCCAGAAACTAAAGAATACAACGAGACCGAAACATAAACCAGTTAATGGTCCACCGAATTTAGCACAGAAGTTACCTACATCAATAGAGTTTTTAGCACCTAATGGAGCTTTTGTAACAATATCCCCTTGGATAGCTACAGGAGTTCCTCCACCAAATTCGAATTTTTGATAC
>NZ_JAZRKF010000001.1:0-109554 GCF_045646205.1 Methanobrevibacter sp. | reverse complement strand
TTTGGAAATTATTTCAAAAATCGGTAAAACAGGTTCTATTAAAAATATTGCTTCAGTTACTGGTAATGAATATGATGTCGATAAAAGCAATAATCGTGCTGAGGCTTCTGTTAATGTTGCTAGGGCTGCTGATTTGGCTATTGTGAAATCATCTAATGTGTCTAATCCTAACTATGGTGATTTGGTGAAATGGACTTTAGTTGTTAGAAATATTGGTCCGGATGCTGCAACAGGCGTTAATGTTGCTGATGTGTTGCCTTCAGGTCTGATTTATCAGTCTGCTGCTCCAAGTGTTGGATCTTATTCCAATGGTGTTTGGACTATAGGCAATTTGGATAAAGATGCTTCTGCTACAATGGATATTATTTCAAAAATCGGAAAAACTGGTGTTATTAAGAATGTTGCATCAGTTACTGGTAATGAATATGATATCGACAAATCTAATAATCGTGCTGAGGCTTCCATAAATGTTCCAAAATCTGCAGATTTGGTCATTGTGAAATCATCCAATGTGTCTAATCCTAATTATAATGGCTTGGTTAAATGGACTATTACTGTTAGGAATGCTGGTCCTGATGCTGCTACTGGCGTTTATGTCACAGATGTGTTGCCTTCAGGTTTGATTTATCAGTCAGCTACATCAAGTATTGGCAGTTATTCCAATGGTGTTTGGACTATTGGTGATTTGGCTAAAGGTGCTTCTCAAACCTTGGATATTATCTGTAAGGTTGCTAAGACTGGTGCTATTAAAAATATTGCATCAGTTACCGGTAATGAATATGATGTTAATAAAAGCAATAATCGTGCTGAAGTTACCATAAATGTTGCCAAATCTGCTGATTTGGAAGTTGTTAAGGATGTTAATAATACTCGTCCGAATTATGGTGATTTGGTTAAATGGACAGTAACTGTTAGGAATAACGGTCCTGATGCTGCTAATGATGTTGTTTTAACTGATGTTTTACCTTCAGGATTGGTTATAAAAAGTACAACCGGCAATTATGCTAACGGTAAATGGTCTGTCGGATCATTGGCTGTTGGAAGTTCTATTAGCTTTGAAATTGTTACTTTGGTCAATAAAACCGGTTCATTTGTTAACAGGGTTTCTGTTGTTGGAAGAGAATATGATTATAATCCGTCCAATAACAATGCGTCAAAATCAATTTCTGTTCCTAAGGCTGCTGATTTATCAGTAATTAAAACAGTTAATGAAAGCGCTCCTAATTACATGAAATTGGTTAAATGGACAGTAACTGTTACAAATAATGGTCCTGATACTGCAACTGGTGTTAATGTCCGTGATGTGTTGCCTTCCGGTTTAGTCTATCAGTCTGCTACATCAAGTGTTGGCAGTTATTCCAATGGTGTTTGGACTATTGGTGATTTGGCTAAAGGTGCTTCTCAAACCTTGGATATTATCTGTATGGTAAATAAAACTGGTGTTATTGAAAATATGGCATCAGTTAGCGGAAACGAATATGATATTGATAAAATCAATAATAACGCTAAATCTTCCATTAATGTTGCCAAATCTGCTGATTTGGAAGTTGTTAAGGATGTTAATAATACTCGTCCGAATTATGGTGATTTGGTTAAATGGACAGTAACTGTTAGGAATAACGGTCCTGATGCTGCAAATGATGTTGTTTTAACTGACGTATTGCCTTCAGGATTAGTTATTAGAAGTACAACTCCTGGATATTCTAATGGTAAATGGTCTGTCGGATCATTGGGTGTTGGAAAATCTTTAACTTTTGAAATCGTAACTTTGGTCAATAAGACTGGTTCCTTTGTTAACAGGGTTTCTGTTGTTGGAAGAGAATATGATTATAATCCGTCCAATAACAATGCATCAAAATCCATTTCAGTTCCTAAAGCTGCTGATTTATCCATAATCAAAACGGTTAATGAAAGCGCTCCTAATTACTTGAAATTGGTTAAATGGACAGTAACTGTTACAAATAATGGTCCTGATGCTGCAACTGGCGTTAATGTCAGTGATGTGTTGCCTTCAGGTTTAGTCTTCCATTCATATGTTGCCAGTGTAGGCAGTTATTCAAATGGTGTCTGGACTATCGGCAATTTGGCTAAAGGCGCTTCTCAAACCTTGGATATTATCTGTATGGTAAATAAAACTGGTGGTATTGAAAATATTGCATCAGTTGGCGGAAACGAATATGATATTGATAAAAGCAATAATAACGCTAAAGCATCAATAGATGTTCCAAAATCCTGTGATTTAGAAATCATAAAATCCGTCAATAATTCAGCTCCAAACTACCGTGAATATGTTAAATGGACAATTACAGTTAAAAACAATGGTCCGGATAACGCAAGCGGTGTTTTTGTTGAAGACATCATGCCTGACGGCCTTATAATAATGAGTGCAAACGGCAATTATGATGGTAGCAAATGGTCAATCGGCACTTTAAATGCATTTTCATCAAAAACAGTAGAAATTGTAACATTTGTTAATAAAACCGGTTTATTAATTAACAATGCTGATGTTAACGGAAATGAATATGACCATAATAAATCAAACAACCATGATAATTCATCTGTTGACGTTGCAAAGGCAACTGATTTGGAAATTTCAAAAATCGTTGACAATCAAAATCCATTATATAAAAATAATGTAAAATGGATAATTGTTGTTAAAAACAACGGTCCGGATAAGGCAACAGGCGTTAAAGTCAATGAAGTATTGTCCGATGCATTTGAATTGCTTAAATCAACTGCAAGCAAAGGATATTACATTAACGGTATCTGGGATATTGGCAATTTGGATGCTGGAGAAAAAGTTAATTTGGAAATCATTTCTAAAGTTGTAAAAACAGGTAATTTCACAAATGCGGTTAACGTTACCGGAAATGAATACGACTATGTTCCTGAAAACAACAGGGCTAATGAATCAATAGATGTGGCTCCTTCAGCTGATTTGGAAGTAACTAAAAAGGTTAACAACAATTCCCCTAATTACTATGACATTGTCAAATGGACAGTAACCGTTAAGAATAACGGTCCGGATAAAGCAAATTCAATTGAAATTACAGACATTTTACCTAAAGGTCTTGAATTAATCAGCTATAACTCTACAAAAGGTTATTATAATGACGGATTCTGGAAATTCTGCTGTCTTGAAGTAGGCGAATCCCAGAATTTGGAAATTATCACAAGGGTTAAAGCTGTAGGTGTCATTAAAAATATCGTTACGGCAAGTGCTGATGAATATGATTATAATCCTAACAATAATAAGGATGAATCATCAGTTAACGTCGCTCCTTCATGTGACATGCAGGTGACGAAACTCTCAAATCAAAGCACAGTTAACTATAAAGAGCTGGTTAAATGGACTATAATTGTTAAGAATAATGGACCAAGCGATGCAACACGTGTTGTGGTTCTTGACACATTGCCTGAAGGATTAACCTTCATTAGTGCACAGGGTGATGGTACTTACTCAACAACCGGAACATGGTATGTTGGTAATCTTGCATCAGGACATTCTAAAGAATTGACAATTATTTCCAGATGTGATGATGTAGGTGAATTTACTAACATTGCAGTTGTTAAATGCGATCAGCATGATTACGATTCCTCAAACAATAGGGCTCAAAAAACTGTTAGTGTACCTCCTGCAGCCGATTTGGCAATTACAAAAAGTGTTTCAAAAGACCAATTTGAAGTTGGAGACTTGATTACATACAGAATTGAGATTGTCAATAACGGCCCAAGCACTGCAAGAAACATTAATGTCTCTGAATTCATGGATGATTCCCTTGAATTCAAATCCGTATTCACTGAATCCGGATATTATGGCAGTGTTAATCATGTATGGCATTTAAGCTCTTTGGCAAGTGGTGAAAAAGCTTATATACTCGTTAATGCAACCGCAAAAAATGAGGGAATGGCTAACAATAGGGTTTCTGTAGTCAGTGATACTTTCGACTATGATTTGGAAAATAATTACGCTGAATCAATCGTTGAAATTATTAAAAAAATTATAGATCCTGATAATCCATTCAATCCTGGTTTACACTCCAGATTCGATGAAGATTTGGATATGGCTCTAAAAGCTGGTGTATTAATGAAGGAAACCGGAATTCCTGTAGGATTGTTAATAAGTATGGCATTGATTTCACTTGCTTTGTGCGGTTCAAGGATTTCCAAAAAAGATTAATTTAAAGTAGCTTTCATGCTACTTATTTTTTTATTTTTTATAAGCTATTAAAATTATTGATTTGACGATTATTTATTCTACTACTTTTCCTAATTTCTATCATAATTATTGTTCGTTAATGTAATTTAATGGAAAACTATATATATCCGTCATGACATATATTGTATTTGTATGATAATAAGTTGTTAATAAAATATTGCTATTTTCATACGCAATTTTAAAAAATGATTTGGAGGATATTATGGTCGAAAAAGATGCTTCTGTAAATATTGAAAATGAAAAATTGCCTTTCGCTAAAAATGAAGTCTACCGCTTGATGAAAGAGAATCTGGACAGTGACAAACAGATTAGGGAAAGGGTGAAAGTGGAAATGAACAGGTTTCTTGGTGAAGTATTGAAAAATGTATGCAAACAACTTAATGATTATCCATACACCACTATCGAATATGAAATGTTCAGGGAATCAGTATATCCTTACACCAACATTGAAAGAATCAATGAGGAAAAGGAAAGGATTTTAATGCATCTGGATGCCATAAAAGCTGACTGTGATGCTTTGGCAATGGATGTTCAAAAAACGTTAAAATTAAACGATGCTGTCGAAAAAGATTCATTTTCTGATTTTTCACCAAGTTCAGAAGATGAATAATCTTTTTAATTTTCTTTTTTTATATGGGATTTAAGTATAATTTAAAGTTGTTTTTCTATTGTTGCTTTCATTTTTTTTAATCGATTTTTCCAAATTTTTGAAGTATCAAAATTATTGATTTTTCACTAAATTATTTTACTAGTTGACTTCATTTCTATTAAAATTATTATTCGTAAATGTAAAATAATGCATAGATTTATATAAGACTTTGAATAAAAATAATAATTGATATTGGTGTAAAGAAAAGTTTTTTACAAACTTGATAAATTTTGCACAATATTTTTTTTAATAAAAATGAAGTGATTTTTTATGTCAGAAGAAGAAAACTTTGAACAAACCGAAGAATTCATCGATGAAGATGAAGAAAAATTACCTTTCGCTAAAGCTGAAGTTGTCCGTTTAATGAAAGAAAATCTTGATGACGACAAAATGATTAGGGAAAGAGTTAAAGTGGAAATGAACAAGTTCTTAGGTGAAGTATTGAAAAATGTATGTAAACAATTAAACGATTACCCATACACTACTATTGAATACGAAATGCTTAAGGAATCTACTTATCCTTACACTAACATTGAAAGAATCAATCAAGAAAAAGAAAGAATTTTATTACACTTAGAAGCTATTAAAGCTGATTGTAACGCTTTAGCTATGGATGTTCAAAAAACATTAAAATTAAAAGATGTTGTAGAAGAAGATTCATTCGCTAACTTCTCAGCAGATATTGAAGAAGAGGAAGAAGAATAATTCTCTTCTTATTACTTATTTTTTAATTATCCTCGATATGTGAAAAGCCCGTTTTTAAGTTTTTCAATTCATCTTCAGGAATTTCAGATACCACCACATCATCGCTCACGATATTGCTCTGACCGAATGGATCATCTATTATTAACGTTGCAGTGCCGTTACCTTTAATTAACTCCCTGATTTCTGCTAACGTATTTTTGGCGTTTGTTTGTGATGCCTCATCTTCAAAAAGATTCAATGCCTTAATGACTGCCCCTTCAAATCTCGTAAGTATTCCCTCAACATTCGTTACATATCCTTCTGATTTTGGACCAGGTTCTACCTTAACGCCAATTTCAGGTATGCTGACGGTAGCTGACTGTGAACGTACAACCCTGACGGACAATGTTTCTTCAGATATTTTCAATGTGTATTTTGCAGGGTCGTTCTGCTCTAGAGAAATAACGTCGCTGTGTTTAAAACCGCATTTTTTACATTGGATTGTGGTTTCCAGTACTTTTCCGAAATGCGGAATTTCAATTTCTTTCATTATTGATGTTGCAATACCGTCCACGCCGCATGCAGGACATTTGATAACCATTTCATTAATTTCAACTGTTTCTTCTTCACTCATCGTAAACAAATCCTTTATCTGTCAATTCTTTTTTAATTTTTTCAAGCACTTCACTGTTGGCAGCACAGATTAACAGTTCCCTGTATTTTGAAATGTTATATAAATTGGTTAAGTCTTCTCTGACATTTTCATTTTTATCAATATTTTCAATAAAGCGTTTTGCAGAATCGTAATCTGAAACCTTAACGTCCCTTATAAGTGGATCTTTAAATCCTTTCAGGCTGTAAATGATTTTTTCTATGCTTCCGCTGTTCTGGTTTATAATGATGTCAACAACGTCTTTAAGCTCATCAATGCTGTTCGTTAATTTGATATTCATGCAGGACTTATTGATTATTGTTAAAATCTGCTCTATGCTTTTGTCTATGCTTTCCGTTTTGATTATTGAAACGTTATTCTTTTCAGCTTCATGCAATAAATGATTATGGATGATTCTGTTTTCAGTAAAGAAATCAAGCTGTTTTCCTCCTCTGTGGATTTGGATAGCTCTTTTAACGAATCTTTCTTTGTGAGACTCTTCATCTGAACTTAAAACAAAGAAATAAATCTCAGCGTAATCCCTGAACTGTTCAATGTCAATCAGACCAGGAACCAGATGGACTCCTTCAATAATGATGTCGTCATAATCGGTTATTGCCCTTTGGATTATTTTTTCAAGTCCCGGAATCACATAGGAAGCATGTTCGTCAAAACCCGCTGAAACCAGGTCTTCATAACTGCTGTAATTTGCTTTATTTCTTAAATTTTTATAAGCGTCATATGATGAACTGTGCAGTGCCGGAGCATATTCCTTTCCTATAATTCCCCGAACAACCGCTCTTATGAAATCACTTTCAATCAAATGTTTTATATTTAATTCTTTAGCTAATTGGGAAGCAATTGTTGATTTTCCAATCCCTGATGCACTTCCAATTAATATAACATAAGGCTTTCTCATGTTTTGCCACTCCATGTGTCTTTTGTATAATTTATATATATTATGTTAAATAAGATTTTTCAATTTAAAAGATATATTTTAATATAAGAAAATATAATAACTATAATTAATATATAATTTTTTTGAAATAATTTTTTTTTAAAAAAATTTTCAAGATTATTTTTATTATTATGAGATATTATAAGTTATAAGGAGAGATTAGTTTTGTATTCAGTAAATTCAGTTAAGGAAATTCAGGATTTAAACCCCTTCATTGTTGTTGGTTGTGGAGGCGGTGGAGAAAAATTCTCCAATCTTGAAGGCGTTGAAGCAGTTGGATTCATTGATGATGACGAAAGAAAACAAGGCAAACAGTATTGCGGACATATCATTTCAGACAGTTTGGAAAAGTGTCTGATGGATACAGATGCAAAATCCATTGTTATAATGCTGCCGATTGGTGCAGAGGGAACAGCTCTCAAGTATGCTGTTCAGGCTATTGATGCAGGATTAAATGTTGTCACTTCATTCAGGTCATTATCCATAGAAGATAATCCGTCATTGGCTAAGTTCGCTGAATCAAAGAATGTTGTTATTAAAGAAATCAGTCCTAGACTTGATGTAGTTGAGGAATTTGCAGGTATTGCTCCTGAAAAATCCTGTGAAATTTTACCTAAAATATCATATACTCCAAAAGCTCCTGTCGTATTTGTTGGAGGAACTTCTCAGGAATGCGGTAAAAGAACTACTTCTAAAAAATTAGGTATAGCTGCTATGGAACGTGGTATGACTCCTGCAATTATATCTACTGATGAAATGGGACTTGAAGAACCAACTGATTTTAATTTTAGAGCAGGCAGTTTATCTGCAATGGATGTTCCTGCCGCTATTTTATCCGCTATTAAATATGTGGAAAACAAAAAGAATCCGGATATTATTTTTATTGAAGGTCAATCCAGTTTAACCGAAAAAGGAAATCCTCATCCAAGAGGTTTATCTGCAGCTATTTTAATTGGTGCTGCTCCTGATGCGGTCATTGTTGGACACAGACCTAATCATCCATACAGGGAACCTAGAGGAATCGAAGAAGAAATCAAAGCTATTGAATCTCTCGAACCAACCAAGGTCGTTGGTCTGTCCATTAACTTAAAAAATGCGGAATTGGATATGGATGTTGAATTCTTCGAATCCAAGTTTGATTTGCCTGTTGAGGATGTTTACAATAATGGAGCTTCAAAATTATTAGATGCTATTCTTGATTATTTAGAGGAGTAATTTACATGACATTGATGGATACAATTAAAAAAAGTTTAGGTTTTGAAATCGAAGAAGGACCTAGACAACAACCTAGGAATAATGGTCCAGGCATGGGTTCTTCCAGCCCTCGCAGTCCAAGACAAAATCCTAATTTCACAGGTAGTCCACGTCCTAGACCAACTTATGAGGATATAGAACCTATTATTCCTGAACAGCCGTATTATGAAATTGTTTTGATTAGGCCAAGGACTATTGATGATATCAATTATGTTGTAGATCAGGTTCTTGAAGAGAAAAATCCTGTAATTTTGGACTTGTCTTTTCTTGAAAACGAAAGTCCTGCTAACTTTAAACTTGCTGGAGATAAGATTAAACAGATGAGATCTCGTTATGGTGCTCAGGCATTATTGCTTTCCCGTACCAGTGAGAAAAATTTAATTGTTATTTCTCCTAAGAAAGTTAAATTAGTTAAAAAAGCTTAATTTCGATAATGCATTTCTGCATTATTATCTTATTTTTTATAATTTTTAGGCATACCTAAAAAAATAGAAATATTTATATACTACTTCTTACAACATTATTAAATAGTGATGTAAAGTTTAGGTAAACCTAAAAAACACATTGCTTTAAACATTATAGTCATTAATGAAAAACTCCAAAATTAAATTTTGTTTGAATTAGTTTTTCCACAATTTTCTAATTCAAATATAGGAAAATATCTGCCAAATAATTTTCCAAAAAACACTTTGGTGTTTAAATCGGTATTAAACACCAATTATTATCTCTTTTTTTAAAATTTAAAGAATTTTTGAGCATTTTTAAAGGCAATCTTGTCGATTTCTTTTTTCTCATATCCAAGTCTTTTAAGTTCCCTGACTGTTTTAGGAACGGAAAGGGGATCGGATGGCTTGTTGCTCATGTCACTGTTTAGGAGGAATTTGTCAAATCCGTATTCGTCCAAAATGCCTATCGCTTCTTCTTTATCCATTTTCTGCGGCTGAACCGTAAGGCCCAATGTGTAGTCTGTTGAAATTACCTTATCAACTACATTTTGATTGATGTGGTCGATTACGACATATTCCGGTGAAATGTGCTCGGGCAGAATCTCAAGTATCTCGTCGAGCACTTCGGATTTGTTTTTTCTAGGGGTGTGGATGATGACGTTGGTTTTTGTCTCTTCAGCTATATCAAGCTGCCTTTTAAAAATTCTGTATTCGTTTTCTGTCAAATCTTCAAGACCTATTTCACCGATTGCTACAATGTCTTTATTTTCAATCCACTGATAGAGTTCTTCAAAGATTATTTCACCGTCGACTGAAGTGTTCGTCGGATGGATTCCAAGTGCAACCTTAAGTTCGAGTCCGTGTTCATATGCTCTTTTCGTGTCATAGTTCAAGATTCTCATTAAATGATTTAAAAGAACCGTGTCATTATCTATCTTGTATGGATAAAAGGCACAAGTTACTGCAGTGTCTATTCCAGATAAATACATTTCCTTAAAATCTTCACCACTTCTTGCATCAGCATGTATATGTGTGTCTATCATTTTATCACTTTGAATAATTTAACTTCTCATGTTATTGGTATATTGCTTTCAAGTTAAAAAATTATCCTAACCTTACCCATGATTTAAATACTTTTTGCAAGTGCGAAAGTGCGACTAGTCGCACTTCCTTAGAGTTTATATTATGATTATGATAAACACTTCGATAAGTATTACTGGTGGTGATATTTATGAAAAATATTTCAAATACTATAGAGAACTATGAACCCATTTCAAAAGATATAAAATTCCTGCCTAAATCCATGATTAGGTTAGCGATACTTAAGACTTTATACGAATGCCCTATGAACATGAGGGAGGTTAATCATGAAACCAAAATCAATTACAGCGCCATATCAAATAACATGCACATGCTGGAGCTTGGAGGATATATCTATCAGGAAAATGAATGCTATTTTCTATCAAACGCCATGAGGATATACATGGGAAACATGTTAAAGCTGGGTCAGCTAATGTCGCTTCTTGAAAGGATTGCCCCAATTACTCAAAACCACATTGTCCGTTCATTGCCTCTGGATTCAATTTACAACTTCCATCATCTTGATGATGCCAATCTGATTGAAGCGGATGGTCTCAACGTCTATAAAACATATGATCTGATTGAAAAGGCAATAAAAAAATCCGATTGTTTAAATGCAATTCTGCCCTTTTCTTATAACAATTTCAATGAAAGCATTAACAGGATTGCCTCAAAAAATAAGTTAATCCATCTGATTTCACCAGTTGACATCAAGGATTTTCTACTTAAAAACATTAAAGCTTCCAGAAGCAATTTAAGGATTGACTTTCTGGACTTTGATGAGGATGACTATCTGCTTCTGGTGTGCAGCGATAAAAAAATGATGCTCGGCTTTTTTAAAGAGGACGGCATATATGACCAGAATAGATTATTGACGTCAACCAACGATAAATGCATTGAGTGGGCTAATGAGCTGTTCAATAATTTCAAAAAAGAGAATTTAAATGAGTATTAATACTCATTTATAATAATTTTCCAGATAATCTTTAAGTTCTGCGATTGCAATTCTTTCCTGAGCTTCGGTGTCCCTGTCCCTTACGGTAACCATATTATCATCTTTTGACTCGTAATCTACAGTTACTGCAAGCGGGATACCGATTTCATCTGCTCTTGCATATCTTTTACCGATTGTATTTCCTTCATCATATTCAACGGTAAAACCTGCTTCCCTTAATGAATCTTTAATTTCTGTTGCAATTTCCGGAAGTCCGTCTTTTTTAACGAGAGGATATACTCCTACCTGAACAGGCGCTACGGATTTTGCAAATTTGAAATAGTCTTTTTCTTCCGTTTCCTTAAATGAATGAAGTAAAACTGAATAGAGAATACGGTCAATACCGAATGAAGGCTCAATTACGTGAGGAATGATTTTTTCACCGGTAACGTCTTCTTCCACTTCTTCTATGATGAGAAGGTCTTCTGATACCTCGTATGTATCGTCCAATTCTATGACGTATTTGCCTTCACTTTCCAAAGCGGAAATGATTTCTTTTGGATCTGCATCTTCAATGGCCTGTTTCACCTTAGGTGAATCTCCCTTAAAGACAGGTCCGAATTTTGACAGGTTAGGTTTTACAACGGTTTTTTTGACTTTTCTAGGTTCATCATATTCCTTAAAGACATACAATTCATCATTACTGAATTCGGAGTGTGATGATAAGTCATAGTCACCCCTGTCTGCAATTCCGATGATTTCAACCCATCCGTATTTGTCGGTTTTAACTTCAACGTCCCAACAGTCAAGCGCATAATGAGCCATTTCTCCGGCCAAATGCTGACGGAATCTTAAAACCTCTGAAGGAATTCCGATTTCATTTAAAAATTTACGTGCTAAATATAACTGGTAAATCAGCATTTCGTTAGCGACAATGCCTTTATCGAGAGCTTCTTTAGCGGTGATTTTTAAAGGCTCCAAATCATTTTCCTGAACTTCCTGGGAGTTTAAAATCAATATCTCATTTTCAATTTCTGAAAACTTGGGGGTTGTCTTGTCTTCAGGGTCTAAAAAGATTTCAGCTTCAGCCTGGGTAAATTCCCTGAGTCTTATGACACCCTGTCTTGGTGAGATTTCATTTCTGTATGCCTTTCCTAACTGAACAGCACCGAATGGAAGCTTTCCTCTAAAAAATCTTTCAAGACGTTTGAATAATATAAATATTCCCTGTGCGGTTTCAGGTCTCATGTAACCTACTTTATTTCCTTTAGCACCGATCTGGGTTTTAAACATCAGATTGTAATCCCAGATACTGGCCAGGTCTCCGCCACATTCAGGACATTTGATATTGTTTTCCTTTACGATTTCATCCATTTCACTGTTTTCAAGGCTTTCCACGTCACGCCCGATTGCCTCTTCAATGATATGGTCTGCTCTGAAAACTTCTCCGCAGCTTTCACATTTGGTCATAGGGTCTGTGAAATTGTCAACGTGTCCTGATGCTTTAAGGACTTCTTTAGGCATTACGGTCGGACCTTCTATTTCGTAAAATCCTTCACCTGAAACGTACTGCTTTCTCCATTTCTGCATGATATTGTTTTTTAAACTTGCTCCTAAAGGACCATAATCAGTAAACCCGGACACTCCGGAATATATTTCAAATGATGGCCATAAAAATCCTCTTTTCGCACTTATATTAGTCATTTTGTCATGATTCATAAATATTAACTTCCATTTATTTTTTTAATTCGTAATCTTGCTTAACTCTACTGCTTTCAGGACGTACCTGTCCCATATATTTACTGTTCCTCTCAGGATGTCCGTATGGCAATTCTGATGGTGTAGTCATTGTTTCAAAAACAATCTGACATACTCTCTGGCCAGGATATAGCGCAACAGGCATCGCACCGATATTTGAGATTTCAAGGGTGATTTTTCCTTCAAAACCAGGATCAATAAATCCTGCGGTCACATGCATTGTAACACCGAGCCTTCCCATACTGGAACGGCCTTCAACACGGGCCACAAGGTCATCTGGAATTTTAACGTACTCCAATGTTGTAGCCAATGCGAATTCATTCGGATGTATTATGAAGGCTTCTCCTTCCTCAACGGTACTTGATTCCATGTATGATGCCACGTCATCCTCATCCTTCGGATCAATGTATGCCTTTCTAATTACCTTAAATACCTTAAACTCATCTCCCAGTCTCATATCAACGGAAGACGGTTGGATTTGTTTTTCATCTATAATAGGGTCAATAACGATTTTCCCCTCTTCCAAGTATTCTCTTATAGTTTTATCACTTAAAATTGCCATTTTATCACACAATAAATATCATTCATATTCAATGAGGTTTTCCATTCTATTGACTACATTATCAATAGTTTCACTTGTATAATCAATTGTAAGGGCTCCGAATTTGCATGAGTTCACACAAAGACCGCAGCCTTTACAGCTATTAGAATCAATTATTATTTTGCCGTCATGCTCATCAATCGCCTTATACATGCAGATTTCATTTAAACATTTCATGCAGCTTTTACATTTGTTGCAGTCATATTTTACTTTAACTCCTTCCAGTCTTTCCAGTTTGTCGGTGATATCTGGATGTAGGTTAGGATAGACCTTCCATAAACAGCAGCATGGACAGCAGTGACATATTGTAAGAAGACCTTCGTCAGGCCTCACATTCATCCAGACCGTATCGATTTTATTTCTGCCGATAATGTGGCATAATCCTGCCTCGTCAGCTTTGTCAACCTGGGCTAAAGCCTCTTCAACAGTTGCTTTTTTACCTATGGCTTCAGGTATCTTTCTGCTTGTAGGGCCGAGGAAAATACATCCGATATCGTGAGGATAATCCTTGCAGTCACTTGAAGTTCTGCATAAGCATGTGTTCATGATTACTATGTCGTCGCAGCGTTTAATGACGTCTTTAATAACGTCTGTTGGAAGAAATTCTGATTTTTCGGCTTCAATTTTTTTATTAACGTTGATTGTATTTGGAATAACTATGATTTCATCCTTTTCAAATAGCATTTTATTGATTATTTTTTTAGCTATTCTTGATTGTTTTGTTGTCTGGGCAATTCGAAATCTCCAGTTGAAGATTCTGTTAACAACAAATATGCTTATTTCAGCAAAGCTTTTTCTTTTCATGTTTACTCCATTTTATTTTTCAATCTTCTTAAAATGCCCTTGAACGTATGGGCTTCTCTTCCTGTAATAAACGCTCTGTTTATTATATTTTTAAATACTTTTAAGCCATTTCTTTTCTTGTGGTCGGGAATATCAAGGCCGTTTATCATCTCTTCCATATCCTTAATCAGATATTCCTTTTCAAGTGAAGTGCTTTCTTCAAGCCCCTCAACAGGAAATTCGTGCTTATTTTTAAACAGTTCATAAAATATTATTGCTGCAGCGTGTGAAATATTCAATATTGGATATGTGGGGTCTGTTGGAATAGATACGCAAATATCACAGTCTTCTATTTCACTGTTTGAAAGACCGTCCCCCTCTCTTCCGAATAATAATGCTATTTTATTATTAATATTTATGCTTTTTGATAACTGTTCAGGTCTTAAGGGAATTCTTGATAAATTGTAGCTTCCTCCGGCAACACCTGTTGATGCGATTTTAAAGTCAATTCTTTTGGACTGGTAAAACTCATCGAGACTCGGATAAACCAAAGCATTCTCAACAATGTATTTTCCGTGCGTTGCCTGATAATAGGCTTCGGGAGTTAATGCTGGCGGATTTATAAGCACCAGGTTTTTCAGTCCGAAATTCGCCATGGTTCTTGCAAGAAATCCAATATTTCCAGGGGTTTCACATTCAACAAAAACAATATAAATGTTATTTTTAAAGAAATCCAGTTCGTCATCTTCATCCTTTTTATTCTGCTGCAAATCTTTAATGGCCAGTGACTGTCCTCTGGATTTTGCCTTTTTTGTGGAAGTTGACTTTTTTTCAGCCTTTTTTTCTTCTTCAGGTGAAGTGACAGGTGTAGTTTCAACCACTTTCTGTTCACTTACAGCTGCATCTCCTATTTTAATCAACTCCATTTATTCATAAGCTTTTTCCAATAATTCTAAAATGTGCATAACCTTAACGTTTTCTTCATTAATGTCATCCAATCCGTCCTGAAGGTTTCTCTGACAGAAGGGACATATTGTAATTACCGCATCGGCATTAGTGTCTTTAATCATTTCCGCCTTTGCTTTTGAAAGTTCCATTGCAATCTCGGGTCTTCCGGATTTGATTCCTCCTCCGGCACCGCAGCACTGGCAAGGATAAAGCATCTCTTCAAATTCAACTCCTGGAATTTGCTCAATTATTTCTCTAGGCTGGTCCTTAATGCCCTGACCTCTTCCAAGGTGGCATGGGTCATGATAAGTAACTTTCATATTCACTTCTTTCATTTTCTCAGTATCGAGCTTATCGACCAGAAATTCGCTGATGTCCATTACATTGAGCTTTGAACCGAATTGAGGATGATTGTTCTTAAGTGTGGCTCCGCAGCCTGAACATAGGGTGATTACGGTATCATAATCCTTGAAAACTTCTTTATTCTTATCAACAAGGCTTTGTACGAGCTCAGTCTGGCCTGTTCTTAAAAGTGGGGAACCGCAGCAGACCTGTCCTTCAGGAATGTCGATTTTAATGTCATTTGCTTCAAGAACATTAAGTAAGCTGTGGCCTATCTTTTGCAGTTTATTGTCCAGCATGCATCCGGTAAAGAGTGCAACTTTGGAGCCGTTGTAATTGTCAACCTGGCTGATAAAGCTTTCACCGTCACAGCTGACTGACCTTCCCGTATTTTTGATGTTGTCATTGAATGCAACATGCTCAGGCAAAGGCCCAAGGTCTTTACTGCATGCAATTGCCCTCATCTTTTCGATTGCGTCACCGAATGTATTGATGTTTTTCGGACAGACCGCCAGACATTTGCCGCAGCTTGTACAGTTGTAGAGGCCTTCGTCCAAACCTTCTTTCAAACGGTCAAAGTCTTCACGGGGGTCAGAATCAAATTTTGATATGTATCTCATAATGTACGGGCCGCCGAATTCTGCGGTTGCAAAGTTAACGACAGGACAGCTTGATAAGCAGGAATAGCATTCAATACAGCTTCTGACCTTTTTGGTTTCGGCAGTATCATCTTTTGTTATTGATTCATCCAGTTCATCATGATGCTTTGAGTGTAAATTCAATTGAAGGTCTTTCACCTTGTTTTCAATCCCGCTTTTATCAACAATCAGGTCTTTAATGACCGGAAAACGCAAAGGCTCGATTCTCGCATTGTCCTTGATTTCCTTCTGACATGCAAGAGCACCGTTACCGTTAAATAAAATTCCACAGGATCCGCATTGTCCTGCCCTACAGGAACTTCTAAAGCTAATGTCGGCATCATACTTTTCATTTATTGCCTGAAGAGCATCCAAAACTTTCATTTGTGGAGTTTTCTCAATTTCATAACACTCCATGTGGGGTTCGCTGTCAACTTTTTTATCGAACCTTGAGACATAAACTTTAATCATCATTTCTCTCCATATAAAAATTTATATTATATTTTGAACTTATCAATATAATATATTCTATTAATTATTAATATAATTTTAAGATTTTTTTGAGGATAAATATAATGAATTTAAAAGAACTAGTTACTGGAAAATCTGGTGAAAAACAGTTTTTGTTAGGTAATGAAGCTGCAGTAAGAGGCGTAATAGAAGCAGGCATTTCTATTGCAGCAACATATCCAGGAACTCCTTCATCAGAAATTGGAAATATATTGTCAGTGCTTGCAAAAGACGCTAATATTTATTTTGAGTTTTCAACAAATGAAAAGGTCGCAATGGAAGTGGCAGCAACCGCAGCAGCATCCGGACTTCGTTCATTCACCTTCATGAAGCATGTGGGAATGAATGTTGCAAGCGACTCATTCATGACTACCGCATACACTGGCGTTAATGGCGGAATGGTAATTTTAACTGCAGATGATCCTTCACTCTTTTCATCTCAAAATGAACAGGATACCCGTAATTATGCACGTTTGGCAAATGTTCCCGTTTTGGAACCTTCCAACTGTCAGGAAGTTAAAGACATGGTCAAATATGCATTCGATTTATCTGAAGAGTACAAATTGCCTGTAATTGTAAGAACAACAACCCGTGTATCACATATGCGCGGTGTAGTTGAATTCGGTGATGTTAAGGACAATTCATCAAACAATGACAATCACTGGGCCAGAGGTCATTTCGATAAGGACCCTTCAAAATACGTTCCTGTACCAGCATTCGCAGGCAAGATGCATGAAAGGTTATGTGAAAAAATTACTAAAATCAACGATGAAACTAATAAATCAGGATTCAATGATTCCGTTTCATTTTCAGATGATAAAAAATATGGGGTAATCTCTTCCGGAAGCGCATTCAATTATGCGTTTGACGTTATCAAATACAATGATTTGGATATGGACATTTTAAAAATAGGATTTTCCTATCCTTTCCCGGACAAAAAGGTTTTGGAATTCATAAAGGATTTGGATGAGGTCTTTGTCGTTGAAGAGGTTGACCCTATAATGGAAAAAGAGGTTTTAGCCATAATTGGACGTGAAAACTTAGATGTTGTTGTTCACGGTAAACTTGATGGAACCTTACCAGAATGTTATGAATTCAATTCAGATATCGTGGCTGAAGGTTATGATAAAATATTAAACTTCTTGAATAAAGAGGATATTGCATTTTCCGGAAGTTTAAATGAATTAAGCGAAAAAATACCTTCAAGAGCACCGGTATTATGTGCAGGATGTCCTCACAGGTCAATGTATTATGGAATCAATTTAGCTATTGGAGAGCTCGGACTGACTCCTGCAGACGTTATATTCGCATCAGATATAGGATGTTACACATTAGGTATAAATCCACCTTACAATGCAGCTGACTACTTGTTATCCATGGGATCAAGTGTTGGTGACGGCTGCGGATTTTCAGTTTCAACAGACCAGAAAGTGGCAAGTTTTATTGGAGATTCCACATTTTTCCACAGCGGTATTTCTCCACTGATTAATGCCGTTCACAACAAGCACAATTTCGTTTTAACAGTACTTGACAACAGGATTACCGCAATGACGGGCGGCCAGCCTAACCCAGGAATTCCTGTTGACGGAATGGGCGATGAGGCACCGGAGATTTCTATCCGTAAACTTGCTCTTGCATGTGGTGTTGATTTTGTACGTGTAATAAATCCGTTCAATCTGGAACAGGTTGTCAAAACCTACAAGGAAGCCTTTGAAAGAGATGACACAGCAGTAATCATTTCAAAAGCTCCATGTACTTTAATCAAAGGATTGACAAAAAAACCGCCAGTTAATTTCATAGAATCAAACTGTAATAACTGTGATAAATGTGTAAATGAACTTGCATGTCCTGCAATATCAAAACTTGACGGAAAAATAGATATTGACAAGTCAATGTGTGACGGATGCGGAGTTTGTATTCAGGTCTGTAAATATGGTGCATTGGAGGTGGGAAAATGAGCTACAGTATCTATATTTGCGGTGTAGGAGGTCAGGGAATTATTAAAACCTCTGTAATCATCGGTGAAGCTGCAATGAATCAGGGTCTCGACGTTGTAATGAGTGAAATTCATGGAATGTCACAAAGAGGAGGGTCTGTATCAACAGAACTTAAAATAGGTGATTTTAACAGTTCAATTATTCCGGACACAACCGCAGACATGCTGCTTTCCTTTGAACCTATTGAAACCATAAGGGGATTGCACAAGGTCAATAAAGACAGTAAAATCGTTTACAATACTCATCCGATTATTCCGTCCTCAACTAATGAGGCTTATCCGAGCGTTGACAGCATTACAAATTCATTAAAAGAGAATTTTAACCACGTATTGCCTATTGATGCTACCAAATTGGCACTGGAAGCCGGAAACGTATTGTCTTTAAACATGGTGCTTTTAGGTGCAGTGACTGCCGATGATAAGTTTCCGTTATCAAAGGATTCGGTTATTGATGCGATGAAAAATAATCTGCATGAAAGGTTCCATGATTTGAATCTTAAAGCAATCGAAAGCGGATATCAATCCATAAAAGGTTAAATATTATTATGATTAAATCTTTAATTAGATAAAAAAAGTGGGGATATTATGGCTTACCAAATAGATAATGCTATTGTAAAAAAAGATAGAACAGGCAAATTAACATTAATCGACCCTGAAGGTCATTTTCAAGATGAAGATGCTTTCATAGCAATAAAAAGTGATGATTTAATTACAATTCAACTTTTAATTAACAGTATCTTAAACAATGACTTTAAAAGCTGGAGAGAACTTGGTGTGGTTCCGGACTCCGAACCTGTAAAAAGTTTACTCCCACGTTTAGGATACTCCAGGGACGATATTGCTCAGTTATTAAAAGGATTTTAATTCCTTTTTTACTTTTTTTTTAATTATTGTAGTTAATTTTGTGGTTAATTAATATTTCAAAAAATAGTAAAGAAAAGAGTGTTAAATCTTTTCCAATTCTTCGTTTTTAAGTATTTTGGCGTCGCTTTTTTCAAAGGCTTCAACTGCTTTTGCAGTGTCTTCTACTTTTATTGCGACTATTGCTTCACCAGGATTGCTGCTTACAAAGGCATAAATGTATTCCAGATTAATGTTTGCATCATCCAAAATTGCCAATGTTGAATTCAATCCGTTTGGCTTATCCGGAACTGCAATAACAATAACTTCACTTTCCTTTACGATGAATCCGTCTTCTTCAAGTGCGGCTATTGCCTTTTCATTGTCAGATACAATGAGTCTTAAAATACCGTATTTGCTTGTATCGCCGACAGACAATGCACGGATGTTAATGCCTGCATTTGCCAATGTATCAATAGCTTTTTTAATTCTTCCTTCCTTGTTTTCGATAAATACTGAAATTTGAATTGCCATATTACCACCTTTCTATAAGTTCCTTTCATCGATTACACGAACAGCTTTTCCTTCACTTCTTGGGAGTGATTCAGGTTCACATAATGTAACGTCTACTCTTAAACCTGTTTCTGATCTGATTGATGATTGAATCTGTTTTTCCAGTCTTTCCATTTCTCTTATTTCGTCTGAGAACAGTTCTTTTGAAGCTTCTACCTTAACTTCGACCTCATCGAGAATGTCCGGCCTTGTTACATGTATCAGGTAGTTCGGACTTGCCCCTTCAATTCTAAGGAGTGCCTTTTCAATCTGTGATGGGAATACCATTACACCTTTGATTTTAAGCATGTCGTCACTTCTTCCAGTAATTCTTGTCATTCTGACGGTTGTTCTTCCGCATTCACATTTGTCTGCTATTAATGAAGTCAAATCTTTGGTTCTGAATCTTAAAATAGGCATTCCGGTTTTTGTAAGGGATGTCAATACCAGTTCTCCGCTTTCACCGTAATCCAGTGTTTCACCGGTTTCGGGATTGATTATTTCCGGATAAAAGTGATCGTCCTGAATGTGCATACCGTTCTGTTCATCACATTCCTGTGCGACTCCCGGACCCATTACCTCGGTAAGTCCGTAAATGTTGTGGGTTACGATTCCAAGGGAGTCTTCAATTCTTTTTCTCATTTCATTTGTCCACATTTCGGCTCCGTGGATTCCAATTTTCAGGTTGATGTCTTCCAGTGGAATTCCAGCCTTCTGACGTGATTCTCCCAGATACATTGCATATGATGGGGTACATGTTAAAATGTCACTTTGAAAATCCACCATGGTATCCAGCTGTCTTTGGGTGTTTCCAGCAGAAATCGGTATTGTTATTGCACCCATCTTGTTTCCACCGTGGTGAATTCCAAAACCTCCGGTAAACAACCCGTATCCGTATGCGTTCTGGATAATGTAGTCTTTTTCGGCTCCGGCCATTTTCAATCCACGGGCAATGCATTCTCCCCATATTTCCAAATCGTTTTGGGTATATGCGGTCACCGTCGGTTTTCCGGTTGTTCCGGAAGATGCGTGGATTTCTACAATTTCCTCACGCGGAACTGCAAGTAATCCAAGAGGGTAAGCCTCTCTCAAATCATTTTTTGTTGTAAATGGTATCTTTTCAATATCCTCTAAGCTTTTTATGTCTTCCGGTTTTAATCCTATTTCATCAAATCTTTTTTTATAGAACTCAACATTCTCGTATGCAAGTTTCACGGTTTTTTGAAGTCTTTTCAGCTGAACCTTCTGCTTTTCTTCTTTATTCATGCATTCTGCTTTTTCATCCCAAAACATATTTATCCCTATTTTAAAATTATTTTTTTCATACGTTTTAATATTTGGATTTTAATATAATATAAGCTTTTTTTAATAGTACATTTCTGTACTATGTGGTATTGATGTTTTATTTTGGCTTTTTAATATTGATTTTAGCTTTAATTAATATCAATTTATTGTACATAAATGTACATTAATGTATCTTTAATGATAATCTTTAAATAACTGGGGTAATATATAATACCTTTGAATATGATATATATTATAGAGGTTTAAATTATGGACGTAATGATTTTAGCTATTGTTTTTATAATCTATATTTTTGCATTGGTTTTTGTAGGTTATTATGCATACAGAAAAACCAATTCCTCAGAAGATTTTATGATAGCTGGTAAGGATACTCACCCATTCATTATGGCAATGAGTTATGGGGCTACTTTTATCTCGACAGCGGCTATTGTAGGTTTTGGAGGAGTTGCAGGTGAATATGGGATGAGTGTTTTATGGTTGGCTTTCCTGAACATTATTGTTGGAGTTATCATAGCATTTATACTGTTGGGAAAAAGAACCCGTAGAATGGGTCATGCTTTAGGCTCCTTAACGTTTCCGGAGTTTTTAGGAAAGCGTTTCGACTCTAAATTTATTCATTATTTCTCAGGTTTAATAATTTTCTGTGCAATGCCGCTTTATGCAGCTGTAGTTTTAATAGGTGCTGCAAGATTTTTGGAATCTTCACTTTTAATCGATTTCAGTATTGCACTTCTTATTCTATCAATAATTATCACATTCTATGTGCTCTTCGGAGGAATCCGTGGAGTAATGTATACCGATGCATTGCAGGGTTCCATAATGGTTGTTGCAATGATATTCTTGCTTGTATTTATCTACTGGCTGCTCGGCGGAGTTTCAAATGCAAATTCTGCCCTTACCAATATGGTAAATCTCTATCCTGCTGATGCAATAGCGACGGGAGGTACGGGATGGACGAGTTTCCCGACGCTGGGAACGCCGTTCTGGTGGTCACTTGTATCATCCACACTTATCGGAGTAGGTATCGGGGTACTTGCACAGCCTTCACTGATTGTAAGGTTCATGACAGTAAAATCAGATAAGGAACTTAACAGGTCAGTTTTAATCGGAGGTATCTTCATTGCAATCATGCCTACAACCGCTTACATTGCAGGATCTCTTTCCAATGTCTATTTCCATCAGAACTTCGGTAAAATCGCAGTTGATATGGTTGGAGGAAACATTGACAAAATCATACCTACATTCATTACATCAGCATTGCCTGAATGGTTTGTATATATCTTTTTATTGTCCCTGATTGCAGCTGCAATGTCAACAATATCTTCTCAGCTTCACACTCAGGGAACAGCGTTTGGTGTGGATATCTACGGTACAATGAGAAATAAGGCCAAACAGAAACTTGACCAGATTACCATTTCAAGAATCGGTATTTTAATAGCAATCATTTTAGCGTTGATTATGGCATTTTCACTTCCTGGAAGTGTGGTTGCACTCGGAACAAGTCTCTTCTTTGAAATCTGTGCGGCAGCATTCCTGCCTGTATTTTTAGGCGCACTTTACTGGAAGGGAATTACAAGACCTGGTGCCATTGCAGGAATCGTATCCGGAACTTTCATAAGTCTTTTCTGGTTGATTTTTGTATTTGCAAAAACTGCAAAAGGTCTCGGAATATGTATGGCGTTATTCGGTGTTGAAACAATCATTCCTGCTGCGCCATGGCCGTTTATTGACGTAATGTTAATAGCAGTTCCTGTCTCAGCAATATTTACTCTTGTTGTAAGTTTACTTACAAAACCTCCGGCTCAGGAAGTAATTGATGAGGCATTTAAAAATATTGACAATAAAGGAAGTGAGGCACAATGATGCTTTTTGGAATTGAAGACCCATGGATTTGGGGAGTATATGTTGGAATTATACTGTCCACGCTTTTCTGTATTGTTTACGGTATAATAAACTGGAATAAAGGAGACTGATTTCTCCTTTTTTGCTTATTTTTTTATAGTTTGATTTCTAAATATTATCTTGATGAATACTGACAACGAAAAGATTTTTACAAAATCGTTTTTCCTGATTTTTATTGCATTATTGTTTACTGCTCTTGTAATGTATGCGTTAATGTCCACGGTAACTGAACACGCTACGGCAATGGGATCTTCTGCCACAATTGCAGGGCTGGTTTCAGGGATTTACATTTTCGGAGGCCTTTTATCAAGGATTTATTCAGGAAATGCTTTGGGAAAACACAGCTGGAGAAAGATTGCGCTCGTTTTCATGAGCATTCACTTTATCTCATGCTTTTTGTATTTTTTTGTCAGTGATGTTAGTCTTCTCATTATTGTCCGTTTCATTCACGGGATCGGTTTTGGAGCATCTGCCAATGCAATCGTTACAATCGCAAGTGAAATCCTACCTAAAAGCCGTTTCGGCGAAGCATTCGGTTACTTTATGCTTGGAACCACAATTGCCGTCGGGCTTGGCCCATATATCGGAGCATTTCTATATGACAATTTCTCAGCTTCAGGATGCTTTTTATCAGCAATGCTTTTTTCAGCAATTGCATTGGCTGCAATGTCTTTAATTGATATTGATAAGTTTGATACTAAAAAGGCAGATGAAAGTGAAACCTCATACAGCCTATTTGAAAAGGTTTTTGAAATAAAGGCGATTCCTGTTTCTCTATTTACTGCACTCACGGCCTTAGGTTACGTTTCAATACTGTCATTTTACAGGTTATATGCCGCCCAGGTAAATCTGGTGGATGCATTTTCATACTTTTTTATAGTGTATTCAATCTGTCTGGTGGCATCAAGACCTATTGCAGGTAAAATTCAGGACAAATATGGTGACATGATAATCTGTGTTGTCGGAATTCTAGCCCAAAGCATAGGTATCTTTTTAATCGCCTGGGCACCTTCACATATCACTGTATTTATCTGTGCGGTCTGTGTCGCCCTGGGTTTCGGTACACTGAACTCAGCATGCACAACAATCGTAACCAGAAACTCTCCAATTTCCCGCCGTTCATATGCATTATCGACATTTTTCATTTTCTGTGACGCTACAATGGGTTTCGGTCCGGCACTCTTGGGAAGTTTCGTATCTCCCGCAGCAGGATACACAATGATGTATTACGTTGCATCTGCAGTCACATTTCTCGCACTTCCGATAGCAATCCTTTCACTTAGGAAGAATTGAATTTTTAGGTTTGTAAAAACTTTTTTTCAGATATGGCTAAATTTATAGGTTTATTTAATTAAATTAAGTTAATTTTAAATATTATTTAAGATATAATCTATATTCAAGCAATTAATTGATGTGGGGGTAATATAATGGCTAAGAAAAAAGATGTTGATTTTGAAGATACGATTGTCGTTGATGAAAATGAGGAATTAACCAGTAAAAAAGAGGTATGGGAGTTAAATCCTGCTGAATCTCTTGCATATAACTGTATGAAAACCGTTTTTGTCGGCGGATTCATGATCGGGGACTTGCTGGGATGTTCTTCTAAAAAAGATGATGAAAAATAGTATCTTTTAAATTTTAGGTTAAACTAAATTTAACCGCTTTTTTTCTTTTTATTTAGGCAAATCTAAATTTAAAATAGTTAATTTTAAATATGGGATATAATAAATTATCAATTAAGTTATATGGGTGATAAATGAGGTTATATTTTATCATCAAATCGAAAAAGAAAAATTAATTTTTTCTTTTTCACCATTCTCCTTTTTCGTAAAAATTTAACACTTATGTTTTATAAATTTATTATTAATTAGGGGGAATGAATTTGAAATTAAAGAAAAACGATCCTGATTTTTTTGAAATATTTAATCATTTCAATAACAAGGAGATACTGGAATACGTTTCCATATCAAAAAGAACGAGATTCATAATTACATTAGCCACATTAATAACCAATACCTCCAAGGAAAAGTATGCCATTGCCGTTCGTGACGCATTGGAAGTATTGACTCCAGTAGAAATTAAGGAAGTACTGTATCAGTCTGTTGCATATGTCGGGCTTGGAAAGACATTTGAACTTTTTGAAATAACAAATGACGTTTTATCTAAAAACGGTGTTGAGCTTCCTTTAAAAAGCATTTCTACAGTCAATCAAGATAACAGGCATGAAAAAGGATTGGAGATTCAAAATAAGTATTTTGGTGCTGAAAATATTCAGGCAATGATTGACAACACTCCTGAAGGCCAGGAAAGATTCAATGACTTTCTTTCAGGATACTGCTTCGGTGATTTCTACACAAGGGACGCATTAACGGATTCTGACAGGGAACTGATAACATTCTGTGTACTTGCGACTCTTGGAGGTTGTGAAAATCAGTTGAGAGGTCACGTGCAGGGTAATTTTAATGTTGGCAATGATAAAGAGGTTTTAATTGATGCACTCACTATTCTTTTGCCTTATATCGGTTTTCCAAGAACGTTGAATGCATTGGCAATAATTAATGAATATTAATGCATGAAGCATTAATATTTAAATTTTAAGGTTTCTTCAACTGCCATCATGTTTCTGAATTCGGCAGTAGCATCATCAAGATAGAATATTCCCATTTCCCAGTTGTTTGCTTTATAGATTTCGCCGATTTCAGGCATTATCTCATAGGTTTTTTCAACAAGTTCTGGGTTGTCATCTGCTGTTGCAGTTCCGTAATATCTTATGAATTTGTCTTTCGCATCGTTTAGTGCAACGATTTCTATTTTAGGGTTTTCCTGCATTTGTTTCCATACTTCCTTAAAGGTTCCTACACCGAAGTATATTTTGTCGTCGATTAACATGTGAAAACCTAAAGGTCTGCATTTTGCCTGGTCACCGTCTATGCTTGCAAGGAAAAATACTCCCGCATCCGCTAAAAAGTCGTTTACTTTTTTAATATCTGACATTTTTTCACCTATCTTTTTTAATTGGATTTCTATCTATTATTTTATTTAAATATAATTTTTGCTTTGATGAAAATAATTCTCGATATTTTCATACATTCTTTGCATATTGAATAATTGCTTTTGGAGTTAATTAAATTAAAGATAATTTTTTTGTTTAGGTTTTAATGGAGTGTCTTTTGCATTAACTGCAGCGGTGTTAATATGGTATTTGATTAAATCATTGTGGTGTATATCAAATACTTTAATTTTTACATAATCATCCTTAAATGGTTAATAATATTTGTGATAAATTTGATTATATTAAGATATTTTTCAACATGTCCCTTGAAATACAATCTATTTAAAAGTTTGCTGAACTCCTGATGAAAAATTGTTCTGAAAAACTATAATCTGTAAAGTTATTGGAAAATAATTTGTTTTCATAATATTTGGACATCAACTTCATCTAGGTGAAGTACTTTATTTTATTGAAGTTCGGGTTTCAACTTCATCTAGGTGAAGTACTTTACTTGATTGAAGTATTTTCTAATTTCAAATATTGGTTATAAAAAAGTAGTGATGATATAATTGAACTATTCTAATAGTATTATATCTTTAGGATTCACTTTTAGATACTTTGGAATCTCAAATTCATGGTCATAAATCTGCTTTTCGTATTTCCACCATAAACCGTTTGACAAAGTCACTTCCCACTCAAATGGCATTTCCATTTTTGTTGAGTTTGCAGTATCAAAGGCATTAACCTCATCTTTTTCAGCAGCGGAAAAGTCATGTGCTCTTATTCCAATATGAGTAATATTTGGAGTAATCTTTTCGGATACTTCAAATGTCAATCCCCAATCCTGGGATTTGAGATGATAGTCATCTATAATTTCTATTTCGGAAATGTTTTTACATCCGGTAAGTCTTGCAACCTGAACTTTTTTCGGATTCTCAAAGATTTCATATGTATTTCCTTTTGCTATAATCTTTCCTTCGTCCAATATTATAAGTTCATCACAGAACTGGAATGCCTCATCCCTATTATGAGTAACTAAAATAGTAAATCCGTCAAAATCTTTTAGTGAATTAGCCAGTTCAATACGTAACTGCTCCTTTAAGAAAGTATCCATGGCACTGAATGGTTCATCCAGTAATATAACGTCTGGACTGTATGCCATAATACGGGCTAAAGCCACTCTCTGCTGCTGGCCTCCGGACAGTTGTCTCGGATATCTTTTTTCAAGGCCCTCCAAATGAAAACGCTTAATCATTTCAGGCACTATTTTCTCCTGATTATCTTTAGATACTCCTATGCCAATGTTTTCTTCAACGGTCATGTTGGGAAATAGGGCATAGTTTTGAAATAAGTAACCCACATTTCTTTGCTGTGGTTTTAAATTAATTTTTTTATCAGAATCAAAATAAGTGGTTTCTTCATCTATAACTAAGCTAACAACGCCCTCATCGGGATCTTCAATGCCTGCAATGGATTTTAATGTCATACTTTTACCGCAGCCGGAAGGACCGAGAATGCCTAAAATTTTATTTTTCAATTCAAATTCAACATCCAAATCAAATTCCTTAAGTTCCTTATGGATATTCACTTTTAACATTTTATTGCCCATAATATGTCCCTCTCATGTAAAAATAAGTTATTTCCATTGCCTTTCCTTACGTATGGAAAAATAATCCATAATAAAAATAGCTATAAATGATATGATAACAATGACTATTACATAATTAAAAGCATCTCCCATATTACCTGCAGCCACTTCTGAATAAACTGCCATAGGGAGTGTTCTTGTTTGTCCGGCAATATTACCTGCAAGCATGGCTGTAGCACCGAATTCGCCTAAACCACGGGCATAAGCAAGAATTCCACCACTGATAATTCCAGGCAATGCATTTGCAAATAAAATTTTCCAGAAAATTTTCCATTCGGACATACCTAATGTACGTCCGGCATCCAACAGGTTTGAATCGACCTGTTCAAATGCGCCTCTGGCTGATCTGTACATTAAAGGAAAAGACATGACTACCGCAGCAATAACTGTTGCAGGCCATGAAAAAGCTATTTTTACAGCGAAAAAGTATATAAAAAAACTTCCTATAGGTCCTCTAACACCAAAAATGTATAATAGGAAGAACCCCACTACTGTAGGGGGCAGTACAATTGGGAGTGTAAAAATACCGTCCAATACAATTTTTAATGTGTCATTTTTAATCTTTACAAGACCCCATGCAACAATTAAACCTGCAAAAAATGTTATCAGAATTGATAAACTTGCGGTTTTCATTGATATAAAAACGGGGGACCAGTCCATCATGTCTTTATCTCCTTAATATACTATTATTGTTTTTTTAATTAATAGGTATTAAATCTATTTTTTGTCTTCGTGGATGGTAAATCCATATTCAACAAAGATGTCTTTAGCTTCTTTGGTTTGTAAGAAGTCCATAAATGCTTTTGCAGCATCAGGGTGTGTGCTGTTGGTGAGTTGAGCTACAGGGTAGATAACTGGAGTTTTTAAAGCATCATCTGGAGCTTCACAAACAACTTTTACACCATCGTTGGATTTAGCATCAGTTGAGTATACAATACCGCAGTCAGCAGATCCTTGAGCTACTTGGTTTAATACTGCAGTTACATCAGTACCTAAGGATAATTTGGATTCGGTATCGTTCCAAATACCTAAGTTGGTCATTGCTTCTTTAGCGTATTGTCCTGCAGGTACAGATTCTGGGTCACCGATAGCGATAGTTCCGTTAACTTTTTTCAAATCATCAAATGAAGTTATGTTGGCAGTTGAGTCTTTAGGTACAATTAAAACAACTTTGTTTTCTAAGAATTGAACATTGGTCTTATTGTCGACTAACCCTTCATCTGCCAGTTTATTCATCTGTTTATTGGCCGCAGACATGAAGACATCTGCTTGTAAACCGTTTTCAATTTGAGATTGTAAATCCCCACTTGAAGCGTAGGTAGGGGTAACTTTTACACCAGGGTACTTTTCTTTGAACATAGGGATTAACTTTTCGTCATAAACGTTTTTTAAACTAGCTGCTGCAGCTAAGTTAACTTCTTGTCCATCTAAATTAGAGTTAGATCCTAAGAAGTCAAATAATCCAGCACTTACAACAGAAGTTGCACCAATAACTACTACTATGGCTACAATAGCAATAATTAACATATTTTTTGTTTTCATAATTTGTCTCCTTTAATTAGATTATCAAATATTACTATTCAGATATTAAGCAGTAATTAAAGATTTTGAAAAGCTGATACGAATATGTTTTTCATACATATCAAATAATATGGATATTTTTACTCGTATTTACATCTGATGCCGAAACTACAGATAATAAATTTAGAATAATCAAAAATAACATCAATGAACAATTTTCATTTAATTTTATATTGATTTTTCCCTCTTTCGTTTTCTAATCTTAAATTACAATTTAATTATCATGATTAGTAATTATATTTATATCGACAACGACATATAAATCTTTTCTTAACGAATTATTTGGTCCATTCTAAATTATGGTGGATTCTTTTCTATTTTTATCAGTTTCCCGTCTTTTTTTTCAAATCAGTTAATAAAAAATTATTTGAATAGTATACTATTAAACTATATAAAAAATGAGTTTTTTTAATATTTAAAGCATTCTGGAGTGTGATTATCTATAATTCCAATTGATTCAAGGTATGAATATATTATTGTCGGACCCACAAATTTCATGCATTTTTTCTTCAAATCCTTTGAAATCTTTTCGGATAAGTCTGATTTGGTCTTATACTCTGCTTTAATAATCTTGCCATCAGTATAACTCCATATATATGCTGAAAAACTGCCGTATTCATTTTGAATTTCTCTAAATATTCTGGCATTGTTAATTGTTGCATCAATCTTGAGCCTGTTCCGGATTATGCCTTTATTTTCAAGAAGTTCACTAACTTTACATTCATCGTATTCCATAATTTTTTCAATATCAAAATCATCAAAGGCCTTTCTAAAGGCTTCACGTTTTTTTAATATGGTGATCCATGACAAACCTGCCTGAAACATTTCCAAAATAAGCATTTCAAAAAGAATATCATCATCATATTTGGGAACTCCCCATTCCTCGTCATGATATCTAATATATATGTCCTCTTTTCCTTCAACCCATCCGCATCTCTTTTTTGTCATAATAATTAATATTAATAAAATCAATAAATATTATTACTGTTTTTTGAGGGATAAAATGGAATACAGAACTTTAGGAAATACTGGATTGAAAGTAAGTGAAATTGCTTTTGGTGCTGAATGGTATGTTGAAAGGCCATACAGCGACGTTGAGGAGATTGTAAGGCACTGTGAGGAAAACGGCATTAACTTTTTGGATTGCTGGATGAGTGAGCCTACTGTTCGAACAAATCTGGGTAAGGCCATTAAGGATACTCGTGATAAATGGATTATTCAGGGACATATCGGTTCCACCTGGCAGAACAACCAATATGTGAGAACCCGTGAAATGGACAAGGTAAAAGAGGCTTTCGAAGATTTTATGGAAAGATTTCAAATAGAAACATTGGATTTTGGAATGATTCACTACGTTGACACTTTTGAAGACTATGATGAAATAATGTCCGGAGACTTCATTGAATATGTCCGTGAGCTAAAAGATAATGGAACAATAAAACACATCGGTTTAAGTACCCACAATTCAGACATTGCTCTTCTGGCTGCAAAAAATCCTGAAATTGAATTGCTCATGTTCAGTATCAATCCTGCATATGACATGTTTCCGCCGACTGATGATATAGAGTGCTATCGTGACGATACTAACTACGAAGGTCTGGCAGGTTTGGATCCAAGAAGAGCAGAACTTTATCAGCTATGTGAAGAAAACGGCACTCCGATAACCGTCATGAAAGGATATGCAAGCGGAAGACTATTTGATGAAAATGATTCTCCGTTCGGTGTTGCCCTAACTCCGGTTCAGTGCATTCATTATGCTCTAGATCAAAAGGGAGTGGCCAGTATTTTTGTTGGCGTTAACAACACGAAAGAACTTGACGCCGCACTTGAATATGAATCCGCATCCGATGAGGAAAAAGAATATAAGAGTATTTTGGCAAAAGCCCCTAAACATTCATTTGAGGGAAAATGTATGTACTGCGGACACTGCGCCCCATGTACTTCAGGAATAGATGTTGCAGGCCTTATAAAGCTCTATGATCTGGCAGTTATTCATGATGAGGTTCCGCAAAGCGTTCGTGAACATTACAATAATCTGACATATGATGCAACCGAATGCATAGCGTGCGGCGAATGTGAGGACAGATGTCCTTTCAATGTCAGAATAGTTGACATAATGCTTGATGCTCAGGACCTCTTTGACTGATAATCTGGTGAAAAAAATGGATGATTCTTTAAAAGTTAAACTTTTCATTGTTGGACTATTCTTATTCTGTATATTTTTTTACATGGGAGCTTTTGGAGGCAGAAGTATGGTCATTGGAATTTTTATTGCAATGGCCGCACTCATGAATCTGGAAAATGATTTTACAAAAAATCCCAAATCATCCTTTCTTAAAATAATGATGCTGCTTTTGATTTTGGGTATTGTTGCATTTTTAAATACTCCAAAAAGTATTTTTGGATGTATTTTAACATTCATTGTTGTATTCGGAGTAACAATAACTTCCTATCATTTATTTGCAGCCAGCGTTTACCTGCCCTATCTGATGATTTATTTCATGATGATGGACTGTCTTCCGGTTACTTTTGAAGAATTGCCTATGAGACTTTTATCCCTTGCTGTCGGTGCAATTTTCATTGTTGGGATAAACCTCCTTGTTAATCGTAATAAGAAATTTAAATTATCAAAGCAAACTATTGATTCATTAGTTTCGGAATTGAATAATGCCGTTGATTTAAAATTGGACGGAAAAGAGGTTTCAAAAGAAAATTTTAAAACGGCAAATGGTTTTTATTTAAACATGTTTTTTCATTTTGAACATAAATTCTTCCCGTCTCCGGCTCAGGAATCATTTTTAAACATTGTAAAATCATTCCAGAATATAGGAGTTATTGTTGCGGATTATAATCTCTTTCCAAATGAACTGAAAGAAATCAAAAGGATACTGGATAATCTGAAGGATATAAAATCCGTTGATTACTTTGAAAGTATTAATGTTGAAACAAAAGAAATGAATATAGTGCTTTTAAACTTTGAATACATCGTTGATGAATTGGTTAATGTCGATTCAACCAGAGAATTTGTTCTTCCGGACAAAAAATATATCAGATCATTAATTAAACCGGTAATTAAAAAATCTTTGTCACTCAGATCAGTCAAATTCTCCTTTGCGCTTAAAATGGCTATTCTTCTTACATTTTGGGAAGTTCTAACAGTAATGTTCAATCTTCCTTTCACAAAATGGTTATATTTTGCAACCATTCCTCTGATGGTACCGTATATTGATGATATGGCAAATTCCGCAAAGGAACGTATTAAAGGTACGCTTGGGGGAGCGGCAATTTTCATTTTACTTGTTATCATAGCACCATATTTTCCAATTTCTTCAGAGCTCCTGACGTTGCTGGTGGTGATTTCCTGTATGGCTGTAATGATATTTAATTTAAAGAGAAAATTAATTGTTACTGTCGTTTCAACGGTAATGTCTGTCACGGTTGTACTGTCCTATATCGCTCCGGGCATTGCAATAAGCTTAAAAGTGCTCTGGGTTATTGTTGCATCAGTACTTTCAGTAGCATTAAATTATTTCTTCCTGCCTTATTCTGTTGAAAAGGAAAGCGAAAACAATTTAAAAGCCAGATATGAATTGAATGCTGAATCAATAAACCTGCTTAAAGATGCCTGTGGTGAGGGGAATTCTTCTAAGAAAACGTCTTTAATTGTTATGAGTAATATGTGTGGAGAAAACATTGAAATAACTGATGAAAACAAATCATTGTTTGAATTGCAGATAAAAATTACAGACATCTCCAACTTCATATTAAACTATATCTGCAAAAATGATGTGTCTAATGATTTTAAAAAGAATCTTATTGATATAATTGACAATGGTGCTGATGTAGGTGATCATCTGGAAAATAAGGATAAAATAATTCTCTATTCGGCAGGTTACCTTATGGATTTATACAAAGAGGAAAAGACATATTTCAGTTAAGCAAAGGGAATTTCTTGGCAAATACAATTAGGGATTAAAATAAGGCAGTCCAGTATTTAAAATGCAAGAATAATATAACAAAAAAAATGTTTTTTAATCATTGACTTAAAATATAGTTATAAAAAAAATATTTGAAGATTGAAGAACCTCCCCGCCGTATAATGTCGTCGTCTGTGGCGACGAAGCTAAAGGAGGCTAAACCTTTTAAAGGCTTTTACCTTCTGAATCTTTCAGTTAATCTTTATGTACTCCCCACAATTTAAATGTTTTCAAAATTTCTATTTGGGCTTTGTCAATTTGTTAGGAATTTTTTCTATCCCCTCATCTTTTCTTATTAAATTATAACCAATATACATTCAAGATTTTTTTGCAGATTCGTTTTAAATGTTAATCTAATATATTTTTCTAGTTTTTTGTTTGTAGTTTTTAATTTATTTATGAATGCTTTTCAATGGAAATGAGGTAAATTTATTATTTTTCCATCAACAAACTTTAATAGTATTAATAATATATTTATAAATAATTGAATGAATTTTTGAGGAAATTAATATGATACCTGGTATGAACAAAAAGCAAATGAAACAAATGGAAAGACAGATGAAAAAAATGGGTATGAAAATGGAAGACCTGAACGGTGTTACTGAAGTCATTATCCGTTTTGAAGATAAGGAATTAATCATTGACAGTCCAAGCGTAAGTTTAATGAATGTAATGGGTCAGGAAACCTATCAGGTTGAAGGTAAAGCTCGTGAAGTGGAACTTGAATATGAAGTTGAAATTCCTGATGAAGACGTTGAAATGGTAGCTAACCAGGCTAACGTTTCTGAAGATGTTGCAAGACAGGCTTTAGAGGAATGTAAAGGAGATCTTGCTGAAGCTATTATGAAATTGGCTCAATAGATAATTATGACAATCATTGCTCATATTTCAGATTTACATATAAGTGACACGGCTTTTGATGAAGAAATTTTTATGCAGGCCGTAGCTGAAATAAATAATTTAAATCCGGACATGATTATTTTAACCGGTGATTTGACAAATGACGGTTATTACAGGGAATTTCAGCAGGCTGTAAAATATCTGGACATGTTTGAAGCTCCGTTGTTTGCAGTTCCGGGAAACCATGACGCACGTAATTTAGGCCATCAAAGCTTTGAAGAGTTAATCGGTGAAAACAGCTGGAAATTAACCAAGGAAAATGATTTTACAGTAATTGGTCTTGACAGCAGTTCTCCCGATGAGGACCGTGGCCATGTCGGAAAGCCTCAGCGCATGTGGATGGAACATCAGCTGGACCAGTGCGTAATCAATGATCTTTCTTCAATCGTTGCGCTTCACCATCATGTCATTCCAATACCGGATACAGGACGTGAACGCAATATTTTATCAGATGCGGGTGAAATCCTAAAGGTTTTAACAACACATGAAGTTGATTTGATCTTATGCGGACACAAGCATGTTCCTCACGTTTGGAAAATCAATGAAACCGTTGTTGTCAATGCAGGGTCTCTCTCTTCAAATAAGCTGAGAGGCAAAATAGGCAATTCATATAATGTTTATATTATTGATGAGGACACGATTGAGATATTTTTAAATAATGTCGGTGGAGAAAAATTCCTATTTGGCAAATTTCAAAGAAAACATTAAATATATTAGTAAAGTTAATATATAATAAATGATTTAATTAGATTGGTGATATTATGAAAGTCGTTGTAGATGCTTCTAATGTTGCACATCATGTAAAAAATGAAAACTCACAGCCTCAAATGATTAATATTTTAGCTGCTGTTAAGGCATTAGAGGAAAGTGAAGATGAATTCGTTATTATAGCTGATGCATCACTACGTCATGAAATAGATGATAAGGATGCCTTTTTAAAACTGCTGGAAAGCGATAACGTAGAGGAAGTTCCGGCAGGCAATGATGCTGATCATTTTATTTTAGAAATTGCTTACAGTGAAAAAGCAAAAATTTTATCAAATGACAAATTCAGAGATTATGCTGCTGAATTTAAAAACATTAATTCATTCAGGATTCCATTTGTTATAAAAGACAATAGACTGACCTTTGGAAGACCAAAAAAACCAAAACATGATAAGAACATCCTGCAGAAGATTTCCGATGAAATCATTAAACAGCTGAACTTCAAGAAATGGGAAGTATACACAGGCAAGGAAGGATTGGAAATCTCTCCATTAAACATTGCCAAACAGGCAATTATCCGTATAGATGATGAGAACAATATCAATTCCAAAGTTGAAAATATCTTCTCAAAAATACCTATGTTCAACAAGATTGTCGATATGGTTGATGACGTTGAAATAGCAGCTCCATATGTTATTTTCGTACTTGTCCACCCGAAAGACTATAAATTGGCAGTTAAAAATGCAGGTAATATTTCAGTAACTGTGGCAGACAGGTTAGGTCTTGAGAAAAAACCGTTGATTGCTGTGCGTAATGATTTGTTCACTAAACCAGGTACTTTTGAATTGAACATTATGCTTGCAGATGAGGTAACCGAAACCGCACCGTACAACGTGCTTGTTCGTGTAAGCGCTCATGATGAGGTTTTCATCAAGAAAAATTCAAGAAATATTGCCAGTACCATTGCAGGCAGACTTGGATCATGGAAGTTTCCTTTCGTTTCCGTAAAACCGGACATGCTGTTAGAACGTCCTGGTGAATTCGAAATCGAATTAGAGAAAGGAGGAAAATTAGATGGTTAATAGCTTATCCAAGGCTATAATTAAGCTAACCACAGGTCTCACACCTATCAGCGTAGGGACTAAATTTTTCCCCACAGATTCAATGCAGAATGAATATGTGGAACTGTTTAACTATACTCAGACTATTCTGTTTGAACTGCAAAAGGCAGAAATAAGTTCCAACAGTATTGAATCCAATCTTATAAGGGATATCGGCGCTGAAAACATTCCCGGAGAATATAATTTCTATGAAATCAAACCTGCGGAAAATAAAATCGAAGAATATGCTCTTGTAAGTAATATCGTAATGGGTAGTGACCGTTATTTTTACGTTGAACTTCCGAATCCGTCTAATTTAATTAATATATTTGTTAAGATTATTGAAAATGAAAAAGGAGAAATTGTCGAAAAAAGCTCCACTGAACTGGTTGCAAAGATGCTCAGTAAAAACGATGCAATCCGGGTAGCTATTGAACTGATTGGTATCGGTCTTGAAAGAGGCATTGAAGTGATGTCTGCTGTGGGAATGACTGGTGCAGCATCCATTGAAAGATCAATTAACTACAGGCAAAGCCTTGGAAACTTCCCTGGCGTTGCATTTACAAAACTTGGTGGTGAATATGCCATTGTATTTGACGGACCATTCAAACTGGCCCAGTCAAGACCAACTGAGGTTAAGAATTATCTCTTTGTTGACTTGATTGACTCAACCGGATATACCAGCAAGCACGGTAAAAACCAGCTCGTTGATTTGATGACAAATATCAAATACTTCATTGAAACCGAGTGTGGAGGGCAGCTTGAAGGATACCGTGAAGGTGGAGACGATTTCATTGCAAGTTTCCCATCCAAAGACTTGGCTATACGTGCAGGTCTTGATGCGGCATGGTTTGCACTTGACAATGATGCAAAAATCAGAGCAGGTGTTGGAAGAAGCCGAAGGGAAGCCGGTGAGAGAGCTCAGCTTGTGGATAGTATACAATCAACATCTCCGCTGTCATTAGTGGTTTTTGAACTTGCAAACGGTTTATATGCATATAATGTGCCGTCAGAATTTACTAGAACTCTTATTAATTTATTTGAAAATGAAAAGCAAAAACTAATTGGTGTTTTCGCTTTTGTATTTATAATCACATATCTGCTGTGCGTACTTGGTTTGGGAGTATTCAGTTTCATAACAATTATCATTGCAGTAATATATGCTTTCATTGCTTAAACTTAAAAAAATAAAAAGGGAATAACAGTGACACGAAGAAACGAAGGAAAAATAGCTTTAATAATGATACTGGCATTAATTGCATTTGTTGTTGGTTCAGCTATAGGAATTTCAGTTAGCATGAACGAACAGGATAATGCAACTGCCGATAACAATAATACTACTCATGTTGAAAATGTGACTGTTGAGATGACTTCAAATCTTAATAATAAGCAACCTGTGGAATTTGATTATGAAACCGATTATGTTGACTATAATGAAAATTATACAAATCAGCAGACAAATATAGATTAACTTTTTTGTGATAATATGGATTTTATTCGTGAAGTGGATGGGGGATTTTCCATCCTAGATAATGTTAAAGTATCTGGAGCACGTGAAGGAAAATATGGTGTAACTGTAATTTTAGCACCGAACAGCACTGCTTCAGCGGTTTTTACAACAAACAAAGTTGTTGCAGCATCAGTAAAATATACTAAAAACGTTGTTAAGAACGGTATTGTGTCAGCTGTTGTTGTAAACAGTGGTAATGCAAACTGCTTTACCGGCCAGAAAGGAATTGAAGACTGTGAAGAATTGGTTAACCTTGTTTCAAAGGATTTGAAAATACCTGCTTCAGAAATTGCAATCTGTTCAACAGGTGTTATTGGCCGTGAAATGCCTATGGACATTATATCCAAGGTTGCCTACGAATCCATTTCTAAACTCGGGTCTAACGCTGAAAATTCACTGGCCGCTGCAAAGGCAATAATGACAACAGACACTTTCCCTAAAGAGGAAGCTGTTGAAGTCACGTTAACTTCCGGTGAGGTTGTAAAGATTGCAGGAATCACTAAAGGAAGCGGTATGATTGCTCCGAATATGGCTACAATGCTTTCATTTATTGTAACTGATGCGGAAATTTCTCAAAAAGCCATTAAAAAAGCATTGAGAAAAGCCGCTGATTTGAGCTTTAACATGATCGTCGTTGACGGTGATGAAAGTACCAATGACACCTGTCTGATGATGGCAAACGGAGCATCAGGCATCAACGTTGAAAAGGATGGCGAAATAGATTCCAATTTCCAGGAAGGATTAAACCATCTCTGCATTAATCTGGCCAAAAAGATGGCCCGTGATGGTGAAGGAGCATCCAAATTCATAGAGGCCAATGTCTGCGGTGCCGAATCATTTGAAGATGCAAAGCTCGCTGCAAAAGCTATTGTAACATCCCCGTTATTCAAGTCAGCCGTTTTTGGAGGCGATCCTAATTGGGGAAGAATTGTTTCAGCAATCGGTTATTCCGGATGTGAACTTAATCCTGATATCGTTACCATTGCAATAGCTGATGATGATGACGAAGTGGACCTTGTGCGCAAAGGTGAAATTCTTGCTTTTGAAAACACCCCATATCTGGAACGTGCAGAAAAAATAATGCAGTCCAAAAATATTTCCGTTAACATCAACATGTTTTTAGGTGATGGTGAGGCAACTGCATGGGGCTGTGATTTAACTTATGATTATGTAAAAATCAATGCAGAATACACTACATAAGAAAAGATATAAATACTTTAAAAACATATATTTTTATATTAACATAATTCTGATGTTGTTATTAAAAATTTAAAGGAGGGTAAGATATGGCAAAAGTTAAAGGTACTAACAGGAGAACCAGACAAAAAAGAAGTTATACCAAACCTGGTAGTAAAAGAGGAAGAGGAGTTAAACAAACCTGGAAAAAATAAGTCCTCTTAACACTACTTTTTTTTAATTCATTTTAACCATAACCTAACATATTTTTTTATATTGTTTAATTAATTTCTGATGTGATTATTTGCTCTTAACATCAATCAACAGTCATTTTAATTAATTGTCATTTCATTTTTCACAATCACTTTTCATAATTTTTAACTTTTTCATGGCATAATGTAGATGTTCCGGCAATTATTCCCCACTTCATCGAAATGAAAAGTTTTTCACTTAATATTATATACTATTTTCAAAAGAATTAATATTAGGTGATAATATGATGATGCCCGCAAATGGACATAGAGCACATGGATTTTCCAGTGAATTTTTCCTGGATTCAAATGAAATAATAGACGAATTAAACTTAAACGGCTCAGAAATAATTATGGATGCCGGATGTGGTGACGGTCATATCGCCATAAAACTTTTGGATGAGTATATTGATTCCGGAAAAGTTTATGCTGTTGATATCTATGATGCATCAATTGAAGATATGGAAAAATATAAATTAGAAAACAATGTAGATAATTTAATTAATATTGAAGCAGATATTACCCAAGGTATTGATGAAATTGATGACGGGACCCTGGACGTAATTTTGATGGTTAACGTATTCCACGGATTCACTGCTTCAAGAAAAGTTGATGAGGCAATAAGCGAATTTGCCCGTTTAATTAAAGATGATGGCAGAATCGCTATCATGGACTATAAAAAATGGGACGTTCCTAAAGGACCTCCAACACAAGTGAGAAGCTCTCCTGAAGAATTGGAAGAGTTTTTTGCAAAACATGGTCTTAAAAAGACTTACCTGAATGAAGAAATAGGGGAAGATATTCCCGAAGGCAAATCACATTTCTTCATCGTTTTTGAAAAGGAGTAAAATAAAATGATTTTTGCAGCTATATTGGCAGGTGGAATAGGATCAAGAATGGGTGGCACCGACACGCCTAAACAGTTTTTAACCTTAGGCGACAAGCCGGTTATCATCCACACGATTGAAAAGTTTGTTATTAATTCTAAATTTGATAAAATTCTTGTTTTATCACCGCAAAGCTTTGTCAATCACACAAAAAATTTGATAAATGAGTATTTTGGTGAAAACAACAGCATCATTGTTTTAAAAGGCGGCGATACAAGAAACGACACTTTAATAAATTCCATTGAATACATTAAGGAAAATTTTGAAATTGATGATGATTCAGTAATCGTCACACACGATTCCGTACGTCCGTTTGTAACTCATCGCATTATTGAGGACAATATTAATGCTGCAAAAGAATTCGGAGCATGCGATACGGTTGTTCCGGCAACAGACACTATTGTTGAAAGTGTTGATTCAAAAATAATATCCGATATTCCGATAAGGGACAATTTCTATCAGGGTCAGACTCCGCAAAGTTTCAAAATCAATAAGTTATCAGAACTGATAAATAGTTTAAGTGATGAGGAGACTAATATATTAACAGACGCATGTAAAATATTTGTTCTTAAGGGTGAAGATGTGCATCTTGTAAAGGGTGAAATAACAAATATTAAAATTACATATCCTTATGACCTGAAATTAGCTAATACAATTTTAAAGGAAACAAATCATGATTAACATTATTTATAGATTGAAATCTCCGAAATTCTTTGAGGAAGCTATTGAGGAGGTTGAACTGGATGGCGTTATTGTAAGGCCGACCTATTTGTCAATTTGTCAGGCAGACCAGAGGTATTATCAGGGTTCCAGACCTTCAGATATACTGTCGGAAAAATTGCCTATGGCTTTAATTCATGAGGCGGTCGGTGAAGTCGTCTCTGACAATGAAAATGTCTTCGCTCCCGGTGATAATGTTGTAATGATACCTAACACTCCTTTTGGTGATGACGGATACCGTGCCAATTACTCAAAACTGTCCAAATTCAGAGGAAGCGGATTCGACGGTTTTACATGTGATCTGGTCAGTCTGATTCATGACAGGCTGGTCAAACTGCCTGATGATTTTGATTTGGAAGTTTCAGCATTCATAGAATTAATGACTGTTGCCTATCAGGGAATAATGAAGTTCAAAGAGTTCAAAACTCCTTTTTCAGATGTTTTGGGAGTTTGGGGTGACGGAAACCTTGGCTACATTACAGCACTTTTTTTAAAGCAGATGTGTCCCGATTCAAAGTTAATAGTTTTCGGAAAGCATGTTGAAAACCTGAACCTTTTTTCATTTGCCGATGCTATTTATTTAATCCATGACGTTCCAAAGGATTTAAAGATAGACCATGCATTTGAATGCGTCGGTTCTGCTGCTTCACAGTCAGCTATTGAACAGATCATTGATTTGATAAATCCTCAGGGAACAATTAACCTTTTTGGTGTAAGCGAATACCCTATACCTGTCAATACGCGCATGGTTCTTGAAAAGGGATTGACATTGCAGGGAAACAGCCGTTCTGAAAGAGAAGATTTTGAAGGCGTTGTAAGTATCCTTCAAAAAAATCCTCAACTTTTCAGCTATTTGTCTAAACTGATTACAAATGTCTGTGAAATCGAATCAATCGATGATTTGAAGACATCTTTTGATAGGGATTACATTTCAGACTTTGGAAAAACAATTTTAAAATGGGAAATTTAGATTATCTTATTGCTTTATTTAGGAGTTTAAAGCATTCCACTCTAAAAGTTCTTCTTTCTTCTTTTGGAACCCTCAAAGGAATCATTTCAAGATTAAGTATGTCCTCATCATTAAGACGAATATTTTTATCAATCTTTTCTTTTATCTGAAAAAACACTTCGTATACTGGATTTTCGCCCCAGCATGCCAGTTTTATTGTGAATTCGGCTTCTGATTTTATTGTGCATTCAGGAGCGATTACTTTTAGAGTTCTCGGACACAGTACATAAATTGAGATTGACACTTTATTTATTTCATAAAGCTCTTCTGCAAGTTCCACGTATTTTGCAAGCTCTTCTTCATCAAAATCCTGCATCTGATATTCCAAATCAATCAGTTCTCCTTCATCTGTTATAAATATGTCTCCTCCTTGATGACAGTCTTTATTTACTTTTATCTTTTCTTCAGGTGCATAACCTATTATATTTCTTTTTTCATCAAATGCATCTTTAATTATTCGAATTTCGTAGTCAATATTTTCTTTATCCATTTTTATCAAACCTCTTTTTAACTGGATTGTAATATTTATTATTGTATTTAATGACTTATAAATTAGTAAGTTTCTTTTTAGAGCAATTTTAACCACTTATTTGAATATTATGGTCATAATAGAATTTTTTTATCATATGTAAATTTTTTTTGCGCAAAAGGTTTATATACCACTTATACACAATATACTATTACACGATGTGTTTACTGTGTGGTTAAAACACATCTGTGAAAATGGGGGGTGAGGATTGAAAAAGTGAAAAAATCTTTTTGCATTCATATTAACACCTATTACGACAAACACGTAAATTGCTTAACATTCTGTTCACCTATACAAAATGACTCTCTCGAAAAAACACTTAAAATCATGTTGGAAGAAATTTTTCTTGTATTTCTCATTTGTTTCAACTCCTTTGTTCTTGTGGGCAAACACGCACCAATCCAAACCCTTCCCATTTCCGGCATGATTTATTTTTTTAATTTTGATTTAAGTCTCTCTATCTTTGATCCTCTTTTTATCTGAGCCAGTCTTATTTTAAAGTCAGCATCGGAAGGAATTTCATAAAGCTGAATATTTATCTTTACGGACGGGGCACAGTAAACATAAACATTGACGCGTTTTTTGGTTTTTTCATACAAGGCTTCTGCAAACTCGATGTAGTTTACATGGTCTTCGATGTCATAATCTCTTTCCTGTATTTCCAAATCGATTAACTCTCCGTCTTCTGTTGTATAGACAGATCCGCCCTGATAGAACTTTTTGTCCACACTTCTTATTTCATCGGGAGTTCTTTCGATGATTTTACGCTCATCCCTAAATGCTTTTCTAATTAATTTTATTTCCTCTTCATTCATTTTATCAACCCTTTTCTAGTTATTGTTTTCCATAGTTCAAGACATTCAAATCTCAGGTTTCTCTTATCTTCCGGCGGTCCCATTGATGGAATCATTTTCAATGCATGCAAATCATCACCGTCAAGCTTTTGACGGCTTTCGACAAGTCCTCTGATATGTCTTAATGTGTCATATGCACTTGAGTACTCCATTATTGAGATGTTTATCATGATCGGTGCTTCGGATTCAATATCTTTTGTCACTTTAAATTTGGAGTGTGTGGAGCCTAAAACATAAATGCAAATCAGTTTTCCATTCAATTCATATAATTCCTCACCATATTTCTTGTATTTTTCCATTTCACGATTTCCAATGTCTCCTTTGGTTAATATAAATGAAATCAGTTCATCATCCTCGGTCCTGTAGATATCGGCCTGAATATCATGGGCTCTTGCTATATCCTGGACTTCATCCGATGCCTTTCCAACAATTTTTCTATAGTCGCCAAAGATATTTTCTATCAGTGTATGGCTTATTTTTTCGTCATTTTTTTCGTTCATTAAATATCACCTTTTTCTTTTTAATATTTTTGTAATTAGTAATATTGTATTTTAAGGTTTATAAATTAGTATAGTCTAAATCGCTACAATATTCTATCTTTATACAAAAAAACAAGCTCAAAGCAATATTATAATTTGGAGGTAAAATTGTCCTGAGAAAAATTTTCAGGCAATGTCAAAAATAATTTCTAAGTAAAGTATTAAATTAACTAAAAACATATATAGTAATACTACTTAAAAGTAAAAGGGTGTTTAAGTGAGTGAACAAAAATTAGAAGTTTTTAATGTTTTGAATTTTTTAAATAGTGGTTATGAGCTTGATGATATTTTAAAGCAAGGCAATTTTGGAACTTTTCCATCTGCTGAAGACTGTATAAATTATTTGGTTGAAAACGGCTATCTTGCAGGTGAGGGGGGAAGTGTAACTGCAGAAAGCATTTCCAAAAAATATACTGTAGCCCAATTAAAAGAACTGTTAAAGGAAAACGGCTTGAAAGTTTCAGGTAAAAAACAGGAACTTGTTGAAAGATTATTGCCTGTTTTAAGTGAAAACTCAGGAGATTATGAATTAACGGATAAGGCAAAGGAATTCCTTGAAGAAAACTCCTGGATAGACTTATACATGTTTGCACTTGTTGCATTCAGATTTGACGATTATGAAACTTATGTAAAAACATCAGCCGAAGACGATATAAAAACAGCCTTGAATTTCTGTGATGAAATCATTTCAAGGGCATTGATGGCTAACCAATTTCTGGTATTCATTGACGCATTATCCGCAAAGGCACATGTTTATGCCTATGACAGGGATTATGAATCATTCCTTGATTATGACCTTCAAAGATACATTTTAGGTTTAAATCCGATTGTTATGGATTCACAAACCTATGCCACTTATGACATTATCAATGAGGCAAATATCATAAACTTAAGAAATGTCCTGGCTAAATTTGACTTTGGAAGCTTAAAGAAAAGATTTGATAAAATCTGGGCAAAATCCCATGTTACAAACATCACTGTACCTAAAAAGACCTCTTACAAGATTTTGCAAAAGGCAATTTCCGGTGCAGACCTTGATGAGTTAAACTTCGATTTAAAGGAAAAATACTTCAATAAGAAGTTCGGGATTTAATTATGAAAGCTAAAGTTGCCGGAATCGTATTCATAATCGGCAGTCTGTATTATCTGATTGCTGAAGCTATTTCTGCAACTTTTTTCAACGCTTCTTTAGTTAATACCTATCTATTCAATACCATTTCCGCACTGGGAATTCCGAATTCCGATTCACCGTTATTTTGGCTGATGAACTCAGCATTCATTTTAATAGGCCTGACGTTAATGTTCGGCAATTTCTATAAGTTCCGGGATTTCATAGTTAAAAATCGAACTGTTTTTTACATATTTACACTAATAACCTCTTTAGGTGTAATTATTGTCGGATTAATCCATGGGGGAAACCCTTTAACGTCAGGTTATCATACACTAGGGGCTGTAATGGCGATTTTGGGAGGAAATATTCTCATTGTTTTAATTGCCAGATCAATGGATGATTTTGAAACTTATCAAAAAATCACGCTTGCTTTAGGAATCATTGGTCTGGTTGCCTTTTGGATAATGTTTTTTAATGTGGAAAGCATTTACATGCCGATTCTTGAAAGATTATCTGTCTATACGCTGATTTTATGGTCTCTTATCACCGGCGTCTTTTTAGTTAAACTATAATGTTGTATAAAAGCTTAAATACTACATCAGTTAACTAACTATTAAGGTGATTAATATGGCAAACCTTGACAAAGCTATCGAAGAAGAAATTTTAGCAATCGTAGAAAAGTATCAAAAAGAAGGTACAAAACTTTTGAACTACCTCATTACTGATGATGAGATTACTTTTTTCTCTCCAGTTGCTAACGGTAGTCAGATAACGGCTGAAGACTTACAGAAAGTCGCAGACATATTAAAAGGTTCATTTGAAGGAATGGAAATTGTTAACCAAGAGTACAGATTCAAATTCAAATGCGGATTATAGGAGTTAACGCTCCTAACTTATTTTTTTAAAAATTAATTTTAAGTTGATTTTTTTCATCTAAACGCTTATAAATAATTAAATTCAATATTTATAGTAGTGATAAAATGAAAGATATTGATGTTTTGATTGAAGCTTTACCATATATTAAAAAGTTTCATAATGAAAAAATTTTAATTAAGTATGGCGGACATGCTATGATTGATGATGAGGCAATGTCTTCCACAGCTCGTGATACTGTTTTACTCAAATATGTCGGAATGAAACCGATTATTGTTCATGGAGGAGGTCCTGAAATCTCCCGTTCAATGGATAAATTAGGAAAGGAACCTGAATTCATCCAAGGTTTAAGAGTTACTGATGAAGAAACAATGGAAATTATTGAGATGGTTCTTGTAGGTAAAATAAGTACCGAAATAGTTTCTGAATTAATCAAACATGACGGTGACGCAATAAGCTTATCCGGTAAGGATTCCAGTTTAATTTTCGCCCATAAAAAAGGAGCCAGCAAAATTGAAGGTATTGAAGGGGAAGTTGATTTGGGTTTAGTCGGTGAAGTTGACTGCATTAACACTGATTTGCTTGATATGTTTGTTGAAAACGATTATATTCCAGTAATTTCTCCAATCGGTATTGCAGAAGACGGTACCAGTTTGAATCTTAATGCCGATACTGCAGCAGGTGAAGTTGCAAGTGCTGTTGGTGCTGAAAAATTAATTATTTTAACTGATGTTCCTGGTGTCTTAAGAGATCCTAACAATCCTGATTCTTTAATTAAAAAAATTAAAGTTGACGAAGTTCCTAAATTAATAGAAGAGGGTATTCTCACCGGTGGAATGATTCCAAAAATCGAAACCTGCGTTAAAGCCATTGAAAATGGTGTCAAATCATGTCATATTATTGACGGACGTAAAAAACACTCTCTTTTACTTGAAATTTTCACTACCGACGGTATTGGAACAATGATTTATAAGTAAATTTTACACATGTTGGGACAATTTTACCTCCCAATCCTTTTTTTACCCGATTAATTTCTATCTAACTTATATATTATATCATAAAACATTAAATTGAAGGTTTTATTGTTCATTTTAAAACAAATGTTGCATTGTGTTAAAACTCTAAAATCAGTTTTTTGAACAAATTCAGCCTTCAGGTCATGGCTATACGATTTAAACGTTTAAATTTAAATGATATATGCTAAGTACAATGCAATACAATAGTTAAAGTTAGATTAATTTCTAACTTTAATTAATTTTAAACATTTCTCTCAATTCTCTTCTAAGGAGTTTCCAGCCGTTAACTCTTGGAAGCTCGTCCAAATCATAAATTTTTCTTGGAACCTTGTAACGTGATAAGTTTTCACGTGCAAAGCTGATTAAACCGTCATGGTCTGCTTCATCTTTCCAAACGACGGCAGCTACAGGAAGCTCTCCTCGGTGAGGGTCATCAATACTGAAAACAGCTATTTCTTTAAGTTTCGGGTATTTAATCAATACTTCCTCAACTTCAGTCGGATAGATTTTCCATCCGCTCATTACAATCATGTCCTTTTTACGGTCAGTAATGAATAAACGGTTATCCTCATCCAGATATCCGATGTCTCCGGTTAAAAACCATCCGTCATCTAAAAATGTTTCTATGGTTTGTTTTTCTCTTCTCCAGTATCCTTTTGCAATTGCAGGACCTCTTAAAGCAATTTCTCCCTGTTCGTATTTTTCAAGGGTCTTTGTTGAATCAATCTCATCAACGATTTTAACTTCAGAAAAACAGACCGGATGACCGACACTTTCAAATCTGTCCGCTTCACGATAGTCTTCAGGTCTGATTACCGTTCCGGTTCCAATAACGATACTTTCAGAAAGTCCATATGCATTAATGATTGGTATTCCATAGGTTTCGTGGAATTCCTTCCAGATCTTTTTATGGAGAGGTCCTCCGCCGCTGATTATTTCACGAACACTTTCCAGTTCTTCTGTTTTATCCATTGTTGTGAGGGAATGAATAACTGGAGGCATTCCTGTTAAAACGGTGACCTTTTCTTTCCTGCATAATTTCAGGTATTCGTCCAAATCAAACTGTTCAATCATAATATAATATGCGGCAGCTCTCAAGGCAGCTATTGCCCATGAAAGGCCTACATGCGCCATAGGATAAATTCCTAAAAAAATATCGTCCTGCTTTAATGTCAATACGTCACATTCATTGTGAATTGCTGTAAAATAATTACCGTGAGTTAACATTGCACCTTTAGGTTTACCTGTTGTACCTGAGGTGTATTGAAGCTGACATAAATCGTCCCAGTCGGTATTTGCCGCATCAAGGACTTCACAATCCTTATATTCATTCAAATCATGCGGAACATATGTATTAATGTCAATCAAATCCTTTGCTTCATCATCCGTAATCATTAATTTGGCCTGTGAGTCGCTGACAATGTATTCCAGTTCTGAAGCTGTAAATACTCTGTTTGTCGGTATTGCTATTGCTCCGATTCTCCATATTGCAAAAAGTGAAAAGAGGTATTCGCAGGAGTTATTGAGATAAATTATGACTCTGTCTCCATTATCGATACCTGATGATTTCAACTGACGGCCAATTTCAGATACTATTGACAATATTTCTCCTGATGAGTATTTTTCACCGCTTCTGGGATTGTATAATACTTTTTTATCCAGCCTTTTTGAATTTGCATCTAAAAATGTAGTAATATTTAACATTAAATCAACTCTTTGACAATTTCTTCAGTCATTTCCATTGTTTTTGCATTTCCGCCTAAATCCGGAGTTAAAACTTTTCCTCGGCCAACAACGTCTTCAACGGCTTTATTAATTTTTAAGGCAGTTTCCTTTTCGCCGATATAATCAAGCATCATGGCAGTTGACAATATCATGGAACATGGGTTTGCAATGCCTTTTCCTGCAATGTCCGGTGCAGAGCCGTGAACAGGTTCAAACAATCCGTGTTCATCTCCGATATTTCCTGAAGGTGCAAGACCCAATCCTCCCACCAGTCCCGCACTTTCATCGGACAGGATATCTCCAAACAAATTGCTTGAAACAATCACATCAAAGTTTAATGGATTGGTGATAAGATACATTGCCGTTGCATCAACATAAAAGTCTTCCGTTGTGATTTGAGGGTATTTTTCAGCTATTTTATAAAATGACTCCTTAAATACTCCATCAGTCTTTTTTAATACATTGCTTTTGTGAACGCAGGTAACCTTGTTCTGTTTTTCTCTTCTTTTGGCTAGTTTAAAGGCGATTTCAGATATCTTTTCACTGGCTTGTCTTGTAATAACCCTTTCGGCAATTACCTCGTTGTCATCACCATATTCGATCTGGCTGTATAATCCTTCCGTATTTTCACGTACAATTATAAAGTCAATATTGTCTTTAATTGATTTGACGCCTTTATAGGATTTTATCGGTCTTAAATTTGCATATACATCGAGCTCTTTTCTTAGATTAATTATTGGGCTTGGCTGGCCTGGAGTTGAAGTTGATGCGCCGAATAACGTTGCATCGCTGGACTTTGCTGTTTTAACGGTTTCTTCAGGTAATGTCGTTCCGTTTTTATTAAAACATTCAAAACCTGCTTCACCATATTCAAAATTAAAGTTTATGTCCAGTTTGTCCAGTAAAAATTCGGCTGACTCCATTACTTCCTTTCCAATGCCGTCTCCACTTATTATTGCAATATCATACATTGTTTCACTTTTGTTCGCATGTTATCAAAATACTTTTATACATATAAGTATAAAGATATATTTATTTAATAATTGTTATATTTGAGGGATGAAAATGTCTGAAATAGATGAATTAATTGAAAAGTTGAATGACAAAGATGATTTTGTTGTTGAAGATGCAATAGGAGCATTGGAATTAAAAGGTGAAGAGGCTGTTGATCCTTTAATTTCTGCTTTATCAAACAGAAAGAAAAACATTCGTTTACATGCTGCAAATCTTTTGGGAGCTATTGGTGACGAAAAAGCTATCCAACCATTAATCTTAACATTACGTGATAATAATAAGTTAGTCAGAAGGGAAGCTTCTACTTCTTTAAGCCGTATGGGTCCTGCTGCAGTTGATCCTTTAATTGAAGTATTGGATGATCCTGACTGGAGAGTTAGGGGTGCAGCCGCATGGGCTTTAGGTAACTTGAATGACGAAAAAGCTATTCCTGCACTTGAAAAATTGCTTGATGATGAAAGCGGTTATGTAAAATCAGGTGCACAAAGTGCAATAGCTACTATTCAAAGAAAAGCTTAATTCTTTAGTTATAAATTAAAAAAAGGATGGGATTTAATCCCATTTAATTTTCATTTTCTTTTTCTTCTTTTTTATCGACGATTACCAGTTTTTGGTTTTCTTCATCGACTTCCATTACAATTGGTTCTGCTTCATAAGCGCCGCTGTCTTTTTCCACACATTCGTTAATTTTTGCTTGTATTGCGCCGATATCTTCAGTATCGATTAAGTTAACGATTTCCAATTGCTGCTGGAATCTTTCAACACCTTCGAGGGGAACGTTTTCTACAAATGGAATAGCTCCGGTTGCACCGATGATTTTCTTTTTGTCGGGGTCTGCACCGTTTTCGTGTAAAGCCAGGAAACTTTGTCCTGTAATGTGGCCTTGCACTTCAGCACCAGCCAATATTAAAAATCTGATGTTTGGATTTGAAATAATATTAGCGACAACTTTTTCTATTCCTAAATTTTCTGTTTTACATGGGCCTGCAATTGCTGCTCCGGACAATTCTGCTTCAATGTGGGAAGCGAGTGTGGTTACTGCAACAGGGCTTTCTGGGTCGCCCACAATGTAATCCCCACTAATTACTGGCCAGCCATCTGCAGGAGCTTTTTTATCAGCCATTGATTACTCCTCCATATATCTTGATATTTATTAATTATTCTTTTATAAATTTAAATCTTTTGTCACTTTTCTGGGGTAAGTTGTTATTTCCAACTTCTTTTTCAAATTTTCTGTTAAACATTAAAATGAATATGAATCCTATGAGTGAACCGATATTCATTCCGATTATTGCTCCCAGATAAACTCCAAAAACGCCCATATTGAATGTTATTCCAAGTAAATATGCAAAAAACATACTTAATATCAATTCTCTTAAAACTGTCAGTCCCAGTGACTTGAATCCCGAACCGACACCCTGATATGTGTATGCTGCAGTTGCTCCAAATGGAATAAGCATGTTATAAAAAACCAATAGCTGAAGTATCTCGGCAGACCTTGTAACCAATTCCATATTTCCCGCCTGGTAATTAAAGGCTTCACATAGAGGATATGCAAAAATAAAAAAGCTTGCCAAAATCAGTAATGTGATGATCAGGCTTAACATTGTGGAGTATTTGATTGTCGTATCGAAGTTTGCAGCGTTTTTAGCACCGTAGGCTATTCCGGAAACGGTTATTGTAGCTATTCCGATTGCCATGCATGGCAGAAATGCGATTGATATGAATCTCCATGCTATTGTAAATGATGCCACTTCATTAACGCCTGAGGTTGTTATAATCAGGTAGTTTAGAATTATCGCCACCAATGCAAAGATAATCTCCTCAAAGCTTGCCGGAAGTGAAACTACAAGAATTTCCTTATATATTTCAAGTTTTCTTTTGTAGTATTTAACTTTAAATTTGAAATATGTGTCTTTTTTGATGTATATCCAGTAAAGCATCCACAGATATCCTATTAATGATGAGATAACAGTTGCAGTTGCCGCTCCAAAGATTCCTAAATTCAGAATGTATATGAAAATCGGATCAAGTATCATGTTCAGTGCTGCAGTTAACATTAATGGGTGGGTGGCTTTTCCAGCATCGCCTTCCGCTCTAAAGATGCTCGCAGTAACATTGGGGAGCAAAAATACAATATTCAACAGGAATATGATTTGTCCGTAATCAAGGCAATATGTGATAACTTCTCCTGCACCGAACAATATAATCAAATCATCTAAAAAGAAAATCCCTATTATTAAAATGAGTAGTGAAACAATAAACGTTAAGATAATTGTATGGATAACTGCATTATGTGCATCTTCAAATCGTGAGGCTCCGACATATCTGGAAATCAGGGAATTTCCTCCAGCTCCGATACCGCTTCCAATACCAATCACGACCAAATACAGCGGTGTAATAAATCCTAGAGCTGCTAAAGCATCTGCATTAATTCCTGAAACCCAAAAACTGTCGATTAAATTATTTAAAAACATTAAAAGCAGTGAAAAAATAGTTGGTATGGCTAATTTGTTAATTGCTTTTTTAGGATTTCCCGTAATCGATTCTATATTGTCATTTATTTCCATTGTCTAAATATCTAGAAAAAATAATATTTAAGGTTTGCAGTTTTTGCAAGGAGTATAACCCTGATTAATTGCTTCATCTCTTGATGAGAATGTTACCTTATTCTTTTCAGACATTTTACCGACGGATTTGCAGCTAGGAACATGGAACTTGTGGGAATTGGCGTTTCCGATATATGTGCCTGCAGCACCTGATGAAGTGTCTCCTGATGAGCTGTCTGTGCTCGTTGATGAATCTCCCGCTACGTGGGTGTTGTCTCCTGCCCAGTTGTATGGATAAAATTCACTTGGAGGCATATACATGATTTCTGCAAGACCTTCCTTTAAAAGCATTTCATTTAAGTTTTTACCGTCTACAATAACTACTGCAAGGGTTCTTCCGTATTTGTCTGTGTGTTTGGAGTCATCAATGTCAAGACTTACTTCCCTGTTCAGACAGAGTTTTTTAACAAAATATGCTGATGCATCAGCACCTGCAACGCCTTTTTCTGGTGTGTTAACTCCTACCAAACGAACCTTTCCAACTCCTTCTACGGTAATGGTATCTCCGTCGGATACTTTTGAACATAATCCTGTGGCTTCAGCTTTACAGTCAGTATCGCTGTATTTGCTTAAAATATCGTTTAAGGATAATGAACTGTAGTCTGATACGCTTTTGTCGTGTGAAAATCCTGTTCCGGTATATGCTGCAGCTGCGGTCATTACGCCTGCAAGCATCAACAGAACCATTATTATAAATAAAAAGTTTTTATTTATTTTCATCATGGTTAATTGTTAGTATCTTGTTATTATTAAATATTTGGTGTCTGTTCGGCAAGACAGAGGTGGCAAATCGCATTGGGATTGTCCTTTTGATTGTCTTTAACGGGGCAGAAATAAGTTCCTTTTTCTTCCGTTACCTTTAAATTTCCCGGAAATTCACTTCCCACCGGATGAATAGGCTCTTCAAGGATAAATGTGGTATAAAGAGAGGTGATGACATAAATCAGCGGAAACTTGTTCTCCAGATCGCCGTCATTCAGCTTTTCATTTTCAAATGTTTTTTCAAGAAGGTGAAATGAACCGTCTAACTTCTCCAAATCTATTTCCACATCCATTTCATTGTTGTTGTCGAGAACTTCCTTCATTCTCATGATGAAATGTTTTACATAGATTTCCAGGTATTTTTCTCTGTATTGGGGCTGAATATATTCTCCGTCCTTTCTCATCAGGGCCGTAGCCTTCATCAGGTCAAAAGGAGATATTATTCCAGCATACCTTTTTAAAATCACCATCAAATCATTTTTGCTGACTTTATCATTTTGCATGATGTCCTTCAGTTCACCCAATATGTCTTCCGCTTCCATATTCTTAAATATTCACTTCTTTGTTAATAATATTTAAGTAAGATTATATTCAAATATTAAAGTATATGATTACTATTACCCGAAAAGAGGAGGTTGTTTTCAACCAAATCAAAATATTCGATGTCGAATTTGACGGGAATATTCCAATTTCTGCCTTAAAAAAGGAACTTTGTGTTGGAAGTTTCCACGAATATAATTTGGTTCAGGTTTTAAATTCTCTTTCAAATAAAACATTAATAGAATTTGACGGTTCCAAGGTTAAACTCATGGCATCAGATAAGGAAATCAATACCGTCAATTCCAAAAAGGATTTGGAAGAACTGGAATTGAACATGAAAGAAAAGGAATCATTTGAAGTTATAAAAACTTTGGTAAATGACAAGAATCTGGTTTCCAAATATATCCTGGAGGGTAATCTGCTTTATGGTGATTTGAAACTGACTAATTTTAGAATGTATCATATAATTCTTTCTTTGGAAAACAAGGGTCTTTTAAAGCATATTCATAAATCTGACGGTGAATATTATCTCCTTGTTGAATAATATTTTTTACATAAAATTTATTATTCAAGTATTATTAATTTTCTATTTTTTCATAATGTTTATATAATGTTAATGTATAAATATAATATATTGATTAAAAAATAAGGTTATTTTTATGATGAGAATAAGTATGTCATTACCTAAAAAATTACTCTCAGATTTCGATGAGGTACTAAAAGAAAGGGGTTATCAATCTCGTTCAAAGGGTATTCGTGATGCGCTTCAAGATTATATTGTCCGTTATCAGTGGATGAACTCAATGGAAGGGGAAAGAATCGGGATTATAACTATTATCTATGATCATCATTATACTGGAGTAATGGAAAATCTTGCTGAAATTCAACACAGTTTCAGAAATGAAATAAATACCAGCATGCACATACATATGACAGATAAATATTGTATGGAAATTGTTGTAGTGAATGGAGATATTGCAGAAATACGTGATTTGACTGAAAAGATAATGAGACTTAAAGGTGTAGAGCACGTTAAATTGACTAGTACTGCAAACGGAGAAGAATTTAGTGAACCTGAAGGACATTCACATCCTCACACTCACTAAATATTTTTATTTTTTTTATGAAATTTCAAACAACCCATTATCATTTGGACTTATTGAAGGATAATGATAGGGTATCTGCTTTTTTTGAAGCCATCAGCCAGTACGATTCAAAAACCGACCTTGCATATGACCTGGGATGCGGATCAGGTTTATTGTCCTATTTTTTAAATGAAAAGTTCACTGAAATAATAGCTATTGAAATTGACAAAAAAGCATCAATGTGCGCTTCAGAAAATCTAAAAACATTCAATAACATAAGCGTCGTTAATGAGGACGTTTTAAAATATGAATTTTTAAAAAAGACAGATCTGATTGTATGTGAAATGCTTGACACCGCACTGATTGATGAAGAGGAGGTTCAGGTGTTAAATCATGCCCGGAAATTCCTTAAGGAAGATGGCGTTATCATTCCAAATGCCGTCATCAATTTTGCCGAGCTGGTTAACATGGAAAGGCATTACATCCACTGGGATGAGGGAGCCTCTTATGAAATTTTATCCGAAGCGGTAAACTATTCCAAAATAGATTTTAAAAAGAAAATCAATCCTAATTTTGAAGACATTCTTGAATTTGAAGTTAATAGTGATGGCACCGCCAACGGGATTAAGATAACTACCGTCACTATCCTTAATGACAATGTGGTTTGCGGACCAACGCCGATGTTTAATCCACCACTCCTTGTTCCAATAGATGAGACAAATGTAAAATGCAATGATTTAATTAATGTAAAATTAAAATATATTATGGGACAGGGTATTGAAACTGTAAAAACCCAACTGATATAAGGTGATTTTATTTCTTTTAAGGATGATTTAAAGGAATTTTTAAAGGATTGTGAGAAATTAATTATTTTGGGCATTGGAAATGAACTGAAATATGATGATGGTGTAGGACCATTTATAATATCCGAATTAAACAAATTAAATTTAAATGACAATATCTTATTGATTAATGCCCAGACAGTTCCCGAAAATTTTACAGGAAAAATCAGAATGGAAAATCCCACACATGTCATTTTAATCGATGCATGTCTGATGGGTTTAAACCCGGGAGATTACAGAATAGTGGATGAAAACGATTTTGCAAACATTGGAATTTCAACCCATTCAATGTCCCTATCATATTTTGTCAAATTTATAAATCAGGATAATGTATTGTTCATAGGTATAGAGCCTGAACTGATGGAGTTAATAGACCAGGATTCATTAGGCAGTTTGGACGAAAATTTAATGAACTTTCATGGTGAATTAACTGATAATGTTTTAAAAAGTGCAGAGGAAATTATTGAAATATTTGGAGAGTTATTATGAAGATTTTATTTATAGGGTCACGTCTGTATGACGATGTTGACTATTATGTTAAAAAAAGAGGCATAGAAAGCATTTTAACCGAATCGAATGAGGAAGCCATTAACTTGGACTTGCCGGATCAGGTATTTATCGTACCTAGGGGAATGGACGGTCCAAAACAAATTGCAATCACTCAAAATGTCGATGCTGTTGTTCCGTTAATTGGAATTGACCCTCCCTTAATTCAGGTGGCTGAGATGAAGGAAGAGCTTGAAAGGGATTATGACATTCCGGTAATTGCAGCTGACGTTCGTGCCGTTCAATTGACTTCAAATAAAATCAATACAAAAGAATTCTACTCAGAAATTGGTGTGGCTACTCCAGAGTATCAGATTTTGGAAAGTCCTGACGATTTGACCATGGAGTTTCCGGTTGTCCTGAAACAGGGAGAAGGTCAGGGCGGAAAGGATATTAAGGTCGCCCGTAACAAAGATGACGTTAATGAATATTTTGAAGAGTTTTCCCAGGCTTTATGTGAAAAGTTCATTGAAGGCTCTGAAATCTCCATAGAGGTTTTGGCTTTCAGAGGCGAAATTGTAGCACTTTCTCCGATTTATAAAGGTGAAACCACTCTTGAAGGTACTCATCCCTTGAATAAAGTTAAATTGGGACCTTGTATGATTGACGGCTTGGACAATAATCTCATCCAGCAGACTGCATATAAAGTGGCAAGAAACTTAAACTCAGACGGCATATTTGAAATGGATTTCATGTATTCCCACAGCGAAAAGCAGTTATATGCAATTGAGGTTAATACAAGACCTAACGGAACAAGATATCTGACTTCAGCAACATGCTCTGTTAACTCATTATGTGAACTCATCAACATGGCCTGCGGTGATTTCAGCTTAAAAAACGTATTTGATAAACTAGAATATTTCTATTCCACTGAAATCCCAATTGGGAATTATGAAGGCCCTGAAATCAACGAACCGGTAAAATCCTTTGACAATAATAATTTCATCGTCCACGGTCCTGAAGGTTATCAAAGAATCACTATACGTGGAAAATCCAAAAAAGAACTTGAAGAATTAATTAATGTTTTAAATATATGAAAATATTATATACTATTAATTAAAAAAGTAAATATTAGTTTAAAATATATGTAGTGATTGGAATGATTTTAAAGCAAGTAATAGTTCTTTTTTTAATTGCATTTATTGCAACGGTATTCTTCACATGGTATGTTAGAAGAATATTGCTTAAAGCAAGGATTACAGATAATCCTATCGTCAGTGAACACAGACATAAAAGCGGCACGCCAACTATGGGCGGTATTGCATTTTTATTTTCCATTGCTTTGATTATTTCAATCAGTTTTCAGCATGCTCAGATTTCAGTTTTATCATTCATCATCCTTATCGGAGGTATTGTAGGTCTCGTGGATGATTTGATCGGACTGAAAGTTAAAGAGGTTCAAAAAGTGGTTGTCAACGTTTCCGATGAAGTGATAACCCTGGGAAGACTGGACGTCCAGCCTCAGGAAGAGGTAAGGGTAGCTACTCCTAAGGCAAAAGCCGAAATAGATAACCTTCTCGATGAAGGAAAGGTTGAGGTTGTAGGTGAAGTTCCAATCAAAACAGAACCTGAAGAGCTTGAAAAAATTATTTGTCAAATTGTAATCGGTTTATTTTTAGGTTTAACCGGAGTTGTAACATCATTGGGCGGATTCCAATTAGGTATCTTAGCTATTCCTGTTGTCATCATAGGTATTCTAGGTTCCATCAATGCAGTTAATCTTATTGACGGTATGGACGGTCTTGCAGCGGGAATCGTGGGAATCGCTTCCATTGCATGTTGTGTCTATGGTTATCTCTTTGGACAAATGAACGTTCTACCTCCATTTGCAGTTTTAGCAGCGTTATGTTTAGGATTTTTAGTATTCAACAAATATCCTGCTTCAATATTTATGGGAGATACCGGATCATTTGTACTGGGTACAGGTTATGCGGCAGCAGTTTTAATATGTGATATACCATACTTTGGTGTTCTTGCATTGGGCGTACCTATCATATCAGTTATTGTAAGCCTGCTCCACAGGGCACACATCATTAAATTGCCTGTTGAGCCGTTACACCACACTTTAAATCATTATGGCATGTCTGAAGTTAAAATTATATTGACATATTGGGCATGTACCGTATTGTTATGTGTAATCGGTATAGTTGCTAAAATGTATTTCTTTTAATTTTCTTTATTTTTGGTGTGTGAAATGAAAATTGATGAATTGGCTAATTCAATTAATGCAAAAATTGTAGGCAGTGATAATTTTTATTTAAACCAGGATTTCACTGGAAGATTTACCTTATTGAATGATGCGGGAAAAGGAGATATTGTAATAAGGCACTGGATTAACGGCAAGGGTATTGAAATCGCATCTGCTAAAGACATTGCATGTCTGATTACCCAAAACCCTAAGGATGGCGCAGTCGAAAAAGCCGAAGAATTGAATTTTCCATTAATAATTACAGAAAAAATCGAACTGGCCAATGCTTATGCACTGAAATGGACTGTGGACAATTACTCTCCAAATTCCACAAACATCGTCATTACCGGAACAAACGGCAAGTCAACCACTTCCCATTTAATCTATCATATTCTAGGCAGTGCCGGTTATAATGCATTTACAAATACAGACAGTGAATCCGAATTCAATACATTAATCGATCCTATGGTTTCCAAACTTATTTCAGATGAGGTGAATGCCAACGGTGAGCTGGATTATCTTGTAATTGAAGTGTCTGAGGTTCAGGGATGGCTTGGAAACTTGATGAAAAATCATGCTTCATTAATGTCTGAGGCACTTAATCCGAAAGTCGGAGTAATAACAAACATCGCAATGGACCATATCGGCCTTGTCAATTCAATCGATGAGGTTTTCGATGAGATTTCTGCTGTTCCAAAAGCTATCGGCGATGGAATAACTGTCATGAATCATGATGATGAACTGGTCAGAAAACTTGACTCTGAAAACCCGTTCTACTGGTCCATGAAAGATAAATCCTGCGATTTATACTTTGACGACGGAATCTTTTACAATGGCGATTTAATCATTGAAAAAGAGGATTTGCCTTTTACAAGCGGCCACTTTATTCAAAATATTCTCTCGGCTGTGGGGGCCTGCATTAACTTGGGCATTGATTTAAATCAGATAAAAGATGCAGTCAATTCATACCGGGCACTCAACAGACGTTTTGCAAAATTAAATGATAAGCCGTTAATCATCGATGACTTTGCACATAATCCCGATGGAATCAGAAATACCATTAACGAGACAATAAAGCTTTTGGATGATAATCAGAAACTCCATGTTGTGTGCGCCATAAGAGGTTCACGGGGTGTTGAGATTAACCAGCTGAATGTTGAGGCTTTAGTCGACGTTTTAAGGGATGACATCAATCTGTTCCTCTCATCCAGTAATGATGTTGTAAACGATTTGAATTATGTTACTTGCGAAGAAAGGGAAGTATTTTTCAATGTTTTGGATGAAAATAACAGAAATTATACTCATTTTGACAATTTAATTGATTGTTTAACTCATGTCTGTGATTTGGCCGGTGAAAATGATATAATTTTACTCATTGGCGCTCAGGGAATGGACCCTGCCGAATCATTACTAAAAACTATTCTATAAATTTAAATATAATATTAATTAAAAATAATACTGTATAGATTTTTTATTCCTAAGAATAATATCTAAGAGGATAAAAACATGTTTATGAAGATTAGAAGAGACACATTAATAATTTTATTATTAGCGTTTATTTTGATTCTTTGTGGTCGTTTAATTACATATGTCGCATTTGCTTCATCTGATGAGGTCGGTGACGGTGTACCAATCTCTGGAATCATTGTTAAAGGAAATGATATAGTTCCAGTAGATACAATAAGATTAAATGTTATGCAAGCTGGTTTCCGTGACGGTAGTGTAATATATGGCGACATATTGAAAACTTCCAAAAGAGAAGTTTCGCTGAAGGATGCGATACAAACGGCACAAGAATTTGCTAAAGAGTCGACGGTTCCGGGAACGTCAGTTACTCCTATTACTGCAGCTGATGTTCAGGTTGATAAAAATACCGGAATTGTTACTGTAACAGTTATTGAAGACTTTTCGTCTGTTAAAATAGAAGATCAAGATAAAAATACTTAGAGGGATACGATTTGAAGAGATTAAAAATACCAATTATTTTTTTCATTATATTATTAATGACTATGAGTAGTGTGGCAGCTACTTGTAACATTATTGTTATTACTGACCCTACCGGTCAAGATCCTAATGGGGCAGCTGCAGGAAGTATGTCTTTTGCAGAAAACATGTTCCAGTCAACATTTTTAATGTCTAAAGATAATCATTTCGCAGTTCTCTCCGGGGGTACAGGTAGTTCTGATGTTAGGTTAGATTCAATTGTGGATGCAGTTGCCAATTTGGAAAATAATGTATCTGCAGCGTCTGCAGCTTCTATTGCAAGCAGTTATAGTGGGGCTCGTCTGGTAGTTGGAGGTCCGTATATGGGTGCTGCAATCGGTGGTTCATTTGATGCATACGTAATTACAGTAAATGATGGTGACAGTTCAATTACCGTAACTCCATACAGCAGCGGTGTAGCTACTTTGCCTGTAGGTCAGAAAGGAGCTATTATTCACTTGAGAAATACTAATGGAAACCCTATGTACGGTACTGCAGACAGTGTTCGTAAAGAAACTGCAATGAATATTGGTAAAATGATTAGGGACGGATATCCTGCAACCACCATTCTTTCCGAGGCTTTAGGTGAAGTTGCCCGTGATTCCGGTGAGAGATATGGTGGGGGTGGAGTCAACCTTGTTTCTGGAATATCCACTTCAGACATGTTTACTCCTAATGAAATGAATTCCACGGGATTCCCGATGGATGATCCTTATTCCAAGATTTGTGAAGATTGTGGTTGGGGTGTCGGTTATCCTACTGCAGAGAATTATGACAAATGTCCTGTATGTGGGCATGATTTGAAAATCGTTTACGCATATGAGGCTTTAGGTAATACACTTACTGTCGGTGAGAATTCAGTCAGTGTTTCTGTCTACGGTAGTGGTAAACCTGGTATTGCTGCAACTACAAAAGAAATAGTTCAGGCTTCTGTAAACAAATACGGATATGATGCATCAGCTATTGCAGGATCAATTAATAAAGGTATTAACAACGGTCTTTTAATGGGTGTTGATCACATTGAACCTAAAGACATTAATGTAAAACCTGATTCCAAAGCTGTTGGAGTTTATTATACTGCACTTCCGGGAGACAGGTCTGCGCCGGCATGGGATTTACCTGTTGACGGAAATATCCTGAATATTCTGGGCAGTATTCAGACTGCGGTTGGTATTGTATTGATTTTACTTGTCATATTCAGAAGCAGGTTATTGAAATCATTCCAAAATCGGTGAATCTCACCGTTTTTATTTTTTTTTAAATAGGAGATTATTATGGCATTAATTTTAATCAGAGGGGAGAACAAAACAAAGATATTAAGTGCTATTTCAGATATTGAAAGGCACGGAAGTTTGACTTTATCAACAAAACCAAAAGTCATAAGTGCAGAATTTGCCGATTCTTTGGTGGAACAGATTTTAAAATCAAAACTTAAAACCCATTCTAATGTTGCTACTGCATTTTTCGTTGAAGAGGACACTACCTTAAGCATTTTAAAAATTAAACAGATTCATCCTCCGGCACATATTGTTGTTGTCAGTCCGGAATACAGGGGTTATACTGAATTGAAAGAAAAATTAACAATTGCCCATGATATGGATGGTTATAAATCATACAGAGCTTTAAATGCTGGTAAAATTGATTACTCTGTTAAAGGTGAAAAAAGATATATTCAAAATAATAAATTAAATAGCTATTTGGAATAGCTATTTCCTTTTAATTTTCATTATGTTTCCGAGCGTTCTTTCGCCGGATGAACTGTTCATGAACTGATTTAAATCAACATCATTTACATCTTCGAACAGTGTAATGTTCAATGCTTTTTCTAATTTTTTTGTTAACTTGTTGTCAGGAGTCATTTTTCCAGATTCAATCCGGTTAATAACAGAAACTCTTTCATTAATTTTTTTTCCTAAATCTTCTCGAGACCAGTTTTTAGCTTCTCTTGCGTTTCTTACAGCAGTATTGTAATTTTCTATCAATTCTTCTGTAGGTTCATCGTTTCTGTAATTTCTTTTTGGCTGCACGTTTCTTTTTCCTTTTTTCTTTTGTTGCTGGAATTTTGGTTTTGGAGGTGCTTTCTGTATTGTTCCAAGTTTTGCACAATCCTTACATACAACCACAACTGATCCTTCAATTTTTGCTCTTGTAGGATTTGTTTCACTTACGGGTTTACCACAAATTTCGCATTCCATATTAATCAGTTTTTAAATTTAATTATGTAATTTTTTATCTAACTTTAATAATAAATTTTTGTTTCATTAAACTAAAATAAATAACTTTAAATATTTAAAATTACTAAATGTTAGCCCAAAAAATAACCAGTAAATATTACTCTTCAACTGCTCTCTAACACAAAAGCAAAGTATATAAGAGTGATATAAATGAAAAATATGAGACCTACAGACCAAATCCTAAATGAAATATTCAGAGAACGTAACTCCTCAATTAACACACAAAAATCATATGCAAGAAGTGTTAATCAATTCGAGTTATACTTCCAACAACATTTAGGAGAAATATTAATCATTGCAGAAACAGAAGAAGATCAAGGAATACCATGGAGAAAATCCACACTAAGACAATATCTAATAGAATTCAGAAGCTACCTATATGATAAATACAAATCAAAAACAGCTAAACTATACCTTACATTAATAATATCAATATTCAGGCATTTTGAATTCGTAATACCAAAATTACCACGTTTTAGTGAAGACATTGAAGTCATACCCATACTTCCTGAAGACATTCCAGACCGTGACATGCTACAGAAATGTCTTGAAATAGCACCTAAGATTGTTGAAACATTCGCATTATTCACATCAAGTTCAGGAATGAGCAGGCGTGACGCCTTGAACTTAAAAGTAAAAGATTACCTGGAAGCCACCAAAGAATATCATAATAGCAATAATGTCCAGGAAGCTATTAAAGAAATGAATAAATCTAATGTTGATATTGTACCTTGTTTTAGAGATTTAACACGTCAAAAAACGGGTTTGCCATATTATACATTTTGCAGTCCGGAAGCTGCCGAATCCATAAACAATTATCTTTTAAGTAGAAGAGTTTTAATTTATGATGAAACAGGTGAGGTAGTTGGAACCAGAGATGTAAATGTAAATGATGATCTGTTTGATGTATCATACCAATGGATTGGTGATTTGTTTGATGAAATCAATGAAAAACTAGGATTGGGTAAGGCCGGCAGATATAACCGGTTTACTATTCATATGATGCGCAGGTATCATGCTACTCAGTTGCATGCAGCAGGAATGAGTGAAGATAGGATTAATCTTTTGCAGGGTAGAACTCCAAAGAGTGTTATTCATGAGTCATATATTCGTGTAAAAGCAGAAGACTTAAAAGAAGAGTATATTCAATGCTTACCGTATATAGTGGTTACTGAAATTGATAAGGTGCGTACAAAGTTAGATGTTGTTAGTGAAAAGAAAGAAGTGTTGGAAAATGAGAATATTGTTTTGAAAAATGAGTTATCTGATATTAAGTCTAGGCAGGATAATCTTGAGAAATTGATCATGGAAAATATTGGTGAGGACCGTTTGGGTAAACTTAACAAACTACTATAATATTATGTTTTTGTTGAACACTAATTTTCAAAACACATTGTGTTTCATTTTTTAGTGGTGAACAAATAACTATATTTTATTTTATTTTATTAAACAAAGGCTTATTTAATGCTTTATTTTATGAATAGAAATATTTATAAACATTATCAGATAAAATAAATACTATACAAAAAAGGAGTACCATATGACGATTACAGTAAAAGATTTGAAAAAGTTTGATGATAATGTAAATATTTTACTTAGTGGAGGCGAAGTATTTAGTTTAAGAATAGTCTCCACAGATCATTGCACTGTTTTTTTAGAAGCTTATATGGAAGAGTGTAATCTCGGTGATTAAAGATGACTTACAGACATGATAATTGTGTTTTCTTCAATATAATTGATGGAAATACTGCCGAATGTTTAAAACATAAGAAAACATTCCTAAATATAAATGGATTTAAGAAGCATTGTGATGATTTGGTTTTAAATCCATTAGAGTTTATTAGTCATTTATTATACTCTAAAGAAAACGATAAAGGTAATACATCTATTACTTGGAGGGAAACTGATAAAAAAGCTGAAAAGATATTAGAGAAATATTTTTTTGCTGGAATGAAAATTGAAAAAAAATGAAGGTTGAAAAAAATGGATAAAAAAATAATACTACTACTAATTACATTATTAACATGTATATGTGTTATCGCTACAGTAAGTGCTTCAAAAGCTCCTGAAAGGATCTATGTAAATGAAAGTTATAATTTCACATACTATTCATTTGATTCAGCACCAGGGAAAGCAAACTACTTTTCAGGTATAGATGCCTATGATGATGCATTTTACTTCCCTTATGAAGCGGAAAGTAAGATGGCTGAATTTAGTCCAATGTTTAATCAAATGTTTATCTATGGAAATCAGTATGAATCTGGTGATGATGTAGATATAAATAATGTACTTGGACAAAAAATAGGTGGATTGTCTAAAGATAAAGGGACATTTGCTTTTAATATGCCTGTAGATAAAAACTTCAGCTTCACTTGGACTGGAGGCCATCAGGTAGGTTTAAATGATGATGCAAAAGAGATTAATGCAGTATATGATGCAGATGGTAAATTAATTTGGAAAAAATAATGAAATATGGTTTTTATAATAATAAGTGGGGTCGTAGAAGTGGCAGCTTCTCACCCACTAGGTTATAAAAACAAGAAAACCCATGGGGTTACCAATGGTTGAATTCATAACCTATTTTAATATTAGATGTAAAAACTATTTAAAACTAACTATTAGTTATTTAAATAGTCCTCAAGGAGAGGTCGTACCATACCACGCATTAGCGAAGGCTATATTTAAAAATGGTGTTTCTATTTTTAAAAAAATAATAAAAAAGGTTTATTCTAATTTTTTAGCTATTACAGTAATTTTACCATCAGTGACATCAACTTGCCAGTCCATTATGTCTCCAGGTTGTACGTCAAGTACTTTCACAATTTCTTTAGGTAACCCTACTTTTAATGATTTAGTTTGGGGGTTGGCATAATTAATTTTTGATGTATAATTAAACATTATCATAACCTCCATATTTGTTATTCTTTATATTAATATTTATAAAAAGGTATTAATAAAGATATTTATTTAAATAAATACCTAAATAGATACTTTTATATATTAGATAAACTAACATTATAATCAAGGAAGTAAAAATTTGAGTGGCAGCTCAAAAACACTTTCAAAAATCCAATGGTTGAATTAAAATGACAAAGTTTGATGAATATTTAACAAAAATAAAAGTCAACCCCTCAGAGTTGACTCAAGAAGCTGTAGACACGCTCTACCTTGGATACGTCAAACTCCAGGAAATCAATGGAGTTGATCCACAATGAAAGGTAGATACGAACATATAAGACTACCTCAATTGGAACGCATGTACACTGGAGTAACTCATAAAAAAGAAGAACTCCAGAAAAAAATGGCTGCTGACATGGGTAGAATAGGTTATCATGATATTCTACCTCGCAACTTCAGCATTATTCCTGAAATACAAGAATGCAGCTTACATGATTTAACACAATTGGAAGAGCTTGATGAAACTTGTTTTGATATATGTTGGGCTATTGAAAAGAAAAAACATGAACAAAAAGGCACACTCCACGTGTATGAAGCTAGTTTTAAATTTTACAGTTTCAGAGATGTGCTTTCTGATGTTGAAATAGACAGGTTTTTTAAGAAACTTCCTGGTATGAATAGTAATACTATCATTCAGGAGCTTATTAAAAATCCTAGGTTCCTGGAAGAGGTGACGGTATGAGCTGTGTAGAATCACAAGTGCAAGGTTTATTCTATGAAAAAGGAATACTTGTCACATGCACCGACAGGCCATGGTACAATAATCCTTTTGGATCAGACAAAACATTTCATGGAATCGAAGTTCATAAAAAAGATACTGGTTTTGTAGCAGACCAATTATCCCGTTTAGGTGTGGAATATAATGTTCTTGATGGAAGGTACCGTAATACTAAAGGTTGCTGGACTCATAAATCATTTAATTTTATTGAACTCCCTAATCACGTGGAAGCTTACCAGGCTATTGTTGAAGGAGGGATTGTATGAGTATATTCAAAAGGAATAAACATGAACCTGTGCATGATTTACATCCAATAGATGATCCACATAAACATGACAATGAACATTTGGAAGAAATCCTTAAGGGGATTTCTCCAATCCTAGTTATTATAATGGTTTTCATCTTATTAATTTTGCTTAGTATAAGGTTTGGTTTTGCTTTCAGTACTGAAGCAAATGCATGGCAAAGAATGGGGATGATAATATGAGTTCTGATTCAAGAACAATGAATATTCATGAAAAAGTAATGGAAGTAAACATGACTTTATTTGGTATGAATATACCAAAATCTGGTTATAACAAACATAAAGACTTCTACTATCATGAATTAGAGGACATGATTGAACCAGTCAGTCAATTATGTTATAAACAACGTGTGGCACTAGAATTTCCCTACTCTGATGATGTTGGAATTTTGAGACTTGTTGATTTAGATAATCCAAAGGAGTATCTTGTCTATAGAATAACGTTTCCTGAATTGATTGTTGAACAGGGAAATCCGAATAATAAATTGATTCAAACATTAGGTGCTAATGTTACTTATTTGCAAAGGTATCTATTAAAATTAGCATTCCCTGCATTATCTGATAAAGATAGTGTGGATGCTGATGATAATAATGCTAGCTCAGCACGTAAGAAAAACACTAAAAAAGAACCTAAAAAACCAGTTAAAAAAGAAGATACTGAACCAAGAGATTTAAATCTACAGGAACTACTTGACAAGGCATTAACTACACTTCACAAGAAAGGATTATCCAATGAAGAAATAACAGCGTATGCTGTGAAAAAACAAATACAGAAAATCGATAAGTTCAATAAAAAAGAGTTAAATCTCATATACGATTTTGTAAATGAATATTTCAATAAGGAAGGTGCTTCTAAATGAGTTCCTCCAATATTACTATTTTATCAGTAAGTCGTTACAGATTTGGTTTATCTTTCCTGGTGCAAGGTGAAACTGGAAAATATACTGTAGATTGGAATATTTACAAAGGATGGATTTGTGATTGTCCGCATCATCTGTTCAGGCATGCTTATTGCAAGCATATTGCTGCATGTAAAAAGTATGTCATGGAGCATGGTTTGTTATTGCATGATAAGTTATGGTTTGATGATCCAAAAAGTGAAATCATTGTTAATGAGGTGAGTGTATGAGTAATAAGACGAAAGTTACTCTCACTTTGGATACTGATTTAGTCGATTTGGCTAAAATCAGTTATCCTAATTTCAGTGGACGTATGAATGAGTTGTTGAGTATTGATTTGCATGCTGAAACGGAAGAGTCTAAGCTTATGAAGGAGATTGCGAAATTACATGATGAATTGGAGATTAAGGAAGATAAATTATGTGATATTCGTAAGAAACGTTCTGCTTTGGAAGGTGAGGCTTCTAATATTAAAGAGGTTTTATCTTGGGCCAGGAACATTTATGAACGTAAAGGTGTTATTGGTTTGAATATGTTGGAGCGTGAGTGTAAGAAACAGAAGGTTTCTTTTAGTAAGATTAGGGATATTTTGGAGCAGGAGGATGTTGCTTTTGTTAATTTTGCATAATGATACATACAAGTATGTATTGTCTTTAGGGTCTGTTTCAAGTGTATCTTGCGAGGCTCTCGTGAGTAGAGTATGTATTTATCTGTATTATACATACAAATACATACTTGACTTATTATTCGTTTTTTTAGAGAGGAAATTATTATTATTTATTATTTATTTATTATTTCTTTATCAAACAATGATAAAATATAACAATGTTAATATTTCAACAAGAAGGGATTAAAAATGATTTTAACCAAAAAAGAAGAAAAATTAGGCAAATCCGAAGCAGTCTATTATTTACTGTTAAGTGTGGGTGAAAAAGATACCGAATACTTCCTTAATATTTGGGATATGAAAGGTCAAGACGATACTCTAGATTTATCTCTCATGGAAGAGATTTTATTTTTTGAAGATGCAATTGTCATATTCTCTAAAAAAGAGTATGCAATGTTTATCAATTTAAATCATGTTCTGAGTATTGATTTAGTTATAAAGGAGGCTTAAATGTATGTGCACATTAGATGACTTTCAACAAGAGGAAAAAACATTCAAAGACGGTGAATACACAGTCTGGGCAGAAAACATACAACAATTAAAACCAGGAGATGTAATCTTCCTAACAACATCCGAAAAAGAATATGATTGTATGTGTGGCTGTTTCATGAATGATATACCACGCTGCGCAAGGGTAAATGTAGAAATTTTGAATGAAGATCATGCTGGAGATGATATTGTTTATGCTTCAGCTAAGGTCAAGGAAGTAATTGAAGTGGGGTACTAAAATATGATTACTGTTATTAGTCAGTCCACTAGTGAACGTTTGGAGGAAACAAGACAATTATTCCAGCAGATTAAACCATTCCTGGATGAAGGTTTAAGTTTTAATAAAGCATTTCTTAGAGCAGGTTTGTTTTCTTCTAAGTATAAAGATCATATCTCCTGGTGTAATTATGGGTGGAGTCGTGATGTGGTTGAATATGCTAAAAAGCAAGGTTACGGAGTATAAACAATGCCGGTTACTATAGATGAATTATCTGATGAAATAAAATTTTTAGAATCAACTGCACAGCATGTTTTAAAAGATAATTATCCTGATGGATGGTATCTTAATCATTGTGGTTTTGCTGAGTTGGATATTAGTAAAGCAACAGAAGACCAAAAAAAGATACTCTTACGTAGGTTGGGTGGTTATAATCCTGAAGTATTTGGTGATAATTATATGCACAGCAACTGTAGGTTAATGATTGATTTAAATGAAATTTTAGATTTTTAAAAAAGGAGTTAGTCAAAATGGATGAATCTGATAAAAGATTAGAACAAATCACAAAGGGATTTGATGAAATAATAAAGGAAGCTGTTAGGCCGAGATGTCCTTTTTGTGGTGCAAAACTTAGTAACTATTGGTTTTATGAACCGGTTTATTTTAAATGTTTGCAAGAGTTTCAGATTTGTCCGAAATGTAAGAAAAAAGTGGTGAAAAAATGAATGAAAATAATAGTGGAGTTTATATTTTTCCTGATGCTGATGAGTTTTTAAAAGTAATGGAAGCTTTACAGGAAGCATATAATGAAGGTGTTGAAAATGACTGAAAGTGATTTTAATTGGTGTATTCTTGGAGAGGGATATTGTAACGAATGTTTAGAATGTCTTTTACAGAATACTGAAAACAATGAATGTGATCCGGAGGCATGAAAAATGAAGGATAAAACAGATCAATACATTGATGAATTTTTCCAAAAACAAAAGGAAGGCACAGCAACTATTGATGAGATTCCTGTTGTTAGAAAAATGAATAATGGTGAAGAGTTAACTGAAAAAGACTTAAAAGCTTATGCTTTGATGTTAGCAATGGGGATAATAGAATGAATAATAAGGAATTTGACCAGCTTGAAAAAGTATTATCTGATATTTTAACGGAGTTGCAAATCCAAAATAAGTTGAGATCATTACAATTAGTGCAGAAAATAGCTGTGGATAATGGTCCATTACTAACTCTAAGAAAAGATAAGTATGATCTTATTTTAAAAGACCTTGAAAGAACATTAAATGGAAATGGATTAAAAAAAATGAGGGATGAATATGAAGAAAATGATTGAACAATATGTAATTTTAGACATGAAAGGAAACCTAGTTGAAAATATTGAAGATATGGAAACAACTTCATTGAGAGTGTATAATAGAGAAATAAGTGCTACAATTATCAAAATAGACACTGGAAACTCTGATATGAGTTTACATATTGCGCAGGCATGTGTTGCTGCTTGTGATGAGTATGTTCCATTAGAACCAGAAGTACGGGAGGAGATAGATGATGGTAGCGATTAAATTTAAAAAAGAGTTTTATCCACTAATTCGTAGTGGAGTTAAAACTCAAACTTTAAGAACGCCTTCAGGGAGGGTGGATGTAAGTCCAGGTGACTTTGCAGTATGCATATTTCCAGGTATATCTGATAAAATATTTGTCACTATTACTGATGTGGGGTACAAATATTTCAAGGATCTTAACATGGATGATGCTAATCGTGAAGGGTTCACTAATGTAAATGATTTGAAAAAAGCATTACTGGAGATTTATCCTGCTCTGGATAATAGTAGTCGTTTGTATTATTACAGGTTTATTATGGATGGGTTCACGGAATTAGTAACCGGGGATGGTGGAGATGTTTAAAGTTGTGAATGAGTATTATATTCAAAATGAGGAGACTGGAGAGTATTTGGATTTAAATAAGGCATGTGATTTGTTGAATGAGCAACAGATGTCTATTAATAAATTAGAAGAAAATTATAAGGAATTATGGAATGATGTTGTATGGGATGGGGGTTTGAATGAATGACTAAAGAAGAGCGTTATGAGGCACATATTGGTTATAAACATGATTTTGTAAGAGATAATCGTACTGGAGTAGTTCATGATATTTTTTCATGTGAAACACTATTGAATAAGTATGATCAAGAGAATAGGAAATTGAGTCGTGCATTAATGAAATTGTCTGAGAAAAATGTTAAATTGAAAAAAGAATTAGACCATCAAAAGAAATATGTGGAGCATGAAAGTTATGGGGAGTGCTGAAGTATGACTATAATGGAAGAGTTACTTGAACAAAACAGGAATAAAAACCTGGGCAAGGAAGCAGCAGAAAAAGCTTTAAATGAAGCATTCGGTTATACTATTAGCCGAGAACAATTAAACCAATTACAACATTATGCAAATGAATTATTTAATATTGGCACACACTGCCAATGTAAATGGGAAGAGTTCACTAGTTCAGGCACGGCTGAAGACTGTGAAAAAGCTGGAGCATTTGAATTATTAAATAAATTTTATCAAAAGCATTACCATTTAATTAATGAGATTGCTGATGATGTTAAACTGGATGGTGAAGTATGAATTTAATTGAAATTCTTATAGTATGAATAGTAATAATTGTGATAATTTATATCCTTGAATATTTAATGAATATGGAGTTGCCTTAATGTTATTTAACGACTGGAAATCTTATGAGAAGCAAAGTGTATTGAACTCATGGAAAAGTAAAATACTAGCAAAAACATTAAACTTATTGGATGATTCAGGAATAAGTGTACGTGTAACCGTTTTGAAAAGATATATTGAATACTTATTAGAGGATACGCATTATGATCCACATACTAATGTGTTCTATGAACCTATTAGTAGATTTAAATTTAGTGCAGATATTTTTTCTAGTATTGCTTTTGAGTATGTGTGTGAACATTTAGATGAATTTGAAAAGGTAAAGGCAGGAAGGAATGGCGGTGTGTAAAGCTTGTGGGAAAGAGTTTAAGAAAAAAGCTAATAAGCAAGCCTATTGTTCGGAGGAGTGTAAAAATGTTGCACTGAAACAGCAATGGCGTAATGCTTCACATAAGTATTATCATGGACATAAAAAGGAGTGGGGTCATAATAGTGTTCGCAGATATGGATTGGGTACGGGTACGTTAGGGCCTCATGCGGATACTAATTTCAAATCTGAAAAACAGACAGTTGAACGGGAGTTAATACGTTTAAGAATTAAATAATACTATTAAACTCTCTTTTTTTCTTATTTTTAAAAGGTTTTCTATTGTATGAGAGTGTATAATGAAGATGAAAAATGTGTAATCATGATAAATATAAAAATTTTAAATCCATGGAAATTTATTGCAGAGAATGCAAAAAACACGATGCGTTATATGACCATATCCATGATGAAGTCTTCTGCCGTCATTGTGGTAAGGTATTGCGTATGAATTATTTCTGGTTAAATTTTTAAAAGTAAAATTGACATTTTCATAGTCAAATTATGTTGCACATTACAATTACAAGCTTTGTCGATTAGTTTAACTCAAAGTAGTTTTTTTAGACTGCCATAACGTAGGAATCATTAAAATTTACTCCCTTAAATTATTGAATTAAAAAAAATATTAATCATATTGCACATTTTCATCTTTTAAATATAATAAATAGGGGATGTTTAAAAAGAAGACATTTATTTTTTTTTGTAGGTCATTTTCGTTTTTCGTTGCATTTTGATGTGATGTTTATAAGTCTTTCATCATTGGGGGTTTGAATCCTCCCATCTCCAATCCACAAAAAAAGAATATAATGTTTTTAGGTGATAAGAATGAGTGATACAAATTATATTGGAAATGGAAGTTCTATTTTTAAAACAATAGGATTATTGATTGCAGGATACACTACACCATGGTTAATTAAAATGCTATTATTGCATTTTGGTATTGATTTAACCGGTCAAGAAACAGAAATAATGCAAGGCTTAGGATTAATCATAGGAATCGTATTATCATATATAGATATGAAATACACAAACAACTTCTTTAAAAAAAATGAAATCACAATCGAAGACTATATCCAATATGGAGTAAAACACTTCGGCCTACAAAAAGTAACAGCCGAATGCGAATGTGAAACCTGTGGTGATAACGATGACATCACCTAAACTAACAGAAAAAATACCATACCGAAAAACAATATGGATCAAAAACTTCGCAAAAACAGTCACAACAACAACCCTAGTCAGCAGCGGAATAGGCCTAATCATAACAGGACTAAACACCAGAATGACCAACAGAGGATTCAGCGACGTAGAACTACAACTAGGAGTACTAAGCATAATAATAGCAATAATAATCGTAATAATAATAGACAAATGGGCTGAAAAAAAGAAAAAAGAAGAACTAGAAACAATCGATAAAACAATAAACGAAAAAGCCGAAGAAATAGCAGAAGAACTAGTGCTAAAACACTTAAACGAACTAGAAAAGGGATAACCTATGGCAACAATACCTCCTTTGAAAAAAGAAAACCTAACCTACCCCGAATGGGACCAACAAACACCCATTGAAAAAAATAAACACCATTTTATATTCGACTTATTTTGTAGACATGGTGGAACAGTTGCCCATTTTGCAAGGGATATATCTGGGATACATAAGGGAGATGTTTTCCTAGGGGTAACTTTAATCTATGAACCCTATTCTAAAAGGACAATTGTAAGTGTAGCTACAGCACATCTTTGGATTTATCGTAGAGACTTAAAAGAGAAATACATTAAGGATTATCGTATAAAACAGTTGGATGCTATTGATGATGAGGATTTTCTAGAACAATATAAGCAAAAAAAGAGGATTATGCAGAAGATTCGTGATAAACTAGAAGATAAACTTGATGCTGATGAAATTAACGGTACACAAACCAAAGATTATGTTACAGCTCACAATGGTCTGCAAGATTCTCAAGTTAAAGACAAAGGTGATGATGTTAAAAAGAGTAAAGTTGAATTCGAAGGTAAATTGGATGCTGAAGCTGAAGTTAAAACTGATTTTCAAAGAGATATGGATGAATTCCAGGAAAAAATATTATCCGGAAAACTGTCTGAAAGAATAAACAAAAAATTAGGAAAAGAAGACTAGAGCAATGGAACCATTAACTATCGATGAATTCGCACAACTCGTAAGCAGAGGAGCTTGGAAACCATTCATACACTTATTACTAGTGGTTAAGCTATTACATTATGTAATAGAGGGAAGGATATCACGTTTAATGGTGTTCATGCCTCCAAGACACGGTAAATCAGAGTTAATAAGTTACTATTTTTTAACATGGTTCCTAGGGTGTTTTCCCGATAAACAGGTAATACTTACAACTCATAGTGCTAATTTCAGTCGTAAATGGGGTCGTAGAGTACGTAACCTCCTTGAATATATAGGAAAAGATGCATTTGAAGTTCCCATAGTACTGGCTGAAGACAGTAAAGCTGCTCATACATGGAACATTAAGGATCATAAAGGTGGTCTTGTCACAGCAGGTGTAGGTGGATCCATTCTAGGTGAAGGTGCAAACGGTTTCATCATAGACGACCCAACCAAAGGTTTCAAAAAAGCACGCTCAAAAACACACCAAAAAGAACTAAACGATTGGTGGTTTACAGAAGCTAAAACCCGTTTAAATGCAGATATTGAAGGCGGTCAGAAGCCCTGGGTAATAGGCATCTGGCAAAGACTCAACATTGACGACCTAGCAGGCCAAATATTATACAAAAAAGAAGGAGACAAACGTGTACCCAATGAACCCCACATAACCTATCAAGAAGCTATGCGAATAATAGAGGAAGAAAACGATGATGTGCCTTATGGAACATGGGTAATCCTAAACTTACCATCTATTGCAGAAGAAAACGACCCATTAGGAAGAGCTCCTGGAGAACCATTATGGCCAGAACAAAAACCATTAGAAGAACTCCAAGACATCAAAGAAGAAATGGGTAGTTTCAGATTCAACGCAGTATATCAAGGAAACCCACGTGAACCAGAAGGAAATGTATTTTTCAGAAAATGGTTCCGCAACAGTAAAATGTCACCTAAAAAAATGGATAAACTCATTGAAAAATTACCTACACTAAGATACTGGGACCTTGGAGCTTCAGGTGAGGACGGAGACCCTACAGCAGCATTATATACTGCATGGGATGGTGAATACATGTACATGAGAAAACTCTTACACAAAGGATTAACACCATTGCAAGTTGAAAAATACTTCCTAGACACTACATTACGTGATGGTAAAAGTACACGTGTTAAAATAGAGCAAGAACCTGGAGCATCACCTAAAGTTTTAATCAATAACTTATCACGTAGAAAAGAATTCAAAGGTTATAGTATAAGGCCGGATAGAGTAAGGGATTATGGTGATAAATTAACACGTAGTTTTGACCTCCAAGCATTAGCAGAGGCGGATAAAGTACGTATTTCAGAAGATATTTTTGACATGGTGGTTGATGAATTAGTTGAATTCACTGGTGAGGAAGGAGGCCAGGATAATATTACTGATGTAGCAACTGGTTCTGCCCGTCATTGGAAACGTAGAAGAGCTAAAGTACACGCATATTAAAATAAAAAATGGAGATGAATGAGATGGCTAAATCAGAATCATGGATAGTAACAGTAGATGAAACTACTGGTGACGTTAAAGATGTTATAAACGAAATTGAAATGGGTAAATATGCTATAAAAGCAGATGTTGACCCTACTACGGGTAGTAAACAAACACCTAGTGATCACTATGCTCATGGAATAACAGTCATTGACCCGAAATATAATCCTTATAATTTGATTGAATTATTGGATTTGTATAGTTATCATGCTGATTGTGTGGATGCTGTTGCAACAGACGCCAGTGGTGTAGACTACACATTGAAACCTATTGAAGGAAGAGATGAAGTTGAAAGTGAGAAAATAAGATTCACTGAAGTATTAGATAATAGTAAGCCTTCAATTAATATTCACATTCACCGTATGATTTATGACCGTAGAAGCATAGGCTATGGTGCAATGGAAGTAATAAGAGAATCCACTAGTAAATCACCTATAACACGTTTAAAACACATACCATCACACACATTACGCCGCCATACAGACATGAAAAGAGTATTATACACAGATGATACAGGAAAAAAAGTCTGGTATGTGCTATATGGTAAAAATTACGATGATGATGGAAATCCAGTTGATGTTCATATGAAGACAGGTGAATTCCATCCATATAATAGTTTAAGCATGGAAGAAAAAGCTAATGAATTATTATGGACTATGGAGTATGCTCCAGGAACAAATTATTATGGTAGACCACCAATTATAGCTACATTACCATCCATACAATCTGATTTAGCTGCGGTACGTTATAATACTACTTTTTTCCAGAATTATGGTATGCCAGCATTCGCAGTCACAGTAACTGGAGATTTCCAAGATTACGAGGAAGAGAAATATATAAAAGACGATGATGGACGTGAAATTCTCAATCCCGATTATGATGAAAAACAAACTTTAAGATACCAAATATCACAGCAAGTAAAAGAAGTAATACGCAATCCACATTCAGCTATTTGTATTACAGTACCATCTGAAGGAGTAGACGGAGATGTAGAAATTAAAATCACTCAATTAAGTGTTGACGTTAAAGAAGGCTCTTTCAGAATGATGAAAAAAGACATACGTGATGAAGTAATACACGCTCACCAGGTTGACCCTTCACGTTTAGGTATTTTTGACAGTGGCAATTTAAATGGTACTAATTCTGAAGTCACTAAAGCATCCTATAAGTATGGTACTATCGCACCAATCAAAACTGAAGTTGAATCCATGATAAATCAGATAGCTGCTGAATTAGAAGTGACTAGTTGGAAGTTTGTTATTAATGATGTGGATCCAATTGACCATAGTCCACGTAAAGAGTTAGCTGACTTCTTATTTGCACGTGGTGCTATGACTATTATGGATTTGATTAATAATTTTGGTGATGAATTCGGTTTGGCTGTTGATGACCCGGATGATGCTTATTTAAACAGTAGATTCATTAATAATGTCCCGTTGGAGCAGGTTTTCAATCAATCGGAGCAGAATAGTTACTTGGAAGAAAAGTCTATTTTGAAGGCTTTGGATGGTAATCTCTGGCAAGATGATGATTTAGATGATGAGGATATAGACGATGAACCTGAATAAAACAATCACACACATCAATCACAGTCTATTCGCTGCGAAAATGGAGAATATCATACAGTACATGTATGAAGATGAACTACAAAAAGCAGTGGCCGGAATCTTTCATAAAATGCGTACAGAAATACTCAAGAATTTAGAAGAGTATTACGGTGATGTGTTGTTTAATGCACAGTTGGAGTTAATATTAGCACCTATACATGAGTATCACAAACAATACTATGACACCATAATGAAATACAAGCTCAAAGAGCATAGAAAAGGGCGTGTTCAAGGAAAAAGATTAATTACACGTACCAAACAATACGCAAAACAATACAGTAAAGCCTATTATGGTGGTGCTGTTAAAGAAGATACAATTAATGTTCCTATGAGTAGCATTATCAAGAAAGATGAATTATTTGCTACTTCAGATTACAGTGCCGAACACATGCGAGATAAAACATTTGTTGCAAGTGAAAACACCTTAGCACGTGTAGATAAAGATATTAACGGCATAATCACTGATGGCTACCGTGATGGGTGGGGTATCAATGACGTAACCAACAGTATAAACAAACGTTTTGACCAGTTGGAGTCATGGGAAGCCCAACGTATAGCACGAACCGAAATACACGGCTCTCACATGCAAGGAGTCATGAAATCCTATGAAGACATGGGCGTAGAATACACACAATGGGCATCAGCGCATGACAACCGTACACGTGACACACACATAGAAATAGACGGTGAAATCATACCTTTTGGTGGTGTATTTAGTAATGGTTTAAGGTATCCTGGAGACACCAACGGAGCTATTAGTGAATGGATTAATTGCAGATGTGGAAACTTACCATGGTTTTGTCCTCCAGGTTTCATGGTGCCTGTAGGTATGACTAATTTTAGGGAGTCAGATTTAATACCAACTCACGCATTCCAAATCACTGAAGATAGAATTAAACAATATTCACCAGATTCTGTTGATAAAGTGCTCAATCAAATAAATCAGCGTTCCGATAATTGGGATATATATCGTTTAACTCCTGGTGAAAGAAAAGTCTACATGAAATCTAAGAAAAATTATACTATTTTAGATGATGCTATTAGAAATAAAAATTATTCAAGACTAGATGATCTTGAAGATGACCCAATGATGTTCATCAGAGATAAAAAAACATTTATGACAAATACTGATAATCTAACAGATTTTAGTTTAGTTAAAGAAGAAATGGCAGAATACCTTGATGATATACGTGATTATGAAAAAATCATCAAAGACAAGAATATTAAAGTAGATATTAAACCTAAAGGTATCCGATGGAATAATCCTGACCTTAAAGATTATAGGATTTTAAATGAAAATGGAGATTATGTTAATGTTAATAGAGAAGAAAAATTCATTAAGTATTATTTCAAAGAGGAAAATTTATCAATTTTAGAATCTGTTGACATGGATGTTTCTAGAGTCAGGTCTGTTTATCAAAGTTATAAAGAATTACCTTCCTCTATGAAGAAAACTAAAGAAATTGTGTTAAGTAGTCAAAAACCACGTATAGTTAATTTCTGGGGTAGTGACTCTTATGTGGGAGGATATGTGACTTCTACTAAAGGAAGTACAAGAATTGTTCAATTTAAGAAACCTATTAGTAAGTTGAAAGATACATTAGTTCATGAATCTGCACATTTACTTGAAAAAGATTCAGATTGGTTTATTAGTAATAGTAAAGAGTACATTTTAGCATTTAAAAAAGACCAACGCAGATTATTAGCTCAAGGTCATACGTTAGAACAAACATATGTAACTCCTTATTCTTATGATTTTACAGAAGAGTTTGTAGCAAAGAGGAGTTTAGCTGTTTATAAATATGGAGATAGGCAGTTTTCTGAAGACTTTGCAGAATCAGTTAAAATGTATTTAAGGGATAAAGAAGCATTTATTGAAAAATATCCTAATAAAGCTAAAGTAATCGAAAAAGCAATTAAAGGAAAATATACTCCTAAAAATACAACTCCATATAATAGTTGGTTTAAATCAGAACAGAATAGGTTTAAATTAACTGAAAAAGAATGGGAACATGAAAATCTATTAAAATATAAACCTGAGTTATCCTCCTCTGAAATGAGAGAATTGGAATATTTTGATGATAAAAGAAAACTAGATTATTTATATAATAAAAAGATAAATGGTGAAATTTTAGAAGATGCTGAGGAAAAAGCATTTCATGATTTGACTAAAAAATGGGAGAAAAAATTAAGGTTACCTAAAACTTCATTATTAGAAGAGATTCCAGTTAAGAAATCTCAATTAACGAACACTGAAATTAGAAAAGAATTATCAAAAATGTCTATTGATGAAAAACTTGAAAAAATAGACAAAGTTTTATCCGTTTCTGAAAAAGAAAAATATTTGAAATATATTTCTATTAGGGATGAATTAACTGCTAAACTTAAAAAGAATCCTAACCTTAAAGGTGCCATCTCTAACAAAGAAAAAGCGGATAAATTAATATTCCAATATGAAAAGAAGATTTTTAGACATGACACTAATATCCCAGAAATAGATGAAACAAAATTTATTTTAGATAATCAAGAAGTTGGAGGGAGTTACTCAATCGAAGATACTATATTAGAGAAAAAACAAATAAAATATCAAGAGAATACTCTTTGGACAAACCGTGAAAGAGATACTATTGATGCTTATGGTGGTACGACTCATAAACGAATGAATGGTTACATTAGGCAAGATGATTATTGGGAAGAAATTATGTCTGTAATGTCTGAAAAAGAAAGAGAATTTTGTATGGAAAATACAAAGAAATTGAATAAAAATTTAGATTCTGCACTTGAGAAATCTCCTGGTTTGATTCAAGATACTATTTTGTATCGTGCTGATGATTGTTTTGATGTCACATTGGCGGTGGGAGACTATGGTAATTTTAGTGGATTTCCGTCCACTTCTTTTCAAGAAAGAGGTGCTGATCAATTTCTTGATGAAGGAAGGTACAAGGTAAAAATATTAGCTCCTAAAGGTACAAAAGGTATTGCTATGAATGGTAAACACGGTTGGAATGCTAAAACTTCAGAACATGAGTTTTTACTTCAAACTAACCAAAAATATATTGTGTTGGATGTAAATCATGATCCGAAGGTTAGAACAGCAACAGTTTTGTTAATATGATTTATTGTTTAGGAGTGATATAATATGGATGTGAAATATATAGATTTTGAAAAGATCAGATCTAAAAAAATGGAGTTAGAAAAATATCCTGGGTATCTTCCAGGATTAATTGAAACGTGTATTGATAGAAGAGATTGGATGGACTTCTTAGAAAAAGAGGGATTATTAACAAGAGAATTAGAAAATAAAATATTTGATAGGCACATGTCTTTTCAAGAAGAAAAAGAAGAGCTTATCCAATGGTGTGAAGAAAACCCACAATATGCTGATTTTATAATATGGGAGGAGGATTAAAATATGTTAACTATTGTTGGTGATGATGAGCAGGACATTATCGAGTTACCTAATGGAATGACCATCCACATGGAATTTAGCATTGACAAAACTGGACCATGGGGTTGGAGAGGTAGAATTAAAGGAAGATATCGTAGAATACAATTATATGATCAGTCAAATAATTTAATCAGTGAACTTATTGAAGAGAATCCTTTATATCAACCAGATGTTCATGTGAGTATTCCTGAAGGAGATAAAGTTATTTATTAATTATTTTTTGTGGAGGGTGTAGTTTAACGAGTAAAACAACTAAAACGAAAATCCATGGTATATGTAGTTTTAGATAAGTCCTGTCGGTGCAAGTCCGGGTACCTCCCATTTTTTTATTCATTTTTTTTGTAGTCCTATGGTGTAATGGCAATCATGGTGGGTTTTGGTCCCGCTGACTCAGGTTCGACTCCTGATAGGACTATATAACTTTTTTTATACTGTTTAAGATTTATTTTTTTATCCTATTAACTGTTCAACCATAAAAATTAAAACCCCGTATTTTTATTTTTTGTGTTCAACTATTTTTTAAAACATTACAATAATGTTCAAAAAATACCCTTAAAAAAGCAAGTTTCTATTGTATGAGAGTGTATAATGAAGAAAGAATTTTTTTCTTCCATTTTTGAACATATAGGAAAAAAGAGTATTAAACATTTTTTTTCTAACACAGGTATAACAGTTAAATTTTAATGGTATGGTACGACTTCTAATACCCATAAAAAAAATTTAATACTCTAATTTCTTCCTTTATTTAAACTAATTTTAACCCAAATGGGGGCATAACACATGATAAAAGACATGGCTGTGAAAAGTGATGATCAATTCTTATTCACTGCTCCCGTAATGATACCCGACAAACCAGATTGTGATTATGAAAGGGGAGAGGAACCATTCACAGCAGAAGAAATACGATTCTTTAAAGAATCTTTTCAAGATTATCAAATCATTGATAAAAATCATCAAGTATTCAAGGATTTAGGGAGTGCTAAAAGTGTTGGAGACCCTGTAGATAGTTTTCTCTTAAATGAAGAAACTACTTACAGACTCGTAACTGGTGGTACAGAAACCTATCCGGCCGGTACTTGGATGTTAACTTCAAATGTAACAGATCCAACTACACAACAAGAAATTGACGATGGTATATTAACTGGTTATAGTCTATCAGTGCATCGTGAAGATGTTGGACGATTAATCAAGAAATATATGGCTACTAAATCTAGTGGTGGTCAGTTAATTCATGATATACCAAATCCTAATGCAATTACTGTGAGTATTGTTGGTAAACCTTGTCAGAGTGGATCTAAACAGTGTAAATTAAATGGAAGTGATGTTATGAGTGATGACAAAAAGACACTTGATAAAATCAGAGACATTCTCGGTGGAGATAAACCGGAATATGCTACTAAATCTGATTTGGATGCATTAGCTGAACAAATAAAAGAAGAACATGAAGGTGCTATGAAATCTTTATCTGAAGAAATGGCTGTTGCTATGGGCACAGCTATTAAGGAAGCTTTTAGTGAAGTTGGTGCTATCAAATCAAAAGACGATGATGATGACGATGATGCTGGTGCTGAAGGTTCTGGTGATGGTCAAACTGAAGGTTCTGGTGATAATAAACCAAACCCTGAAGACGATGATGAACCTAAGAAAAAACCAAAAAAGAAAGATGGTTCTAAACAAGGAAAAGTCCATAATGGAGCAACAAAATCAGATAATAATGAAGATTTAGACACTTATGCTTTCCTTGGAAGAAATCCTGATGGTACAAGTAAAAATATTTAAATTTTTTTCAAATAAATTCAAAAAGTGAATAGGTGATTAGTAATGGTGAATATGAATAATGTACTCTCACAAGTAGTCGCTGCTGCCGGAAAAGGCAATGGTGCTATGAAAGAAGATGAGACAATGTACGATGCAATGTTCGCAAATGCAGGTATATTGGATAGAAAACAATATAACACTTTCGTTCGTGAAATGCAAATCAACAGTGTAATACTTAACGATGCAGCATTCAAAAGAATGGACAGAGAATCTGAAGTAACTTCAGGTACTAGAATACTTGGAAGAGTAATGCAAGATGGACGTTTAAAAGAAAGCAGAACCACCAAAAAAGACTTAAAAGAAGCTAAAATTGGTTTTGGTCAAGCTGAATTAAACGCTAAAAAATTAAAAGCAAAAACATCCATTCTTGATGATGATCTTGATGACAACATCGAAGGAAAACAATTTGAATCTACTCTCCAATCCATGATGGGTGCAGCAATGGGTGAAGACTTAGCTGCTATCGCTGTATTCGGGGATACTGATTTAGATTACGATGAAGAACCTTTATTCCATACTTTCGATGGATGGGTTAAACAAGCAACCACTACTCTTAAATCTAGTGAATTAGGTTCTACTAATGCAGAAAAAGCATTTAATGTTCATGAAGATACTATTGAAGCTTTATTCGATGCATTAATCGCAGCTGTACCTGCAAGGATAAGACAATCCAATCTCATGAATAACTTTAATATTTACGTTCCTTATGAGGTTGAAGATGCATACAGAAACCTTTTAAAAGCACGTAACACTGCACTTGGGGACAGTATGCAAGTTGGAAATGCTCCACTTAAATACAAAAGGTACAACATCAAATATGCTCCAGAATTAGATGCTGAAGACTGCAAAGCATTAGATAACACCGCAACATGTCTTGGAGGATTCCCTAACTTAATGAGATGGGGTGTTTACAAAGACATTAGCATGGAAATGGAAAGAATTGCTGGTGATGAACAAACTAACTTCTGGTATCGTATGAAAGGGGATGCCGGACTTGAAGTATTCAGCAGCTTAAATGTTGCAAAATTAACCATTGAAGAGTTAGCTGAAATCCAAGATGAAGCCAAAGCATAAACTTGAGGTGATGTTTTTATGGCTTTAGAAGCTTGGAATGATTTAACTCTTGCAGAGAAAAGGAAAATCCGTCGAGGTTTTATACGTAATCCTCATAAAGCTTATGAGAGATTACGTTCTCAAGCTGAAGGTGATACTCCAGAACCTGACACTCCTACTCCTGAACCTGAAGTTGTCTCTGCTGTTGATATAGCAATTTCTGTGACTGATGGAACAGACCCAGTAGGTCAAGTTGAAGTTGCAATAGGAGAAATCACCGGTACAACTGGTAGTGCTGGCGGATGTACTTTAAGTAATGTTCCTGTTGGATCAGCAACTATAACTGCTACTAAAGAAGGTTATGAGAATTACAGTGAAACTATAACTGTTGATGAAACACATACAAGTTTCACAATCAGTTTAGAAGCAGTTACTCCTACACAAACCATTACTATTCAAGTAGAGGATAATGATAGTGCTAGCCTCATAAATGGTGCTAGTGTAACAATTGATGGGGAATATAAAGGTACTACAACCACTGTCAATGGGTATGATGGTTTCTTAAATGTAACTGTACCTATTAAAGACAGTTATGTAGTTAATGTTACCGCTACTGGATATCTTGAGTATAATGAGACAAAACACTATGAGAATGGTAATAATATTGTAGTATATTTATTGTCAACTTAAGTTGGGGTTGATCCTGATTCGGAAGAACAAAGCCAAAGTTAAAGAGATGGTGATAAAATGATGTTTTGTACTGTAGATGAAGTGTTAAATTTTACTGGTTTGAAACCTAAACATTTAAATTTATCAACTGATGATGAAAGCAAATTGGAAGATATTGTCGAGAATTGGATTAAACAATCCACTTCTTTAATTAAAGACTACTGTAATAATGACTTCCAAAAGTATGGTGACAATATACCCGAAGCAGTGCAAAATGTATGCGTCAGATTAACCGGCAATATGGTTGCATTAGCAACGGCTAGAAGGGATACTCCTATAACACAGGTCAATGACTGGCAAGTAAACATTGTAAATATGCGTGTATTCAGCAATGACCTTAAAGACGACCTTGCACCATATGTAATAGACAAATCCCGCAAATCCGATAAAATAGAATTTTTTGCAATAACTGGAGCAGATGATGGTAAAAGTTATCATAGACGTAGATGATTCACAATACCCACGTATTAGTGAGAAACTACCTCAAATCAAAGAAAAAGGATTAAAATTAACAGGTCAAGACATGTTAAGAAACCTGGGTTTGAACAGCCCTGTTGATCATGGATTACTCAGACAATGGTTCTTTGCAAGTACATCTCCTGAGCAGATAGAGATCCGAACTCCTGCAAAATATGCAATTTTCCCTAATGATGGAACGGGAATCTATAACGGTGGAAGTATAATAAAACCCAAAAAGGGTAAAGCATTAGCATTCAAACCAGGCCCGAAATGGAATGGCCCAGTTAATGAAAAGGGATATGCCTTCTTGAAATATAGTAAAGGTCAAAAAGGTCAGCATTTTGTTGAAAAATCTATTAAACAAACTCAAGGGAAAATACAGGACATATTTTTAAAAACAATAAGTGATGTGGTTAAATGAATATACTCACAGGATTAGCAGCAGTTAGTGAAATCATAAAAGAATGCATAACATCAGAAAACACTTCAGAAGGAATGCTAAATGATGTTCAATCTGTAATAACTGTTGCCAATAATGAGGAAGGAATTGATGAACCTGCAATATGGATTCGCCAACATCCAACAATCCCTTACGATAATGCTAAAACAAAATTATCACAGGATATTGATTTAGCTACTACTTTTGAATTTGTATGTATTGAATATGATCCTGACCCTGAAACTGCTGAGTTAAAAGGTCAAAATCTTGCAAGCCGTGCATGTTTAGCAGTTCTGAAAAACCTTCAGCAAATACAAAAAAAGTATGGCCTACGGGTTATTCAAAATATCTATTTTGTAGCTTTTTATCCTGTGGGTGAGGTTAGTATTAAAGGTAAACGTGAGAAAGTACCTGCTACAAGTATTGTTATAACAGTAAAACACAATATTGACTGGTTAAACTGTTGTAGACGAAAAAATAATGAAAATAATAATGATGATAATGATGATGGTGATTAAAAATGAGTTGTAGAGTATTTGGTTTAGAACCAGAAGCCGTCTATGGTGAGGAAGTGGACAAAGAAGATTTTAACTTACTTTTTGACCATGATGTAGACAGTATGGATTTTAAACTTAATGACGAACCAGTAACCAAAAGTTTCGGTTCAAGAATGAATCAGAAAGCAAGAGCTGGAGTAATCAAACCAACAGGTAGTATAGAGACTTCAGCAAACCTCCAAATATTAGGAGCTTACTTTTATGGGTTCTTGGATAATTATAAGTTCACAGCAGGCCAAAATGGTAAAAACACCCATGAGTTCTGGGGTGGTGAATCTAAATTATTAAAAAGTTTCAGAGGAAAAGCAGTTAACGACGATTTAATTTTCTACTTAATGGGTTTAATCGTTGATTCAATGAAACTCGAAGTATCTTCAGAAGACATGACTCTTGGAACTGACTTCATTTATAAAACAGAGTTCTCTGAAATTTTAGCCGGTGAAAACGATTACGAAAGAGCCGAAGAACTAGAAGATGATCTCTTCATAATGTTTTACGATGTCATGTTAAAACTCAATGGTAATGATCCTGCTGGCGTGCAGACAAGTTTTACCTTTGAAGGAAGTAACAATCATGACGTTGACAAAACAATAGGCTTTGGTTACAGACATCCACAGGGACAAGCAAAAGCAGGAAAAAGAGAAAACAGTATCAGCATTGTAACTACACTTACTCAAGAAACTGTAAGGGCAATATTAGATGCAAGATACGGTGATGTAGACCTTCTTGAACCTGCAAAATGTAAAATATTACAGGTTCCATTACAAATTGATGTTGAATTATGTGAATATCCTGGCCTTGGATTAACTATTTTATTCCCTAAATGTACTCTCTTAGCTGAATTCGACAGTAGTGGTATTGATGATGTGGAAGCAACATTAAATATGGCTACATTAGGTTCTGAAGAGGTTACATTAGCCGATGGAACTACTAAGAAAACAGATATGTATGTTAAATTAATCAATAAACAACCTGAGATAACTCCCAGTAACTGAGGTGAATCCTGAAACTATTGATGATTTAGCAATAAGCGTAACAGACGGAACAAACCCAGTAAGTCAAGTTGAAGTTGCAATAGGAGAAATCACCGGTACAACTGGCAGCCAAGGAGGATGCACATTACATAATGTTCCTGTAGGCACGGTTACCGTAACAGCAACAAAAACAGGTTACGTAAATTACAGTCAAGAAGTAACAATTACTTCCAGCACTGAAACCTTAGAAATTATTTTAGAGCCTCAATAATAATTAATATTTCTTTTTCTTAAAAATGGGGCTAATTTTTTATTATATTTTCAAAATTATAAACGGAGGCATTTAAAATGGCAATATTAAAAAAATCACAAATTTTACAAGGTATCAACGATCCAGAAAAAATACACATTGAAGCACTAGATGGTGAACTCTGGTTAAGACCATTATCAAATTCAGAGTTAGATGAAATTGATAAAATCGAAGCTAAAGGAATGGAATCCTACGAAACCAATAGTAAATCCCGTGGTAGAATTCAAGGCGAAACCATAGCAAAAGGAAAAATAAACGTTCATTTAGCAACAGTTAACGGTGCAAAAGCACGTGACCGTAAAATAGAAATGAGTCTTGACAATCCCAAAAATGCTGATGATCCATGGACTGAAGAGGACATTGGAAAATTATCTCGTGCTGCGGTAAATGAAATCGTTGATGCAATTGATAAATTATCTGGCCTTGATGTCACTAAAGGAGATATAGATAAATTTCCTGAAGAGTGATGAAGGAAAAGATATAATCTGGTTAGATTACTGCGGATACCATTTATGTGAGCGTAGCAGTGATTTAACTTACATTCAATCTTATTTTATAAGTAAAGGGCGTGCTGAATTACATAAAAAAATGAATGAAGTAAAAAAATAAAGGGCGGTTTTAATATATGGTTTCTGAAAATATTGTTAAAATTATATTGAAAATGGAAGACCAGGCCACCCAAGTAGCTCAAAAAGCCGAACAGGCTATGAATAAATTAGGTAATACAGCACAACAATCAAATAAAAAAACAGCTTTGGCTGTGGATGATGTTAATAAAAAGTATAATCATAGTGTTACTAACATTAATCGTGTTGCACAAGCCGCTACAAGAGTAGGGGAAAACGGTGCAAAATCTTTCAACAATATGGGTGAATCAACTCAAAGAGCTATTGTAAACTTTAATAGGTTAGATGAATCCTCACAAAGGTTACTTACATATTGGAGTCAATTAGACAGCCAAGGTAAAGCATCTTTTGGTTTTTTAGCGGATGATGTTCAGTTAGCTATTAATAAATTCAATGCTTTACAGAGAGAGACTCAAACATGGGGAAATACTTTCGAGTTTACACGGACTAAAATGTCTCTAATGGGGACTGATGTAGATTCTTTAAAAGGAAAAATACAGGTTGTAGGTTCAACTATTCAAGAATATGTTGGTACCAAATGGGATTTTGTTAAAAATAAAGTAACTGTTTTTGGAGATTACATAAAAACACATTTATCTGGTGCATTACAGACTGTCCGTTCTCATATTGATAATTTAAGTAGTGCTTTTAGTGGTTTGGGTGGTTTTATTGCTTCTGCTATAGGTGGTCTTGGAATGGCCAGCATTACTGATATGACGATTGGTTTGGCAATGGGTCGTGAAAGAATGACTGCATTAATGCAAGCCACAACAGGTAGTAAGCAAGCAACAGATAATCTTATCAAGGGATATGAGAATCTTAATTATACTTTTAAAAATGTTGATGGTACTACTACTCATATGTTTGAGGGTTTGGATGAAATGACTAACAAAAGTTTAGTCAGTCTGGATGATTTGGGTCAAGCAATGTCTAATTTTAAAATGGCTACTGGTGCAACTAATGACCAATTAGCGTATGCAGCACCATTGCTCAATGATATTGGTCAAAGAGCAATACTCATGGGTAAATCTGGTGATGAAGCATTAACTCTCATGCAAGCAGCAGCAACTGGGTTAAATGGTAACTTCATGACTTTAAAATACAACTTTGGAGTTACTAAAGAAAAACTTGAAGAGCTTGGTTGGAAAGGTGCTGCTGACGATATAGAAGGTTATACCGATGCACTTATGAAGTATTTGAACCAGTCAGGTAACATGAATGATATGATGAACACTACAGTGGGCCATATTGAACGTGTGAAAAAAGATTTCCGTATTGCAGGGCGTACTGTAGGTGAAATGTTTACCCCTTATATTGATCAAGCAGCACTTGCTTTACATGGTTTATATGAAAAATGTCCTCAACTTTATCAAGGGTTAATCATGGTTGCAGGGGGTGTGTCTGGTTTTGTCAGTATTGCTCCAATGTTAGCTCCAATGTTAACAGCATTTGATAGTTTATTAGGAAAAGGTAGAGCATTATTAACCTTCTTTGGTTTATTAGAAGCAGAACAAGGTGCTTTAACAGCATCTACTTTAGCAAATACTATTGCTACAAAGGCAAATGAAATTGCACAGGCTGCAAGAGGAGTTGTTGCTTCAGGTTTGGTCACTGAAAACGTTGCCTTGAATGCTAGTTTGGCAGGATTAACTGCTGAAGAAATAGGTGCAGCAGCTGCTCATGCTGTGAATAGTGGTGCTTTAGGTGCTGAAAGTGTTGCTGCAGCAACTGCCGCAGGCACAAATGCGGGATTGGCTTCTAGTATATGGGCAGTTACATCTGCATTATTAGCGAACCCAATTACGTGGATTGTTGTAGCAGTAATTGCTTTAGCAGTTGCTGTTTATGAAGTAGGAAAAGCCTTTGGCTGGTGGAAAGATATTCCAACATTGCTTGCTGCGGTTTGGTCAGGAATACAAAGAATGTGGAATGCATTTATTAACCATCCGGATGTCAAAGCAGTAATCAGTGCGTTAGTTGTCGCATGGAATGCTCTTGTTTCAGCTATTGGATGGGTGATAGCCCAAGTTGAAAATTTCTTCGGTATTCATATTAATGGAGAATTTGATATTGTACGTGCTTTAATTGAAGGTATTGGTATAGCATGGCAAGTTATAACATTCCCTATAAGAACAGCTATTACACTTATTCAAATGGCTATTGGAGTTATTACTGATATTGGTAGTGCTTTAGGAATTACACAACAAGATTTCATGAATTTCTTAGGATTCCTGGCGAGTGCTATAGTATCTCCTGTTCAGGTTATTGTCAGTATTCTTAGAACTATAATCTGTATATTATTAGGTTGTAGTCCAGGTATTGTTCCTGCTTTGCAGAAAACTTGGGAAGTGTTCCAGGAAGTATTCAATGCTATAGCCGGATTTATTGGAGGTATTATTTCACCTATTGTGGAAGCTATCAGACCATTGATTGATATTTTCGTGGAGATTGTTACTTATCTTGTTGAAATGTTCATGCCTGTATGGAATCTACTTTCAAGCATTTTGACTATTATCTGGAATAATGTATCTTTACTTATTAATATTTTCCAACAGTTCCTTTCTGGTCAGATTACATTGCCTCAAATGTTAGGTATGATTTGGACTTTAATTCAGCAAACTTTCATGACTATTCTTACTATGATCATTAACTTTGTGTTTTCTTGGGCAGGTCAAATAATAAGTGCAGCTATTAATGCAGCATCTGGTTTTGTTAATGGAATTATCTCATGGATCAGTAGTTTACCTGGTAGGTTCTGGAGTTATCTTGTTCAGACCACTACGAATATTATTAATGCCGGTGCTCAATGGGTCAGTAATGCTCGACAGAAAGCCGGTGAAATGGTGAATAGTGCAGCAACTACTGTTCAGCAATTGCCAGGTAAAATTTATAATGAATTTATTAAGGTTCCTGACAGGATCCGTGAAGCTATACCTCAGGCTATAGCGGCTGCTCTTAATTTCGGTAAAGAAATTATTAATGGTGTATTAAATGCTATGGGTATCCACAGTCCAGGTACTGTTCAAAACAGTATTACTGATGAATTCAAGAATACTATCCAAAAAATCAAGGATGCTATTAAACCTGCTGGTGAATATGCAAAGCAAGTTGGTGAGGCAATCGTGGATAAATTCGGAACTCCTCAATTAAGCTTAGATACTGAAGATTTAATGCCATACTATGATTTAGATGCCAACCCATTGGAAAACGTGGACGTGGCCAATATTGATTTGGCTGGTATGGCTAGTGGTTTGGATCAATCTACTAGCATGACTGATGAAACTAATACTATGATTGGTGAGTCTTATGCTGCATTGGCTTTAATGATGCAGAATACATTGAATGGTATGGTTTTAAATGACCAATTGGCTTATGGTCAAATACAATCCAATGATTTAGCTACTTTCCAAGCTATTAGTCTAGGTTTGAACATGAATTTGATGTCTATGAGCAATAATCTCCGTACTCAGTTAAATATGATGTTGCTGAATCATAGAACTGCTATGACAAGTGCTACTAATACTACTCGCCAGCAATTGGCTTTAATGCTGAATGAAACAATGAAAGTCACCTCTGAGATGAGGTCTGCATGGGCAGTAATGGCAGACAGTATTATAAGTGCTGCTGCAAGAATTAAAAATGAGGCTACTGCTTACTTTGACCAGTTATCCTCTACTATTGGTAATTTCTACCGTAAATTACAAAATCCTAGCCAATGGGCGGGTGGTGATTCTACTGGATCACCTTCTACAGTAAGACGTGTTGGTCGTGACCCAGCAGTAATGACTAGAATCACAAGAAATGTTGCTAATGGTATAAGACGTGATAATCAATTGCCTTACACTATTACGGCGGTTAAGGCAATGGATAATGGATTGGTTAGTCCAGTAACATTGGAGTACATGAATAAAACTGCATCTGATAATTTAAATCTTATTGATTTGATTCAGCATGGTACCTGTCCTAATTGTTTTGCTGGTGGATGGGATGCTGTTGCAGATCCAAATATTACATATATTAAAAACACTGCACGTGAATGGCAAATGAAAGGGCCTGCTGTACATACTGGTGTTGGTGATATTGACACGGGTTTATCTTTCCGTGTTAAAGACTTTGAAGGTGGTACTCCTCATATTAGTTGGGAATCCTTTGTACGTATTGCTACAGCAATTGCTAGTGCAATACCTTATGAATTTTATTATAATAGTGATGCTCATGGTTCCTGGCAGAATGCTATTGCTGCGGGTTCATGGAACTGTTATGATGGTGCTTCTGCAATGGTTGCGTTAGCTAATACATGTGGTTTTGGTGGTTATGTTGATTGTGGATTGAACTGGGGTAGTTATGGTCATTGTGCTGCAATAATTAATGGTTATACTTTTGATACAACCGCCCTTAAACAACGTGGCGGTTGGACTGCTGGACCATGTAATTATTCACATCCTGCACCATCTGCAGGAGGGCCAATTAACATCCGCATCCCTGGAGGAAGATCTGCTCCACGTACTCACAGTAACCCATTAGAAGGATTATTTGACAATAAAGATTCCAGTAAAAGTAGTGAAGAGGTCAAAGTAACATTAGAACATAATGTGAATGTCAATGTTGATGGAAATACTGAAGGAATTGATACTGATGCATTAATAAAAGAGTTAACTGCATCCGTTACTGATAAAAGTTTAATTGACCGTATTGCTGATGCATTAATTAAACGTGATAAACGCATAGCTCGTATGGGAGGTGCATAAATAATGGAGAAAATAAGTGTTAATCCTGGTAGATGCCGTGTTCATGGTAATATTATAGGTTACAGGTATGGTTATTTGGAAACTGATATTGGTTTTCAAAGCCATAAATGTGAAGTGGCCTTGAATCCAACACAATCAAAAGGATATGAAGATTTTGATGTCTATTCTTTTGCTTTAACAAAGAATCCTAACTTAGTAAATAAGTTCAATGATACTATTGCTTATTGTAGTGAAACAGATATTGATGCTATAGGTGGTTTTCTTTATGTTTGTGAGCATTTTGACAGTACTTTTGATCCGGTAGAGTCTATTGCTACTATTCAAAATTTCACTAATGGTTATAAATTAGTGGTGAAAAATGATTATCTAGTTAATGGAGTGGATAATACCTCTCCATTTTACCTTTTAATCCATCAAAATGGTACTGGTGTTGCTATACCTAATGGTACTTCTAGAATATTGTTCAGTACTACTTATGAAGCCTCACCGCACATCAGCAGCATTAAAGTAGGGTTTGTTTATTTTGATGCTAATCATAACTATATCAGTAGCCAGGAAATAGCAGATATTGCAAACGTTGGAACGGGAAATCGTGGACGTTGTAATGTCCAATCAACAAATATACCATCCAATGCTAAATATGTGAGTGTTGAATTCAGCTTCCCAAACGGTGTGGGCAGATACACTAATACCGCAGGAATATTGAAAAACGATTACTTTAGCATGGAATTAAACTGCTTATTATTTGACCAGACATATGGAGGTTTTGTTAAAAATGGCTAGAGTAACATTATATCCAACATGGGAAAATAATAGTGGAATGCGTAATGTAAATGGTAATACGGGTATTTATCGTGAAATGGAAGATATTCAAGTATTACATGACACTACCTATTTTGCTCATTGGGGTAATGAAAACCCCGGTGCAAACTATATTAATGCAGTGTCATCTGTTAATGGTGGACGGTATAAACCTTCACAGATTGAAGTTTGGAATTTCCATGTACTTGATCATATTCCAGGAAATGCTCGTATAAAAAGCATTTCTGTTGAGTATGCTTATGCGAAATTTGCTTATCCTAATATGGGTCATGGTAGTTTTGGCCAACCAGTGATTAGTATACCTACTTTAGGTTTGTTTGGACCTGGAAATGCTCCACCAAAAGATGTTGTTACTGAGTATAGTTTGAAGTTTGATAATTTAAAATTTACAGCAGAGGATTTGGCGGATGTTAGGGTTAATTTTGATTTGCCTATGAACACGTCAGCGAATCCTGCTTATGTTAAAATGAATTATCTACGTTTGAATATTGAATATATTACTCCTAATTACATTCCTAGTGTTAGTTTTGACATGTATAAGATTCAGTATGGTCAGGAAACTAAAGTTACTGTTGAGATTATTGAATCTAATAATGCTATAAGTAATGCTGTTGTTGATGCAGTTGTTGATGTCACCTCGGGTTTGCGTATTGTACCTGGAAGTATTGAAGGAAACGGAACATATAATACCAGTACTAAGAGATGGGCTGCTCAAACTGTGAATGGTAAAGCTAGATTAACATTTAAGGTTACACCGTCATCTCCAAGTGTTTCTGGAAATGAAAATGTTAATGCATTCACTTATCTTAATGGTGAGTCACAGCATAGTCATTTTGAAACGGTCTATATCGTACATCAGAAAGCTGAATTATTAATGTGTGAAGTTTCTGAAAATGCTATAAAACAGAGTTTAAACAGTAGACATTATACATTATTCACTTTAACAGTGCAGAATAATGCCCGCACACCGTTAGAGGTTCATTTGGATTTTGATAAACTGCAATATGAAGGCACATTAGAAGGATATGATGCCTCGACTAAGACTTTAACAATCACTGAATGGGATGGCAATAATTATTTCGATGTTCAATTAAGGTTGTACAGTACTGTTTTAGAAGATGCTCAAATCATATGTTATTCTAATGCATGGAATGGCGTAACACGGATTAAAGTAAACGTAAATGAAGAGTTTGACTATGAAGAGTATTACACAGAATTAAATGCTCCTTTATTCACTTTAGAAAACATGTATCATACAGACGGTCAGGAATATGTTTTCGGCTGTCTTTGCCGTGTAACAGGAACAAACAACATTATTAAAGGTATGAAAAATGCCCGTGCTTCTGTAGTGAATAATGGTGAGAAATTCACATCCAAAGTAACTCAAATTGGGGACTGGCAGTTATTGGCTGTTAAATTCACTTATGATGAATCCCGGAAGTTGTCTTTCAGGTTTTATGGTAATTATATTGAAGTTGATCAGGGTAAAATTGAGTTTGGTAATCTTTTTGTGATTCATGCTGATTATTATTATGGTTATGAGTATCCTGCTTTGGCTTTTGAGGATTTGAATGCTCTTATTACAAATGATGATTATACGAATCTTTTATTAGAACCTCCGGAAAAGAATCCGTCAAGCAAGCATTATTTTGATTTGATTGATTGGATGGGTTTGGAGGATAATGAGTATTTGATACCTCACGGTTTGGAGATTACTGGTGATATTTCTGCTGAAGAAAATATTGGTCTTACATTAGGTTTTGGCCACAATGGTATAGATGAATTTGACTTTAGTTCTGAAAGTTTAACTATTGATGAAAATACTCAATCATTCAAGTTCGGAGGTAAATTTGAAACGTTAGGTTTACGGTTTACAGACATCGCCAGTCTATTAAAAGACCTAGTGTTCTATCTGCAAGTTGATGATTTATATGATAATCAAACACCATTGAACGTTCAAATGAAAAATATAAGAATACACTTATATTACACGCTGAATAATGACTGTTGGGAATTCTTTGTTGATGGAATTTCTTCAAAGTATTATCAATTAGACCTAATGGCAGATTCCGAAATTCCAAGAGGAGCAAACTATGATATTAACACATTTAAAGTAGATGGTGCTGATGGCGAATATCCAAACAGGATAAACATCAAAGAAAACAAATTAAAACTTAAATTCACCACCTGTGAATGTGCAACTATCGAAGAGCTCAACGATACTTTACAACATATTGTAGAATGGTTATATCCTGAAAGAGACAGTCTCGATAATCCAATATTAAAAACTATCAGCTTCTTTTACGCTCCAGACGTAGGTTATGATTATTATATCGAAGATACAATGGATGCTGAAGCTGTGGACGGTGCTTATGAATGTGAAGTTGAACTGATTGTACCTTCAGGACTGGCTCGCAATCTGCATGAAACAGAAAGTGCTGCAACAGGTCATACAGGCCACATGGGAAAAGTAAAACCTGTAATATTATTCTACATTTTAAGTCATGATAGTGAAATAATGTTAATTGAAAGCAAAACAGGGCAAAAATTAACATTAACAGGTGAATTCATTGATAATTTACCATTAAACACTTTGTTGAAACTTGACTGTGGAAATCGTAAACTTTCCTATGAATCCTTTGGCGAATGGTTTGGTATAGATCCTAATTGTATTACACTAGACAGTGATTTTTTCACATTATCAGGTTATTTTGATTTCACAACTAGTGTCAATTGTAAAATTTCTGAAGTAAAATACTATGAATTAAAAGGGTGATTAGGGTGATTGTAATTTTAGATCATGATGAAAACATCCTGGAATTCATGGATGATGCAGATGCAAGTGTTGAAATCACAGACACTTACGGAGGATACAGGTCTTTAGATTTTGATTGTGAATTAACAGATGTGAAAAAAGACCAATACCTCTTTAAACAAGGAAACAAACTCCTAATAGATAATATATTATTCGTAATTAACACTGAAGTTGAAGTAGGTTTTGTAGATAATCTCATTCATTTAGAAGCTGAAGAGTTAGTTTATGAGATGAATAACTGTGAACCTTTCTATATTAGTGATCCTATTTTCAAACAGTATGTTTCAGGAAAAACAATTAAAATATCTTTCAACATGTTAAACTTACTATTCAAAGGTTTTTACACTGTTGACGCTACAGATTTAACTGAAATAAGCTATGACAAGAAGTATGTTACTGTCCAGGGAACAATTACAAAGTATAATCTTCTTAAAGAGATTGAAAATGCTACAGGATTAATGTTTAAATACCATTATAATTTGGATGGTAATAAAATCATTAAAAAAGTAAGTCTGCTTAAACCTGAAAACTATGGAGTAACACATTCACAGCTCCTGGAAAGGGTTACTGTAGGTGAAAATACTAATAAACTGGAATATAGTAGTGATGAAAGCAAAAACGCATTGGGAATCATGCCGATTATCAAATCAGAAAACAATAGTAATGTAGATTATAACAAGATTTTACAACAATTCTATAATTTGGACATTAACAACGAAAGAATAATGCCTTATTATGTGAATTATAATGTCCTTGAAGAGGATTTCTTAATTGCTGCTAAAAATCTGCATGAAAAGATTACTACTTTTGGCATTATTCCGGATACTATTCCTATGAGTTTCAAGATTAAAGTAAAAAAAGAGGATGAAGAGGATTATGACATAAGAACTGAAGTCATACCTGTCGGAATGAGTCAATTTCTGGATATGGCAACAAAATACCTGATAAATCCTGATGAAAATATTTATTTAATCATTGTTGAACCTCCAAACATCACTACAAGTGACCGTTTAAACTGTGTTTTTGAAGAAACAGAGATTAACAATTTATCATATAGTGTTCAGGATTATATAGCAAAAACAGGCCATATTAACACTACTGTTTCAACAGCTCATGGAAGATTAAGTTTTCAATGGTTAATCTACATATTTGCAGAATATTTAACTACAAAAAAGAAAGTGGTCTGTAGATCTGAAGATTATCCGAAGTTAAACAAACTTCTACCATCTGAAGTACAATATAATGTACGTCGCATTGTAGATAATGATAATTATGAGTATATGCCTTACGTGTACACTCAAAACACCAGTGAGTCAAATAACATTCCCTATCAAACACCAATTAATCCTTTACCTGGGAAAAACATGTATGATTTAAATAATTATATAAGTGAATCATACCCTGTAATGACTCTCACAAAGACGGCGGGTGCAGAAAACATCACTATAACAATATCTAAACAAAATATTAGTCAAAACACACCAGAATCTTTCGTAATAGGATTCCGTGATGTGAATCTAATACAGGATGATACAGATATTACAATCGATTTCAATAAAAAAGAAATCGTTTTCATGAAATTCTTTGAAACAATTGAAGAAAAAGAAGTTGAAGTTACAGAATCTGTTCCTGCCAATGATGTTATAACGGTTAATATGATGCCTTCCTGTGGTTGCTGCGGCTATCCAAAAACACCTTATAAACGTTTCACGAAAACATGGAAAAATTACTGTCCGAACTGTCACAAATCTGGTACATTAACTGATAATCCTAAAGGCGTTTATGAAGGTGAAATAACTTGCAGTATGAAAAAAGGTGGATGTGATGCAGACTACTGTGGATACTGTGGTGGCGACAAATGGGGTGGTGGAAAATGTGCTAGAGTAAAATTAACTCCTGCTGAAGCAACCACCGAAGAAACACGCACCGAAACGATACAGGAAGTACATCAAGAATACAAAGAAGTCACAGCTAATGATGACAATAACGGAGAGGATGAAACTAAAATAAGATTAAACCAAATACTAACTGAAAACTCAAAATTAGACTCATGGCATGGAGATATAAGTATAAAAATCGAAGGAGCAACATTAAAAAGTCTAAAATCAGATTCCGTAAAATTATATGAATTAGCACCATTCCCTTATGTAAAAGAGAAAGGTGACATGTTTATTCATGCTCCTATAACCTCAGCAGATTTCTATTATACTCACATGACAAATGACAATCCCAAATTAGAGCCTTTTGAAACTTCAGAACAATCCATTGAAGAGGTTTTAATTGGTTGCTGGAAAAAATTAAATGGTTCTGGTGATAATACGAATTGGTTAGAAAAATCAGAGGATATTGAAGTAGATTTAACTGAAGAAAACTTGGATTTAGAAGCTGGAGACTTTGTATATATCAAACTACCCGATAGTATGGTGTTCAAGGCACAAATTACAGAGAAGAAGTATAATCCAAAAATCAAATCAGATTCCAAATTAAAAATTGGAAACGTTTCCAGGGAGGCAATTGTATGACTAAATTAACAAACGCTGAAAAAGATAAACTAGATAATACCTGCGGAAACCTAAGAGTAACAAAGTTAGGAACGCATGTAAAATCATTAGAAGACTTTGTGAACGAAGGAGCACTCGCTACAAGAGCAAATGATGTAACTTCTGCAATCAATGAATTATATGGGATGATTGCGAACAATGAATGTGCAGATATTCAAATACCCCCGCCAGGATTTTTCACACTGTTTGGAAATGATGAAGACGGAAAACTCTATGTGTACTACAATGATGAGGAACATCCTCCAATATTCCATCATGTTGAAACACCTGGTGAACTAGAAGGAACATTATATCTTTATATTGCAGATCCAGAAGGTGAAAATCATTTTGAAATGGAAATCGGCCATTATATTGCAGTAAAACATCTGGATAATTATTACACAAAAGCAGAGATTGATGCAGGTTACGCCATAAAAAACCATGCAAGCACAGCTAATACCTATGGTCTTGGTTCAACTTCTAAATATGGGCATGTAAAAACAATAAATGGTTTAACTCAAGCAAGCCATGCAGATGGTCTTGCATTATCAGCATATCAAGGGAAAGTTTTGAAAACTGCTGTTGATGAAAAAGTAGTGACTGTTGAAAAGCAATCTTCAGCTGAACAGGGTTATGCTGCTACATATGTTGTAAAACAGAATGGGTCACAGGTTGGAGTTAAAATTAATATTCCTAAAGACTTTCTTGTGAAATCTACTTCAGTTAAAACGTGTACTACTGCAAATCAACCTGTAAATGGGTATGAAGTGGGTGACATATATATTGATTGGGTTGTTAATTCAAAAGATAATACTGCAACAGATGAACATTTGTATTTACGTGCGAAAGATATTGGATCTTATCCTCCGGATGAAGTTACATTAACAATTGTAAATAATCAATTTAAAATCAAAGATGGGGGTGTTGGATCAACCCAACTTGCTAGTGATAGTGTTTTAACAGCAAAAATTAAAGATGCTAATGTCACTACTGCAAAAATTAAAGATGGAAATGTTACAACAGCAAAAATTAAAGATGGGAATGTAACAACTGCTAAGATTGCTGATTCTAATGTTACTACTGCTAAGATTGCTGATGGTGCAGTTACAAATGATAAAGTAACTTCAATCACTAAAAATAAGATAAGTGATTTTAGTCATGCTCATGGAAACTTACAAAACGACGGTAAAGTAGGAACAACAGATAATGCAAGTAAAAATGTTGTAACTGATGGAAATGGAGAAATTACAACTGAAGCAAAACCAACAGTTCCAACAGCTAACAGTACTGCTTCTAATATTAAGATGGATGGTACTCAAAGTGCAGGTTCATTATCTACTTTTGCGAAAGCCGACCATGTCCACCCAACTGACACTAGTAGAGCATCTACTGATGTTGCTACTCAGTCTGCCAATGGTTTAATGAGTAGTTTAGATAAAACCAAATTAGATGGTATTGCTACAGGTGCTAATAAAACAACTGTGGATTCAAGTTTATCAAGCACTTCTACAAACCCAGTACAAAATAAAGTCATCAAGGCAGAAATAGACACTTTAGCAACAAAAGAAGAAGTGGACGATATTATAGCCGGAGATATTGATTTAACAGGATATGTTAAAGATACAGATTCAAGATTGGCTGATGATAGAATTCCCAAAGTTATTGAAATTGATGGTACAGTAAATGACCCTTATGATTTGGATTTAGTATATGGCACTGGTTTCTACATTGGTAATCGTGGCGGAAACAAAACATCTTTACATACTCCAGATGATACTTATGGTTCAAGATATGTGTTACTTGTGCAGGCATTTGGTTTAAATACATATATTAAACAAGTGTTTACATTTCTTAACAATGGAAAAACTTATACAAGATTCAAAACAACTGGAAACTGGAGTTCATGGACTGAAATAAGTTATAATGGACATACTCATCATGACACAGATATTGATTGGGAAGGTGTCGCATTAGCAAATCAAGTAAGTCCATTAGATATGGCAATGTATGAAGAATTTAGTACGAATCGTTTAGCATATTTAACCGAAGATAATATTATTATAGAATCTTCAACAGATAATGGTAACACATGGACTGAAATAGCTACTGATGCAACAGGTAAAACAAATAAAAAAAAGCTTGTTACAACAAAACTTTATCCTGCTGGCTTCCAAGCAGGTAATGGAGCTACAAAATCAGTAAATAATCAATTAAGAATCACATTAAAAGCTGGTGAACCAAATGTAGCAAGTAAAATTTATTTATATACAAGAAAACTTATGATTTATTTTTCAACAGGTGGATGTAGTGGTTGTAAATGTAAAATAGAAACTTCAACATATGGTACTCCTACAACATGGACAACTGTAGATACTTACAATGTTGGTGGATACTCTGGATGGAATAGTATACCTTTAGCATTAACATTTGGAGGATTTGCAAATCAAACTAATGGTACAAGAATACAAAATATTAGATTAACATTTACTTGTACAACAATCGGCAGTTATAATTTTAATGTACAAAAAATAAGATTATTTGGTGAATCATGTTGGACCGCTCCATCAACATTAGCAGAGACTGGTCATGTATATACATTTGATGAAAATCAAAATGTTACATTCCCTGGCAAAATTATTAAAGATGGTGGAACATCTTCACAATTCCTTAAAGCAGATGGTAGTGTAGATTCAACCACATATGTTAATGGAGCAGGTACAGGATTGACAAAAGATGGAGCAAGTTTAAAACATAGCAATTCTGTTACTGCTGATATAACAGGTAATTTTAAAAAGTTGACATATGATTCTGAAGGACATATAACTGGAACAGTAAATGTACAGGCATCTGATTTGCCAACCCATTCACATGGAGCATCTGATTTGCCGACATCATCCACAGGTGCAAAGGGTATTGTAAAATTAGTGAATGACTTGACTACTGGTGGAACTGACAAAGCATTAACCGCAGAACAAGGAAAAGTATTAAATACTGAATTAACAAATAGATTCAAAACCCGCATTCTTAATGGAACAGAATCTGAACATAATAATTTAAATAAATACATTACTCCTGGATTTTATTATAATAAAGACAATACTGAAACAACATATATTGATAATCTACCGAATAATACGCGGAAAGCATTCACTTTGTTAGTAGAAAATCAGACTAATGGATATGGTGTTAAACAAACATTAACATTCTATAACACTTCTGACCCACAAACTTTTGTTCGTATTGGAGCATATAATGCAACAGAAACAACTGGATGGGGTGCTTGGAAAGAAATCGCTTGGACTTCTGATATTCCAACGATTGCGACTGCAACACCAAAAACAGATAGTATTGTCGGGACTGTTGGAACAAGTGATAAATATGCGAAAGAAGACCATCAACATCCACATTTTGATTTCTTCGTAAAAGGAACTGATAATAGTGCAGGATATATTGGAGTAGCACAAATACAATTTTTTTCCGGATATCAAGATACACCAATTGTTTTTACAATTTATCAAAGGGATAGAACTGAAAAAAGTGTTGTTCAGGTAAAATTCTTAAATGTTGCTACTGCAGACCCTACACTTGCGAGCATTACTCATTCAGGTTATGACTTGCCATGTTATCTTTATAAGGTGAGTGCAGGAACTTGGAATCTTATTATTGGAAAAGGACATGCCAATAAATATGGGGGAGCATATATACAAGTAGACAATTGTCTTACAAATGTTGGAGTTACTAAATTAGACACTCACATTGATACATTGCCTACTGGAACAACAGAAAACCCATTATCACAATCAACATATACAGGATTTAGTTCTACCGAAAAAACAAAATTAGCAGGAATTGCGACTGGAGCAAACAAAGTTACAAAATTATCTGAACTCACAAATGATTTGAGTAAAACTATTGTTAATGGAAACATAGCAGATTCTACTATTGAAAGTAGTAAATTAGCAACTACGGTAACAAAAAAATCCTTTATTGATTCAATAACAATGGGTGCTTCTGCGAATGATTATAATTTAGATAATTTAAATACAGAAGCTGACCAAGGAAAGTATTATTGTCATGGTAATAATATTGGTAATTTGGCAGGTACAAAACCGTGGACAACTTCAAAAGCAATGATATTGCTTGTATATAATAATACTGGAGGTAAAGTTGTTCAGGAGGCTTATCAAGTTGATAAATCATCACCGAAAATATTTTGGAGAACATATAATAATGGTCAAACTGCATGGAGTTCATGGCAAGAAGTAGCAAGTGCTTCTAATATTCCGGCTGTTGAAAATAGTTTATCTTCTAATTCTACAACAAATGCATTATCAGCAGCACAAGGAAAAGTATTAAATACTGCTATATCTAATGCACGAGTGTTTAAAGCATATATTGGGTATAATAACAATACTACTGAAGCACCTTCTGATTTAAGTAATATGTCAATGGTTCATGGTAATAAAATATATTTTGGATGTACTGACCAAAATAACGATTACTTGGAGGGTTATGTTTATGTTGACTTTAATAATGGTGCATCATTTACAAAATATACTTTATCGTACGGTTGGTATGCAATGACAGTAAGTAATGCTGGTATATACAATATTAGAGTATATTTTGCTGATTCAGTTAATAGGATTGTTGCATCTGGAATGTGTCATGTAAATGTTAGTTAAATTGATTTTTTTTAAAAGTTTTAAAGGTGATAAAAAATGCCGTGTGCTATAATAGGAAATATAAAAGGTGTCAAAGGAGACACTGGAGAAAAAGGAGAAAAAGGAGATAAAGGAGACCAAGGCGAGCAAGGAATACAAGGACCAGCAGGCCGAAATGGTATTGACGGTACTACTGATACTCCAAGTCAAGTACTATCGAAGATCAAGAATGTAGATGGATCCGATAGTGGCTTAGATGCAGACTTGTTGGATGGTCATGATTCATCTTATTTTGCAAAAGCAGATGACTTACCTAACTTGATTGCTGTAGAAGAACCATATATGCATAGTCTTTTTAAAATTAGCAAATCAGGTAATATTGTAGTGTTAACTGTGGAACCATGGACTGTTAACAAACTAGATGTGGATAAGTATGTTAGCACAAATTTATCAGTTCCCGCAGGGTGTGCTCCAGCTTTCACTGTTTATATTGGAAATGTTTTACCTAATGATGTTCGTTTGAGGGTGAAAACTGATGGTTCTGTTGAATTTTTTAGAACCAATGGTGCTGGAATGCAATTCTGTGGTTCTGCTTCATGGACGGTTCCCGGGGAGTAAAGAAAAATGAAGAAATCTGATCCGCACAAAGGTTGTTGTTATAGGCGAACTTGTAATAAAGATTTGAAAAAATGTTGTTATTTACATAAGAAGGTGAAAAAATGGAATTTATAGATTGGATAAAGAGCATTTTAGGGAATGATAAAAAGAATGCTAGATTAATCACTAAAGAGTTAGTTAAAACGTATGGTGAAAAAGACCAGTTAGAAGTAGGTTTATATGAAGGAAACACTGCTTTATCTGGTAAAATGGTTACTTTTAATGTTAATGGGGAGGATTATACAAGAAAAACTGATGCTGATGGTATCGCTAGGTTAAATATTAATTTAAATCCTGGAGAATATACTCCTTTAATTACTTTTAGGGATGAGGAGTATAATCTTGCTACTGCATTTACGACTATTATTGTACGCAGTAAAACACGTATGGAAGGCACTGATATTAATATGACTTATCGTGATGGTACAATGTATCAATGTGCTGTGTATGATGATTTTGGGCGTGTGTTAGGGGATGTTGAGTTAACAGTGAATGGTGTTCCTTATCGTAGAACCGCAGATAAGGATGGTTTGTATAAGTTAAATATTAATTTGAATCCTGGAAATTATACTATTACTGCTAAATATCTTGGAGATATGTTTCATTTGCCTTCAGAGATTCGTAATAGTATTACTATTAATGAAGCTCCACAACCAGAGCCTGAGCCTGAGCCTGTGAAGTTATATCCTTATATCACAGTGCAGGGTCCTGGAAAACTAGGTCAAACAAATTCCGTACGATGTGGCCCACATAGTTTAATGCAGTGCATTTACCGCCTGACTGGTATTGAATTATCTGAAGCTACATTGGCTAGTGTTTGTGGTACTACTAGTGGCGGTACAAGTCATCAAGGTTTGGCGACTGGTTTGGCGTGGTTTAATAAGAAATATGGGTACAATTTGAAAATGACTTGGAAGAACAAAAGTGACTTAACATGGGATGAAATACAGCATTATATTGATATTGCTGCATTGTTCTTCCATTTACTCTATAGAAACTCCGACGGCCATTATGAGGTAGCAAAAAACTGTAACAGTACGATGTCTATCTTAAATAGTTTAGGAACTCGTTGCGGTAATGGATATTATGGATATATTGAAAGTAGATCAAGAGCTACTCAACAATCATACATCAATGGTATAAGTCAGAAAAGCGTTTGTATAATTAGTAGAGGGTGATTGAATGGATGATATTGAAAGAACTAAATTAGAAGTGCAGTTACGTAATCAACAAAGAATATTGAATAAGAAGTATGCTGAAGAGGGTTTAACTGATGAAATTCTTGATGAACAGATTAAGTTAAATAAACTTCGACATGAGTATGATATTACGGATGAATCTGAGAAAGTGTATGAAGATTTTGTACAATAAAACTACTTATTCTCCTATGATTACATTTTTTTATTGTGTATGAGGAGAGTTTTTTTTAGTGGAATAAGCGACCATTTTTTTCCTCCTTTATTTTTTGATGGGCCAGGAACATTTTAATGATGTTCCTGGTCTATTTTTTTTAGAAAATTTAATTCATAACATATAAATATTATAAAAATTAGTTTTATTATTATATCATAAAATATGAAAAATGAATGGAAGAATTAGACAGAACTTCAAGAGGTGGGAACTCTTTATAATAACCAAGAACCATTCATCAGGTCAACAATTTTAATTCTTTTTTCAATTTTCATTTGGATGGGATCTTAGTTTATTAAACTAAGCAAATGAAAAAGAAAAATAATACCTTCCAGGAATAAAAATATCCATGAAAGGGAAATCTTGCTCACCTCCATTCCTGCCAAGGGGAATAGAGGTAAAATAAATATTGCTATTTTTTTTACATTAATCACCTTTTTTGCAGTTGTATGAAGTTATTGTTTTCTATTAAAATTAGTTTTTAGTATTCATACTATAATAAATTATGGAATTTAGGCATTACTAATGTTTTGATAAAAAAAGTTTTTTTGTCTAAAAAGGTTGCAGATTAATATAATCCTGCAACCAAACCCACATTTAGACATTTTTTTAACCATACATCTGCTTTGACAAGAATGGTTTCAGTTTCACCAGTACAGTACAGTATGAGAAACAGTAGAATATGAGATACTACGATGAGTGAACATATTCTAGTGTATATTATATTTTCATGTGTTTATAAATTTTATGTTCTTTTTTTGTGAAATTTTAATAAAGTTTATTAAATTGATAATGCTATAATATTTTATATTAGGAATTTCATATTTTTTATATGGAGAGTATAGGAAGTATTGGTTATTTTAGTGTATAACTAAATGTTATTAAAAGTACTTAGTTGTAGAAATTTACATGGAGATGATTCACATGAATGATTTTGATGATTTGGAAAATTCTTCAAAAGAGGAGTTAATTGAAAAAATCGAATCTTTGGAAGATGAAATTGCATCTGTCCGTGAAGAAAAATCCAAAGCTAAAAGTAACTTAATGTGGAAAGTTAGGAAATTAGAAAAAGATAAAGTTCTAATTGAAAATGAAAAAATCAGATTAGAAAGAGAAACTAAATCCCTACGTTCCGAAGTTGAAAGGTTTAGATCTCCCCCTTTAGTTTTAGCTACGATTACTGAAGTTTTAGATGAAAATAGGATGACAGTTAAAAGTAGTACTGGTCCTAGTTTTCTTGTTAATTACTCAAAATTCTTAGATGAAAAATTATTGGTACCGGGTTCCAGAGTTGCTCTAAACCAGCAGACATTCGGTATAGTTGAAGTATTGCCGTCTGAAAAAGATGCAAACGTTTCAGGTATGGAAATCGAAACGAAACCTGATGTTACCTATGAGCAAATAGGTGGTTTGGAAGAGCAAATCATTGAGGTTAAAGAAACTGTTGAGTTGCCGTTAAAAGAACCTGAATTATTTGAAAAAATAGGTATAGATCCTCCTAAGGGAATCTTATTGTACGGTCCTCCGGGAACAGGTAAGACATTGCTTGCAAAAGCTGTAGCTAATGAGACTAATGCTACATTCATTAAAATTGTAGCTTCCGAATTCGTTAAAAAATACATCGGGGAAGGTGCAAGACTCGTACGTGAAGTATTTGAATTGGCTAAAGAAAAAGCTCCGGCTATTATTTTCATTGATGAACTTGATGCTGTTGCAGCTAAAAGGCTTAAAAGTTCAACCAGTGGTGACAGAGAAGTTCAAAGGACTTTAATGCAATTGCTCGCTGAACTGGACGGTTTTGAATCAAGAGGGGACATCGGTATTATCGGTGCAACCAACAGACCTGATATTCTAGACCCTGCTCTTTTAAGACCTGGCCGTTTTGACAGATTCATTGAAGTTCCTCTTCCTAATGAGGAAGGAAGAAAAGAGATTCTTAAAATCCATACTAAAAGAATGGCATTGGATGAAGAGGCAGACATCGATTTACTGTGCGATTTGACTGACGGTTTGTCTGGTGCAGATTTAAAGGCAGTATGTACTGAAGCCGGTATGTTTGCAATCCGTGAAAAACGTGATAAGGTAAGTGTCGCTGACTTTATGGATGCAGTCAATAAGGTTGTTGACTCCGAACATGATGAGGAATTCAGAAAAGAAGCCGGTGTGATGTTTGGATAAATTTCATTTAATAAATAAGCCTATGATGAACCCTATGAGCTCTGATTGGTGATGAATGATGGGCGAGCTGAGGCTTATTTTTTAATACTTTTTTTGTAAAACTTTATTTAAAATTAAAATCTTATAGTATTATTATGTTTGGAAAAAAAGATAATCAATCTAATGAGAGAGTTATTTATGAGGCTAAGCCTAACTTAATCTTCGGCTGTAAGAAAGCTATTTTAGGTGTTGTCTTATTAATTGTTGTTTTATCTCTATCAGGGTTTGTTATTAAATTTATAGGCGAAATGCAGGTCTATTTAATATCCCAAATTCAGTTGCCTTTAACGAGGTATACTGCAATTGCCGTTTTCGTGCTCATGCTGATAATTATTTTATATATCATCTGGCAGATTATCGGATGGTATTCCAAGGAATACATCCTGACAGATTCCAAAATAATTGTCAAATCAGGAGTATTTCTAAACCGTAAGAATTACATGCCCTATGCTACAATTCAGGATATCAATACTTCCCAAAGCATTTTTGCAAGAATGTTCAATGTTGGATCTGTAAGTGTTTTCAGCGCATATGACAATAATCAGATAGCTATTGAAAATATTTCAAATCCCTCTGAAGTTGAAGAGATAATATTTTCAAACATGTCCAGAAACAGAAGTTATCAGGACCCTAGAATGGGATTTTACAGAAACCCTCAGGATGATTATCGAAGACCAAATCCTCAAAATTACTATAATGAATCCAATCAGGAATATTATCCCGAATCCAGACAGGAAATTTATCCGAATGATGATTATGATGACGTTGTTATAACTCCTATCAAACAGGAGGAGCCGTATCAGCGCAGACAGTATGAATATTACCCTGAAGATTTGGAATATAGGGACGTTCAAAGACCTAAATATGAATATGAACCCTATGATGAGAATCTTGAACACAACATTAATCGTGCAATGGCAAATGATTATGAAGACGATTCCCGTTATTATCAAAGAAGCGATGAATATTCCTACAGTGATGACAGTTACTATGAAGATAATCAAAGAGACTATCAATATGATGACTTTGACACTAAAGATTCCAAAGTTGAAACAAATCATGTGGATGAATCAAGTGAAAGTGTTGTAAGAAGACATTTTGATAAATTTAAAAGATAATGTCAGGTGAGCAGATGGAACTTTTATGTATACAATCCCAGGAACATCCTCTATTGCCGCAGGGTGAGCTTAAGGCAGTTATTGAATGTGAAGATATGAAAGCCACACTCAACGTAATAACTGAGGGACTGGTCATATTAAGTGACATATCACAAAAAAACATCGATGAATATTATCAGATACTCACAAGACGTCTCGGCTATACCCATGAGGTTCACCAGATTATAAAAACCTCTGATGTAGACGATTTTGAAGAGGATATGCTGGCAATTGACTGGCAGGATTATATTGATGAGACTTTTGCCGTAAGGGTTAAAAGATTCAGTTCAGATATTGATACCGTAGCCTTTGAAAGAAGAGCAGGGTCACTGATTTTGGAAAAATGTGAAAACATAAAGGTTAACTTAAAAGAACCTGAATCACTTGTTAGATTAGTTGCATTTGAAGATACTATTTATATTGCAATAGAAAAATATCATCTCAACAAAAAACATTTCGAAGATATAAAACCTCACAAAAGACCATTTTTCTATCCTGGATCAATGAGTCCGAAACTGGCAAGATGCATGGTAAATCTCTCCCGTGTTAAAGCAGGCCAGCTGGTGCTTGATCCGTTTTGCGGAACCGGTGGAATTTTAATAGAGGCGGGACTCATCGGATGTAAGGTTGTAGGTTCAGATGTCAACTGGAAAATGAAAAACGGAACAGCCATCAATTTGGATTACTGTGGCATAAAGGATTACAGGACATTTCACTTGGATGTCCGTGAACTTAAAATGTATGAAAAGGTAGCAGGTGTAGTTACAGATCCCCCTTATGGGATATCCACTTCAACAGGAGACATCGATGGAGACGATATTTTCAAGGAATTTTTCCATGCAATCTATGATAATATGGCTGAAGATGCATATCTGTGTATGGCAAGTCCCCATTATGTTGATTTAAATCCTATGATTGATGAGGTGGGCTTTGAACTTGTTGAACAGTATGCTATTAAAATGCATAGAAGTTTAACCAGAATCATATCAGTCATTAAAAAATCACAAAAAAATAGTTAAGTTTATATACTAGTTATTTTTAGACGATTATTTTTTTATATACTCTTTTTATAATATTGCATTTTAAGAATTAACTATTTTTTTTATTTATTTTTTTCATGAAAGGAACATTTTATTTTTTTAAAAAATTTTTATTAAATAATTTCATAACCAATTCTTAAATTAGATTTGGGAAGTGTTTTATCAGTATTTTATTAATATGAAAATTTATAATTTGAATTATTTTAAAAAATATATTTTTGCAATATATTTTAATTAATTTTGTTAATTAAATAACTCTGTCTATTAGATGTGCTATGTGTATTATGGCGATGACCTAAGTCAAATTGTATTCAACAATCATGACTATGATGGTTGCATTCCGCATGTAGCGATACATTTTATGAGTACTTGAGTTTTTTCGAGTATGATGTTGGTTTTGTAGATGTGGTGAAATATTGATATCAATATTTTAGTGTATTTACTCGTCTATATTTTTTTAGCGTACTTCATAATATTATTTTATTATGTCTGTTATGTGTTCAATTCTGTTTGATCCTGGCAGATGCTACTGCTATTGGGATTCGATTAAGCCATGCAAGTCGAAAGA